>JBKQHJ010000191.1:0-2603 GCA_052148835.1 Bryobacteraceae bacterium
CCGTGCCGATGTTCTGGAGCAAAAAGCAGCCGGTGCCGTAGGTGTTCTTGGCTTCACCCGCGCTCCAGCACAACTGGCCGAAGAGCGCCGCCTGCTGATCGCCGGCAATGCCCGCGATGGCCACGCCGCCAAGGCCGAGCGTCGTCGTCACCTCGCCCACGCGCTCGCTTGACCACTTCACTTCAGGCAGCATGCTCGCGGGAATCTCGAAGAGCCTCAGCAGCTCCGGGTCCCACTCGCCCTTGACGATATTGAAGAGCAGCGTGCGCGAGGCGTTGGTCACATCCGTCACGTGCTTGTGGCCGCTGGTCAGGTGCCACACAAGCCAACTGTCCACCGTTCCGAAGGCCAGCTCGCCGCGCTCTGCTCGCGCCCGCGCACCGTCCACATGATCCAGAATCCCCTTAATTTTGGTTGCCGAGAAATACGGATCGAGCACGAGGCCGGTTTTCGCAGAAACACTTTCACCGGCTCCGCTGTCTTCAAGCGCCTTGCATTGCGCCGCCGTTCGGCGGTCCTGCCACACGATCGCCGGATGGATCGCCTTGCCTGTTGCGCGGTCCCACACGATCACCGTCTCGCGCTGGTTGGTAATGCCGATCGCGGCTACGTCGCGCGGGCGCGCGCCCACTTTGCCGAGCGCTTCAACGGCGCAGGAGAGCTGGCTGGTCAGGATCTCTGTCGGTTCGTGCTCTACCCAGCCCGCCTGCGGATAGAACTGCTGAAACTCCTTCTGAGCGACCGCCGCAATCGCGCCGGCCACATCGAAGAGAATCGCCCGCGAACTCGTCGTTCCCTGATCGAGCGCCAATACGTACGCCATCTGTGCCACCCGCTTTCAGGCAACCAGTCAAACACGCAGGGCAGGGAAACGGCAAGAATGGCTCGCGGATCAGCGACCCTTGCACTTCTACCCCGTCCAGGGATTGTGGGTTTTCACGGGAAGCCCTTCTACATCACGCGTGTTGCGCGTGACAAGAACAAGCCTGTATTGCACGGCGGTTGCGGCGAGAAGTGTGTCGACAACCCGCCTCGGACAATCACCCGACCAGTCGCCCCAGAGCCGCGCGGTCGCCGCGTCGATGCTCAAAATGCGGTCGGCAAATCCGAATTCCAGTCCCTCGACCCATGCCGCGAGGCTTTTCGCGCTCGCTGGGTCGGCGCGCATTTTGGCAGCCACGCCCTTGCGCAGTTCGCCAATCGTTAACACGCTCAGGAATAGCGATGCCGAGTCGATGGATTCAAGGAATGCAATCACTCCCGGATCGGCTTTTTTCCTGCGCGTCTCGCTCAGAACATTGGTGTCAAGCAGGTAGGCGATCGTCGCGGTCACAGCGCAATCTCGCGGCCCGTGTCGCGGTCAGGCTCAATCTCGAAGCCATCCACCTTCGGCCCACTTAGCAGATACTCCTTGAGCCCGGGCTTGTGCGCGGTCAGGGCGCGGAAATCCTCGATCGACAGCACGACTGCGCGCTCGGCGCCATGGCGCGTGATGATCTGCGGACCTTTGTTGTGAGCCTCCTCAATCACTTCGCTCAGCCGCGTCTTTGCCGCTTGTACCTGCCAATGGGCCATAGTCGCCTCCGTGCTCATTATGACTAGAATTATAGTCGTTCTAGTCTAAACTGTAAAGAGGTCTTGTTTTCAAGGGCTTGAAAACCGGCGGGATGCCGATTTCTCACGATTTCGCCCTCTGGGGCTTTTGCGCCGGTCAGCCTCCCGACGAGCGGACGACGCCCCTACCGCACCTTCCCCGCCTGATTCTCCAGCACCACATTGCCCAGCACCGCTGTATCCACTGTCTCCGGCTGGTGCGAGCAAAATCCGATGCCCACATAAAACGGCGCGTCCAAATGCAGCTTGATTGGCGGCCCGAACTGGTGCATCGGCTCGCCGTCAAGGCTCATCCAGATCGAGAACTCGTCGCCGTGCTTTTCAATCCCGATGCGTTTGGCGCTGATGGTCACCAGGCTGTCAGGACTCGCACCGCCCGGACGGCCGCGCCCGCCGATGCGAAACTCCATGTCGGTAACACGCGTATCTTTTTCCGCCCGCCACGCGAGGTGCACCATCCCCGCTCCGTGTTCAGCCACCATCGCGGCCTTTGAATCGTCGTCGAGGCTTTGCCGGATCATGATCACGGCCTTGCGGTCTCCGTAGCCTTTCGGATCGGGAAAGTTGATATCGGCGGCCAGCGAAACGTCGCCCGACATGCGCTTCCACAGAAAGCGAAACTCGTCGCGCGTATACCAGACGTTGTACCCCGCGGAATTGATGGTGTACTGCCCCGTCGCGGCGTCGTAGCTCGCGCTCCCCGGAACGAGCGCGCTGCCAACGTCCGATTGGCCATCGAAAACTCCAATCGGCGCATCGAAATTCGTACTCGGCCGGTGAAAGTCCGCGGGCGGCGCCACCTGTTGGTGCGTCGCCGAACCGGGCAGCGCCCAATCGGGAATCGGCGGCAGAGGATTTGAAGGCGGCGCCTGAGCATGAAGCGGAAAAGCTGCGCTCGAAGCAGCGAGCGTGGCGAAAAGCAAAGTCGAATCAAAAAGCCGGCAAAGGGCAAGAATTCTCATGGCAACCCACTTTAGCAGACCCCTTCG
>JBKQHJ010000192.1:0-113491 GCA_052148835.1 Bryobacteraceae bacterium
CCACGCTGGTGCTCGGCGCCGGTGTCGTGCTCGTCAACCTGGCCACCGACCTCCTCGCCGCCCGCCTCGACCCCCGGATCAGGTTGCGATGACCACCCTCTCCGGCCTGGACGGCCCACCGCCAGCACCGGGTGGCGTCCCTGTGGCGGTGGCCGGCAAGCGCCCGCGTGTGAACGTCTTCGCTGTGGACGGGCAAACCCAAACCCGCGGCCTCGTTCAGCACCGCGCTTCTCACGGCATCCATGGGCTTCTGCGCTGTCGCGGGATCGTCGGCTAAATCGTTGAGGTAACTCTGCAGCCGCCAGTTCGCCACGTAAGGTGCGACCAACAGGGCGCCTAGGATCACCAGTATCAGAAGAACCGCCGCCCCCGCTATCAGGCGCGCGAGTTTAATTGTAGGAGGCCGGGGCACTCACCGCTTCGTTTCCTCGAGCGATTCCAGTTCCTTCCAAATATCGTCGCCGTGTCGTTCCCAATCGGGACTCTTGGTTGTAATGCGCACCTCGGGCACTTTCAGCGTTCCGTGACCGTAGAGGCAAATGTATTCGGTGCGTGGTTGACCGAACAGCAGCATGTTAGGCCACGACCCCGCGCTGACCGGCATGCGGAGCCTGCGCAAACACGTGCGGCAGCGATAGCGCTGGTCCCAGATAATGAGGTGCAGCACGCCGAAGCAGGCCAGGAAGTACACGAGCATTGCAGTAGTGAAGCCAAGATCGTGGCCGAATGGCTTCTGCTCGAAGCCGGCTGTCACGGCGCCGCGGAAGCTGACCACGATAGCCCTCCACACCACGCCCATTACCAGGGCGCCGGCTACCAGCTTCAGCAGCAAAAAACCCCAATACTTCATGATCATTGGATTCCTCTCACCTGCTCCGGGTTCCCGCTTCCGCCATCTCTGTCATTTCATCGGCCTGAGGCTAGCTCTTCAGCAGATTACGGGCCAAAAATAGAACGTTCGCCGGCCGCTCCGCCAGTCTCCTCATAAAATAGGGATACCACGCATTGCCATACGGAACATAGAGCCTCAGATGATAACCGTTCGCCAACAACCGCCGCTGCAGGTCGCGCCGGACGCCATACAGCACCTGAAACTCAAAACGATCCGCCGCGATCTTTCGTTCCCGAATATATCCTATCGCGCGTTCGAGTATGGTCTCATCGTGCGTCGCGATGGCTGGAGACGTACCACAATCGAGCAATTCGAACATCAGTCGAACGTAATTGTCGTCCACGTCCTTCTTGCGCGGGAACGCCACATCGGACGCCTCGCTGTAGGCGCCCTTAACCAGGCGAATCGGAATCGCGAGTTTGCACAGATCGCGAATGTCGCTCTCGCTGCGATACAAATATGCTTGAATCACCGCGCGCACGCTTCCGTATCTGGCGTGAAGATCGGACACCAGTGTGAGCGTACGGTCGACATACGCGCTCGATTCCATGTCCACTTCCACCATCCGCCCGATCGATTTCGCCCGAGCCACCAGGCACTCCACATTGGCGCGGCACGCGGCTGCGGAAAAATCGAGGCCGAGTTGCGTTAGTTTCACCGAGACCGTTGCTTCCAGGTTGAGTTTCGCGATCTGATCGAGCGCCGCTAGATAAGCATCGCGCGATTGCTCGGCCTCTTGGAGCGAGTTGACGCTTTCCCCCAGATGATCGAGCGTGGCCCAATATCCGCCCGCGTTCAGTTTTTGGCAAACCGCGACTTCGCGTTCGAGCGTGGCGCCGGCGACAAAGCGCGACGTCAGCCGGTCGGCCGCCGGTGACGTTTCCAGCCAGTGACGAAGCCATTGCTGGCGGGAAAGCACCAAGAGCAGGCTGCGCAGCACTCATTCATTAGGATACTAGGTTCCGTTCGCGCTCACTGCAGCTATAGTCGTGCCTGTGGCCCGTCGATCTGAAGGGAGATGTCGCGTAAGCGTAACTCTAGCAGGTTGGTACGGCGAGGATGACCATGTTCGGGCAGACGCTCCCAGGTACGTACAAATTGAATGGGGAAGACGAATTGGTGTGGACAATGGGCGGCATCACAACGAAAAGTAAGGTCAGCGTGACCGCAACCGAACTGGAAGTGACGGACGATGCCAATCGAACCATCACGTACAAGAGGAAGTGAAACATCGGATCCCCGGCGTGCACGCTACTTCCGGCGCACGCCTTTGGTTTCGCCCTCTACCGTCTTCATCAAAAAGTGCGTCGCCGGGCCCGCTCCGTCGCGCACGAACTGAATCAAGGTGCCTGCCAGGGAAAAAGCGCTGTCAGACACCGGATCAAGCCTCTGCTTGCCCGTGCCATCGTAGTTCCAGAACAAGGCGTTGCCTTCAACGGTAATTTCGGCGATGACAGTCTTGCCGCTATCCGGGACGTCATAAGAACCCGCGTACGCGGCCAGCGTCTCCACCGGCACGTTCACGCCGGCTCCCTTCGCGTTGGTCGGCATGTGCGTGCGATCCTTTTCGTTTTCGCAAACGAATTCCAGCATCTCGGTGTCCGCCTCCAGGTCCATCTTTACCGCGACGGTCCAGGGTTTGGCGTACGCCTTGGGGTCTTCCAGTTTGATGTCCACATCGATGTGACCGAAATCGGGACGGCGATATCGCTCCGTCACGCGCAGGTCCTCGGTGTGAGGATGGCCGTCGTCATCCAACCAGGTGCGGTCGTTGAATCCGTTGCTTTCCACTACCAGCGTGTCGCCGTCCCAATGCCCGACCGAATAACCCATCCAGGTCGGGTTGGGATCCTTTTCCAGTTCGCGGCCGTCCATAAAAATCTGCCGGTAGGTAAGGTCTCCGTTGAGGATCGCGATCATCGCAGACGTCTGAATAATCCTGGATTCGTGGTAAGGGGACGTGGAGTAGGCGGGGCCCAGCGGCAGGCATAGGGTTTCCATGCTGTCCTTGCCGAAATCCTTCTTGCGCTGCTGATAGAGAGCCTCCGCCCACGGTTGCACTTCACCCGGCTTCAGGTCGGCCGCAATGTTGTTATAGAACCTGTCCGACATCTTCTCCCATAGCCCGGAGAAATCCGGCTTACCGCCGGCGGTGCGAGGCGCCGGGGCCGCCAGGTTCGGCTTGCCGTCCGCTGTTCGTGGGATTCCGGGCGTCGGGTAGTGCAGCCACTGCGCCGCGAGCGGTGAACCGAGTGCGATCATGGTCGCGATGTATAAACGAATCATCGTGGGATTACTAAATCTTATCCGATGAACGGGAACTTCTGGGAACCCAATTTGTCCCCTGTGGGGCGGATACCCCAAAGGAAACCCAGGCGAACTGAGGCCCTTCACCCAATTGCCCGCAGCTCGATCTGCCGCCCAACGGCACTTAGGGTGTCCTGTTTGGTTTTAAGCGTGCTGGTGCCTTGTGTATCGCGGAAAAGGAGGACATAAACCGTGCTCTCAATCGTCGAACTAAATACCAGGGCGCTGGACTCTGGCATCCCGGGTGTCTCCCCAACACATATGCTGCTGCTTTTTCTGATGATGTTAGCCATCCCGATGATCCCGTACGCGTTCCTGTACCATTCGCTCCGGAACAAACAGGCGCCTATCCCTGAATCCACAACCAAGCCGTTTACAAAAATGGTCGCGTGGGTGCACGCCCACCGTCATCCAGAACTGCTTCACCACTAAGGGGTTAGTGTAGGTACCATCGGCAAATGAGCCTGGTCCTGAGGCTGCTTCATGGTGAATTGGCGATTTTCCAGCTCCCGCCAGATGCGGCCTCTCTTCCCTGGTTAAGCTTCTCAGCGAGGCCGCTGGTATCGGTGACTCGCACCGCGCATGAGCTTTCTGTCGTTTGCCCATTGAGTGAAGTGCCCGACGGAATGGCTTGCGAACCTGGTTGGCGCGCTTTCGTCGTCGAAGGGAAACAGGATTTTTCAGCAGTCGGCATCCTCTCGAGCATTCTTAGCCCGCTGGCCGGAGCTGGCATTAGCATCTTTTCGATCTCCACCTTCGATACCGATTACATACTCGTTCGGATCGAAGTGTTGGAGAAGGCCAGGACTGTCCTCCGTAAACATTTTCAGCTTTTAGAAGCCTAAAACCGCAATGAAAGACAACTTAGCCCGCCGTCCATCTTTTGAAACTCTGACATCTCGAGCACCAAAGGATTGAATCCACGATCGGCGAGTTCCCGAGTGAGATGCGGGTAACCGGCCGCCACCAGCACTCGTTCATTCAAGCGAACGCAGTTGGCAGCGTAGCTCTCTTCTGCCGAAACCCGGATCAGTTCGTACTTGCGAAAGATCTCGTTCCCGGCCATTTCGCTCATCGCGACCATGGTGTTGTTGCCGATATAAGAGATCCCGCTCTTCAGATGAAGGATGCTGGTCATCCCGCGCACATCGATCACCGAAGAGGTGTAACCCTGAGCGGCAAGATGCGCAGCCAGCTGCCGTACGCCTTCTTCGTTGGTGCGATGCGACAGGCCGAGAAAGAAGTGACTTTCGGCTTCGCAGATGTCGCCTCCGTCCAGCGTTCCAGGCGCCTCAATTTCGAGCATGGCTGGAAAGAAGCTGCGGATTGTCTCGCGGATAGCGGCGACTTCGCCTTTGCGGCTCGGGACTCCAGGGCGCGTCAAAATCGCGGCACCGGGTGTCAGTACCGCTGTGTCCTCCACAAAGGTCGAGTCAGGATACCGGAGATCGGCATCCAGTGTTGTGATCGTGAGGCCGCATTCCTCCAGGGCTTTCGAATAGCGCGAATGCTGTTGCACCGCACTCTCATAACAAGGAACTCCCAGATTGACTGTGGTGAGCCCCTGTGCAAAATTGCTTCCCGGGATGCGAACGATGGCATTCCTAAACAAGCGGCAACTCCTCCATTGACGATGGTTTCACAAATGTGCGAGAGTTCGTCGCTGCTTCCACCGCATCCATGTATACAACGGAACGGCCGCCGCCAGTAGTGCCGCGGCCCAAGCAGCGCTGCGCGGATCATCGTGCACCGCCGCGATCAAGAACAAGAGTGAACCCACTAGCACCAGAACAGTTGTCACCGGATAGCCCCATGCGCGGAAGGGTCGAACCATTTCGGGCTCACGGATTCGCAGCGTGATGACCGCGATGTAGTTGACGCAGTAAATCACTGCAATCAGAATTGCCGCCACCGCGATGATGTTTTCGAACGTCCCGCTGGCGATCAGAGTGGCGGCAGCCGCCGCGGAAAGCAGCAACGCCACTCGCGGCGTTCCACCCGCGCCTACCCGCGCCGCACGCTCGGTGAACAGTCCGTCGCGGCCGATCGCAAACAGAATGCGCGGCGCCCCCAGCAGAACTGCGCTGATCAGACTCAGAAGCGTGAGCAGCGAAAGCACGGTGACAAAGCTCCCACCCCAGGCTGGGAACACGATTCTGGCGGCATCCGCGGCGGGCAGCTTGGATACGGACAACGCAGGAATCGACAACACATGCAGGAATGCCAGATTCATCAGGAGATACAGCCCGGTGACGATCAGGACTCCGCCGATCATTGCCTTGGGCAGATGCTTTGACACATCCGTATCTTCCTCGGTGAAGTAGATGGATTCGTACCATCCGTCGTAGGTGACTACGATTGCCCGCAGCGCCGCCACCACTGGCGCAAGCATTTGGAGCAGTCCGCTGCCCCTCGTAAATCCCGCTGACACAACTACGGTGTTCGCTCGGACCGGATGCAGCAGACAGGCAGCAGCCAGTAGTAGAAAGGTAACCGCCGTCACCGAGCTGGTCAGTTCTTGCAGCGAGCTGCTGAGCCTCAAACCGGACCAGTGCAGGGCGCAAAATAAAAAGACCAGCGCGAGTGCCACCGAAGTCTGGCGGGCTGCCATGCCAGGAAAAAGCGCACCCAAGTAATCGGCCGCGGCGACTGCCCCATAAGCGACGACCGCACAATTGTTCAGCCAGTCCGCCCATCCTATGGCGAAACCGGCCCGGGCCCCAAAGGCTCGTTTCGAGTAGATGTAGAAGCCGCCTGCCTGCGGCATGGCGGTGCCAAGCTCAGCCACGGATATTGCGCCCAGGAGCGAATAGCAGCCGCCGGCAGCCCACACTAGCATGATTGGCCAGAAGCTACCCAATTGCCGGGCGATCTCGCCAGGCAATCGCAATATACCCGCCCCTACGGTGCCGCCAAACATAACCGCGATTCCAAACCCCAGCCCCAAGATGCGTGAGAGCGAAGTACGCGCGACAGCCACGCCGCCATCCGCAACGCTCTTCACTTCCGAGGGCATTCAGTTAGTAATAGCAGGTTCGAGCGGGACTACGCGCGAGGCAACGGACGCCAGCATTTCCTGCCGCACCGCACCTCGGGACACCTGCTTCTGAAGTTGACATCCGTGTGCAAGAACTACACAGTCAAGTCGAATGCCGGGCCCTGGGGCGTTTATCGTTCCCCATCCGGCCCGACCCGCGCAACCGTCTTGATCTTCTACAGCTTTAGGACCAATGCAGGGCCACATTGGTGGTATGGCCGTGATACAGCCAAGTGATCAACTTCCGGATGCGCGTAACCAGGATGTATCCGCTCTCTAAGCGGATAAACTTAGCTCTGATCCCAGGCGCTCCAGTCAGGCGACAAACTCGGTCCCTGAAATCGTCTCGCCCATCGGCAAAGGCGGGATGGGCGAGGTTTGGAAGGCCCGCGCGACACGCGGATCGATCGCGAGGCGCAGGCTATTGCCTGGCTTTGTGGCTGGGCGCCCGGAACTAGGAGGGGAATGGCCCTTCTGCTGTGTTGGAGCTGTCTGTTGCTTGCTGCTACGTGCTTTGGTGTCGTCTCATCTGTGTTCCGCTACCGGGATCTTTCCTCATTCACAGGGCTTGCCGCCGCCGTGCTGTGCGAAATATTTGTCAGCCACCGGACCAGAGCGCAGCTGTACGGAATTGTAAGGCCATGCGCTAATTGAGGAAGAGTCCCGATTCAGGGGGGCCCGTGGGCCCAGTGAAAACGCAACACTGCGATCAGCCAGCGGGGAGGGAGGGTCCGAGGATCAGACGAATGTAGCCGATCTAGGATGCGTTGGCGCAATGTAGCGTCCTCGGGCGATAAAACAACATCGTCGGGTAGGACGATCGCCACGCCGGAGGCATCCGCCGATTCAGGGTGACACACGAAAGTTCGCCAGGTGACGCAGCGGCCATCCTTAGCAATTCTTGCCCCAAAAATACGAACTCCGGCGCCTGGAAGCAGTCTATCGCCGACTTCTTCTTCCACCGGCACACCTCGATAACTCAGATAGGAGGCGAACTCAGACAACATGTAAGGCCCCGTTAGGGGAAAAGAGACCTTCAGGACAGATCCGGGCTCGCGGCGATACGCTTCGAGTATCACGCGCGCCATGGCCGATTTCTGTTGAATGAAGTACTTTCGCTCCAAGACCCGAAAGGCGGATAGTTCCAGGCTCTGCAACACGACGCCGACACCCAGCACAGCCGCAAGGGCCCGAACGCGGAAGGGCCACTCCCTCCACGACGGAGAGATGAGATGGCCGACGTAAGCCACTGCGATCAGATCGACGGGAGCTAAATAATATGAGCTCACCATTCTCAGGCTGACGTAGCTCGCAAAATAGGCCACGCCTCCGCACGCTAGGCCGTCCCACAACAGGTCAGGCACGATATCGCGTCGCATGATGCCAAGTGAACGCACAGTAAACACGATCGCGAAGATCCATGCCAGCAGATCCGTTTGAACGTAATAGCGCACGGTTTCGATGAGCGACAGGTGGCGATCGGCGAGATACTGCGCGTCGGTATAGGGAAGCGTCATAAAAGCGAAAAACGCGAGGTAGGCCATTGCTAGGGCGGCGAGGCAAAGATCCAGGCGATTCTCGTAGTTCCAAAGGTGCGCAACGGACCAAGCCGTATCCGCTGTCCGAATCCGCATGAGAATTCGTGCGGTGGAGAAGCCCAGAAGGAGCAAGAAAACAGGCTCCTTCAAATAGAGCAGGATCTGCGCACACAAGACCATCGCGATCGCCCAATGCGCAAAGCCAGTCTGTTCGAAACGTTTGATGAAAAGAGCCAAGCAAAGGAGTAAGAGCAAGATATCTCGTTCGGGGTAAATCAGACCTGTAAAACTCACGACAACAGTGGGTGTGATCAGAGCAGCGGTCGCGAGGAGCACTCGCGTGGCGATGCTCACCTGGTCATCGAGACGGAGAAGAATGAGCGCAAGAATCACAAGTTCCGCAATAGGAAGCGCATGATATCCGTAGATGGTTCTTGTGAAGTGCCCGATCAGATTGAACTCCTGCAGTCCAAGTGGGAAGAACCGCCCCCCTTGGGGCCAGATCTGAACGGGAAAATTGACTCCCCGAAGCGAGAATGACGTAAATTGCGAGTTGTCATACATCGCGAAGTCTTCGCCCACTAGGATCATCGCGGAGTACACTCCGATGAACACCCCAAGCATCACAATGCAAATAATGGATGTACGGCCCAACCGGAATTGAGGTCTGTGTGATTCTGCGGGCTTGTATTGTCCGGGCTTATAAAGACCTTGGACGGGCCACGGGCGGAGCATCCACGCGGTGCAAATCATGACTGCGGCTGTGAGGGTACACCAAATTGGCCAGAACAATTCAAGGCGGTGCCATCTGATTAGATTGATAAGGTGATGGACAACCCCCATTCAGGCTTTTATTGTACGGCAGTCGACATTAACGCCAAGTGAGTGGGCGGGGTTCCTCACGTTGCTTCACGCTGCAGTGAGATGGATCCCGACCTAGAGTCGTTTTGCTTGCGGAAGTGTGTGGAGCGTTGGAAGCGGGGTGCGCGGCAACATGGGGGCCTCGAGCATTGTTTTTTAGCAGTAGGCGTCTTGCCGTCGGGCTCGTTGGATGATGTCGAAGTGTGCCGGCAGACGCATCTCGCTGGACGAGCCTCATTCGCCGGAAGATAGCAGTGTGGAATGGTTCGCAACTGCCTTCCCCTCCATTTTTAGAGCCATGCACTCCGAAGGCTAATGACCAACCCGCGATTCAGGGGGCAGTGACGCTCCTGCGATATACTGGCTGGTCGTTAACCGGCAATTTCTGCCGGACTACAAGACCCAAGCCGTAGGAGAATCATTATGCGTCATCGGATTTGTGCATCGGGTTTATTCGCCGCCGGACTCCTTCTGGGGATGGTTACGATCAAATCGATTGAAGCCCAACAGGATAAGGGCATAGGGGTTCGTGTGAACCACGTCGGGATCTACGTCAAGAACCTCCAGGAGTCGGTCGACTTCTACACGAGGACTCTGGGCATGCGCGAAGGGTTCGTCATGCGCGATAAGAACGGCAATCCGACCACCATGTACGTGCAGGTCGACAAGTACACGTTCCTAGAACTCGCGCAGGCGAACGCAGATCGCCCCGTTGGGATCAATCACGTTGGTTTCCAGACCGAAAACATCAGCGATACCATTGCGGAGTTGCGCAAACGCGGCATCACCGTGCCCGAGCCTACCTCTGTTGGCAGCGGAGCACCTCACACGAGCATCAGCGATCCGAACGGAGTGCGCTTGGAGATGCTTGAATTCGCTCCAGGGTCGATGCAGCGTAGAGCGATTGAAGCTTACAAGTAATCGGTTTGCTTGAGCGCAGCCTCGAGGCGGGCGCATGCAATTTGCGACCAGAACTCTTCCGCAGCATTAGGGACTTGGCTGTATTGTCGGCTATGGTGACTTGTGCTCGCGGCGTTCGTAGGAGTTTGGAGCTCCCCGATTTCCGGCGCCGAATCGGGCTGCTCATTCCACCGCTCACGCGCCTCGCCGAATCTAATTCCTTTTGCACCATACCGTTCAGCAGCCCCGTGACCCCCAACTCCGCCTTCTCCTGATATTCTCAAACCGATTGCCTCGCGACGCCAAGCTTCCGATTTTCGCCTCAAGTCCGCCGAATTTAAAAAAATTACGCCGCTGCGCACATATGCTCCTCCACCCCCCAACCCCAACGGAGCCGGCGGCTCCGCTCGGAATGATTTACACTGAATGGCGGTAACGGCCCTAGCATCGGCCGCCGGAAAGCGGAAACCAATATGAATACTCTCCGAACTTTCGCGTTCGCGTCGGCTGCGTTAGCCTTCGTGTCCACACTCGTCGCGGAAACTCCGAAGCCTGTACGCACGCAAGCGGGCTTAGTCCAGGGCATGACGCAAGACGGCATCACCGTGTACAAGGGCATTCCGTTCGCGGCACCTCCGGTCGGCGACCTGCGCTGGCGTGCTCCCGCCGCTACCGTGGCCTGGACCGGTGTGCGTAACACCGACAAATTTGCGCCCGCGTGCATGCAGGTTCCCATCGTGAATAAGGAACTCGGGATGGAGTCGGTCCCCGTCAACGAAGATTGCCTCTATCTCAACGTCTGGACGCCCGCAAAGTCGTCGAACGAAAAGCTCGCGGTGATGGTCTGGATCTACGGCGGAGGGTTCACCATCGGCGGCACGTCGGTTTCGCTCTACGATGGGATGAATCTTGCCAAGAAAGGCGTCGTCCTGGTCAGCGTGTCCTACCGGCTGGGCGCGTTTGGGTTCCTGTCGCATCCCGAGCTCACGGCCGAGCAGGGCGGCCACTCCGGCAACTATGGGCTGCTGGACCAGATCGCCGGATTGCAGTGGGTGAAGCGCAACATCGCTGCGTTTGGCGGCGATCCAAGCCGCGTCACCATTTTCGGCGAGTCGGCGGGAGGAATCTCGGTCAGCATGCTGTCGGCATCACCGCTGGCGAAGGGTTTGTTCCGAGGCGCGATTTCTGAGAGCGGTGGAAACTTCGGGCCCGAGCGCCAGGCCGGTAACGAAGGTGGCGAGAACATGGATTCGCTCGCCGCCGCCGAGAAGAACGGCACGGCTTTCCTGGCAAAATTGGGTGCGGCTTCCATCGCCGATGCACGCAAAAAGTCCGCCGAAGAGGTATTGAAGAATTCGCCTCCCGGTCTCGGAACCGCCTGGCCGATTTTCGACGGCTATGTGCTGCTCGGCGATCAGTACAAACTCTATGAAGCCAAGCGCTTCAACGATACGGCCGTGCTGATTGGCACCAATTCCGACGAGGGCGCGCTTTTTGTGCCGTTCGCCAAGGCTGATGCCTATCAAAAACAAATTCACGACGGCTATGGCGGGTATGCCGACAAAATTCTGGCAGCTTATCCTGGCGGGACCGACGCCGAAGCTCTGCGCTCCTCGCGCGACATGTTCCGCGACGCGACCTTTGCCTGGCCAACCTGGACCTGGGCGCGGCTGCAAGCGAAAACGGGCAAGGGCAAGGTGTTCGTCTACTATTTCAGCCATCGGCCGCCTTATCCCAACACGCCGCAGTTTAAAGACTGGGGTGCCGCGCATGCCGGCGAGATCGCGTACGTCTTTGGAAATTTTACAGCCGGAATGCCCGCATCGGCTTCCGATAGCAAAGTCTCGGACGAAATTTCTTCCTACTGGGTGAATTTCGCCAAGGCCGGAGATCCCAATGGCAGCGGGCTGCCGCAATGGCCCGCTTTCACCAACACCAGCGCTCAGGTGATGAACCTGGACGATCCGCCAAAAGCCATCGATGTTCCGAATCTTCAGAAACTCGAAGTGCTGGATGGCTATTTCGCTTGGCGGCGCGAAGCCGAGAAGGGCCACTAAGCCGCCTCTTATTAAGCCGCGCGTCACTAAGCCACACGTCCGGCGCGCGGACGCTTTCTGCGAGAATGAAGTTGGGCCTGTCGTACGGGTGGTCGCCCGCCGGGTGAGTTTACTTGCTTGGCGGGAGGAAAGTCCGGTCTCCACAGGGCAGCATGCCGGCTAACGGCCGGGGGGGTTCGCTCAAAGCGGATTTCACGGAAAGTGCCACAGAAAATATACCGCCGGTGGCGTGGGCGCAAGCTCGGTCATTGGTAAGGGTGAAAAGGTGCGGTAAGAGCGCACCGCGGCGGGAGCGATCTCGACGGCAGGGCAAACCCCATGCGGAGCAAGACCAAATAGGGGAGGAGGAGCGGCCCGCTCCGTTCGACTTCCGGGTAGGTTGCTAGAGCTTGGCAGCAATGCCGAGCCAAGAGGAATGACTGCCGCCCTACTTTGGGTACACCAACCGAGGGGGGGTACAGAAACCGGCTTACAGTCCGGCAGGCCCAATCGAATTGTCCACCCCGGCAGCGACCGGGTCAATAATCGGTTCCAGTTGAGCCGTGAAGTGGAACGCGCTGCCTTCGCCCTCTTTGCTTTCCACCCAAATGCGCCCGTCCATCATCTGGATCAGATTGCTGGCGATCGTCAAACCGAGACCTGTGCCGCCAAAACGGCGGGTGAAGGAGCCGTCCACCTGAGTGAAGGCCTCGAAAATCAGCGCCTGTTTTTCGGCGGGGATTCCGATTCCGGTATCACGCACCGAAAAATGTAGTACGTCCGCGCGATCGGGCGAGCGCTCGATGGCCACGGCAACTCGGCCCCGCTCGGTGAACTTGATCGCGTTCCCGATCAGGTTGATCAGAACCTGCCGGAGCCGTCCGGCATCGCCGCGGACCCGTGCCGGAACGTCAGCGGCCACGTCGCATTCCAGACCCAGCCCCTTGGCCTCCGCCGATACTTTCAAGCCCTTTAGCGTGTTAAGAACGACATCGCGAAGATTCATTTCCCGAATTTCCAGGTTCAGCTTACCGGCTTCTATCTTCGAAACGTCCAGAATATCGTTGATGATGGTTAGAAGCGATGCAGCGGAATGCTGGACCAGCGTCAGATACTCGCGCTGTTCGGCATTCAATTGTGTCTCGAGCAGAACTTCGGTAAGACCGATAATGCCGTTCATCGGCGTGCGGATCTCGTGGCTCATGTTGGCCAGGAATTCGCTCTTGGCGCGGCTGGCGGATTCGGCGGCTTCCTTGGCCTTTAGCAGTTCGGCCTCGGCTTGTTTGCGCGCCGTGATGTCCACGCCATGGCCGACGATGTTCGAGACTGTCCCATGCTGGTCTCGCAGCGGTCCAAAGGTAATGTCGCAGATCATCTGCCCTTGGGCTACCGCGGCGCTGGCTTCCAAGCGCACTACTTCGCCCTGAGCTGCCCGTATCATCATCTCTCTGACGCGTGCTTGATCCTCGGGACTGCTCCAGTTTCCGACCTCCCAGAACGGCCGGTTCAGCCAGTCCTCCGGTTGCGCTCCCACGGCGTCCAGCGCCGGCAGGTTGTACTCGATCAACCTGCCGTCCAGCGTGAACAGGCCGACGAATCCGAATAGCGATCCGAGGATGTCGCGGAGCCGTTTCTCGCTGGCGGCCAGTTTAGCGGCCGACTCCAAGCGCTCCGTCATATCGCCGACTGCGCCCACAATCCGAACAGGCTCACCCCGATCGTTACGGACGAACCGGCCGCGCGAAACCACCCAACGGTAGGTGCCGTCCCGATGCTTCAGCCGCAGGTCATTCAGGAATCGGTCCATGGTGGGGTCCTGGCTGTAGCGATCCCTGGCTTCCAACATACGAGCGCTGTCATCAGGGTGAATGCGCCCGAAGAACGACTCCGCATCATTCGCGAGTTCTTCGTCCCGATATCCCAGAATTTCCTTATAGCGAGGCGACAGGTAATACTCGCCAGTGACGAGATTCCAGTCGAAAATGCCCTCGTGGATGGCCTCGGTGACCAAGGTGTAGCGTTCCTCGCTTTCACGCCTTGCGGTCTCGGCCCGGATGCGCTTAGCGATGTTGCGGCCATTCCACAGAAGGTGGCTGCATTTCCCTTGCTGGTCGATGACCGGATAGATGGACACCTCGAGAGCGTCGCGCAGGTCCGACGGTGGAGTGTCGAATCGTACCGGCGTTTTCTGTTCCACCGCTTGACAGTAAAACACTCGCCGGTATTCGATTTCCTCCGGAGTGAGACCGGTGGCGGCCAGCAGATCGTCAATATCCTTCTCGATGAAATCCGTCGCGTTCTTCCCTATTCTGGAGTGGAAGTTTTCGCTCATCGCACGATTCACGGCTTCGGTGATGAAACCGCCGCCCGGCACAACCCGGAAAAGCGCCTGTAAATCCGAAGTGGAATTGAAGATGACTTTCAGCCGCGCTTCCCGTTCCCGTAGCACGGTTTCCGCGAGCTTCTGTTCGGTAATATCGAAGCAATAACCGGCGATTTCCACGGGCTGGCCGGCCGCATCTCTGACCAGCCGAAGTTCGTCGTGCGTCCAGCGGTACTCACCGCTGGCGGTGCGGAAGCGGTAGTCGTAGGCGTGACAGCCGCGTTCCAGGACGTCGGGGAGATGTTCGAGGACCGCTCTGATGTCTTCCGGATGTAGGTGGGAGAACCAGAACCCGGGCTTATTCAAGAAATCCTCTGGCTCATACCCCCAAAGCGTCTTCACTCCGTCGGTTACAAAGGTAGTAGCGAAGTCCCCAGCCGGCTTGCACGTGAACATCGCGATAGGACTGGCGTTGATCAGGGTCCCCAAGCGCTCGAGCATGGCTTGCCGAGCTTCCAGTGCTGTTGCCAACGATGCGAGAGAGGTTTCCATGAAGCGCAAGACGGCCTTCGGATTAGTCGTATCTGATAAGAAATCGGCCGGCCTTAGGCCAGGCTTTAGGGCGAATTCCGTATGACGTTTGGGATGGCGGGCTGAATATGCCAATCTGGAAGGAGTGTTGAAACCCTGGCCCTGGCTTCGGACCGCGCTCGATCAGGGGACGCGCCAACAGGTGACGCGCCTGGGTCTGCTGTTCACCTTGACCTGCGTTTTGGTGTCGCTAGCGGCGTTCGTCTCGGCCAACAACCTGCTTTTTCTGATTCTGGCGCTGTTGCTGGCCACCTGGATGGTGTCGGGATTTATCGGCCGCCTTTCCCTCGCCGGGCTGGAACTGGATTTTCTCCTGCCCGAGCATCTGTGCGCCGGCCGAAAGCTCATGGGGCGGGTGGTCATCCGCAACACCAAGCGCTGGATGCCGTCGTTCTCTATCCACGTGGCAGGTTCGAGCGATAGCGGGCTGTCGCAGCCTCTCTATTTTCCCGTAATTCCCGGCGGAGCACGGATCGAGGCGCCGGTGGAGCTCTTCTTCGCTCGCCGTGGAGTCTATCGGCAGAACAGCTTTCGCTTCTCCACGCGATTTCCCTTTGGATTCGCCGAGCGGCGCATCCACGTGCGCCTGCTGCGCGACATCATCGTGTATCCGTCCATCGATCCGCAGCCCGGCTTTGAGGAATTGTTGATCTCCTTACAGGGCGAGATCGCATCGTTCTATCGGGGGCAGGGAAACGATTTCTATCGCATCCGCCCCTACGAAGCGCTCGAAAGCGCTCATCATGTGGACTGGAAAGCCACCGCCCACACGGGCGATTTGCAGGTCCGCGAGTTTGCGCGGGAACGAGAGCAGGCCGTGGCTTTTTTTCTCGATCTCGACGTTCCCAGCGCTCAAGCCGTGTGGTTTGAGTCCGCCGTGGACCGCTGTGCTTTTCTGGCGTGGAATCTTTCCCAGCGCGGTTCCCGCATTCGCTTTTGCACTCAGGAAGTGGATTGGCAGCTTCCCGAGGAGGCCGATGTTTACACCATCCTGAAGTACCTGGCGGTTGTTGCTCCGCGCGCTGGAAGGCGCCTGGTTCCATCCCAAGATCAGAACGTATTTCAAATCGTCTTTTGCGCCTCTCCCGAACGGCTGGCCGAAGCGGGGTGGGAACTGGGGGGAAGCAACATGCGCCTGCTCACGCCCGAGCCGGCGATCGAGGAAGCGGCGGCGGCCGCTCTGCGACCCCGATGAGGACGGCGCGAATGGTGCTTTTAGCATCGGTCTTCCTGACCGGGTGCGTCCGGCGCGAGGGTCGCAACCCGGATTGCCGATGGCCCGAAGACCACGCTGCGGCACTCGGTCCCAACCAGCGCGGCTACGCCGACCACCTGCGCGGAGACGTGGAGTTTGCCGAAGAGCTGGCGATCGAGCATATGGATGCCCAGTTTGGACCGCGATCGAACAAGCCACGCCCGCAGCAAACGGCTAGTCAAGTCCTGAATACCTGCTTAAGTTCGCTGGTCGTCGAGATCGCCAAGACGCACAACATTTCACCGTACGAGGTGGTCAAATACTTCGGCCGCCGCAGCCTGGCAGTGGATGCTGCGGTTGTTCTGCCCTATCTTGCGCTTTTCGTTTTTTTCGCAGCAGTATTAGTCGGCCGTCTCCTTCGGCGCTATCCGCCCGGGGATGCTTGGACCGTATTGCTCGTCATAGCCATTCTTTCGTCGTTAGTTCTTGCTGCCGCCGGAGTGATGGTTGGGGAACAGTGGTCGGGGTTGGCGGAGAATATCAGGGTCGGCAACGGGCACATAAGTTATCGTTTGGATCGCCTCCCGTGGGTGCGGCATCGCCTCCAGTTTTTCGTTGTCTGCCTGGCTCTGTTTTGGATCGCTGCCCTCGCCAGGTATCGGATGGGTGGGTGGCGGGTTCGTGCCCGGCGGCAAAACGCCGGCTACGGACTCCCGGATGATTAGTTCTCGAAGTAGAATGGAATCCTATGCGCGTTATCTCTCAATGGAAAACGTATTCTCTTTACTTTGCGCTGGCATTACCAGCGATGGCGGCGAGCCCGGCGCTGGTGGTGGATCGCGGTTTGCCCCAAGCAAACCTCAACAACGGCGCCGGCCATTACCGCAGCAACATCCGCTGGAGTTTGTACGATAGCGGCTTTCTCGGCGACGATTTCGCGGTCGGCTCCTCGGGAGAATCTTGGGTCATCGATAGCATTCGCGTCTGGACTGTGCCAGGCGTCAATGCGGCCGACCCGGAGCATCTGGGCGATTTCTACATGGACGTCCGCTTATACTTCGGCGGGCCAGATGAAGGTCTGACGCCGATTGTGACCGGATTGCTCGCGCGTGGGAGTGATCAGGCCAGCAACGGCAACATCGTGATCTCGGACGCCACCAAATCCGGCGTGATTCCTTATGACGATTTTGGAAGCAACATGCGCGTCTGGCAGATCGATTTCACCCAATTGAACTTGAAGGTGCAAGGCGGCTTGAAGTACCAGTTCGGCGCGTTTGGCCTGGGGCGGGCATTGCCGGACAAGGCCGACAAGACCTATGCGTGGTTCAACGCGGCGACGAACGCCGAGCTGGCGGCCACGAAACAGGACGGTGCCGACGGTCAGATGCTGCTGTTCACTTCCGGCGGGAAGTTCAAGAAGACTTTCGATGGCAAGGGCGCCGGCTGGGATAAGAGCTCCGACATCAACGTGCAGGTGTTCGCGCACCGGGTGGAAGGCCGTTAGTTGGGATCTAGCTCACGCGGCTTCGATTCGCTCACATAGAAAACGCTAGCGTACTGCCTCTCAAGCAAGGCCTCTCGCCCAACAAGGTGGGGCTGGTTGTCGAATCGCGCAATTCGGACCTTGTAATATTGCAAGTCTCGATAGTCGCGTTGGTTCCAATCAAAGAAGGCAACGAAGTTCATCGTGACTTCTTCAATACCCACCCGATTAACCGGGTCGTCCCAGAGACCGGTCGCTGGGGAGATCATGATTGGGACCGATATAGTTGACGGAGCCACCTGAAGAAACGGAATTGGCTTTTGAAAGATCTCGTCCTCCGGAAACTCTTCCTCGAATTTGCTAAGGACGAGTACGTTGAATAGGATCTTTTCGATTGACTGGAAGTGCGCAACGAAGTACCAGTCTCGATACTCCGGGTCGGGCCAAAAAGCTGTGTTCCACACCGAACGGGCGGATATACGGTAATGATCCAGAAGGCTGCTGACGTTTCGCAATTGCATCCGATCCGGGTCCTCCGGAAGATCAGAAGATTAGTTTTAGGCCGAATTGAATCTGTCGCGAGGTGGTGGTGGTTGCGGTAATCAATCCCGCAGAGGCGTTGTACGCGCCGCCGGAAAACACGGTCGCATTGGGCGTTGCGAAGTTAGAGTGATTCAGCACGTTGAAAAATTCAGCGCGGAATTGCAGGTTGGTCCGCTCGGTGATGGCCGTGGTTTTGAATAGCGAAGTGTCCACCTCAGCCAGTCCCGGTCCACTATAAACGCCGCGGCCCAAATTCCCGAAGGTGCCGGCGGCAGGCAGAAGAAACGCCTTGGGATTGAACCACTGAGTCTGGTTGCCTAAAACCACAGGCCCGGAAAATGCCGGATTGAGGGAAGGGCGATCGGGATTTCTGGTGTCGCCATCGCCCGATTGATTCGATCCAACCTGCGGCGTGAAGGGAAAACCATCCATCAACGAGATGATCGTGTTCAGCTGCCAGCCGCTCACCAAACGATTGCTGAACGCACCGAAGTTATTAGCCAGCGGCTTGCCTTTGCCGAAGGGCAGATCATAGGTCCCCGAGATACTGGCCGAATTGGGGATGTTATAAGACGATGGTCCCCAGTCGCGGTGAACATCGTAGGGATCCATGATCATTTGCGGCTGATTGGTGGCTTGCGCACCGGTGAGGGCAGAATTCATATCCAGATCCTTCGACCAGGTGTAGTTCGCGCGGAACTGGAGTCCGCTGCTGAAACGATGAATCACGTCCACCTGCAGAGCGTTATAGCTGCTGTTGCCCTCGGTGTACCAGAAGAAACCCGCGCCCAGCTTGGGATTCGGCAGAGCTGTGCCCGGACCGGGAACATAGAGCGTGCCCTGCGGCACGGTGCTTCCGGTCTTAAGATCGCCGCCCGCTGAGCAGCCGGCCGCGCTGGAACAAACCTGCGGGAAAATGGCGTTGGGATCGACGCTGACGAAGCCGTGGTATCCGAACGATCCGACATAGCCCACGCGCAGCACCGTATTGCGACTCAGTTGCTGCTCCAGCGTAAGATTCCATTCCTGGACGGTCGGCGTCTTGGCATTGGGCTGCACGCCTTGGGGAGCGTAGATGGTCCCGGGGCCTGGAGGCATTCCGGGAGTAATGGGAACCAGCGAGGGCAGCGATCCTTTGAGCGAAACCGAGCCGTTGTAAGGGGGAAGCGAGTTGAGCAGGAAGGTCAGGACGTCGATGAGCGAATAGTACATGCCGTAGCCCGCGCGCACGGCCGTTTTCCCGTTCCCAAAAACATCCCACGCCAGGCCGGCCCTGGGGCCAAGCAGGTGTGTGGCGTTGTTTTGTGTGAAAACCGAGCCGCCTACCAGCGGATTCGTCTGCAAGATCCCGTTGGGACCGGTGATGTAGTTGGAGGCTCGTCCCGATTCTTCATTCCATCCGGTGGTGAATTCGTATCGCAGGCCGGCTTGGAAGGTCAGGTTGGGGCGCAATTTGATGGAGTCCTCAAAATAGGCAGCGCCAAAGAGGCTGCGGAAGCCGAGTTCGTTCGGGTCGGGAACCACTTGAAAAGACGTCACGGTCCCTTGCAGGAATGTGGTCAAGCTGGCGAAGGTAGCTTGTCCCAACTGGCGCGACGCGGTGTTTTCATTTTCCTGAATACGCTGGAACCAGACGCCGGCGGTGATCTGGTGGCGTCCTTTGATGATCTGCACGCTGTCGGTATAGGTGAACAGGTTTCGGCGGTCCCGTGCATTGGAGGAGTTATTCGGTCCGGCCGACGTGATGATCCCGCCCCCGGATGTACTGACGCCACCCCCCACCACGATGCCGCCCGGCCCAAGTCCGGTGACAAAGGAAGTGTCGGACGGAAAGGGGGTGAAGGTGAATGAATTGAAGTTCCAGGCAGCGCGCGAAAATCCAGCGCGAAAGGTGTTCAACATTTCGGGCGAGATCACATGGGTCTCTTCCACACTCGCCACCTGACTGGCCAATGTCTCCACGGCTCCGAACAGGGGGTCGGCCTGGGGAGTAGTGCTATGGCCGTTGTCGACGGTGTAAATGGCCGAAACGGTATCCCGGCTGCTGAGGATGTAATCGGACCGCATGGTTCCGAAATCCTCGTGAATCAGATTTCTGGGATGGTTGTAGGACAGCGCGACGCCGCTGCCCAAGTCGGGACCGTTGGGCGCAGGCCACAACTGCATGTACTGCAGCATCGCGGGGTTCAGTTTGGCGACGGGTTTCTCGACGCCCGCGGCGTTGGGCAACATGCCGAGCCGGGCATCGGCGTCCGGGACCACGCTGACGTTGCTCAAGGCCAGCGCCTGGCGGAATCCTTCATAGTTGCCGAACAGGAACCACTTGTCTTTCTTGACAGGCCCTCCCAACGCGCCGCCGAACTGGTTGCGGCGAAACGGAGGGACCGAGCCTTGATCGAAGAAATTGCGGGCGTCCAGATCGCTGTTGCGCAGAAACTCGAAAACCGTACCGTGCAACTGATTGGTTCCCGATTGAGTGACGACGTTGATCTGCGCGCCGGCGCGTTTGCCGTACTCGGCGCCGTAGCCATTGGTGAGCACGTTGAATTCTCGAATGGCGTCGATGCCCAACATTTCGCCGCTGACGCCGCCGGGCGTGACGCCGAGCTGGCTGGCGCCGGTGTCTTCGATGCCGTTGAACAGGAAAATATTTTCGTAGGTGCGGCGCCCGTCGACGGAAAACGTGTTGCCGTCGCTGGTGGTGGTTCCGACGCTTTTCATGGCGCTGTAGTTGACGCTGCCGGGATTGAGCGTGATGAGATTGTCGAAGCTGCGGCCATTGAGCGGCAGGTCCCTGATCTGCTGTTCACCGACGAGGCCGGAGACCTGGGCGGTAGTGGCGTTCACTAGAGGCGTCTGGTCCAGCACGGTTACATTGATATTCGCGTCAAGGGCAAGAGACAAATTCACCACGGCTTCCTGTCCAACGGCCAAGGTGACCGTGACCGGGACGGCCTTAAACCCGGGCTTCTCCGCACGGACTTCTTGCGGGCCTAGCGGAAGTCCGAACACGGTGTAGTCGCCGGAACCGTCCGTGATGACGGTTCTTGAGGCGCCGGTTTCAAGGCTCTTCACCGTGACCATCGCGGCAGGAACTACTGCGCCGGAAGGATCGAATACTCGTCCTGAAATCGTAGCGCTGTCCTGAGCCTTCGCGATAGAGCCGGCGGCGAGCGCGAGCACACTAAGAACGAGAATTTGGAGCGCACTCCTGGAGTGTTTATACAAACGGCCTCCTCAGATATGTTGGCGAAAAACGAGTACTACGATTATATGCGAGACGGGCGAGGCTCTATCGGGGAGCGCTAACATAAGTAGTCTATAGACGTCAGTCTATACAAACCATGCGATCCATCGGTAAAGATATTCAATTTGCCGTGCGGGCGTTTCGCAAATCCCCGGTGTTCACCAGTGTGGCTTTGGTGTCACTGGCACTCGGGATCGGCGCGAACACCGCCATTTTTACGCTGCTCGATCAGGTGCTCCTGCGTCTGATGCCGGTGAAGAATTCCCAGGAGCTGGTTCTTCTGGGACTAAAGGGGTCTCAGTATGGCAGCAACTGGGGCGATCATGCGCTCTCTTATCCAATGTATCGGGACATCCAGGCGAACAATTCGGTGTTTAGCGGGATGTTCTGCCGTTTCGGAAACGTTTTCAGTCTGGGATTCAACGGCACCACCGAACGTACCAGCGGCGCACTTGTCTCGGGAACTTATTTCCCGGTATTGGGTGTCGGTGCGGCGATAGGGCGCACTTTCACTCCCGATGACGATCGTGTTCCCGGCGGCCATCCAGTCTTGATGTTGAGCTACGACTACTGGCGATCGCGCTTCGCCGGCGACCGGTCCATCGCCGGAAAGACGGTGGCGGTGAACGGCCACAATTTCACAGTGGTCGGCGTGGCGGAGAAGGGTTTCAACGGCGTGGATCCGAGCGATCCGAGCCAAATCTTCGTCCCCGTGATGATGCGGGCGCAACTGCTGCCGCAATACGACGAGTTTCTGAACTTGGAGAACCGGCGGGACCATTGGGTGAATGTGTTCGGGCGGCTGAAGCCGGGTATCTCGATCGAGCAAGCGCGAGCCGCGCTTCAGCCCTACTTCCATAGCATGCTCAACTTGGAGGTAAAGGAGGCGGCGTTCAGTAAAGCCTCGGCCGCCTCGCGCGCGGAGTTTCTTCGAGGCACGCTGGAGGTGGTTCCCGGTTCGCAGGGCAAACCGCGTTTTCGGGAACAACTGTCCACGCCGCTCTGGTTTTTGATGGCGCTGACGGGCGGCGTCTTACTCATCGCTTGCGCGAACGTGGCCGGCCTGCTGATCGCACGCGGGGCGTCGCGGCAGAAGGAGATCGCCATCCGGTTGGCGGTTGGCGCGGGCCGATTTCGAATTGTCCGTCAACTGCTGGTCGAAAGTTTGCTGCTTTCCATTGCAGGCGGAGTGTTAGGCTTGATACTCGCGATGTGGACCGACAGCGCGCTGCTGGCCTTGCTGCCTCCCGATTCGGTGACGCTGAAGCTGGCCACGACGCCGGATTTGCGCATTCTTTTGTTCGGGGCGGCGGTGTCGCTGGTTACCGGCCTCCTGTTCGGCATTGTGCCGGCCTGGCAATCCACACAGCCCGACGTGGCGCCGATTCTAAAGGACACCATCGGAGGGATCGTGGGTGGCGGAACGCACGTGCGCGTTCGGAAGGTATTGGTGGCAGCGCAAGTAATGCTGTCGTTGCTGCTGCTGATCGGCGCGGGGCTGTTCATCCGCAGCCTGCGGAACCTGCGCGATATGGGTCCCGGATTTTCGGCCGATAACCTGCTGGCTTTCGATTTGGATCCATCGCTCAACGGCTATAACGGGGAGCGCTGCAAACTGTTTTTCCGCCAGCTAACGGCGGAGGTGAACTCTATCCCAGGCGTGCTGTCCACTGGATTGGCGCGCCTCAGAATCCTCGAAGACAACAATTGGGATAGCAGCGTAACGCCGGAGGGCTTTCACGGCGACAAGACGCCCGAAGCTTTCATGAACTCGGTTAGTCCCGGCTACTTCAAATCGTTGCACGTGCCGATTTTGGCGGGGCGCGATTTCACCGAGCAGGACACGCAGGCGATCCAACATGGGGACAAGCCGGAGGATACTGAGCCGCGCGTGGTGATGGTCAATGAAAAGTTCGCCAAGCGGTTCTTTGGCTCGGCTGGAAACGCCATCGGCCGCCATGTGGGATTCGGAGGCGATCCCGGAACAAAAACGGACATGGAGATCGTGGGCGTAGTGAAAGACATCAAGTACACCAATTTGCGCGATGAAATTCCAATCCAGATGTTCGATCCGTATCTGGCGGAGAACCAGGCCAGCGGCATGACGCTGTACGCGCGCACGACGATGAATCCCGATCAATTTTTCTCCGCGGTTCGTTCGAAGGTTCGCGCGTTGGATTCGAATCTGCCCGTGTATGGCATGCGAACCATGGAACAACAGATTTCCAACTCGCTGCTGATCGAGCGCTTGATCGCGAGCTTGTCGGCTGTGTTCGGATTTCTTGCCACGCTACTGGCCGTCATTGGATTGTACGGCGTAATGGCGTACACCGTAGCTCGCCGTACGCGCGAAATCGGAGTCCGCATGGCTTTGGGGGCTTTGCAAGGCGACGTGATCTGGATGGTAATGCGGGAAGTCTTGGTGCTGGTCGCGGTGGGATTAGCCGTGGGCCTGGCGGGCGCATTCGTGCTTGTGAAATTGATCCAGACCCAACTTTACGGGCTTAGCGGCCACGATCCGCTTACCGTCGCACTGGCTGCCCTCGGTTTAGCGGTTGTGGCTTGCGCCGCCGGTTACATTCCGGCCGTGCGCGCTAGCCGGATCGATGCGATGCGAGCGTTGCGCTATGAGTGAGGCGCCCGGTCGCTGCGCGTTCTAGCGTTGAGAAGTCAGCGGGTACGAGCGATCCCACAGCGCACGGTCCCCGATGCTATTTCCATAGATCACCACTTCGACGCGCCGGTTCTGCTCGCGCCCGGCGGCGGTGGCGTTCGACGCAATGGGCCGCGAGTCGCCGTATCCAACGGCTACCACCGCGACTGGACGCGCGCCTCTTGCGATGAGCGCGGCTCGCACGGCCTGGGCGTGACCTTGCGAGAGAGCCTGGTTCTCGGCGTAGCCTTCCGCCTTCGCTCTCAGTTCGGGATGCGACGACAAAATCGCCGCGACGTTTGCCAGACGCTGGCTTGCGTCGGCGCGTAAACTGTCGCCGCCCGGCTCAAACATCGAATCGGTCACCGTCACTACCAAGCCACGCGGAGTGTCTCGCGTGGTGAAGCTGCCGTTCAACTGCGCGAGGAGCTGCGCACGAAATTGGAGTTGCGCCGCGCTAGGAGTGTTAGGGCGCACGACGACTACACTCTGCGCCGGGGGTGGAGGTGGAGGCGCCAGGGCAGCCTGCTGAATAGCTCTTGCTTGATCCGCTGCTGCGTCGGCGCGGGCACGTTCGGCCGCTTCGTCCGCTCGAGCTTGAGCGGCGTCGGTATCGGCCTGCTGTTCCGCCTGACGCTGAAGGTCACTCTGCTGCTGGGAGCTTTGCACTTCCTGGGCGTGACGCTCTTCGTCCCGCCGCTTCACGGCGATGGTACGGGCGTCTTCGGCCATCTGCGCGGCCTCACGCGCCGCCGAAACTATGGCGTGGGTATCCATTCTTCTGGCGCTCATGTCCTGCGCTTGCGCCAACAAAGTTGCGGCTTTGCTCATCGACTCGGGCGCATACTGGTCGGCGCCTAGCGAACGGGCGATCTGAGCGGCATTCTCAGCTTGATACAGCTCCAGAACAGCCTCGTAGCGATCATAAGACAGCTTCTCCCCCTCGCCCGGGAACGAATGGAGTTGAGACGGCTGTAGGTTTAGTGTGTACTGGCCGCGCGGCATCAATTCGTATTTCGCGGTTACTTCTTCGCGGACGCCGATGGTATCGGGCCGCACCACATTCTCGGCCACCACCACATCGCTCGGGGTGGTCACCGAATAATAGGGCTCGGCCGTGAGGATCAGACCGAAGGCCTGCAAATCTGTGGTGACCTTCAGGTGCGCGCGATCGGAGGAATCCACCAACACCTCGCCGAGATTCTTGGGACGGCCTTCCGGGGAAATGGCCCACAACACATAGGTGAGGTATTCGCGTCCGAAGCGTATGGGCGCTTCCAGGTGCTCGAACTTCGCATCGATCGCCACGCTGCCGCGATGGCTTTCCACAATCGCCGTGCCTTTCGACTTCGGCATCAGCACGGTGCCTTGAAAATCGATGGGGGTGGGGCCGCCCCGGTGCTCGTAGTTCACCGCTTCCAGACTTCGGGAAACCACAGTGACTTTGTAGATCGGCTGCGGGTCCTGTGGATAGGGTGGCTGCGCGAACGCGACGCCCAGCAGCACCCCGGCTCCCAGACCTGCGAAGAAAATCGTTTTCATGCCTGCACCTCCATGGACCTCGAGTAGGTGCAAATTCGTGGCCCTTCAAATAGAACGAAAAGGGCGCAAACACTTAGGACGGGTAACCGGAAGTGACATCGAAGGAGGCTGGTAAAACTGACGCAATAGAAGATGGAATAAGCTATTGCAAAGGTTAATACTTTGTGACATGCTGAGTCGAGTAAATCCCTTAGAACATGCCCACTCTTCATTGTTTTGGATCGCTTTTCATCTCTGGGGCTGCGCGTGTTGCCGTCGTGAGCGGGATTCTGACGGGCGCCGCAGACGCAGCCGAGACAGCTAAACCACGCCCAGATAGCTTCCTTCCGTCCACGCCCGCGCCGTCCTCACTGGTGTTGCTGCTGGCCGGACTGATCGTTCTCTTCGGTTGGAGCTGGTTGCGCAGCCGTTCGCGCGGGCCGCAAAGCTCGCGAGATTAAAACACGCTCAATTAAAAAATGCGGTGCAATTAGTCGTCAGGGCGTTGCTTTAATGCGAGAGCCTCCGCGCTGTCGTGAGGCTCTGAACGCTTCCTCGGGATCCAGGATTCCTGGCAATTAAACGCGGGCTTCCCATTGGTGGGCTTAATCCGCATATAGGCGCCGTCCGCGAGCATCCGGCGGGCTTTGGCCGTGTCTCTGAGATACCCTTTCAGCAATTCATCGCGAACCCGGGTCACCAGCTTGTCGTCGGCCAGCGGGAACAGAATTTCCACGCGATGATCCAGGTTGCGTGGCATGAGGTCGGCGCTGCCTAGATAGACTTCCTCGGCGCCGCCATTATGGAAATAGTAGATGCGGCTGTGCTCGAGGAAACGCCCCACGATGCTGGTCACTTCGATGTGCTCGCTGATTCCCGCCACGCCCGGCCGCAAACAGCAGATCCCGCGCACCAGCAGCTCAACCCGCACGCCGGCTTGCGAAGCGCGATACAGCAACCGAATAATCTCGGGATCCACTAGCGCATTGGTCTTGAAGATGAGGTGACCGTTGCGTCCCTGCTTGTGGTGTTCGATTTCCCGCTCGATCATGGCTTCCATCCGGCCGCGCAGGTTCACAGGCGACACCAGGAGCCGTTTGTAATCGGCTTTGGCGGAGTAGCCCGTCAGATAGTTAAACAGGTGGGTGACATCGTCGGCCACCGGCTCGCTGGCGGTGAACATTCCGATGTCGGTGTACAAATGCGCGGTCACCGCGTTGTAATTGCCGGTGGAAAGGTGCACGTAGCGCGCAATGCGATCGCCTTCACGCCGAACCACCATCGCGACCTTGCAATGGATCTTCAGTCCGATGAGCCCATAGACCACGTGTACGCCTTCGGCTTCCAGCGCTCTGGCCCATTCGATGTTGCTTTCTTCATCGAAGCGCGCTTTCAGTTCCACCAGCGTGGCGACTTGCTTCTCTTCCTCGACGGCCTCGAGCAGCGCCTGTACGATCGGCGAATTGCGGCCCGTGCGATACAGGCAGGTTTTGATGGCCAGCACGTTGGGGTCGTGGGCGGCCTTGTGCAAGAAATCGATGACCGGTTGGAAGGATTCGTAGGGATGGTGCAGGAGAATGTCCTGGTGGCTGATCAACGCGAACAGGTCTTCGTCACCGCCCGCTTGCGCCAATACGGCCGGGAGCGCCGGAACAAACGGGGTATCCTTCAAATCGGGCCGGTCCAGGTTGTACAAGTACATCAACCGGCTCAAGGATAGAGGGCCGTCGATGCGATAGATCTCGCTGGCCTCCACCTCCAGATTGTTCATCAGGATTTCGAGGACGTGCGGCGGCATGTCTTCGCCCACCATCAGGCGCACCACATCGCCGAAGCGCCGTTGCCGCACGCCGGCTTCAATGCTTTCGAGCAGGTCCTCGGCTTCCAGCTCCTTGATCTCGATGTCGGCGTCGCGCGTGACGTGAAACGGATGCACTTCGAGCACCTGCATTCCGGGGAAAAGCGCGCCAAGGTGAGCCGCGATCACTTGCTCCAGCCACACAAATTCGAGGTGGGATTGCGATCGGCGTCGCTTTTGCTTGGGCTCTGCGGCGCGGTTTACGGGCACCAGCGGCGGAAGCGAATCGGGGACCTTGATGCGAGCGAAGCGCTCGTTGCCGTTGGTGTCGCGGATCAACGCGGCCAGATTCAGGCTGAGGTTGGAGATGTGCGGGAACGGACGCCCCGGGTCGAAGGCCAGTGGAGTCAAAACTGGAAACGCCGATTCGGTGAAGTAATTCGCGGCCACGCGCAACTGGACTTCGTTAAGACCGGAGTAATCGAGGATTCGAATTCCGGCTTGGGCCAAGTCGGGGCGAAGGCGGTCCCAGCATTTGTAAGCGTCACCGACGAGGCGCTTCATATCGCGTCGGATGGCGATCAATTGCGCGCGCGGCGGCATGCCGTCGGGACCGGCGTCGGTAATTCTAGCCTCCATCTGGCTCAACAGCCCCGCCACCCGCACCATGAAAAATTCGTTGAGGTTGGAGCCTAGGATGGAGAGGAATTTGACGCGCTCCAGCAGCGGATTCGCTGGATCTTCGGCCTCCTCCAGAACGCGGCGCTGAAATGCCAACAGACCTAGCTCGCGATTGATGTACAAGCTGGGGTCGTCGAGTGGAAGCGCGAGAGCCTCGGCGAGCGGCGGCGCCTTCTTGCGCTTGCGCGGGTTGGCCGGTTCAGTCCGCTTCTCCATGGTTGTTTGGGACGGGTCGTTTTGGACGGGAAATCAATAGACTGGCATCCGCGTGTTACAGGCGTGTGGCGCGCTGGTTAATATCGGATTGCAGACTGGCGCCTTGCTACTTGGTGATCGCGCCGCAAGCGATGCGTGCGCCTGCGTTGCCGGCCGGGTCGCTCTTCATGTCGTCGGCCTTTTCGTGGATCATGAGCGCCGTGCCGCCATTGGCGAAGACGGAATGGGCGTCGTCATCCAGGTTGACGCGCTCATCCACCACCGTCAATTTGGCCGTGCCGTTCGGTTTGACGGTGAAATTCTTCATGTCGCCGGCGTGCGGACCGTCGGGATTCTCGAGCCCGTGTTTCTTCATGTCGGGGTTGAAATGACCGCCAGCGGAAGTGAATGGCGGCTCGCATTTAGCGGCGGTATGAATATGGATGGCATGCTCGCCCGGAGGCAGGTTCTTCAGATCCAGCTTGATCTTCACGCCACCGCCCTTGTTATCGCTGATCGTCGCTGTGCCGACGCTTTGTCCCTTGGCGTCCGCGAGTGATACGGTCACGAGCTTACTCGCTGCGCCCAGGGTTGCGGCAAGCATTCCGGCCGCGGCAGCAACAACCACAATTTTCGAAATCATTGTTGATTTTCTCCTTCCAAAGAATCTTCGCGCGATTTGATCCTGCGCGTCAAAGTTTACCATCGTCCGCGTTCGGCGCACCGCGCTGTGCACACTGTGCCAAAAAAGCACGCTTGTTCCAGCGTGCCAGCGGCCTCTCTAGTATGGCATCCTAAGGTATCCGCAGAACTTACTTGCTTCGCGCGGGTTGTTCCTACTTTTGCATTATGACAATTCGGCAATTTATTATGCCCCTCACGTTGGGGGCTCTCTCATTGAGTTGTGCTTGGGGCCAGCAATACATTATCAACACCTATGCTGGGGACCACACCGCTGGATCCTCCGGAGATAGCGGCGCTGCCACTAGCGCGGAGTTGAACTTGCCCTTGGGCCTGACGATCGACTCTTCGGGCAATATGTACATCGCCGATTCGTTCAACCAGCGCATCCGCAAGATATCCGGCGGAACCATTACCACCGTGGCGGGCAACGGAACCCTCGGTTATTCGGGCGACGGTGCGGCCGCAACTAGCGCCGAACTCTTTGGTCCATCCGCGGTGGCGGTGGATTCCTCGGGAAACATCTACATCGCGGACACCTCCAACCACGTCATTCGCGAGGTGACCACGAATGGCGATATCGCCACCATCGCGGGCACCAACACCGGCGGCTACTCCGGCGACGACGGGCCGGCCATAAGCGCGGAACTGGACTTTCCCACCGGCGTCGCCGTGGATTCGTCCGGCCACATATACATTGCCGATTCCGCCAACAACGTGATCCGCGAGGTCTCCGGCGGCAATATCACAACCCTGGTGGGCGGTTTCGCCACGGCGCAACAATTGAACGATCCCGAGACGGTGCTGGTGGATTCCTCCGGGAACTTGTATATCTCCGAGCAGAACGGACTCAGAATCTCAAAGTTCAACATAGCCAGCGGAACTTTGACAGTGCTCGCGGGCAATGGGGAGATCGGCTACTCGGGCGATAACGGGCCAGCCGTTGATGCCGCACTCGATCAGCCTACTGGAATCGCCTTGGACTCGAAAGGCTATCTTTACATCTGCGACACCACCAACAGCGTGATTCGCAAGATCTCGCCGGACGGCATCATTACGACCATCGCCGGAACCACCGTCGGCGGCCAGGTGACTCCGGGTTATTATGGCGACGGCGGTCCTGCGACGAGCGCGCTGCTGAACTTTCCCCATGGCATTGTCGTGGATTCGTCCAGGAACGTCTATGTTTCCGATACTGACAACAACATCGTTCGGGTATTGAAACCGGTGACGCCCTCCATCTCGGGCGGCGGCGTGGTCAATGCGGCTAGCTTCACCGCGCACCTTTCTCCGGGCGCACTCGCTACTGTTTTTGGCTCCAATTTCACTGGCACGGGTTTAGAAGCGATCGCCAGCTCGCTTCCGTTGGCGCCCAATTTGGGCGGTGTTTCAGTTCTGGTAAACGGTATTGCCGCTCCCATCCTCTATGCCAGTGCGAGTCAGATCAACTTCCAAATCCCGTGGGAAACCAAGCCGGGATCGGCGACACTTGCGGTCAGCACCAATGGTTTTGCGAGCAGCCAGGTAAGCGTTACGATTCAGGCGGCGGCTCCCGGTCTATTTTTTAGCGGTGCGCACGCTATCGTGCAGAATTCCGATTTCAGTCTGAACAGCTCGAACAATCCGGCCAAAGCCGGCAGCACGATTCTCGCCTACCTGACCGGCGCGGGCGCCGTAAGTAACCAGCCCGCGGATGGCGCTGCGGCCGGGTCTAATTCACTGCTCACCTCAACGCCCACGGCAACCATCGGCGGCCAACCGGTGACGAAAGTTCAATTTGCGGGGCTGGCACCCACGTTCGTCGGCCTTTGGCAATTCAATTTGGAAGTGCCTTCGGGCGTGACTGCCGGCGATGTTCCCCTGGTAATCACCGTCAACGGGCAGACCAGCAATTCGGCGAATGTAAGCGTGACGCCGTAGAGCCTGGTAGCGGGCACGTTTAGGAACGAGCGAAACCACTTCCTCACCTGATCGGTCACACTAAAAGTAAGTGGCGACCGATCCTACGACGATTCCCGATTCCGACCCGCTCTGGTACAAAGACGCTGTCATCTACGAAGTCCACGTACGCGCGTTTTACGACAGCGACGAAGACGGGATGGGCGACTTTCGCGGTCTAACCAAGAAGCTGGATTACCTGCAGGACCTCGGCATCACAGCCATCTGGCTGCTGCCGTTTTTCCCGTCCCCCTGGCGCGACGACGGCTACGATATCTCCGATTACAACGACGTCCATCCTTCCTACGGAACGCTCCGGGATTTCCAGAACTTTCTGAGGCAGGCGCATCGCCGCGGAATTCGTGTTCTCACCGAAGTGGTGCTGAACCACACGTCCGATCAGCATCCCTGGTTCCAACGCTCGCGCCGCGCCGCGCCGGGATCACGCTCGCGCGATTTCTACGTCTGGAGCGACACGGCCGAAAAATATCAAGACGCGCGCATCATCTTCAAGGATTTCGAAACTTCCAATTGGACCTGGGACCCGCTGGCCAAAGCGTATTTCTGGCATCGTTTTTATTCGCACCAGCCGGATCTCAACTTCGACAATCCGAATGTCCGCCAGGCAATCCTGGAAGTGATCGATTTTTGGTTCGATCTTGGGGTCGACGGTTTCCGCCTGGACGCAGTGCCTTATCTTTATGAACGGGAAGGCACCAACTGCGAAAATCTGCCCGAGACTCACGCTTTCCTGCAACAGCTTCGCGCGCATGTCGACTCGAAATACAAGGACCGCGTTCTGCTCGCGGAGGCCAACCAGTGGCCTGAGGATGCGGTGGCCTATTTTGCCGGCGGCAACGAATGCCACATGGCGTTTCACTTTCCATTGATGCCGCGCCTCTTCATGGCTATTCGCATGGAGGATCGCTTCCCAGTGATTGAAATCTTGCAGGAAACGCCGCCCATACCGTCCAATTGCCAGTGGGCGCTGTTCCTGCGCAATCACGACGAACTCACGCTCGAAATGGTGACGGACGAGGAGCGCGACTACATGTATCGCGTGTACGCGCACGACCGCCGCATGCGAATCAATCTCGGCATTCGCCGCAGGCTAGCCCCGTTGCTCGAGAACGACCGGCGCAAGATCGAGCTGATGAATGCGCTGCTGTTTTCGTTGCCCGGCACGCCAGTGATTTATTATGGCGACGAAATCGGCATGGGCGACAACATCTACCTGGGCGACCGCAACGGCGTCCGCACTCCCATGCAATGGAGCGCCGATCGCAACGCCGGCTTCTCGCGCGCCAATCCGCAAAAACTCTACATGCCCATCACCATCGATCCTGCGTATCATTACGAAGCGATCAACGTGGAGGGCCAGCAGAACAACCCGCACTCGCTGCTGTGGTGGACCAAGCACTTGATCGAGCAGCGCAAGCAGTTCAAGGCCCTGGGCCAGGGGACGCTCGAATTTCTACGGCCGTCTAATCGCAAGGTGCTCGCGTTTTTTCGACGCTACCAGGACGAGATCGTGCTGGTGATCGCGAATCTTTCGCGCTTCCCGCAACACGTGGAACTGGATCTCGCGGAGGTGAAGGGAATGACGCCGGTGGAGATTTTCGGGCGCGCCGAATTCCCGCCGGTGAACGAGGAGCCGTATCCAGTAACGCTCGGGTCGTTGGGCTTCTACTGGTTTGTGTTCCAAACCCGGCAGGCACATCAGGAAAGCATCCAAACACCGGCCACTCCCGAGGGTTTGCCCCTGATTGTCGTGGAATCGTGGACCCAGGTATTTCAAGGCCGGAGCCTGGCAATCTTGTTGCGCCGCCTGCCCGCTTATCTGAAAACGCGCCGCTGGTTCCAAGGCAAGGATCGAACCATCCGCAACATCGATATCGTGGACACCATCTCGATCCCGGATACTTCGGCTCATCTGCTCTTGGGGGAGATCGAATACACCGACGGCGATCCCGAGATTTATGTTTTGCCCGGTTCGGTTGCTATTGGCGAAGCGGCCGAGCAAGTGAAGGCCAAGCTGCTGGACGTGTCGGTGGCGCAATTGCATGCCGAGGACGGGCAGCGCGGCGTTATTTATAGCGCCGTCTTCGATCCCGCATTCGGGAGCGCGCTCTTCAGCGCCATTCTCCGGCGGCGGCGTTTCCGCGGGCGATCCGGCGAGTTGGTCGGCTCGCATACCCGCGCCTTTCGCGCCGCTTGGGGTGGGAGCCATCCCGATCTCGGACCTGCGGTGTTGAAAGCCGAACAATCCAACACATCCATTGTTTTTGGAAATCGGTTCATCCTCAAAATCTATCGCCGCGTCGAGCCTGGCATCCATCCGGAAGTGGAGATGGGAACGTTTCTCACCGAAAGAAATTTTCCCTATAGCGCGCCCCTGACGGGCGTCATCGAATACCGGTCCAATAGCGGCGATCCGATCACCATTGCTTCCCTGCATGCTTTCGTGCAAGATCAACAGGGCGACGCTTGGAGCTATACCCTCGATTCCCTGAGCCGGTTTTTCGAAGCGGCGCTGGCGAGAAAGGAAAGCGATTTCTCCGGTCCCGACGGCAGCCATCATCCGCTCAACCTTCGTAACGTCGAGCTTCCGGCCGAGGCGCATGAAGCGATCGGCACCTATCTGGATTCCGCGCATTTGCTCGGCTGCCGGGTGGCGGATCTGCACTTAGCGCTCAGTTCGGATTCCGTGGATCCCGCGTTCGCGCCCGAGCCGTTCAGCGACCATTATCGCCAAGCGATATTTCATGGTTTGTTGGGGCTATCCGCCGAAGCCTTTCAGCTCTTGCGGCAACGCTTGAAATCGCTGCCGGCCGCGGTGCAAGCCGATGCGCAAAAGGTCCTGGATCGCAGGGAAGATATTCGCGCTCGAGCGCGCTCGATCTCCGAGCGCCGCATTTATTCGGTACGCACACGCATCCATGACGATCTCAATTTGAATCGCGTGCTGCATACCGGCAAGGATTTCGTGTTTATTGGTTTTGATGGCCCCTCCGATCACACCCTCACCAGCCGAAGAATTAAGCGGTCGCCGCTGCGCGACGTCGCCGGCATGCTCTTGTCGTTCCAGTATGCCGCCCAGGCCGTGTTCCTGGATCAACTCCCGGGCGTAACGCGCCGGCCGGAAATCAACAACTCGCTGGAGTTTTGGGCACGCTACTGGTCCGATTGGGTGTCGGCCACTTTTCTAAAAGGCTATTTGGACACGCTCGGCCAAAGCGCGCTCATTCCACAAAACGAAGCGGACCTGCGGGTATTGCTGGACCACTGTCTTTTGGAACAAACATTGGAACAAGCCAGCGAGGAACTTCGTGGCCGCCCGGACTGGGCCCGAGTCCCCCTGGGTATGCTGCTGCGGACGCTCGAAGCCCCCGCGCCTGTAACGTTACCGTAACCAGGTGTGAAATCTTATTGCCTCTTGGGAGTCCATTAGGGGAGACCGCTTGCTGACGCGCGCGGCTCAGAATCGAGACTGCTTGCCGAGCCGCGACCGTTAGGGAGCCGGTCCCCCCGTTAACACCATATGAAGCGCCGCGAGACACAGCCGGTTTACACGCCTTCCGCCACTTATCGTCTCCAATTCAACAAGTCGTTCACTTTCGACGACGCGACCCAACTGGTGGATTACTGGCAGGAGCTGGGGATCACCGACCTCTACGCGTCGCCGTTCCTGATGGCGCGGCCCGGAAGCATGCATGGCTACGATATCACCGACCATTCGCGCTTCAATCCGGAGATCGGCGATCAGGAATCGTTTCTCCGCCTCGCGGCAGAGCTCGCGAAGCGAGACATGGGCATTGTCGCCGACGTTGTGCCCAACCACATGTGCATCACGCATCCTTCCAATGTGTGGTGGTGGGATGTGTTGGAGAACGGACCCAGCAGTTCCTTCGCACGGTACTTCGATATCGATTGGCATCCGCCCAAAGAAGAACTGGTGAACAAGGTTCTGCTTCCGGTGCTGGGCGATCAGTATGGCCGCGTGCTGGAGAATCAGGAAATCCAGATCGCTTATTCCGACGGGCAATTTCACGTCGCGGTTTACAATATTCCGCTGCCGCTGGCGCCGCGAACCTGGACCATGATCCTGGAGCCCGCCGTAGCGAAGCTGCGCGAGAAGCTGAGCGCCGATGATGAGCATGTCGCCGAGATGGAGAGCATTGTTACAGCCCTTGGCCATCTGCCGGGCCACACCGAAACAGACGATGCGAAAATCCGCGAGCGCCAAAGGGAGAAGGAGATCGTCAAGCGCAGGTTGTCCGGGCTGTTAGAGACGAGCGCGGAAGCGGCCGAGTCCATCCAGGCATCTCTGGTTGAACTCAATGGCCGGTGCGGTGAGCCTCGCAGCTTCGATCGGTTGGAGCGGCTGATCGAGAGCCAAGCCTATCGCCTCAGCTTCTGGCGCGTCGCCATGGATGAAATCAACTACCGGCGCTTCTTCGACATCAACGACCTGGCGGCTATTCGCGTGGAAGATCCCGAGGTTTTTTCCGCCGTTCACGCATTGATTTTCGATCTGGTGCGTCAAGGCCACATTCGGGGACTTCGAGTGGATCATCCGGATGGGCTTTTCGAACCGGAGAAATATTTTCGTTTTTTGCAGGACGCCTGCAAGGCCTGGAGCGCGGCTTCGAACGGCGCCAAGAACGGAGGCCCGAAGCCGGAAGGCAATCGAACGTTTTACATTGTGGCTGAGAAAATACTGACCGGCAATGAGCCGCTGCGAACCGAATGGGCCGTGGAAGGCACCACTGGCTACGGTTTTCTAAACCGGGTGAACGGGCTCTTTGTCGATTCCACCAAGGACAGAGCATTCCAACAGCTCTACCGCCGCTTCACCGGATGGACCACGCCGTTCGACGATCTCCTATGCGATAGCAAGCGCTTAATCCTGCAAGTGGCCATGTCGAGCGAGCTGAATGTTCTGGCCCGCAGGCTGGATCATATTTCCGAACAGCATCGCTGGTCTCGCGATTTTACGCTGGAGAGCTTGCGCGATGGCCTGCGCGAAGTTCTGGCCGCCTTTCCGGTTTATCGCACCTACGTTCGCAGCGATCAAACCGAGGTGGACGCGCAGGACCGGCGGCAGGTGAGCATTGCGATTCGCGAGGCCAAGCTGCGGAATCCCGCCATCAGCGAGTCGGTGTTCGACTTCATTCAGCACGTCCTGCTGCTCGAACGTCCCGACGGCGTCGACGATGCCCAGCGCGCCGAGCGCCAACTGTTCGCCATGCGTTTCCAGCAACTGTCGGCCCCCGTGATGGCCAAGGGCGTGGAGGACACGGCCTTTTATCGCTACTATCCGCTGGCGTCTTTGAATGAAGTGGGCGGCGATCCGGAGCGTTTTGGCGTCTCGGGTAGTGCGTTTCACCGTCGCAACCTGATTCGCCGCGAGCTATGGCCCAACGGCATGAACGCCAGTTCCACGCACGACAGCAAGCGCGGGGAAGACGTTCGCGCGCGCATCAATGTGCTTTCGGAAATACCTGGAGAATGGTATCGCGCTATTCGGCGCTGGCGGGATTTGAATCGATCCGCCAAGACCAGAGTGGATGAGCGTCATGCGCCCGACTCCAACGAAGAGTACCTGGTGTATCAAACGTTGGTGGGCACTTGGCCCTTGTACCCGATGAATCCGGACGAGCACGAAGCCTATGTTCGAAGAATCGATGGCTACGTGCAAAAGGCGCTGCATGAAGCCAAGGTTCACACCAGTTGGGTGAATCCAAACAGCGAGTACGAGCAAGCGGTGACCAAGTTCGTGGAGCGCGTGCTGGAGCCTTCGCCGGGCAATTTATTCCTTCAGGATTTGCGCCAGTTTCAGGCGCCGATCGCGAGGGCCGGCCTGTGGAATTCCATTGCGCAACTGGTGGTGAAGATCGCTTCGCCGGGCGTGCCGGATTTTTATCAGGGCAACGATCTGTGGGCCTTCGATCTGGTGGACCCCGACAACCGGCGTGCTATCGATTATGAAGTGCGCCGCAAAATGCTGGCGAGCCTTCAAGAGCAGGCTTCGCGGGACCGAGCCGGGCTGGTCGACCGGCTGCGCGAGAATCTTTGTGACGGCGCGATCAAGCTCTTTGTCACGAGCGAAGCGTTGCGATTCCGCCGGGATCATCGCGATTTATTCGCGCAAGGCTCCTACACTGCCCTCAGTGTGGAAGGAAACCGGTCCCGTCACATTGTGGCTTTCTCCCGCGCGCTGGCGAATCAAACGCTGCTGGCGGTGACCGGCCGTTTTTTCCTGAAGCTGTGCAATTCCCACCACAAGCCCATTGGGGATGTGTGGGGCAACACCAGCATCGCACTACCGAAGAAGGCCGAGCACCAGACTTTTCGTGATATTTTCACCGGCGAGATCATCCAAGCGGAGCAGAGCGAAGGCGGCTTGGTTTTACCGGTGAACAAGATCTTTTCTCGCTGCCCTGTCGCACTCTTGTTTGCCGAGAGCGCTGGTGCATGAACCAATCCTGGCGCTTATCGTATGGCGCGAACGTCCTTCCCGACGGAGGCGTGGAGTTTCGCGTTTGGGCTCCCGAGGCAGGCTGCTTGTCCGTTCAACTATCCCGGAAGCCAGCATTGGCGATGACCCGGGATGGCGAAGACTTTCAGTTGATCGTGCCCGACGCGCGCCCCGGTGATACGTATTCGTTCTCTTTCGGCGACGGTCGCGTACGCCCCGATCCGGTTTCGCGCTCGCAACCGCACGGCGTGCACGGTCCATCGCAAATCGTCGACCCGCGAGCGTTCGTTTGGTCCGATCAGGATTGGAGGGACCTCGCGCTTTCCGCTTACATCCTCTATGAGCTGCACGTGGGCACATTCACGCCTGAGGGGACTTTCGAGAGCGCTATCTCGAAGCTCGGCCACTTAAAGGCACTGGGCATCACGGCAGTGGAACTGATGCCGGTCGGCGAATTTCCCGGCGCAAGGAATTGGGGCTACGATCAGGTGGATCTTTACGCTCCTCACTCAGCCTACGGCGGTCCGGATGGACTGAAAAGCTTGGTGAATGCGTGCCATCGAGCGGGCCTGGCGGTGGTCCTCGACGTTGTTTACAACCACCTGGGTCCGGAAGGCAACTATCTGGCTGAATTCGGTCCCTACTTCACCGATCAATATCACACGCCATGGGGCCGCGCCATGAACTACGATGGCCCGCTCAGCGACGGCGTGCGGCGTTTCGTGATCGACAATGCGCTCTACTGGCTCACCGAATATCACGTTGACGCCCTACGCCTGGACGCGATCCACGGGATTTTCGACTTTAGCGCCCGCCACATCCTGACCGAACTTCGCGATCGATTTCACGAACAAGCGTCGCATCTGGGGCGCCAGGCCTGGATCATTGCGGAAAGCGATCTGAACGATGTTCGCGTGCTGAATTCGCATGCCGCGGGCGGCCACGCTCTGGATGCCCAGTGGCTCGACGAATTCCATCATTCGGTGCGCGCGTATTTGGTGACCGGCGCGAATCGCTCCTACCTGGCCGGGTTTGGCGAGCTGCGGCATATCCAAAAAGCAATCACCGAAGGATTTGTTTACGACGGTTGCTATTCGCCCTTTCGCAGGCGCCATTTTGGAAGCTCATCGCGCGACCTGCCTGGCAATCGCTTTGTCGCGTTTATTCAGAATCACGATCAGATCGCGAATACCAGCCAGGGCGAGCGTTGGTCTCAGTTGATATCGCTCGATCAATATCGGATCGCCGTCGCGCTCCTGCTGTGCTCGCCTTGCTTGCCTTTGCTATTCATGGGCGAAGAGTTTGCCGAGAACAATCCATTTCTGTACTTCACCAGCCACAGCGATCCGGCTCTCGCGCGAGCAGTCAGCGAAGGCCGCTGGAAGGAATTCGAGGAGTTCACTATTTCGGGCGAGTTCGTGGATCCCCAGGCGCCCGAAGCGTTCGAGCGATCGAAGTTGAACTGGAAATTGGCCCACGAGCCGGGGCACGGCGCGATAGTGAATCTGTATTGCGAATTGATCCGACTGCGCAAGCGCTGGCCATGCCTCCACAACGGGCGCAAAGATTTAACGAATGTGGAGATCGATGAAGCCGCGCGCTGCCTCCGCTTGGAGCGCGCCGATCCCGATGGATCCCGCGCTGTTCTGATCTGTAATTTCTCGGATGCCGCTATCGTCTGTCCCGGCGACGCTCAACTGGCGTTGACCACCGCGCCTGTACCGGGTGAATCTGACGTCGTCCGCGGTTGCAGCGCTTCTCTGTACCTGGCCAAGAGCTAAGAGCCAAACGCCAACTAGGCCTTCGACGGGATGGTGCGCGACCGCGGCCGATCGCTAGCCGCGAAATCGGCTTTCGCTTCAGTCGTCGCCGAGACATCTTCGGCGCCAGTCTGCACTAGAATTTCCCGCGCCGACTTCGCCCACTCCCGATCGTCGCAATGCACCGACAGCAAAATCCCACCCTTGCGGATGCGGCCTTCGTAGCGCTTGGCTTCGTACTCCGGAGTGCCCAACCCGGCTAGGGCGCCGCCAATTCCGCCCAGTACGCCGCCCACGCCGATGCCGCTCAACATTGCCATAATCGGACCTGCAGCGACAAACATACCAAGGCCTGGAATCGCCAGCAGGCCGACTCCGGCCAGCCATCCCAGGATGCCGCCCACCACCGCGCCGCCTCCCGCGCCCGCCGCGGTGCCTTCAGGAGCCTTCGTATTCCGCTCCATGGCCAGATCCTTGGTGCCGGTATTATCGGGGAACAGGATTGATATATCCGTGCTGCGAAATCCGGCCAGCTTCAATCCGTGTACCGCGTTTTCCGCGTCCAACTGGCTTATGTAAATGCCAAAAACCGCCTTGTTTTTTGCCGACATGACCGACTCCTTCTTCCCTTAGGTGAGTAACGCGAAGTAACGGTGTACCGACACGCATCCTCAACGAGGGACGCGGTTCCCGGCACACTCTTAATACCGCTTAATCTTTCAGCAAACGGATGGCCGTGCAGACACAATGAGGATTCGTTTGGCGGGTATATAGAAACTACCTGCGTAGACGCGTTCGCGAGGAAATTTTTCCGGTTCTCACGGTTTCATCAGTACTCGTAGAATTCCAAGTCCGCCCAGCGTCTATACGGTGGACGCACATGGATAAAAGCAGCAGCCGCAACATCAAAGGCTTCAAAATCAGCAGTCTGCTCAGACCCTATTTCAAGCTACTGCTGGTGGGCTTCCTGGGCGTGATTGGCGAGGGCGTGGCAAATCTCCTGGAGCCATGGCCATTAAAAATCGTCCTCGACAACGTGCTCCGGTCGAAGCCGGCGCAAGGCTGGCTGAACACTTGGATTCTGTCTTCTTTCGGAGACAGTAAGCTCGGCGCCCTGAACTTTGCCGCTGCCGCGGTGCTGGTCATCGCGATGGTCGGCGCGGGCTGCTCCTATGTGGAAAAATACGTCACCACCAGCGTCGGCCAATGGGTGACGCACGATCTGCGCCGCACCCTGTATTCTCACATCCAGCGCCTTTCCCTCGCCTATCACGATCACAAGCAGACCGGCGATCTGATCAGCCGCGTCACCGGCGATATCGACGCCATCCAGAGCTTCATCGTTTCCGGCTTGTTGGATTCGATGATCAACTGCATCACGCTGGTCGGAATGCTGGGTGTAATGCTCTATCTGAACTGGCGATTCACTTTGATCGCCCTGTCGGTGGCGCCGTTCCTGTTCCTGGTGATCTTCTCCTACACCCGCCGCATAAAAAAAGCCGCGCGCGAGGTCCGCAAGAAAGAAGGCGAAATCGTTTCCGTCATGCAAGAGGTGCTTTCCTCCATCCACGTAGTGAAGGCCTTCGCTCGCGAAGACTATGAGCAGAAGCGCCTGGAAGAGGAGAGCTTGGAAGGCGTCGAGATCGGATTGCGGGCCCGTGCGCTCAAGGCCAAGCTGGCTCCGCTGGTGGAAGTGAATGTAGCCGTCGGCACCTGCCTGGTGCTATGGTTTGGAGCCCGCATGGTGTTGAGCGGCGCGCTTTCGGCCGGTTCATTGGTGATATTCATCTTGTATTTGGGCAAGATGTACAAGCCCATGCAGCAGCTCTCCAAGATGACCGACGCTTATTCGAAGGCCGTGGTTGGCTATGAACGCATCCGCGAAATTTTGGATACCGACAACGAGGTCGCCGATATGCCGGGAGCGCGCCGCGCGCCGCGGTTCCAAGGCGCCATCCAATTCGACGACGTAAGTTTCGGATACGAGCCGGCCACGCTAGTCCTGAAGGATGTCAGTTTCCGCATAGAGCCAGGACAAGTGGCCGCGCTGGTGGGTCCCACGGGAGCCGGAAAGAGCACCGTCATCAGCCTGATCCCGCGTTTCTACGATCCAACCTCCGGAGTGGTGAAAATCGACGGCCAGGACGTTCGCCGGTTTCAGCAGAAATCGCTCCGGCAGCAGATCAGCTTCGTGCTACAGGAGACTTTGCTTTTCCACGGACCCATCTGGAACAACATCGCGTACGGGAAACCGGAAGCAACGCGCGCCGAGATTCTACGCGCCGCGGAACTGGCCAACGCGCGCGAGTTTATCGAGAAACTCCCGGATGGCTACAACACGATTCTGGGGGAACGTGGCATCACGCTTTCAGGCGGCCAGCGGCAGCGGATCGCCATCGCCAGGGCCATCATTCGCAATACGCCGATTTTAATCCTGGACGAGCCGAGTTCCGGCCTGGATGCGGCTTCCGAAAAGCTAGTCTTCGAAGCGCTGGATCGATTGATGGAAGGCAAGACGTCCATCGTCATCGCTCACCGGCTTGCCACCATCCGGCGAGCGAACTGCATTTTCGTGGTCGAGGACGGCTCTATCGTCGAGCGCGGCACTCACCAGGAACTGCTGCGCGCAGCCGGGCTTTACTCAGAGCTTCACGAGATCCAGTTCGCGCGCGAAGAACCACAATTTACTGAACCGCGCGCGTAAGCGTCCGTGTGACACCATCCGCATTGCCCGCTCCCTCACGGTCGCGGCTCGGCAGGCACTTCTGAACCGCGCGCGTAAGCAAGCGGCTTACAACTGCTTCAACTCCGCGATTCTTTTCTCAAAATCCGCCGTAAATCCGCCCAGTTCCGCGCCCTCATATCCGCCCGACCGAAATGCGTCGCGGATCTGATCGGGAGAAAGCTGGCCAAGCATATCGCCGATCCAACGGGCGTTCTGGCGGGGAATTTTCCGCCCGATCCACTCCAGCCCAAGCCGGCTGAAGAACTCGTTCGGGTCAAACAAAATGATGAGTGATGGACGGCTAGGCACCGTGAAGTCCACCACCTCCGGTCCTTCCTTCTTCATGAGCTTCGAGTGCGTGTACGACTTCAAGTTGCCCTTGGATTTGGTGTGCGACAAACGGCGCCCGGTGGTGCCGAAACTGGCTCCGAGATCGCTGACTTCATAGATCTGCTCTTCGACGCCGTCCTCGCGCTTCTCCCGGCGGATCGCGTTGTTCTCATCCTTGAGATCCCAGTTGTTGATGACGGCCATCATCACTCGCAGTCCGTCCATCTCGCGCGTATCGGCGAATGGATTATCACGCCAGCTCCAAGTGCCTTCCTTCTTCTCGCCCTCCGTTCTCTTGAGCCGCACGTTGCGCATCAAGCCGCCGGGCTCGATCAGATTCTGCCCGCGATGAAGGTGCGGCGGCAATCCCGCTACCCAGACTTCCGGAAGAAAATAATCTTCATCCGTGTGATAGCCCATCGCCCAAACAAAACGGGAAGCCACTGTTTCGGGCCGCGCCTCGGTGCCTAGCTTGATTTTCCACTTCACGCCGTCTTGGTCGCGAACATCGAACTTTGGATTGGTGCCATCCAAGTCCTCTTTCTCAAACGCGAAAGGTCCGTGCGGCTGGTGCTCTTTGCCCCCAGGCCCGTAGAAGAGGTTCTCCGAGCCGATGTTCTTGGGCTCGCGCCACAACTCTGTTAGGACCGGCTGTGTAATTTCTCCTGTGATTCCGGGCGCGATGTAACGTTTTTGCGCGATTGCCGCCGACGCACCGACCACCGCCAAAATCCAAACCGCTGTAAGCCTCTTTCCCCTGATGAGCATAGACCCCTTCCTCGAAATGGCATTCATCTTGATTAAGCAAGAGTGATGCCGCGCGTTACCGGCTATGTCCGGAGGGAGGCGTTTTGAAACTGCTGGCTCAGCCGGGCGCCGGCGTCAAGCCGCTGTTAGACGCCATCAACGGCGCCAAGAGCCGCGTCGAGATCGTCATTTTTCGATTCGATCGCGGTGAAATCGAGACGGCGTTAGCCAATGCCGCGGCGCGCGGCGTATTTGTTCATGCCTTGATCGCCTATACCAATCGCGGCGGCGAAAAAAGTCTTCGAAAACTCGAAATGCGGCTCCTGGACGCGGGGATCACCGTGGCTCGTACTGCTGACGACCTAGCCCGTTACCATGGCAAATTTTTGATTGTCGATCGCCGCGAATTGTTTCTGCTTTCCTTCAACTTCACGTACCTGGACATCGACCATAGCCGCTGCTTCGGATTGATCACGCGCCATCCCAAACTGGTGGCCGAGGCCGTCAAGCTTTTTGAAGCCGATACCACGCGGCAGCCTTACACGCCCGGTCTTCCAGCCTTCGTGGTAAGTCCGTTGAACGCGCGCAAGCAGCTGGCTGCCTTTCTCCTGGGAGCGAAGAAACAGTTGCTCATCTACGATCCGGAAATCAGCGATCCCAGCATGCTGAAAATTCTGGAAGCGCGGGCGCACGCAGGCGTCGAGATTCGCGTAATCGGCCGCGTCAGCCGATCGAGCGTCAAGCTTGCGGTACACAAGCTCGCGACCATGCGCCTTCATACCCGCACCATCATCCGCGACGGCAAACAAGCCTTCATCGGCAGCCAGAGCCTGCGCGAGTTGGAACTCGGCGCCCGCCGTGAGGTCGGCCTCGTTTTTCGCGACACGAAGATAGTCGCAGAACTCGTGAAAATGTTCCAGGACGATTGGGAGGCCAGTGAACGCCTGGTCCAGCAGCAGCCCCAACAGGAAGCGGCCCCGGCTGACAAGGTCGCAAAGAAAGTAGCCAAGGCTGTCGCCAAGGACCTGCCGCCTGTGGCTCCCGTGCTCCGCGTTTTAGTCCGGGAGCTAGTGGGTGAGACTGTTGACGTGGACCTTGATCCCGCCGTCGTGGAAGAAAGTGTCAAGGATGCCGTTAAAGAAGCGGTCAAGGAAGCGGTTCGCGATGCAGTGGAAACCGCTGTCGAACAGAATGGCGCGTCACCGGTCCAGAATTAGCAACCTCTAATTCATAGCGGTGTGTCACCCTGGAATCGGAGGAATCAGAATGGCTATCAACGCGGCAGCGGGTCAACCCGCGCAACCATCCAATCTGGTCGACATCCCTCGACTGGTCAGCGTGTATTTCGCGAATCGTCCCGATCCGAAAGTTCCTGAACAGCGTGTCACTTTCGGGACCTCGGGCCATCGTGGTTCGTCCTTCCACCACGCCTTCAACGAATGGCACATTTTGGCAATCACGCAGGCCATTTGCGAGTATCGGCGGGGGAAGGGAATCGACGGGCCACTGTTCCTGGGCATCGATACGCATCCGCTGTCGGAGCCCGCATTCGTGAGCGCGATGGAGGTCCTGGCTGCAAACGGCGTGCAAGTATTAATCCCGCCGTCTATCGAATACACTCCGACGCCGGCCATTTCTCGCGCGATTCTCAATTTCAATCGCAACAGAAAATCTGGGTTGGCCGACGGCATTGTGGTCACTCCTTCGCATAATCCTCCCGAGGATGGCGGCTTCAAGTACAACCCGCCGCATGGTGGACCAGCGTCGAGCGATATCACTGGCTTTATTCAGGCCCGTGCGAACGAGTTGCTCGAAAATGGCTTGAACGGAGTGAAACGAGTTCTCTTTGAGAACGCGATGCGATCGTCCACCACGCAACGGCACGATTACATCGCCGAGTACGTCGCCGATCTTAGCCAAGTCATCAATTTCGATGTGATTCGAGGTGCGAAGTTGAACCTTGGTGTCGATCCTCTCGGCGGCGCGAGCGTGCACTATTGGGGCCCGATCGTCGATCGATATGGATTGAATTTGACCGTCGTGAACGACGCGGTGGATCCCACATTTCGCTTCATGACGCTCGATTGGGATGGCCGCATCCGCATGGATCCGTCATCGCCTTATGCCATGCGCCGGTTAATCGGCTTGAAGGACAAGTTCGATATTGCGTTTGCGTGCGATACCGATTCCGATCGGCACGGCGTCGTCACGCGTAGCACCGGTTTGCTGCCGCCCAATCACTACCTTGCGGTATGCGTCCATTATCTTTTCGCCAATCGCGCGGGATGGCGTAAAGACGCGGCGGTGGGCAAGACGGTGGTGTCGAGCAGCATGATCGATCGCGTGGCCGCGAAGCTCGGCCGGAAGGTGTATGAAGTTCCGGTAGGATTCAAATGGTTCGTGGACGGCCTGCTCGGCGGATCGCTTGGGTTTTCGGGTGAGGAGAGCGCCGGCGCTTCGTTCCTCTGCCAGGACGCGTCACCCTGGACCACCGATAAAGACGGCATCATCGCGGCTTTACTATCGGCCGAAATCACCGCCCGTGTGGGTCGCGATCCGGGCGAGATCTACGCGGAGTTGGAGCGCGAATTCGGCGTGTCGTCGTATGAACGTATCGACGCGCCGGCGAACGCCGAGCAGCGAGCTGCTCTCGCCAAGTTGTCGCCTCAGGACATCACAGTCAAGCAACTGGCGGGCGAGAAAATTCAAAGCATTTTGACCGCGGCGCCTGGCGACGGCAATCCCATCGGCGGCATCAAAGTAATCGCCGAAAGCGGCTGGTTCGCGGCCCGGCCTTCGGGCACTGAAGATGTTTACAAAATTTACGCCGAAAGTTTTCGCGGCCCAGAGCACCTGAAAAAGATCCAGGAAGAAGCTCAGGCCATGGTGGGCGCGGTTTTGGGAGCCGCGCTGAAAGTTTCCGCGCCGTAGTTCAGCAGCTCGCCGATCCGTTCCAGACTGATATCGGCCGGCGGATACTTTTCGAAGACCTCGGGATCGTGCGCGTAATGTCCCTGCCGCACGAAGACCGTCGTGACACGCGATCGCCAAATCTGTTTGATCGCGTGCAGGATTCGCAGTTTGTCATCCACCAGCACGTAGTGATCGGCCGGATAACGCTGCTCGACGTCGGCGAGTTCCTGCTCCTTGTGAACGTAGATCAGCACGTTGCCGTCGAACTCTTCGAAGAGCCCCGAGCGGTACACTTTGTGCGGCTGAAAAACGACGTCGCCATCCGATAAAATTACGGGCTGGCCCCACTGCCCTACGTGCTCCACGGCGTCCAGCGAATTGGGGAACAACCGGTTAGCGAAAGGATAGCTCATTAGAAAATAGGAGACGGTCAGCAAGTGTGGATCGTGGGGATAATCGAAACGATACCGCTGCAGCGCTCCCAGGTAATCGGCATATCCAAGTGCCGTACGGATCTCTTCGAACCGTTGCCAATAGAGCCGGGAGCGTTCGGGCCCAACATGGGATTCGAGATGACGTTTTAAATCGGCGGTTACGTGATCGTTGTCGAGCAGCGTGTTATCCACATCGAATAGAAAGACTGTTTTGGTGTTCGGCATGGTGGTCCTTATGCGGGCTGCGGCTGTTGCCGATTGGCGCGATCGGCCGCGATGGTAACTTGCATGTCGCGCGCCAGGTGCACTACTTGCTGCACCAGGCTTCGGCGGGATAGAGCCGGCCATTGGCTCGGTTGCGGCCGGGCGAGGAACAGGTGCGTGACGCCGTTCAGGTGCGCAAACTCGACCAGAGTCTTCGCGACGTTCTGTCCTTGCAGTACGCGCGTCTCGATGTGCAGATTGCGCGCGAAATTCAAATGCCGCTCCACTATCTCGCGATCGCGGTCGGGCATGCCATGTAAGTCGACTTCTTGCGATACCGCGACGGCGAAGCAGTCGGCGTGCAGATAATCCGCCACGCGCTTGCCGCGGCGAATCAACATTGCGGTAGCCGGATCGGGCGTCACCAGGATTAAGATGCGGTCGGCGTTGTCGGACTCGGGTTCAGCCTCATCGTGATAGCCGGGTTCCGGCTCAAATCCAGGCGCGTCGTAATCCACCTGCCGGATCTCGACTTCATGGGCCGTTTGCCGCAACGCCAGCTCACGCAAAACTACCAGGGTGGATTCCTGGAAGAAATTTTCGAGCGCCTTCCTGGCCTTTTCCTGCGAATACACCACCCCGCGCGCCAGCCGGTTCAAGAGTGCGCGAGGCGTCAAGTCCACCATCACCACCTGGTCGGCCTGTTGCATCACCCAATCGGGGATGGTCTCGCGAACGCGAATCCCGGTAATGTTCCAGATCTGATCGTTCAGGCTCTCCAGATGCTGGATGTTCATGGTGGTTAGGACGTCGATGCCGGCATCCAACAAGACCTGCACGTCTTGCCAGCGCTTCAATCGCTCCGATCCCGGAACATTGGTATGGGGAAACTCGTCGACCACGCAGAGCTCGGGATGGCGGCGGAGGATGGCGTCGGTATCCATCTCCTCGAAGAGTCCGCCGCGGTAATCGATCTTGCGCCGCGGGATCGTTTCGAGTCCCTCGGTCTTGCCGATGGTATCCTTGCGACCGTGCGGCTCGAAATAGCCGATCACCACGTCAATTCCAGCGCGCTTGGCTTGCTGCGCCTCGTCCAGCATTTGATACGTCTTGCCGACACCGGCGGCGTAGCCGAGGAAAATCTTCAATTTTCCGAGAGGAGGACGATCGGGCATGGTTAATGGGGAAAGACGCGGACGTCGATGTCGTTGGCGCCGCGAATCAGCCGGTCGAGCGGCGTGCCGGTGAACCGCTCCCACCATTGCTCGCGCGTGCTGTGCCCTACGAAGATCTGCGTGATGCCGTGTTCATGTGCGAACTTCAGCAGCGTCTCGATGGGATCCTGTCCGTCCAGAATCTCGATGTGGGCCTGCGCGGCGCGCGCGATGGCGAGATTGCGCTCTAAGGCTTCCTGATCGTTGGCGGAAATTTCGGCCTGGCGCACGTAGGCCACTGTGAGGTCGCCATGAAAACGGTCGGAATTGCGCTTGCCACTCGCGATCATGGGCGCGGCATTGGCTCGCGGCGTGATGCACACCAGAATCCGCTCTTGGGCGCCAAATGTTTGCGGGATGCCGTTGCGGCGGAGATAGGCTTCGAGCTGCTTATCCACTACATCCGCCGCCAGCAGCAACGTAATTTCGCGGAGTTCGGAAAGCCGTTGCTCCGGGCCGGCCGACCCACCTGGTACGGGACCGTCCCGAGCGATGCACATTTCCGGCGGCGCATCCACCACCACAATCTCGTCGGCCGAATTCAAAAAGCTGCGCGGCACGGTTTGGGTAACGTGCTTGCCGGTGATGCGCTGCACGCGCTCCCGCAGTTCGTCTATGTATTGAATGTTGACGGAGGTGATGACGGAGATGCCTGCGTCGAGCAGTTCGTTGACGTCTTCCCAGCGGCTGGTGTGCTTGGATCCCGGCGGATTGTCGTAAGCCAATCCGTCCACCAGGCAAACGCTCGGATGGCGCTTGAGAATGGCCGGCGTGTCCATCACGCGAACGCCATCCACTTCGCGGAGCGGAATTACTTCCAGCTTGCTCAAGACCGCCTCGCTCTCAGGCGAGGTCTTGGGCTGGATAGCGCCCACCACCACGTCCTGGCCGCGTTCCTTGCGCCGCCGCCCTTCGTCCAGCATGCGATAGGATTTGCCCACCCCGGACGCGTAGCCCAGGAACACTTTCAACCGGCCGCGACGCTCGTAATCCTCTTCGGCTTGAACCTGTTGGAGCAATTCCTCTGGGCTGCGGCGTCGTATGGCGCTAGGCATGGGGCTGCTTCCATTATCACCGTTTATTGCGGCTCGGCACTACGCTCGTTATCCTGAAAGGGCCGCATGGTAAAAGCAATCACACGCCGGTATGAGCGATGGATTCGGGCGCGCGAAGAAGCACTCTGTTTTCGCGCCACGAACCGCGTGGTCCGGGACTTTGAATGGGGACTGGAGTGGACGCGGGATTGGCCGTGTGCCCAGCTTCATCCCAAGAACGGAGAAACACCCGAAGATTACATTGCTCATCTGAACCACTTGGCGATGTTGGAAAGCGACGAGTTCTATGGCTATGAACGGCCGCGCGGTTTCAAATTGCAAGACGGGATTCTGCGGTTTCAATCCCCCGTGCGGACGCCCTACCCGGAAAACAATCTGGTCCACGCGCAATGGTTTCCTGCGCCGGGATCGAAACGGGCCGTCGTTGTGCTTCCCCACTGGAATGCGCCTGTTGACGCCCACAATGCGCTCTGCCGTGGCCTTGCCCGCCTCGGCATTTCGGCGCTCAGGATCAGCTTGCCGTATCACGATTACCGCATGCCGGCCGAACTGAACCGTGCCGATTACGCCGTTTCCTCCAACATCTGCCGGACCATGGACGCGGCGCGCCAGGCCGTGATCGACGTGCGGTGTTGTTTCGATTGGCTGGAACAGGAAGGCTTCGACCGCCTCGGAATCGTCGGCACCAGCCTGGGCTCGGCCTACGCCTGTTTGGTGAGCGCGCATGACGAGCGCATTTCGGTGAACGTGTTCAACCACTGCTCCACCTATGTAGCCGACGTGGTGTGGGCCGGCCTTTCGACCAAGCATATCCGCCAGAGTCTGGAAGAACATATCGATTTGGATGGGCTGCGGCGCATGTGGATGGCCGTCTCGCCGGTGAATTACATGGAAAAGTTCGCAGCCAAGAAGCAGAAGTCGCTGTTCATCTACACCGCATACGATACGACGTTTCCGCCCCAGCTTTCGCGAGACATTGTGGAGAAGATGCGGGAACACGCGGTGGATCACAAAGTGGTGGTGCTGCCGTGCGGGCACTACACGCTGGGCGAGACGCCGTTCAAGTTTATCGACGGGTATCACATTTGTTCGTATTTGAAGCGGCATTTGTAGAACCGCGCACGTCAATAAGCGGCTGCCCGCTCCCTCACGGTCGCGGTTCAGTAACTTTGTCCTTCGCGTAGCACAACGGATCCAGTTTGCATTCGGCGCAATTGGGCTTGCGGGCCACGCACAGCGCGCGGCCATGGTAAATGAGCTGCAGAGGAAACTCGAACCATTTCTCGCGCGGGATGATTTTCATCAGGTCCTGCTCGATTTTCACCGGGTTGGTGTTCTTCGTCAAGTCCAGGCGCTGGGCGTTGCGTTGAACGTGCGTGTCCACTACGATCCCCTGGTGGACGTTGTAACAAGCGCCCAGAACGACATTGGCTGTTTTTCGCGCAGCCCCTGGGATGGTCAACATTTCGTCCATCGTTTTAGGAATTTGGCCGCCGAAATCGGCCAGAACTTTCTTGGCCGCGCCAATTAATGATTTCGCTTTGTTGTTGAAAAATCCCGTGGAACGGATGGCGAGGGCCAGCTCCGCCTGGTTCGCCGACGCGAAGTCCTGGATCGTGGGATATTTATCAAACAGGCCGGGCGTCACGTCGTTGACGCGTTTGTCGGTGCATTGCGCCGACAGGATGGTGGCGACCAGCAACTCCCAGCAATCCCGGTGGTGCAGCGGCACGATGGGATGCGGATACATGCCGTCGAGGATCTTAAGAATTTTGCGCACGCGCGCGGCGCGTTCGGCGGCAGTCTTGGGGCGGGGGACTAGCTTCGGAGGCGTGGCTCTTTTCGTCACGCCGCTATCATCGCACGCTACGGCGCATGCTAGCGCTGAGATCCGGAGGCCTATTGGCGGCCGATCAGGATTTCGGGGCGCAGGGACTGCCAGTCGGGAATGTCCGATGCATGGATTGGGGAGGTCACGTCCGCGCGGATCTCTCTGGATTGATTGGGCCCGAGCGAGGGCACGATGCTCGAAACGGTGAACAGCGGCGCGTCCTCCAGGGCCTCCACGGAGCGGACCGAGATGCGAATGTTCAAGCCGGTAAGTTCGCTCGCCGAGTGATTGATGACGATGAACTGAAGCTGCGGCTTCTTATTCGGAGAGGTGAGAATGCGGACGCCTGCCACTTCCACCGACCGCGCCGCCGGGTGCTCCTCTAACACTGGCAATCGGGGCGCATGCGCGGCCCGGGCGGTCTGCACCGGAGCTACTACAGGCGCCGGCTTGGTGTCTCGATCCGGGGAAGAATACTGCACCACACTCACAGCGCCCAAAATGAGGACGGTGGCCACCAGGAAGCTGAGCGGCCAAACAGACCATCGTTTTCGCGGCCGCAAGCTGGAATTTTGGCGATCGAAGTTGAGAAGCTGCGGCGGAAGGCTGGGACCGGCCAGCGTAGGAGTCCGTGGATCAGCAATTAGAGCCACGCGCCCGGTGATTTCCGGCGCGACGGCGGAGAATTTCGGTTTCCCGGAGGACATCCACTGCTCGGCGGGAGGCGCGGGCGCGGACACGATTTCCGCGGGGGCGGTAAGCAGGGACACCGCCGGCGGTTCAACGAAAGTGTTCTGAATGGCTTGGATACCGGCGCGCTCGTTTTCCTCGGCGGAGATCGTGAGAGCCTTCTGAAGCTCGGCGAGGGATTCGCCGGTGTGTGCCAGCCCGGACGGAACGAACGACGGCTCGCCTGGTTTCGAGACCGATGGTGTCGAAGCGGCATTTTTGGGTTGGCCATTCCGATGAGGCTGCAGTGGGTTGAGCGATGTAAGGCCCGCAACAGCCATCCCGCCGCGATCCGGCCCCGGCGATTCGGCACGCACGAAAGCTACGGATTGGCGGCGCGACGGCACGGGCTCCGAAGGTGGCGCGAACGTCCTCGGCAGGCGGCTAGAGGCTGCTTCAAAATCGATTTCGCCGGCCGGCAGCAGCCACGCGGGTTTCAGAGCCAAGTACGCACGGGTTTGCGACGCAGGTTGTCCAATCGCGGGAGACGAGATCCCGGCGGGGACCGGCGCTAGACCTGGCTTTACTATGCTGGGGCGAACCGGGCGCGCGGGCCGTAAATCGAGTTCACCGAGTGGCACCAGGGTTTTTGACAGTTGGGGCTCCCGGGCGATCTTCTCGACTGGTTCGACCTTCTCGACTGGTTCGACCTTCTCGACTGGTTCCACCTTCTCGACTGGTTCGACCTTCTCGACTGGTTCTACCTCATCGACTGGTTCTTCCGCCACCGCCAGCGCTGTAGTTGAAACTGGCGCCTCGTTGCCGTTCGCCGACAAGTGTTGCCGCTGTGGTCCGGCCGCAAGCAAAGCAGTGGACGGGGTTGGCTGAAAATTCTGCGCCAACGATAACAATTCGTGATTTACGGCAGTTTGGGCCGGCGCCGGTTGCTCGGCTTCCTTCGGCGCCACCGGCGGCGCTGTACAGGTAGGACACTCCCGGATGGCCGGCGAGCACTCACGCCCGCACTCAGGACAGATCCAGTACAGCATATATTCCCACTCTAGAACCAAAGTGCTTTTATATCTGTCGGTGACTCACCCTACCTTCCTCTAAGAGGGGCCTTATCTTGCTGAAACACGGCACTGAAGGCCTTACCGCGCAAGACACTATACTGGAAGGGCTTGGAGTTCTACCGTCAGATCAGTGGAAAACCACGTAAGGTAGGGATACTGGCCGGGAGCTTTAACCCCCCTACAATTGCTCACCTGGAACTAGTGTTGGCTGCCAGTGCGCGCGTGGATCTGATGGTTTGTGTCGTCCCGCGAGTATTCCCCCACAAGGAGTACAGTGGCGCGACGCTCGATCAGCGAGTGGAAATGCTGGACTCCGCCGGATTGGCGATCCCTCACGCCATCGCTGCCACCGAACAAGGATTGTTCATCGACATCGCGGGCGAGTTCCGCGAGCATTACGGCGCCGGCACGGAACTGTCCTTCATTTGCGGACGCGACGCCGCCGAACGGATCCTGCGCTGGGACTATGGGCGAGCGGGCGTGGTGGAAGAGATGCTGGGCGAGTTTGAGCTTCTCGTCGCGCCGCGGGGTGGCCATTTTTCACCGCCCGAGGAATTCAGGCACCGGATCCACGTACTGAATATTCGCGAGGGGCATGAAGAGGTGTCTTCGACCGAAGTGCGCGAGCGGATCGCGCGAGGCGAAGCGTGGGAACATCTGGTACCGGAGAAGATACGGGAGCGCGTAAGGGAAATCTATTCGTGCAGCGACGTGTCCAAAAAAGCCCGTAAGCGGTGACTGCGGCTGGGGTGGCGTAACTTTCGCAGCGCCTTGGCTTCGATTTGGCGGATACGCTCACGCGTGACGGCGAAGTGCTGGCCCACCTCTTCGAGCGTATGCTCGCTGCCATCCTGCAGCCCGAAGCGCATTTTTATGATTTTTTCTTCGCGCGGGCTAAGAGTCTTGAGAACCTCGGCGGTTTGTTCGCGCAGGTTGAGGTTGATGACGGCTTCTGACGGCGACACCACGCGGCGGTCCACGATGAAATCGCCCAAGTGGGACTCTTCCTCTTCACCCACCGGCGTTTCGAGCGAGATCGGCTCCTGGGCGATGCGCAGCACCTTGCGAACTTTGCCGACCGGCAGTTCCATTTTGACGGAAAGCTCTTCGGTGGTTGGTTCGCGCCCGAGCTCCTGCTGGAGCATGCGCTGGGTGCGGACCAGCTTATTGATGGTCTCGATCATATGCACCGGGATGCGAATGGTGCGGGCCTGGTCGGCGATGGCGCGCGTGATGGCCTGCCGCACCCACCAGGTGGCGTAGGTGGAGAACTTATAGCCGCGCCGGTAATCGAACTTGTCGACGGCCTTCATGAGGCCGATATTGCCTTCCTGGATCAAATCGAGGAACTGGAGCCCGCGATTGGTGTAGCGTTTGGCGATGGAAACCACCAGGCGCAGGTTGGCTTCGATGAGCTGCTTCTTGGCGGTTTCGGCTTCCAGTTCGCCGCGTTCGACAATTTGCAGGGTGCGGCGCAGCTCGGTGGCGCTGGCTCCGCAATCTTCTTCCAACTGCTGCAGGCGCTGGCCGCACTGGCGGAGTTCCTTGCGCAGATCCCGCGCCGGATGGGCGCCGTTGGCGGGCTCTTCGAGCTTACGCTGGATCTTGGCGATTTCGCGTTCGAGTGGTTTCAGCTCCTCCACCGAACAGCGGAGCCGCCCGGCCAGGCTGCGGCGAACCGAAGTGCTGAATCCGATGTTGCGGATGATGCGGGAGATCTGCACCATGTTGCGCGCCAAGCCATAACGCAGGCCGCGGTGCTGCTTGGGCTTCATTTGGCGCGATACAGCTTGCAGCTTCTGGCGAAATTGCAGGCTCTTCTTGTAAAATTTCTCGATTTCGGCGATCTGCGCGAGAAGATCGTTCAATTGTCCCGAAAAATCTTCATCGGTGATGACGAATTCGGGAAGCACCAGAACATCGCGCACCGACGCCACGCCGCGCTGCAGATCCTCGCCCAATTGGATGATCTCGCGGATCACCAGCGGCGAACGGGATAGCGCCTTGCGGACCGCCCATTGGCCGCGTTCATTGCGTTTGGCGAGCTCGATTTCGCCTTCGCGCGTGAGCAGCGGCACGGTGCCCATCTCACGCAGGTACATCCGGACAGGATCGTTGGTTTTGTCGCCGGTTTCCTGGGTGAGTTCCAGATCGCCGAAGTCGTCAGGCTCTTCCTTGGATTTTTCGAAATCGAGTTTGGGCTCTTCCAAAATCTCGACGCCGGCGCTGTCGAGATCGGTAAGCAGGTCTTCAAACTCGCGGCCTGAGGGGAACTCCTCAGCCAGCAGGTCGTTGACTTCGTCGTACAAAACGAATCCCTTTTCTTTGCCTACTTCCATGAGTTGCTTTAACCGGCCGAACTTATCATCTGTTTTCACTGGCACCCCGCTACCAGCGAAGCCTACCGACGGAGCGCGCCCCACGCTCTGCGCTTAGCCCTGAACTCATTTAGTGTACAACATCGTGCGATGGCGCTTTGGGCGGCTGTTTGGCTGCTTTTGGTCATCTTGCAGTGGTACTCGCGCTGCGCGATTTTTCATCCAACTCTTGGGCCAGCCGCATGGCCTCCTGTATATTCCCCTCGCGTTCGGCGGCTTTGATCCGAGCCCGGAGAGCGGCTGCTTCGGACCGGGGATCTTGTGACTTGAGGCTGCGCAAACAAGCCATGGCCTGCTCGGCGGCCTTCTCCTCCTCTAGTACTTCATCGGCAAAAATGGCTACCGACAATAGGTCCCGATCGGAGTCCGAAAGGCGTCCCTCGAGATCGGAAAATCGAAACAGCCCGCCATCGGAATGCATTGCAAACAGGGCCTGAAACACGTTCCGGGACACGAAACGATCGACCGCGGACAGGCGCGACAATTCTGGGATGGTTTGCGCCCGGGCGGTGTCACTGGAAAGTAGCGCATGGAGCAACAGACGCTCAGCCGGCGGGACCTCTAGACGCCGTGGCGAGGAAGGGCGCACGGCCGTCCCCTTACTGAAATGATCGCGCACCAGTTTTTCGTCGACACCCAAGTAATCGGCCACATCGTTGGCGACGGCGAAGCGCTCCAGGCGGTCGGCGATGCTCTGGATGCGCGGTGCGATGAACTTGAATGCATCCATGCGGCCTTCGACCGTACGCATGTCGAATTTCTGACGCGCCCGGTCGGCGAGCCAGTGGAAGTAAGCGGGCGCTTTTTCCAGGCGCTGGCGGTAGGCATCGGCGCCGGAGGCCTTGACGTATTCGTCGGGGTCGAGATCGCCTCCAAGTTCGAGCACGCGCACCCGCAGTCCTTCGTCGAGCAGCAGCTGGATCGACCTCTCGGCGGCATTGGCGCCGGCGGTGTCGGGATCGAAATTGACGACGATGCGTTCGGAATGGCGCTTGAGCGCACGTACCTGCGTGTTGGTGAGCGCGGTGCCGCAGCTGGCGACCACGTTGTGAACGCCGGCCGAATAGACGCCGATCACGTCCATGTAGCCTTCCACCAGAACCGAATAATCCGATTTGCGCACGGCGTCCTTGGCGCGATGCAGGTTGTAGAGCACGTAGCTTTTGCGATAGAGCGCGGTTTCGGGCGAGTTCAGATACTTGGGCTCGTCGCCCGGCCGTAGCGCGCGTCCGCCGAAGCCGATCACTTTCCCCGACTCGTTGTGGATGGGAAACATCAGGCGTCCGCGAAAACGGTCGAAATAGCCGGTGCCTTCGTTACGCTTGGCGATCAGTCCCGACTGTTCCAGTTGCTCCGGCGCAAAGCGAGATTCAAACTGCCGAGTGAGCTGATTTCCGGAAGGATCGGAGAGGCCGAGTCCGAATTCTGCGATGTGTTCGGGGGCTACGTTGCGGCTGGCGAGATACTGGCGAGCCTGCGCGCCGGCCGGGCTTTGCAAGTTACTTTGGAACACGCGCGCGGCGATCTCGTGCATCTCCATGAGCGCGCCGCGAAGCTTGGCGTCCGGGTCCGTAAATTCGCGCTTGGGCATGGCGATGCCGTTGCGTTCGGCGACCAGCTTGAGCGCCTCAAAGAAGCTGATGCGCTCGATTTCCATGATGAACTTGAACAGGTCGCCACTGGCGTTGCAGCCGAAGCAGTAATAAAACTGATGGCTCGCGTGGACCGAGAAGGACGGCGTTTTTTCCGCGTGGAACGGGCACAGGCCGGTATAGCGCGGCGAGCCGCCGGCTTTCTTGAGGCGCACGTATTCGCCGACGACTTTGACGATGTCAACGGACGATTTGACTTGCTCGGCGAAATCCATGTTCGTTGCGAACGGCCACAAGCGGGGGAGCTGTTGCTCTATGAGTAACACACTCGGCGCCGGGGGGCTATGGGCGCGGGAATTTGGGATTGGGGTTGGGGATTGGCAGCGGACGCGCGACACTGAGTACGGATGCAGGTTCCTGATCCGAAAGTCATTGAGGGCGAGGATATAGACGCAGCCATCGCCGAAGTTCCAAACGCGGACGCGGTCTTCGTGGTGCGGGCGGGCGATCGGTCGGCGTATATGGCCAAGACCAGCATGCTGCGGAGGCGATTGATGCGCATCTTCAAGCAGCTCGATTCGAGTCCAGGAGCCGCGCCGAAGCGATCGCTGAACCTGCGCGAGGTGGCGACGCGCGTGGAGTATTGGCCCACCGGGTCGCGATTTGAATCGATGCTGGTGCATTACGCGCTAGCGCGCCGCTATTTCCCGGATGATTACCTGCGGATGATCAAGCTGCGGATGCCGGCCTACGTGAAGCTGATCTTGTCGAACGAATTTCCACGCACGCAAGTGAGCACGCGGTTGAGCGCGAGCCGCGCGATTCATTACGGGCCGTTCCAATCGCGCGCTGGAGCCGAGCTGTTCGAAAACCAATTCCTCGATTTATTCCAGATCCGGCGGTGCCAGGAGAATCTGGAGCCGAGCCCGCAGCATCCCGGTTGCATTTACGGCGAAATGAATCGCTGCCTGCGTCCCTGCCAGCAGGTGGTGAGCCGGGAAGAATATGCGAGCGAAGTGGAGCGCGTGGCAGAATTCCTGACGGGCAACGGAGCCGCGCTCATCAGTGTTGCGACGGCGGCGCGCGACCGGCTGAGCGCGGAAATGGATTTCGAGGAGGCCGCCCGCCAGCATAAACGATTGGAGCGCATCCAAGCAGTGCTAGGGCTGCGCGGCGATCTGGTGAGCGACATCGATCGGCTGTATGGCGTTGCCGTTGCGCCGTGTCTTGCCGCGGATAGTGTGCGGTTGTGGTTCGTTTGTCAGGGCGCGTGGCAAGCGCCGGTGCAGTTTGCGCTGACGTCGCTCACTTCGCTCGATCAAAGGCTGCGGGAACTGGTGGCGTCGATTCAGCTAGTGACGCCGCCTCTTAATGAGAAACAAGAACACCTCGCGCTGCTTGCGCGCTGGCATTATTCGAGCTGGAGCGACGGCGAATGGATCGGTTTTCGGACGCTGGATCAGGTGCCGTATCGCAAGCTGGTGCGGGCCATTTCGCGCGTCAGCCAGAAGGCAAGTTCAGAATTACCGGCTCCCTAACGGTCGCGGCTCAGTTTGGTCAGGAATTCCTTGGCGACATCGCGCGCGGGGCGATGCTGGGCGTCAACCGCGTAGTTCATCGCGCGCATTTCGGTGTCTGAGATTCTGCCGGAGAGCTCCAATAGGATCGCGCGGAGATTGGGATACGCGGAGAGCGCGTCCTGGCGTACGACAATGCACGCCTGATAGGGCGGAAACACGTGCTTGTCGTCCTGGAGCACGGTGACATCCAGCTTGCTCAGCAGGCCGTCGGTGGTGTTGCCGGCAGCCATGCTCACCTGTTTTTGCTCGAGGGCTTCGTAAAGGAGGCCGAGGTCCATGCTTTTGGGCGACGCGTTCCATTTGATGGAATATGCTCGATTCAGCGCGTCGTACGCATCGGGGCGCGTCAAAAATTCGTAGCCGGCGCCGAGAGTGAAGCCGCCTGGATCGTGCGCGGCGTCGGTCAATGTTTGCAAATGTTGCGCGCGAGCGTCTGCGCCTCGGATGGTCATGGCGAATGAATTGTTGAACCCCAGCGGATCGAGCCAATCGAGACGGAATTTGGTTGAATATTCGGCGCGCACTTGTTGGAGAACGGCGGCCGGATCGGTGACGCCGCTGTGCTTCAGCACGTTGGTAAAGCCGGTGCCCGTGTACTCGGGATACAGATCGATCCCCCCTGCCACAAGGGCTTGTTGCGACAGCAGCGTTCCACCGAGGTCCAGCTTGCGTTCCACCGGTTGCTGCATGCGCGCTTCGATGTGTTGCGCGATGATTTCGCCCAGAATCAACTGCTCGGTGAAGTTTTTGGAGCCAACCACGATGTGATGGCGTGGACCACAGCCGGCGAGGAGCGCGATCGCGATCAGGAAACAGAGAAGCGGCGTTCGATCCAACTGAATCCTCCATCCGACAGTAATGCGAGCAAAGCCGCGGGAATAGCGCCGGCCAGAATCTGCGTGGTGTCTACCGATGCGATGCCGCGAAAGATGAATACGCCGAGTCCACCGCCTCCGATCGCGGCCGCGATGGTCGCCGTTCCGATGGTGGTGACGGTGGCGATCCGAACGCCCGCGATGATGGTGGGTGCGGCGAGCGGCAGCTCCACTTGCCAGAGCAGTTGACGGCCGGTCATACCCATGGCGATGGCGGATTCGCGCACCGCGGCGTCGACGCCCAAAATCCCAGCGAGGGTGTTGCGCAGAATCGGAAGTAGCGCGTAGAGCACCAGGGCGACGATAGCGGTCCGTTTACCGATGCCCCCGATAAACGGAATCGGAATCAGGAATCCGAAGAGCGCGAGGCTCGGGATGGTCTGCATCACGTTGGCGAAGCCGAGCAGCGGAGTGCGTAGCGAGGCTCGGCGCGTCAAGAGAATCCCTAGAGGTAGTCCCGCGCCGGCGGCGATCGCCATGGAAACGAGCACCAAAATCAAATGCTCACCGGTTTGTTGGGCGATCTCCTGCCAAAGATAAGATGGCATCAGAGTGTCGACAAAAAAGCGCGCGCTTCCGGGCCGCTCGAATTCAGGAACTCGGCTGGTGTGGTCAGCACTTCTAGTCTGCCACGATGCAAAAGGGCGATTTCGGTGCCGAGACGCAGGGCTTCGCGTACGTCGTGCGTGACGAAGATGGACGTTTTCTGGAGGCGATCGCGGAGTTCGAGAAATTGGTCCTGCAACTCGACGCGCGTTACCGGATCGAGCGCGCCGAACGGTTCATCGAACAGCAGGAGTTTGGGCTCGGCCGCGAGCGCTCGCGCCACGCCCACGCGCTGGCGCTGGCCACCGGAAAGCTGACGCGGATACCGCTGGAGGAATTGCGTCGGCTCCAGTCCCACTTGATGGAGAAGCTCGGCTACGCGTGCGGCGACTCGTTCGGGAGGCCAGCCCTTCAAGCGCGGCACCAAGCCGATGTTTTCGCCGATGGTGAAATGCGGAAAGAGCCCGACCTCCTGAATCACATAGCCGATGCCGCGGCGGAGCTCGATAAGATCCCAGTCGGTAGTGGCGCGGTCTTCGACGAAGACACCGCCCGAGGAGGGAAAGAGCAGGCCGTTGAGCATCTTGAGCGCCGTGGTTTTCCCCGAGCCGCTGCGGCCGAGCAGGACTAAGGTGCGGCCGGGCTCAACACACAAGTTTAGTTCGTCCAGGATGAGATTGCCGCCAATACGGTAGGAGACGTCGCGAAACTCGAGAAGGCTCAAATCACCGTCCAAAGATTTTCGGCGAAGGGCCAATCCCGATCGATCCATTGGCCGGCGACCTGAAATCCAGTCTGCTCCGCCATTCCGTCGAGTTCGTCCAGTTGGAATTTGTGGGAGGACTCGGTCCAAATGGTCTCGCCCACGCGGAACCCGACTGTGAGATCGGCCTCGGCGATGAACGCGGTCTGATTCCAGCGTGAGCGCAAGTGCATTTCAATGCGGCGCTGGTCTTCGTTCCAGAGCGCCTGATGCTCGAAGCCGCGAAGTTGGAAATCGCCGCCGAGCTCGCGATTGATGCGCCCTAGGAGATTGAGATTGAAAGCGCCAGTGACGCCGGTGGGATCGTCGTACGCCACCAGCATGCGGTCGCGTTCCTTGACAAGATCCGCGCCAATCAAAAGCATGTCGCCCGGCAGAAGAGCGCGATGTAGATCGCTGAGGAATGTTAGGGCGCATTTGCGCTCGAAATTGCCGATGGTGCTGCCGAGAAACATCACCAGGAACGATTCCGCGGGCAGGCGTTCGGCGGTCGCGCGCGCCATGCCGTCCAGATAGGACTGCACCAGAGGATGCACTTCGGCGATGCCGGACAAATCGCGCTCGCAACGCGCCAGGGCGTCGGCCGAGACGTCGATGGGGTAGTAGCGCAAGCCGGGTTCACGAATGGCCTGCAAAAGATGCCGCGTTTTCTGTCCTACTCCGCTGCCGAGTTCGATGACCGCGACGCGAGAAGGAAGGAGGCTCGCGATAGCGGCCGCATGCCGCTGCAACAAACGCTCGTCCGCGCGCGTGAGGCCATATTCAGGTAGATGCGTGATGGCTTCAAAAAGCGAGCTGCCCAACTCGTCGTAGAGATATTTCGAGTGCAGCTCCTTTTGGGGCTTGGCCAGGCCGGCGCTCACGTCGCACGCGAATTGGCGCACGGCGTCGCTTGGGAGCTTAGTCTTCGACCAATCGAAAACTTGCGTAGACATAAGGGTAGTTGGGACGGAACCAGTTGCGGAACGAGCGGCGTAGCATGCAGGCAGCCGTCACGGGCGACCCGCCTTTCATCACGTAATGCTCTTCGTCGAAGAAATTTTGCGAATAACCCGGATAAAATGGCATGGGCCGAAATCCTGGAAAGGGACCAAATTTAGTCGCGGTCCATTCCCAGCCGTTGCCAACCAGCTGCGATACGCCGAAAGAGCTGTCGCCCGCCGGATTGGCGTTTACGTCCACGGGATCCCAACCCCAACGTTGGAAATCGAAATTGCCGCGAGAGGCATCGGGTTCGCCGTTTCCCCACGGATAAGGACGCTCGGAGGCATCACTTGTTTCGTGCGCGGGTGTTTCATACGCGGCGCGATGAAATTGAGCTTCAGAGGGCAATCGCTTGCCGGCCCAGCGGGCGTATGCGGAGGCCTCGGCGTGAGTCACATACACGGGCGCGTTCAAGGGCAACGGGACCTCGAAAAACATTCCTCGATAGAACCAGCGATCGGCGCGCCGGGCCCAGAAGTGTGGGGCTGCGGCGCCTTGTTGCACGAAATCGAGATACTGGCCGTTGGTGATCTTGTACTTACTGACGCGAAAACCAGGAACATTTACCTGGTGCTCGTCGAACTCGTTATCCCAGCCGAACTCGCCGTGTTTTTGTCCGAGAGTGGCAATTCCACGCGGGATCTCGATCATCGGATTCGATAGTTGCTTCGATGCATGAACCAAGGGCGGGGCCGTGGGAGTCTTCTGGTCAAAAGGCAGGTTGTGCAACAAGTACGCCAGCGTCTCGGCGTGCATCAGCCGATGTTCGATCGCGACCTGAACAATTTGCTCGGGCGCCTGATCGAGTAACTGGTCCAGACGCGCTCGAACGCGTTTGTTATAGGCCTGGATTTCTTCGACTTGCGGCCAATCGGAGGGTTGATCGGCTGCCGCTTGGCCCACCGGCGGGTCTATGCCAAATTCGAAGAGAGTGTCGAACTGTGGACTAAATGAGGCGACGTCGAGCGTTTTTCGACAGATCAGATTCCAGTCGAAGGCTTCCAGATGTCCCAGATAAAAGACCAACCGATGCCGCTCAGGGATAGGACGCGAGTAAAGTGCCGAGGGCGCTAGAAGCCCGAAGATTGAGTCCGTTAGGAGGCGCGCCGAAATCAGGCGTTCCTGGAGCGCGCGGCTTAGGACGGTTGCAGTCGACATGCTAGCCTCTGGCTACGCTCTATCAGACTAGCATCCAGACCGCCAAAGCGGGAGTCAGTTAATTGTCAGATCAGTTACCGGCCGACGATGCGCGCAGCATTGCGCACGAGCATCAGTTAGTGGCAGCTACTTCCAGTGGTTGCTACTTCGTTCCAGGAGCAACTTGGCCGGGCTGAAGGGGTGTCGCGTTCTGAGAGGCTTGCGTCTTTTGCGCGGCTTGCGCGTTCAGCGCCGCCTGGGCGTCCCAAGCCGATTTGTTGCGGGTGGTCTTCCAAACGCTATCGCCCCACCATTCATTCGATGCAGCAGCGGCGGCGGCCGGCGAAATCGGCGACTTCTTGGCAGCGATGGTCTCCTGCGCGTCGGTCGCGCGGAAGGCCGCGAGTTCGAAATTCAACGAGCCGGTAGCGCCGGTGGAATCGGCGTAATTGATAACCAGCGTCTGCTTGCGATGGCTCGCGATGGGGGACATAGCCGGGAATACGTGCAGCACGCGCCGAACGTCGGCCTTCTCGATATTGGTGCTGGTGATCTGATCGTAAGGCAACTTGAAAGTGGAGCCGTTGTAAACGAAGCGGAATTCCTTGGCATCGTCGAAGTTGAAACTGCCGGCGGAATTCACTGGAATCGACTTCACCGTACCGCCGACATATTGAGTGGTGTCGGCCGCGCGGACCACTGACGGTGGCACGACGGCGAAGACGAGGGTGGAAATCAGAACCTGGCGGATCGCGAGCATGTGGTAGGTCTCCTTTAGCGCACGCTTACTAGTAATGCGCTCTAGCGAGTACTATCGGCCGCATCGGTCCAGGACTTTAGGATGCCGCCCACTACAATGAAAACACTATGTCTGTCTACGACGAGCGCCGCGAAGAGTTAGAAAAACAAGAATTTATGATGGGAACCGAGCGCGGGCGCCTCGCTGTGACGCTCGATTTGTTGACCGACGCGCTGGTGCTGGTGGGACAGCATGGCGTCTATTGCCAGAGCGCGCGACAGCCCGGCAAGCCGGCCATGGACATACAGATGATTTCGAAATGCCTGACCGACGCCAAGGATCTGGTGGCGGATGTGATGGGGGAGTTAAAACGGAAGTCGGCGAGAGAAACTTAGGGCCGTCTGCTACGCTCATGCTGGATGAGGCTTCCTGCCGGGCTGGATGCGGTGGTGGATTTAGGGAAACTTCGGGACTACTGCCTCAGCTCGTCACACCCGCGCGGTCGACACAAAGCGCGTGTTTTCGCTTCTGTTCTCGGGCTGACGCAAACCGATGCTGAGTCGCTTCGCCAGCGATTGCTACAGGCCGCCAGTGACGAAGAAGCCTCGATAGGCCAATCGGATGAATATGGTGATCGGTACACAGTCGATTTCGAACTCACTCAGGGGAGTCGACGAGCGACGATTCGGAGTCACTGGATTATTCGGCGTCTCGAAACGTTTCCACGCCTGATAACCTGTTATGTACTATTGGACTAGGTGCTCCATGGCTGAAATTGACCTGCTCTCAGTAGTAGCTCTGCTGGAGGACGTTGCTGGGACAAGCTTGCGGCGGGGTCAGGTGGGAACAGTTGTGGAAATCCTCGCTCCTGGGGTGTACGAAGTGGAGTTTAACGACGACTCCGGACAAACCTACGCTTTGATCGCGCTCCGCGCCGATCAGCTAATACGTCTCTACCATGAGCCTCACCATCACGCTGCTTAAGCGGTTGGTCCAGATTTGTGGCGCTCAGTGCGGGCGGGTTGCGAAGTAGTAATAGGTCCAGACGAAGATCAGTCCGGCGAGGCAGAGGCCTATCATGAACAACTTGCGGCCGGTGGAGGGCTGGTAGCTAGGTGGTTTGTCCGGAGCGGGTGGCTGCTGGCTGGCGGCTGGTTCAGAAGACATCGGGATTCGATTCAAGTATAGCGTCGCGAGACGTGCTCTCCATTCGCGTTCAAAGCCTCTGCAAGAACGGGTTTCGCCTCCGCTCCCGGCCGATGGTCGTAATCGCGCCGTGCCCCGGGATCACCACCACGGCGTCGTCCAGCGGCAGCAGTTTATCGTGAATCGACCGCAGGATCTGGCGCGAGTCCCCGCCGGGCAAATCGGTGCGCCCGATGCTGTCAAGAAACAGCGTATCGCCGGCCACCAGTTTATTCTCGGCTGGAATCAACAAGCTGATGCTGCCTTGCGTGTGCCCGGGCGTCTCCAGCACGTGGAACTCGGCCGCTCCCAGCTTCACGCTGTCGCCTTCGCGCGCATTTACGTCGATGCTTGTTTTCTGGGGCGGCGCGATGCCCAGCCACTCCGCCTGCTCATCGATGTGATCGTATAGCTCTTGATCGCGAGAGTTCATGTAGACCGGTGCGCCAGTGAGCGCCTTCAGCTTTTGCGCGCCTCCGATGTGATCGATGTGTGCGTGTGTGATGATAATGGCCTTCACGCGCAGATGGTGCCTTTCCAGAATTGCGGTAATCTGCCCGATCTCGTCGCCCGGATCGATCACGATGGCTTCGCCGGTGGATTCGTCGCCGAACACAGAACAATTGCATTGCAACATGCCGACCGGCAGGATTTCGTGAATCATGATCGTATACTCGAATTATGGACCCAACACTCAGCGCGGTGCTCGGCGTGTGCGTGCGATGGATTCATATCGCCTCCGTGGTTACGCTGATCGGCGGATTCATCTATGCGCGCTTCGTCCTGGCGCCCGCGCTGGCCGTGCTTCCAACGTCGGAGCGGGAACTCGCCGGCCGGGCCGCGGCGAAGAGCTTCCGGCCGCTGCTGTTCGTGGTCCTGATCACCGCGCTTGGCTCGGGGATGTACAACTACGCCACCAAAGCCAGCTATCCGCCCACTTATCACATGTGGATGGGAATCAAGCTGCTGTTGGTGCTGCACATCTACGTTTCAGCGATCCTTTACTCGGTGCGCGAATCGAACGAAGCCAAACGCAGTCGCACGGCGTTGAGCATCGCGATTAGCGGGCTGATCGTGATCGGGATCGCGGACTACTTGAGGTACCTGTCCTTAAAATGATTGGTTACGACGCGCTTCGAAATCGCGCCGCCTGGATCGACCTCTCGGCGCGCGGAAAAATCAAACTCACCGGCGAGGATCGCGCGCGGCTGCTGCACGCCATGACCACCAATCACATCCAGCAGCTTACACCTGGAACCGGTTGTTACGCATTTTTCTTGAACGACAAGGGCCGCGTCCTGGCCGATGCGAACGTGCTGTGCCGCCCGGACTATTTTTTGCTGGATGTTGAGCCGGAAGCCCGCGAGCCGCTGTACCAGCACGTGGACCGCTACATCATCGCCGACGATGTCACACTCGAAGATGCAACCAAGGATCTTGCGACCATCGCGGTGGAGGGCCCGCAATCCGCTGAGGTGATGCAGCGAGCAGGCGCGCCGGTGCCGGAGGCCGATTATTCCAACGTCGACTGGGGCGATTCACTGGTCTCGCGGTTGAACTCCACCGGAAGCAGCGGCTTCTTTATATTTGTTCCGGCCTCCGAAAAGCCTGCGCTGATCGCTCGCCTGGAAGCGGCCGGCGCCGAGCCTGCGGACGCCGAAGCGGCTCGGGTAGTCCGGCTGGAACACGGCAAGCCCCGCTACAGCGAAGATATCAGCGACCGGTTTCTGGCCCAGGAAGCCAATCAGCCCCACGCGCTGCACTTCAGCAAGGGTTGCTACCTGGGACAGGAGATCGTGGAGCGGGTGCGTTCGCGAGGTCAGATCCATCGCGTGCTGAAGCCGCTGACGCTCGAAACGAAAGAGCCGCCGGCTCCCGGCACAAAGTTGGAAAACGCGACCGAAATCACTTCGGCCGAGTATTCGCCCGCGCTCGGGAAAGTTGTCGCCCTCGGTTATATCCGAGTCTGACGCGGTTACGTGCGAACCTGACGCGCGGCTAGTTCCGGGTGTTGAGCACCTTGGGAATCGATAAGTAACCGACGATGGTGTCTTTCTTCACGTCGTTCACCACCAGCTCGTAGGGCTGCTTCGCCTTGGACGTCATGAACTGCAAAGGCTCATTAATGCCGCGATCCTTCTTCTCCGTGGTCTTATCGTCGGCGGTGAGCTCGATCGTATAGCGATTCTTCTTTGGATCGGCCTTTTCCAATCGGATCGAGACGTCGGCCACCTTTTGGGGCTGCTTGGATTTCGTGACTGTGAATTGGACGTAGTTCCGCTCGCCGAGCGCCTGCAGGGCAGAGAGCTCCTTCTGATTGGTGGCGATCAGCACGCTGTGGCCATCCAGCTCCCCAGTCGCGCGCTTCAGATCGGCCACCGTTTTTTCCAGTTGCGTTTTGGTGCTCGCCACGTCGCCCTTCACCGAGGTTACTTCGTTGCCCACTTGCGAGAATTGCGTGTCCGCCGACTCCTTCACTCTAGAAATGTCGGATGAGAGCTGCTGTTTAGCCTGTTCCTGTGCCGCCTCCAACGCCACACGCGTCTCTTCCACTTTCTTGAGCGCCTCGTCCTTGGCCTCGCCCGCGGCCTGGTTAGCCTGCCGGCGCGCGCGCTCCAGTTGGGCCTGCAGTTGTTCCACTGTTCGCCGATTGCTGCGCGTACTCACGGAGGCGGCTTCTTCCAGCCTGTCCAAGCGCGATTGCGCCGCGTCGTTGGTAGCCACCAGGTTCTTCTTCACCGTGTCCAATTGCATGTACAGGTAGACATTGGCGGCAATCAGCGCGATCACCACTCCGAACAAAACCCCAAATTTCCATATCAATCCTCCGCTGGAAGGAGCCGGCGGAGGCGGTGGCGCGTAATATTGCGGCGGAGGTGCATAGTAGGCGGGCGCTCCCGGTGGAGGGGCCGAGGGAGGCGGAGGAGGCGCCGGTGGAGGAGAATACGGTTGCTCGGGGCCTGACCCGGGGCTGGGATTGGGGAAAATGGACATGTGACCTCTGATCCGTAGAGTACCAGTTATATAACTCTTTGGATGGATGGATCGACGCGGTGGTTACAGCCGGCTGGCCGAGTTTACTTATCTTTAGGCTTCGGTCTATCTTCGGTCTTATCCTTCGGGCTTCGGCAGGGTAGGCTTCGGCCTGGGGATCGCAAATTCCAGCGCCGTTTGTTTCGGTGCTCCCGGTTCAAAGCATCGGCGGCAGCGCGCTTCGTACATGCCGCTGGCGCCCACCACGATCAGGTCGGTGGATTCCACCAGTCGCTGGGTATGCTTGGCGGGATTGCCGCAGCGCACGCAGATGGCGAGCGTCTTGGTGATCGATTCGGCCAGGCTGAGCAGCTCCGGCATCGGCGAAAAGGGTCGGCCCATATAGTCCGTATCCAGTCCGGCGATGATCACCTGCTTCCCGCTATCGGCCAGGTGTGTGGCGACATCCACCAGGTCCAGCCCGAAGAAGTTCGACTCGTCGATCCCGATTACTTCGGTTCGTGTATCCAAATTCGGCAGAATTCCGGCGGCGTTTTCGATGGCCTGCGATTTCATTCGCAAATCGTTGTGTGAAACGATTTCGTCGCTCGAATAGCGGTCGTCGATCAGCGGCTTGAAGACCTGCACGCGTTTCCGGGCGATGATGGCCCGCCGGAGCCGTCGCATCAGCTCCTCGCTCTTGCCGGAAAACATCGGACCGCAAATGGCCTCGATCCAGCCTAGGTTCCCCGTGACGATATCCATTTACCAGAAGCCGCATCTTATCATGGGCCAGCATTTATCATGGTATGGTGCCGCTGGCCGGAATTATCCGAGGTGACGTCCTCACTGAACGCTTGATCGTGCCGGAGATGCTGGATCACGCACCGCCCGACGTGACGCGCGCGAGCCTGCGCGACTTGGCGCGGATCAACCGCTACCTGGGCGGCTACTATGTCCTGGGACAGCTGTTTGATGGCGTCGTGAGACGAGACGAGAGCTTTTCGGTGCTGGACGTCGGGGCGGCTTCGGGCGACATGGGTGCGGCCATTCGCCGCCGTTATCCGCACGCGCAAGTTACCTCACTCGATTACAAAGGCGATCACCTGACACAGGCCGCCGATCCCAAACTGGTGGCCGACGCGTTCCGGTTGCCGTTCCGGTCCGCGAGTTTCGATTTCGTCTTCAGCTCGCTGTTCCTGCATCACTTCAGCAATGACCAGGTAGTGGAGCTGTTCCGCAGTTTCCGCTGCCTGGCCCGGCGCGCCGTGCTGGCTATCGATCTGGAGCGCGGGCCGCTGGCTTATTACTTTCTTCCGAATACCCGCTGGCTCTTCGGTTGGCATGATATTACCATCAGCGACGGCCAGATTTCGGTGGCGGCGGCATTGAAGAAGCACGAATTGCGAGATCTCGCGGTGCGCGCGGGATTGGACGGCGCGCAAGTTCGGGTGCATCGGCCGTGGTCGCGTTTGTCCCTGGTTGCGCCGGTCTGATTGTGTTACCATCGGCCAAAATCTGCCACCGCCACCCCGTGTGGCGCTGTTGGTCTGGCGACGCCTGGTCCGCTCGCCCGGAAGCGTGAGTATTTACGTTTACCAGCAGGGGTCTCGACATGCACAAGCTCTTTTTTCCCGCCATCACGGCGACGATGCTACTTTCACTGTCGCTCCTGACGCCTACCGCTTGGGCTCAGGACGCCACCGGCAAAATAGCCGGCAATATCACTGACGCGAGCGGCGCCGTAGTCCCGGGCGCCACGGTCGTCGTAACTAACCTCGGCACGAAGATCAGCAAACAAACCATGACGGACAGCCAGGGCTTCTACCAGGTGCTCCAGCTTCCGATCGGACCTTACGAAGTGAGCGCCGAGGCTACGGGGTTCAACAAGGCCGTCTCTCGACCGAAGAGCCCTCTCGAGATTAATCAAACACTGCGCGTCGATCTGATCTTAGAGGTGGGTGCCGCCAGTGTCCAGGTCACCGTCGAGGGCAGGGCCAACAACGTGGAGACGGGAAGTTCCATCGTCGGAGGTGTGGTCAGCGGCGAAGCCATCTACGAACTGCCCCTCAATGGCCGCGACACATTGGATCTGCTGGCCACCCAGCCCGGCGTCACGCAAACCAATCCAGATAACACCGCCACCGGAAATTACAGCATCGGCGGCGGACGTACCGACTCGATCACTTATCTGCTGGACGGGGGCCTGAATAACGACCTGCTCGATAACTCCGTGGTGGTGGATCCCAACCCCGACGCGATCGCCGAGTTCCGTGTGCTCGAGAGCACCTACACCGCCGAGTACGGGCGCAACGCCGGCGGAATCGTAAGTGTTGTCAGCAAGAGTGGGACGAATCAGTTGCATGGCACCGCCTATGATTACGCACGGAATACCGCCTTCGACGCGAACGACTTCTTCAACAACCAACAGGGCCTGCCCACGTCGGTCCTTCGGCGCAATCAGTACGGAGCGACTTTGGGCGGCCCCATTGTGATTCCACATATCGTGGATGGGCGCAACAAGCTGTTCTTCTTCTTCGCCTATCAGGGCCAGCAGCAAACGCAACTTCAACTGGAAGGCAAGGTGCAGACTTATACACCGGCCGAGGCCCAGGGCAATTTCTCACAAGCGGTGAATGGCGGCCCCGATCCGAACGTCGTCAACTTTCTTTCCGCCAATCCCTATTATCAGTCCAATCCCGCACTCGCCGCCCAGGGAATTATCAATCCGTCCAGCATCGATCCGGTGGCGCAGGCTTACTTTAAGTCCGGTCTGATTCCCACTTCGCCGAGCGGCTTTCTCTTCCCCACCGCTCCGGCCATCCTCAACAATAACGAGTATCTCGGCAAGCTGGATTATTCGATTTCCAGCCGCGACACGCTGTCGGCAACTTTCACCGCTCATGACAGCGACGAGACCGACCCTTACAGCAACGGCAACGCGTTAACGGGCTACACCACCGTGAACGGCTACACCACCGCGACGTTTCTGCAGAGTTATTCGGGAATCATCAACTACACGCACGTCTTCACGCCCACTCTTTTGAACGAGGCTCGCATTACCGCCGTACGTTCCGATACCAATCAGTACACTCCCACCACGGCGTTGAGCAAAGTGACTCCAGCGGATCTGGGCATCAACATCACGCCGGATATAACTACCGGCCCGCCGGGTCTCTATTTTGGCGGCACTGGAACCGCGTTCGGTTTCGCACCCTTCGGCCCGACTACCTTCGCCAATACCATCTACGCCTATTACGACAACCTGACGTGGACCAAAGGCCGCCACAATATGAAATTCGGTTTCTATTTTTCGCCGTATCAAGACAATACGAAGTACGATTATTATGGAAACGGATCGTTCTTTTTCTACGGGCCGTCCACCAGTACCGGTTCCGGCACCGACCTGGCGGACTTTCTTTTCGGCTTGCCGGATAACTATTATCAGGGTCCCAACGCGCTCAACGACATTCGAACACACCAGTATGCGGGCTATGCTCAGGACGATTTTCACGTCAGCCGCCGGCTGACTTTGAACCTCGGCATTCGCTATGAATATGCCGAGCCGAAGTTCGATACCCAGGGAAGAACGTTTAGCTTCATCCCGGGGGAACAGAGCCAGCGATTTGTCAACGCGCCCCCGGGTTTGGTTTTCCCGGGCGATCAAGGAGCGCCGAAGGGCACAAACTTCCCCGATAAAAACGATTGGGCGCCGCGCTTCGGATTCGCCTGGGATGTCTTCGGTAACGCCAAGACCGCGATTCGCGGCGGCTTCGGGGTCTTCTACGACATCCTGAAGGGCGAAGACAATCTCCAGTTCAACGGCGCGCCGCCGTTCTACAACGAGCCCAGCCTCTACTTCAACTCGTTGAACGGGTCGGAGACCGCGCCCACCGGATATCTTTCCAATCCGTTCGGCACCAACAATACCGGTACTCCCAATGGGTTCCCGTCGGTTCCGCCGACTTCCACCGCAAGTTTTGCGGCTTCCGAACCGCTGGGCAGCACGGGTGGTCTGTACTTTGTGGATCCTCATCTCCGCACTCCCTACGTCTACCAGTACAATCTCAACATCCAGCAGCAATTGCCCGCGGAGATGGTTCTCGAGGTCGGTTACGTCGGATACGATGCACATAAGTTGACTTCGCTGGTGGATGTTAATCCATTTCCTCTGGGCTCCAACACGCGCCTCTACGATCCGGATTCCACGAACTCGATATATTCGCAAATGCTGGAGTTCAAGAATGTCGGGATAGCGAACTACAACGCGCTGCAAGTAAGCCTTACCAGGCGCTACGCCAACAGCAAGGTGGGCAATACATTTTATACGTTTGCCTATACCTGGTCGCATGAACTCGATAATGTGTCGGGTTTTCGCGAGCGAAATAGTCAGGTGCCATATTACGACGAGAATTACTTCTGGGCGTCCGGAGATACCGATGTTCGCCAGACGATGACGTTCTCCGGCGGATGGGAGCTGCCCTTTGACCGGGCTTGGAATGGTGGTCCAAAGCTGCTGACCAAGGGATGGAGTTTATATCCGATCGTCACGTGGCGAACTGGCTTCCCGCTAGATGTGCTCGCCGGATTAACCGCTACTCCCACGGATCCCGGACCGGCGGGAGACGGCTCGCCCAATCTGGTGCGCGCCGATCTGGTATTGCCGAACGTCGCTACTTACAACGCCCACAACCAGCAGACCATCAACGGGAATAGCGGCAACTATTTCTTCAACCCAGCGGCATTCTCCGCGGCCCCGCTGGTGGCGCTGGACGCAACGGCCCAAACCAATGCCGCGGCCTTAGCCGGTATGTTCACCGAAGGTACGCTCGGGCGCAATGCCATTCGCGGCCCCGGTGAAATCAACACGGACATCGCTCTGGCCAAGCATTTCAAGTTTTTCGAAAATGACCGGCTGGACGCCGAGCTTCGCATGGACGCATTCAACGTCTTCAACCATGTGAACTTCGGAAATCCGAGCACCAACATCAACAGTCCATACTTCGGGCAGGTGTCCACTACACTCGGAGCGCGAGTGCTCCAGGTCGCGCTGCATTTTCGGTTTTAGCACCGACATTGCTTCCGGAGCCTGGCCCTAGGCGCACGTGTAGCCCGGCGGAAGCAGCTTCAGCAAACCGGGAGTATAGGATTTTTCGAGGCTGTGCGCGTCCACCAGCAACGCGAATCCCGGATCGATGTTGACGCTCGTGCCCGTTTGCTCGTAAAGACCCACGGGAATCTGCGCAGGGAGCCGCGGCACGATATCCCAGAAATTGACCACCCGGTAACAGGAAGGAATTGCGAGGTCGAAGAAATGGGCGAAGTCGGCCAGCCCGGCCGCTGGCCCGGCGAATGTAATCAGCTCCGGCACAAGAGGCCGCAGATTCTTCGCCAGATCCGGAGCAGCAATCACCGCTAAAGCTCCGCCCAGACTGTGTCCGGTGACCAGCAGATCGTCGCATCCCGCGATAGCGGCGCCGATCCCGGCCGCCACGCTGTCGTGCAGAGCGGCGTAAATAGACTGAAAGCCCATATGGACTTGTCCGGCGTTTGGAACATATTTATATGGCACGAACAATGCGTCGAAATTGCCCACCCAGTCCTCGAATGTTTGCGTGCCCCGGAAGGCGACGAACGCGGTCTTCGTGGCCGGATTCTGGCCCATCAATCCGAAAATTGCCGAGTCATCCATCATCGCCTTGGCGACATTCGACTGGTTCGGAAGGTTCAAGATCGCCTGCCGCAAGGTCTCATCGGCTTGAATCAGCCCGGTCATTTGAAATCCCGGCGGCAATTTGGGGACCACTCCGGGTTGGTTCATTACAGCGTATGCCGCTTCGGCTAGCGGCATCATGACGCATAGCGCAAAATCGGCGTGAAAGCCGGTTGGTGTACCGGCATTGAAGTCGAACATAAGGCTCTATTCCTCCCGAATTGTTGTGAGAATAAATATTGCGCCCTGTGAATGGTCTCGTATTATCGCATAAGCGCGCGTTTCGCGCACCGGTTCGAGAGCAGGGCGGATCGCGAGTTTAAATCGGAGGGAACCTCTCGCGCCTGCGCGGCTACCCTGGCATAATATGATCTTGATTCGACTTGGTCCGTTTGCGCTCCTGGTCTCGATGCTGTTGCTCGCCGGCTGCGATCGTCTTCCTGAAAGCTACCCGCCGCCCGAGCAGCGCCATCCGGTGGCAGGCTCCAACCCCGACGCCATGATGGTGGAAATGAGCGACCCGGACGCGAATCTGCACATCGTGAAGGACGTCTATGGCCCGTCCAATCCTTCCTGGCGATGGACGGCCCAAAACCCAACGCTGCAGTTGCTGGTGCTCAACACAGACAATCTCAAGTTTTATGCCGACTTCGCCATCTGGGACGACGGCTTCAAGGTCACCGGTCCGCTGGAGATCGCGTATCTGGTGAACGGCAGACTGCTCGATAAAGTCCGCTACACCACGCCCGGCGAAAAGCGGTTTGAAAAGCCGGTTCCGGCGGACTGGGTCGCGCCGGATTCCGACACCACGCTGGCGATGTCCGTCGACAAGCTCTATGTGGCGCCCAGAGACGGCGTGAAGTTCGGTGTGATCCTGGTGCGGATGGGATTTAAGCAATGATGGGGCCACTCCCTCACGGTCGGGGCTCGGCAGACAAGGGACGTAAACAATGACTCGGGCGATCGCGCCTCTCTTCGGAGCGCTGTTCACGGTGGTAACCGCCTGGTCGCTCGGCATGCTCCTGTTCCGCAAGCTCGCGCTGGTTCTCCATAAGTGGGAAGAGCGCCTTCTCGCGTTTGTCGCCGGGTCGGCCTGTCTGAGCGCGGTCATGTTCGTATTGAGCGCCACGCGGCTGGTGCACCGTGGAGTTCTCGTGGTTTTGGCCCTGGCGATTATCGGCTATGCCGCTTATTCCGGCGCGTTCCGATCCGCCGCGAAGCCGTTTCCGCCGCTTGCGCGAGCGTGGAGCTGGGTTTTCTGGATTGGTTTCGCCGCCTTCACTTTGATTGGATTTTTCACCGCGCTCGCGCCCGAGCACAGTACCGATGGCATGGCTTACCACTTGGGCGTGTTGCTCCATTACCAGCGCGCTCATGGATTCCCGCGCATCACCACCGATATCTACGCGAACCTTTCGGAGGGCATCGAGCTACTGTACCTGTTCGCGTTCGACTTCGGACGCCATTCAGCCGCCAGCCTGGTTCACTTTACGTTTCTGGTGACGCTGGTGTTTCTGATTCTGTCGTATGGCAAGCGAATCTCGCGGCCCCAAGTCGGCGTGGCCGCGGCCCTTTTCACTTACGCCTGTCCGGTGGTGCTGCTGGATGCCACCATGGCATACATCGATGTGGCGTTGGCTACGGTCGTGTTCGCCCTGTTCTATCTCCTGCAGATCTGGGATGAAAATCGCGAACCCAGGTTGCTGCTGCTCATCGGGCTTCTGGCCGGTTTCTGTTACGAGATCAAATACACGGCGTTTGTGGCCGTCCCCTACGCGGTCGGATTTGTGGCCTGGAAGCTGTGGCGCGAGCGGAAACCGGTGCTCAAGCCGGTTCTTGTCGTCTCGTTGATCGCGGTCTCGTGCATCCTGCCGTGGATGGTGAAGAACTGGATCGAAGTGGCGAATCCTATCTCGCCGATCGCCAATCGTCTCTTCCCCAACCCCTACGTGCACATTTCATTTGAAGAGAGCTGGCGCAAGGATCTGTCCACTTACACTCTCCCTAGCCGATGGCAAATTCCGCTGCAAATCACGGTACAAGGCGACCTGGTGGAGGGCTTTCTTGGCCCGTTGTTTCTGCTCGCTCCGCTGGGTCTGCTGGCGCTCCGTTTTCGCCCCGGACGCCAGGTCCTGTTGGCCGCCGCGATCTTCGCATGCACCTACTTCACCAACATCGGCACGCGCTTTTTGATTCCTTCCGTGCCATTCGTTGCTTTCGCGATGGCGCTCGTCGCGGCGGACATTCAGTGGCTGTTGCCCACGCTGGTGATCGTGAATTGCGTCCTTTGCTTGCCGCCGGTCTATAATCTCTACGTTCCCGCCAATGCTTATCGCATCGATAAGGTGCGGTGGAGGGAGGCGCTTCGTCTGAAAGGGGAGGAGGCTTATCTCAGTGAGGACCCCGAATACGCGGCCGCTCACATGATTGGATATTTTGTTCCGCCCAACGAGCCGATTTTCGCGATCAGCCAGGGCGGTCAAGCCTATTTGCCTCGCACTCTGCTGGTGGGTTACGAAAGCGCTTCGAATGAACTGCTGGAAGATATTTTGTGGACTCCCGTGGTCCGCGCCTTCCAGCCTTCCCGTATCTTGAAATTCGATTTCGCGCCTCGCCAGCTACGCAAATTGCGGGTGGTTCAAACCGCGCGCCTGCCCAACAACCAGTGGTCCATAGCCGAGGTACGCATCTTCAATGGCCCGACGGAACTGTCGCGCAATCCGGCTTGGCGTCTTACCGCGCATCCGAATCCTTGGGATGTCCAATTGGCATTCGACAACAGTCCCGTGACGCGCTGGCGAAGCTGGCAGTCGGCCGAGCCGGGCATGTACGTGGAGGTGGACTTCGGCATGCTTCAAAGCGCCAGTGCGGTGGTAGTGGAATCATCCGACGACAGCGGCGATATCAAGCTGAAGCTGGAGGGCATGGGCGCCGATGGTGCCTGGGTCACGCTCTCCGATCATCCCGTCCAGTCCAGGCAGCCCATCCATGTGAGCCTGCGCCTGGCCGCTACCGCCGAGCTCAAAGCTCGCGGCATCCATTATGTGATCGTTAAGCCGGATGATCCCGGTTTCGACGACATGCGCCGCTATGCCGCTTACTGGGGATTCACGCTGGTAGGCACTTCAGGCGAGAGGCGCCTGTTCCACATTAACTGAAGCCCGGCGGCCGGTAATGAGTCAATATTTCCTGGGTGTCGATGGCGGCCAATCCAGTACGCGGGCCTGCATTGGCGATGAGACGGGCCGCATAGTTGGCGTCGGCGGCGGGGGGCCGTGCAACCATGTGAGCGGCGCGGAGGCAAGGGCCAAGTTTGTCGCTGCGATTCAATCGTCCTTGCGCGCCGCTTGCGCCCAAGCCGGATTGGACATAGAGACCGTTCGCTTTGCCGGCGCCTGCCTTGGATTCAGCGGTGGACCAGGGGGTAAAGAGCCGATTCTCAGCGAGATATTACCGAGCGACCGTACCCTGGTCACCGACGATGCCCTGATCGCGCTGACCGGCGCCACGGCCGGGAACCCCGGACTGGTGGTGATCGCTGGTACCGGCTCCATCGCCTTTGGACGCAATGGGGAAGGCCGTACCGCTCGAGCCGGTGGCTGGGGTTATCTTTTTGGGGACGAGGGCGGCGCCTTCTGGATTGCGCGCCAAGCCCTCAGGACCGCGTTGCGATTCGAAGAAGGCTGGGGTGTGAACACCCCTCTGCGAGAGAAATTGCTGGACTCCTGCGGCTCGAAAAACATAAACGATCTCATGCATCGCTGCTACACTGGCGAGCTTTCCCGGCCACGCGTGGCGAGTCTGGCGGTTTTAGTGAACCAGGCCGCGGAAGATGGAGTCCCCGCGGCGCTTCAGATCCTGGACGATGCGGCCCGCGAGTTGGCCCTGCTGGCCCTTGCGGTGCGCGGGCAATTGTTCGACGCCGGAGAACCGGCTCTCGTCACTTATTGGGGCGGCGTATTCCATAGCCATATTCTTCTAGCCCGGTTTAGCAATTGGCTGGGATCTGAGGATGGCGTACGGGTGACACCGCCGGTTTATGAGCCCGCCACCGGGGCTTTGATCGAGGCTTATCGCGGCGCGGGGCTTCGGTTCGATCGCGTTCTACCTTTAGAAATATGAATGTCCCGAAGCGCCCGCTCTCGGCCTTGCTCTCGCAGGTGCTGGTTGCGTTTACGATTGAGTTCGATAACGAGTTCGAATGGCAGATGCGCGAAGCGGGTTACCTTGGAGCGCGATTGTCCTTAGTGGTGTGGACGAACCTGCTGCGATTCGTCGGCGAGGGTGGGGCATCCGTGCGCGAACTGGCGGCACAAGCCCTGGCGCCCGCCAATCAGATGAAATTTCAGTTGGGATGCTTGGAGCGGTGGGGATTCGTCGTACTTCAGCCGGATCCGTCGGACGATCGATCCGTTCCGTCTGGCGAACATCGACAATCCGGCCGCATTCAACGCGTCGGGTGGGGGAGCGGGCGCGGCATTCGTGCAGACTGGCTGGTTCGCCTCACTTCCAAGGGTTTCACAGCGAGCCGGATTTGGCCGCCGCTGTTCGGCGAGATCGAGCGCCGCTGGGAGAAGCGATTTGGTGAGGACGCGATCGGCCGCCTACGACAGGCTATGCACGGCGTCGCGGCCAAATTGGATGTCGAGCTGCCACACGGCCTGCCGGCCGGGTGGGAAGGACCCGAGGAGTTTCCGCCGAGAGTCAGGTACGCCAGCGAGAGTCTTCCTTTACCAACCCTACTCTCCCAGTTGTTACTGACGTTCCAAATCGACTTCGATCGCGAGTCGCCGGCGCCGCTCGTTTACTGCGCCAACACGCTGCGGGTGCTGAGCGAGAAACCGATACGCGTAGCGGAGATTCCGCGTCTGACGGGCGGATCTCCCGAGACGACCGACATTGGATGGCAGATCAAGCCATATGTGGTGGTTACGTCCGATCCGACGGCGAGCCGCGGAAAGGTGGCCCGCTTGTCTCCACGAGGACTGAGGGCGCAGCAGGAGTACCACCGGCTGATTAGGGAAATCGAGAAGCGCTGGGGGGAGAGATTCGGAAGTGACGCGATTGGTGCGCTCCGTGAGTTGTTGCAGGGATTGTTCGACCGGCAAAGCGGAGGTGCGCCTCTGCTTTCGGCAGGCCTGGTTCCGCCTCAAGGAACAGTCCGGGCGGGCGACCAGGCGCCAGCGCTTGGCCGCCGGGATGTGGGGGCGGCGGCGCGGCAACGAATGCGCGATCTGGTATCGCAGACTGAGGCCTTCGTACGCGACCCGGCAGGGAGCTTGCCGCATTATCCGTTATGGGACATGAACCGTGGGTTTGGGCCTTGATGGTGCGTAGCACCAAATCAGCCGTTTCCCTATGCGGCGGCTAGGGTGAGTTTTGTTGAATCCTTCGTTTCCATCATCGATAAGGCCCCTGAGGGTGAACTGTATCAATGGCTTGGGCTTGGCAAAAAGGAAAGAAGAGTGAAAGTGATAGGCCGTTGAGTCCCTCACTTTCTGGATCCCCGGTCGATGAGATTCCTATGACGAACCGTGCCGCCGAATTGATAGAGATTCGCGGCAATGAGGCAATTCGAGCGCATTGTCTGCGCGTGGCGGCCTGGTCGAGCGAATTGGCGAACGCGATCGGCCTTTCGGAATCCGATAGAAATCTGGTGGAACAGGCCGCGCTGGCCCATCACGTTCCCGAGGTTCTGGTGGACGACCAGGCTCGCAACCGCCTGCTGGCGGAGATGCACTTGGAAGCGAAAGGGGAGCAGCCCATCGTTTCCGCTGAGGTGGGAGCCATCCTCGAGACTCTTTGGGGCCGCCGAATGATCGCCGATCCCACCATGGGCAAGATTGTGGCGGTCCTCGAAATCAGCGACGATTTCGATCAGTACTTCGAATCCGAGCCTTTGTTTGACGCCGACTCAGTCGATCAGTGCACCAATTCCTCCGTCGAAGCCATGATGACCTACCTTCAGGTCACCAGCCGTGCCGACGTCAGCCGGGTGGTCGACCGGTTGCCCGTTTTTCCTCGTGCGGCTCGCGACGTGGTGCGCCAGGTAGCCAATCCCGAGGTAGGACCCCGCGAACTGGAGGACGTGGCATCGCTCGATCCGGTGCTCGCCGGACGGCTTATTCAAACCGCGAACTCAGCCTATTACAGCCCTCGCCAACCCATCGCCAGCATTTTTCACGCCGTATCCTATATCGGCACCGAGACAGCGCGCCGGGTGCTGCTGGCCGCCGCTATCCGGGGCAACTTCTCGTCCCCGCAGGCGCACCGGATCTGGAACCACAGCCTGGATGTAGCCCAGACCGCCGAACAGATAGCGCTGCACGCCGCGGTAAAAATAGATCCGGCCCACGCCTTCCTCGCCGGATTGATTCACGATATCGGGCGCTTAGCCTTCGCCATCATGCCCATCGCGTTCCAGGAACGTTTCCAACGCCTCACCGATAGTAGTTGTCCGGTGGTGGAGGTGGAAATGTGTCTCTCCGGCCGCTCCCACGCCGAAGTGGGCGCCGACACTCTAACGCAGTGGAAATTTCCGCTCGAAATTGTCGAGGCCATACGCTGGCATCATCGCCCGGAACGCTCGTCGTTGCCGCTGGCCTCTCTACTTTATCTGGCCGAGTTCGTCACCGAATCCCAGGAGGACCTTCCCTCTTACGTCCGCATCAATACCGCGACGCGCTTAGCGGGCATTTCCATGCCGTTCTTGTCCGACATTCGTGAAAAGGACACCGGATCGCTCGAGAGCCTCAGGTTCGTGGCTTGAAATCGCGCGGTACCCTGGGTTATTGACGACTGAGTCTGAGAGCGGCTGGCTGCCGGACCTAATCTACACCGCCGGAGAATTTCGATCCGGCCTAGCGATGTTCGCGGACTCCGCCGGCAACATCACACGATTCTCACCCACGCCCGCCCATCTCGCCCCCGACGATCTGGCCAAGGTCCAGCGGCTTCCCGGAAAGGCTCTGTTACCGGGGCAGGTCAACGGCCACTCGCATGCCTTCCAGCGCGTCCTGCGAGGCCGAACGGAGCACAGAACCGGCGCCGACCGCGATTCGTTCTGGACCTGGCGCGAGAAGATGTATCACGCGGCCAACCGGCTTGAACCCGAGGATGTCTATCATGCGTCGCGCATGGCCTTTCTCGAAATGCTCTTGGGCGGCATCACCACGGTCGGCGAATTCCACTACCTGCACCACGCACCGGGCGGAATTCCCTACGCCGATCGAAACGAGTTGGCGTGGCAAGTGCTACGCGCCGCGCGGGACTCAGGGCTGCGCATCGCGCTCTTGCGCACCGCCTACGCTCGCTCCGGATGGCGCAAGCCCGCTGAACCGGCGCAGGCTCGATTCCTCACGCCGAGCGTGGAAGATTTCATCGACGACACCGAAAACCTGCGAAAGGCATTAGAGCACCGTGAGGAAGCCGGAAAAGCCTGGGTCGGCGTCGCGCCACACAGCCTCCGCGCGGTGCCTCTCGATTACCTGCGCCCAGCGATCGCTTACGCCCGCGAGCGTCAAATGCCCGTGCACATGCATGTCTCCGAGCAACCGGCGGACGTGGAAGCCTGTGTGGCCGAATACCATACGCGTGCCGTGGAACTGCTCGACCGGGACGGCTTGCTCGATGCCCGTTTCACCGCCGTGCATGCCATTCACGTCACGGGCGAGGAAATTTCGGCGCTGGCACGCGCGGGTGCCATGGTTTGCGCGTGTCCCACCACCGAGCGCAATCTTGGTGATGGCGCCGTACCGGCGGACCAGTTGTGGAGCGCGGGCGTTCGCATCTCGCTAGGCTCGGACAGCAACGTGCAAATCAATTTATTGGAAGACGCTCGATCCCTCGAATATCACCTTCGAATGCTCAAGCTGGAGCGCGCGGTGCTCGGGGCCAGGCATCTGTTTTCCTGCGCCACAGAGTCCGGCGCCGCAAGCCTCCGAGCGCCAGGGGGAAGCCTCGAGGTGGGCCGGCCGGCCGATTTCTTTACCGTCGCGCTCGACGACCCCTCATTGGCCGGGGCCGATTTTGATTCGTTGCTCGGTCACATCGTTTTTTCAGCCGAACGAACCGCCGTGCGCGACGTCGCGGTAGGAGGCCAATTCGTTATTCGCGATGGCCATCATCCGCTGGCCGAGGAAATCGTCAACCAGTTCAGCCGCCTGCAAAAAAATCTATGGCGCTAGACCTCTGTACGTAGAATTGCCTTCCGGTCTGCAATAATTGTTAAGTGGCTGACCAGCACGGCGCGTTGCACGATCTGATCCGGCGTGGCCGGCTCCGTCAAGCCTCGCAACTCGCGATCCGTGCTCTGTCGTTCGCTGCCGTCGTCGCTCTGGCCGGTGCGATTTTACTTCTGATCGTCGGCGCCCAAATCCTCAATTGGTATTGGATCGTGCTGCTTTTTGCCGCGAGCCTGGCGGCCAGTGCGTATCGTTCGCGCAACCAGTTGCTTTCGCCTTACGAAGTGGCGCAAGCCATCGATCGCCAGCTTGGTTTCCACGACGCTCTGTCTACCGCGCATTACTTCAGCCGGCATCCGGACCGCGCGGCTTCGGCGGAGTTTGTCGATGGTCAGCGCCAGGCCGCGGAGGAGTTGGCGCGATCGGCCGATATTCAGCGCGGCGTCCCATTCTTGATGCCGCGAACCGCCTATGTGAATCTGGCTCTGATCGCGGTGGCGTGCGGCATGTTCGGCCTGCGATACGGAATCCACCGCAGCCTCGAGCTCGGTTCGCCGCTGGTTCACATCCACTTCGACGGACTGTTTGGGGCCTCGCCACAAGTAGCCGATGCCCGCCACCCCAAGTTTCCCGGTGATGGCGACGGTCGCCGCGAACCGGGAGCGCCGGATACGCAGTGGGACGCAAAGACCAACGATCGCGATCCCGCCACCGACGCCGCGCTTCCATCGGCCGCGAATCCCGATTCGAACAACGCCGGCACCTCCCCGGACAGTTCCGCTAAAGCCGATGCGAAAGGCAGCGAACAGTTGCCGCCGGGTACCAATCCTCTGGACTCCGGCGAAAAGGGCGAGCCCTCGCCGAGCGATTCGGCCGCCAACGGATCGGCGGGCTCCGATTCGAAATCGGGACAGCAGAACGGGTCAAAGGATGCCAAGGACGCCAACCAATCCGGCAACTCGGGCGACAGCGCCAGCCTGGCGAGCAAGCTGCGCGACGCGCTATCGAACCTGCTCGCGAAAATGAAACCGCAGTCCAAGCCGAGCGGGGGAAAGCCGAGCGATTCTTCGCAATCGGCCGCGCGTTCTCAGCAACAAGGGGAAAAGCAGGAAGGCGATCCGAAATCGCCCGGGCAGGAACAGGCCGATGCCAGCGCCAATGCGCAATCGGAAGGCGAACAGCAGCAAGGTGGGACGCAGCAAGCCTCCCAGGGCAAGAGCGAAGGACGCAGCAACAATCAACCTAATTCGCCCGACGGCAAGAGCGGAATCGGCAAGCAGGACGGCGACAAGTCCGCGCGGGAAGCGGCCGAATTGGCCGCGATGGGAAAGCTCAGCGAGATTATCGGCAAGCGCGCCGCCAACATTTCGGGCGAGGTGATGGTGGAAGTTTCACCCGGCAAGCAGCAGTTGAAAACCCAGTATTCGCAGCAGAACGCCGCGCACTCGGACTCCGGCGGCGAGATCAATCGCGACGAAGTCCCGCTGGCCTACCAGCAGTATGTGCAGCAGTATTTCGCGCAGATCCGCAAGCTGCCCGCGGCCAAGAGCAAGTCGGGCGCGCCAGCGCCTCCGGAATCGAAGACTAAAACCACGCCGTCCAGCCTGCCCTAATGACGCAGTAGAATAGTTCGCATGCGAGCTGCCCTGCTCCCGTTGGTTGGCGCGGTCCTCCTCGGTGTTTGCGCCTGGGCCGAAACGCCCCGCACGGCGGATGGCAAGCCCGATTTCAACGGATCGTGGAATCTTCCCTATGCGCCGAACATGGCGAAAGATATCGGCGAGCTCCCTTTCTCCGCCGAAGGCAAAGCCGCCTACGGCAAGATCAACACGGCTTACGATCCCACTGGGTTCTGCTTGCTTCCCGGCGTGCCGCGCATCAACAACTCGCCGTTTCCGATGCGCATCGTCCAGGCGCCCGATTCCGTCTTGTTCCTGTATGAATACATGACCACGTTTCGCGCGGTGCCGCTGAACGTGCCAGAGCATTTGAAGAATCCGCAGCCGACCTTCATGGGCGAATCGATTGGCAAGTGGGACGGAGATGCGCTGGTGCTGGACACGGTGGGATTCAACGACCGCACGTGGCTCGATACCGCCGGGCATCCGCATAGCGACGTGCTGCACGTCACCGAACGATATCAGTTGATGGACGCGAATCATATCGCATATGACGTTACAGTGGACGACGCCAAGATGTACACGCGGCCGTGGAACAACCATCGCGTGCTCGATCGGCTGAAGCCGGGCGACCATCTGATGGAGTATTCGTGCGAAGAGAATAATAAGGATCGCGACGAAGGTCATCTGAGACCGGGTCCGACGGTTGTTCCGTCCAACAATCGTTGAAACCGCTTTTTTCGGTCGCGAATCCGCAGGCTCCGAGCTATCCTGAAAGTATGAGAGCAGTAGCCGTAGTCGGCATCGGGAAGACCGCCTTTGGCGCGTTCCCGGATCGCGATCTCCGTTCGCTCGCGGTAGAGGCCGGACAAAAAGCATTGCAGAACGGGCATGCCGAGACGTCTCAAGTGGAGGCGTTCTATCTGGGTAATTTCGCCGGGCCTTCGTTTACCGGGCAGAATCACTTGGCGCCGTACATTTCCAATGGAATCGGAATCCGTGGCGTTCCGGCGACGCGCTTTGAAGCCGCCTGTGCGTCGAGCGGATCGGCCTTTTTTCATGCCGCCTCGGCGGTTGCGGCCGGGCTATACGACATCGTGTTGGTGGCGGGCGTGGAGAAAATGACTTCGCAGCCGACGCCCAAGGTGACCGAGATTCTCGCGGGCGCGGGCGATCTGTGCGGCGAGGTTCGAGCGGGCGCGACATTTCCGGCGTTGTTTGCGATGATCGCGCGACGCCATATGCATCAGTACGGGACAACGCGGGAGCAACTCGCGTCGGTTGCGGTAAAGAACCATCAGAACGGCGCGAAGAATCCGCTAGCGCACATGCGCAAGGTGATCACCATGGAGCAGGCGCTGGCCGGCAAGCCGATCGCCGAGCCGTTGACGGTGTATGACTGTTCGCTCATCAGCGATGGCGCGGCCGCAGTGCTAATCATGCCGCTCGATCGCGCGCGCGAGTTCACCGACAAGCCGGTGCGCGTGCTCGGCATGGCGCAGGCCTCGGACAACGTGGCGCTGGACGAAAAGGACGACATCACCACGTTTCGCGCGGTGCAATCGTCGGCTGAGAAGGCTTACAAGATGGCGGGTGTCAAAGCATCCGACATTCAGTTTGCCGAAGTGCACGATTGCTTCACCATCGCCGAGATCATCGCGATTGAGGACTTGGGATTCGTGCCAAAGGGCCAAGGTGGTCCGTTCAGTTTGGCGGGTGGCACGTGCCTGAATGGCCAGCTTCCGGTGAACGCGAGCGGCGGCTTGAAATCGAAAGGGCATCCGGTGGGCGCCACTGGTGTCGGCCAGATTTGCGACGTCGTAGAGCAGATCCGCGGTGAAGCGGGCGAGCGGCAAGTGAAGCGCAATACGCTCGGGTTGGCTCAAAATCTCGGCGGATCGGGCGCGACCAGCGTCATCACCATTCTGGGGGCGGCATGAACGCTTTAGGTCCGGGCACGGTCTATACTGAAACGGTGGTTTACTCACCTCCGGAAGCATACGTCAACGACGTGCCGTATCAATTGGCCATTATCGAACTGGCTGGTGGCCGCCGCGTGACCGGGCGGGTTTCCGGCGAGCGCGCGCACATCGGCGATCGCGTCGAATTTACCGAATTTCGCAATAACGTTCCTTTTTTTCGAAAACAATCATGAAACTAGCTGAGCGGATGAACCGCATAGGCGTGGAAACCGCCTTTGAAGTTTTGGTGCGCGCGCGGGCGCTGGAAGCCCAAGGCCGCGACATCATTCACCTGGAGATCGGCGAGCCAGACTTCGACACGCCGCGCCACATCGTGGAAGCGGGCAAGCAGGCGCTGGATCAAGGCTGGACGCATTACGGACCCACGCAAGGGCTGCCGGAATTGCGAGAGGCCATCGCCTCCTACATCTGCCGTACGCGCGGAATTCGAGTAGGTGGCGAGCATGTGTGCGTCGTGCCGGGCGGCAAGCCGATCATGTTTTTCGTTTTGATGGCGCTGCTCGAAGAGGGCGACGAGGCCATCTATCCGAATCCCGGATTTCCGATTTATGAATCGATGATCAACTTCCTCGGCGCCAAGCCGGTGCCGATTCCATTGGTGGAGGATCGCGGATTTTCTTTCGATTTGAACGTGTTGAAGGACAGCCTGACGCCGAAAACTAAAATATTGATCCTGAATTCTCCGCATAATCCAACCGGCGGCGTGATACCGGCGGACGATGTGCGCGCCATCGCGGATATGGTGCGGGATCGCGATCTGATCGTTTTGTCGGATGAGATTTACACGCGGATTTATTTCGATGAAGAGCCGCTTTCCATCACCACGCTTCCTGGCATGCAGGAAAAGACGGTGATTCTCGACGGCTTTTCGAAGACCTACGCGATGACCGGCTGGCGCATGGGATATGGCGTGATGCCAACCTGGCTGGTGGATCCCGTGAACAAGTTGATGGTAAATTCCAATTCCTGTACCGCCAGCTTCACGCAGCGCGCTGGGATCGCGGCGCTTAATGGGCCGCAGGACGACGTGACAAAAATGGTGCAAGAGTTTCGGCGTCGTCGCGATGCTTTCTGCGCGGGCTTAAACACGCTGCCGGGATTCCGCTGTGCGATTCCAGGCGGTGCTTTCTACGCTTTCCCGAACATTCAAGGGACCGGGCGGAAATCGAAGGAATTGGCCGACGCGCTGCTGCAGCAAGCGGGTGTGGCTTGTTTGAGCGGGACGGCGTTCGGGGCCTATGGCGATGGTTATCTGCGGTTCAGCATCGCGAATTCCTATGAGAAGCTGATGGACGCGGTGGAGCGGATCAGGAAATTCTTGAAAGCGTAGCGTACCTCAGCTCGCCCTTTTCAACTGTGCCACCGCTGCGCCGATTCGTAACGACGCGTCCAGCAGATGCCGCGCCGCGATCGGGCCGGCTTTTTCATTCGTGATCCAGTGCAGCGCGGAGCTGATGGCGCATCCGCATTCCGAACAGTCCGGATCGCCGCCGAACACACAAGGCGCGACTCGCGTCTTCAGATCGGCAGTGTAATTCGCCGATACACGCGCAAAGGCGCATGTTTGCGGGCTGGACGGCGGGCTCAATATGGCTCGCGCCATGCCGCCTTTGATCAGGAACTTCGGATATTTCCGGGCCAGCTCCGGAATAGCTTGGGCCAGCCGCGCACGATCTTCCCTGGTCAACCGCTCCGCGCTTTGCTCCCCGCGTTGCGGCGTGTACACGCTCATCCAAATGCGATTTACTTCCTCGCGCGCGCTCCAAAACTCCAGGTAGCGCTCGGCATAATCGAGATCCTGAACGTGCGCGCGCACCGCGGTCCAGTGAATATAAACGCTACGCCCGGCGATGTTTCGCAAGATGCGCTCGTAAGTGGCGGGTTTGCGTCGAACGTCGTGGTGCTCGGGCAATCCGTCCACCGAAATGGCTACTGTGATGCGCGGGAGCGCGGTCCATTCCGCCGGTATCGGAATCACTCCGCTGGTAACCACCATGGTGTAAATCCCGCGCGCGCTCAGGATCGGAAGCAATTGGCTCAACTCGCGATGCCGCATCATCGGCTCGCCTCCCACCAAGCTCAACTGCATCGGATCGTGCTGGTCTACCAGCCGCAAGATGCCCTGAACAAGCGTCTCGCCCCTGGTATCGGACAGTTGAGTAAGTGTCAGGCCGCCGCCCAGGTGACCGTCGCCATAGGCGTAACAACCCGGACAACTGAGCGGGCACTCGCTCGTGATTTCAATTGAAAGCAGCGGCAGTTTGCCGCGCAAAATCTTACTCCACCCTGAAACGAAGTCTCCACCACGCATGTAACTGTGACGCGCGCGCCACCCCTTGGATGCAGAGTAACCGTTAGCTATGAATTGCGCGGGGCGCTAACCGCCGATCGCATACATCGGGCGTGGCGGGGCGACAAACTTGGCGCTGTTGATCTCGTGCCCCAGCCATTTCTTGTGCACCGTTTCACGAATGGTCGCGGCAATTTCCGAATCCGGCGCGCCATTGCGAAGCAGCACCCGCACATCGGTCTCTTCGATGGCGAACAGGCAATACCGCAGCTTGCCGTCGCTGGTTAGCCGCACGCGATTGCAGTTCAGGCAGAACGGCCGCGTGACCGAAGCGATGAATCCCACGCTGCCAACGCCATCGGCGTAGCGATATTCTGTGGCCGGCGCGCGCGGATCGCGATCCGGAATTTCCACCAGCGGCGAAATTTCGCGCGATAGCGTCTCAATAATTTCATCCGCCGACAACACGTTCTCGCGCGCCCAAAGCCCTTGCGAATCGAGCGGCATAAACTCGATGAAGCGGATCTCGATGCCTTGCTCGCGGCCATAGCGGGCGAGTGGAATAATGTCGGGCTCCACCAGGTTCTTGACGGCCACCGCATTGATCTTGATCGGGCCGAAGCCCACGCGTTGCGCCGTTTCGATGCCGGCCAGCACCTTGCACAAATCGTCGCGGCGCGTAATTTTCAAGAATCGCTCGCGATCCAACGTATCCAGGTGCACATTCAGGCGCCGCAACCCGGCGTCGTAGAGGGCTTGCGCGTGGCGCTCCAAAAGCACGCCATTGGTGGTGAGCGCCAGGTCCCGAACGCCCGGAATAGCTGACAACTTCGCAATCAGCACCGGCAGATCTTTGCGCACCAACGGCTCGCCGCCGGTGAGGCGCAGTTTCGTTATCCCAAGCGACACCGCCACTCGCGCGAAACGCTCGATCTCTTCGAAAGAAAGAATTTCCTGGCGTGGCGCATACTTCACGTCTTCCTCCGGCATGCAGTAGAAGCATCGAATATTACATCGATCCGTCACACTGATCCGAAGGTTGTCGTGAAGGCGGCCGAAAGTGTCTGTAAGTGGATCCAAAGCTATTTCATCCGGGGCATGTTCATCCGAACGCTCGCGCAACCCCACGCGCGAGTCTCGCGTCATAACCATTTCTCGCGTCCATAACTATTCTCGCAGCTTCTTTAGCCTTTGCGAAAGCTCGCCTTGAGGGGCCCACCCGAAGGAGCTACGGTGAGAAACAAGTTACTGCCACAAAATTAATTGTAATAAAGGATATACAACATTGTTTCGTTTTGATAAGCTGCAACCAGGTATTTTTCTCATGTTTCGCCAATTGTTTGCCGTTCTGCCCCTTGTCGCGGCAGGGATTTTCCCCCTTTCTCATGCCGATGCGCTGAGCTGCACTCCTTCCTCCAATCCACAGATCGTACACGGAGAAGGCATCACCGAGCGGACCAGCGACCTCGTTTTCACCTGTTCCGGAGGTACACCGGGCGCGACAGTTACCGCCGATCTTTACTTTTTCTTGAACGTCAACATCACGAATCGCCTGGCATCCGCTTTCTCGAACACGCTGACTGGCATTTCCTTTACCGCGGACAACGGCTCCGGCCTACAAACCATTTCCTCGCCAGTTACCCTCATGGGGCCTGCCAGCCTAGCAATCAATGGCGCTTCATTTGTGCTTTCCTCTTCCGGTTCAGTTACTCTCACACTTACCGGCTTGCGAGGCGCCGCTAATCAATTAGACTTCAGTACCGGTGCATCGATTGTGGTAAATCTTGGGGTGAATAGCAGCACCGACTTTTTACTTCCAACCGTTCAAGTACTGGTCGGGCAACCGCAACATGGTCTCTATGTCGCCTATTCGGGCAAACTGATTTGTTCTCAGAGCGGCTCTCCCGCGCCCCTGAATACCGCGAGCTTCCTTAGTTTTCTTGCCAGTCGCTCGGCTTTCACCTCAACCCGTATGACGGAAGGGTACGCGGATGCGTTCGGCCCGAAATCCGACCCGCAGAATCTGAACGCGGACACCGGAACGCGCATCGTTGTCCAATATTCAGGTTTTCCGGCGGGCGCGCAATTGTTTGTTCCCACAGTAGTGGCTGGTTCGGACGCAACACAAGCCACTGCGGGCGGCGACCTCGGTGTCCCCGCTTCCGGCGGCAAGTACACACCAGGGAGCGCCGGGTCTTTGCTGCTCGCCTTGGTTCCGTACACGAACTCCAACGGCGCCGGTGGAACTCCAGCCTATTTGCCTGGCGCACCGGGTTCCGGCGTGGTCTCTTTCGATGCGATGAGCCAGGTGCCGCTGACCAACGGTTCGGGGATTGCCGTGTATGAGGTGGTGGATGCCAACCCGTCCATCCAGGAAAGCGCTCAGTTCCCTACGTTCCTGGTGCTGCCACCGGACGGTAACGCGACCTCGGTTACCACGTCGGAAAACGCCACGCTGGGTCCGATTTCTACCGTCGAAACAGCCACCGTAGGCGATCCGATTCCACGCTTCCAGCAAATCACGCCGCCCAGCGATTGCAGCATCATCGGCGACTGCAACGCCCTCTACTTCCCGTCGCTAAGGGTGCTCGAATCGTCGCTGAATTATACAACTCCGGCCGGCGGCGTAACGACGACCAATTACGTGCAAGTTCAGAATGATGGTGGCGGCATTATGCAGTGGACGGCGTCGGTGAACTACATGAACGGGAGTGGGTGGCTGGTGGTATCGCCGACCTCGGGGCAGAATAGCGGGACCATTCGCATCGATGCGGTCCCGGGAACGCTTGCGCCCGGTACTTACCAGGCGACCCTTACGGTGAACGCTGGGCCGGTGGGAACTCGCACCGTCGCGATCTCGTTTGTGGTTACAGCAGCCACGCCTGTTCCGACGCCGTCCGTCCAAAGCGCCGTGAACGCCGCGACCTTTGCTACTGGGGCGCTCGCTCCAGGGTCCATCGCCACCCTGACGGGATCTCAGTTTTCCGGCCAAGACGTGTCCGTGACGTTTAATGGAATTTCCGCTCAAGTGCTCTTCAGCAATGCCACGCAAATCAACCTCGTTGTTCCGGCCAGTCTAGGCACGGGTACAACGGCGCAAGTAGTGGTATCGGTGGACGGCCTCGCGAGTGCGCCTTTGACGGTGAACCTTGCGCCGTCTGATCCCGGGATATTTCCCAATGGGGTTCTCAATCAGGACAACACGGTGAACAGCGCGAAGCAGCCAGCCGCGCCTGGCAGCGTCATCCAAGTCTTCGCCACAGGCTTGTCTGGCGTCATCACCGCGAAGATCGGCTCACTGGTTGTGACGCAACCGTACTACGCAGGTCCGGCTCCCGGGTTTGCCGGATTGCAGCAAATCGATCTGATTCTGCCCAGCGATTTGACGGGCGCTACGGCCGATGTTTCCGTCTGCGGTGGTCGGACGGCTGCGCAAGCGGTCTGCAGTCCCTCGATTGCAGTTGCCATTTCTCAGCAGCCATAAGCTCACAGCTATTATGAACCGGCCGTAACGTTATCGATCGTTCACCCACGCAACCCATTGCCCTCCTGTCCGAATCCAAACGGATAGGAGGCAACAATGAAGACAAAAACAGCAATTCTTTCCGCGGTACTTCTGGCGTCGTCCGCGATGACGGCCTGCGCCGGGGGATACGTCGCATATAGCGTGCCGGTTCCCCCGGCACCGTATGTGGCCGGGCCGGTGGGTTACGCGCCGGGTCCTGGATATGTTTGGGTGGACGGCTTTTGGAATTTGAACGGAAGCCGCTGGGCTTGGGTGAATGGCCGATGGGCCGTGCCGCCACATCCGCGTGCTCATTGGGATGCCGATCGCTGGGAACGCCACGGCAACGGCTGGCGCTATCATCACGGACACTGGCGCTAAGCGGCTCGCCGCCTACAATAGTAGTGAATGGCTGAACCCCAATATGATGCAGTCCTGGTGCTTTCTTTCGGAGGACCGGAAAAAGCGGACGACGTCATTCCATTTCTTGAAAACGTCTTGCGCGGGCGTAATGTGCCTCGGGAGCGAATGCTCTCGGTAGCCGAACATTATCACCATTTCGACGGCAAGAGTCCGATCAACGATCAAAACCGTGCGTTGATCGCGGCGCTCGAAGGCGAGTTGGCGCGCCACGGCCATCGATTGCCTATCTATTGGGGCAATCGCAATTGGCATCCGATGCTCGCCGATACACTGCGACAAATGCGGGCGGACGGAGTGCGAAAGGCGCTGGCGTTCGTTACCTCGATCTTTAGTTCGTACTCCGGCTGCCGGCAGTATTTGGAGGATATCGAGCGGGCGCGTGCGGAAGTGGCGGGCGCGCCCGAGATCCATAAACTGCGGAAGTTCTACAATCACCCTCTATTTATTGAGGCGCAGGCCGATGAGGTTCGCACCGCGCTCGGCGGCCAATCCCGGAAAATCATCTTCACGGCGCACAGCGTTCCGCTGGCGATGGCCGAGACCAGCGACTATCAAAAGCAGCTTCAGGAAGCGTGCCGGCTGGTAGCGGAGTCCGTGGGTTTCAGCGATTGGCGCCTGGTGTATCAGAGCCGCAGCGGACTGCCCAGCCAGCCGTGGCTCGAGCCTGATATCGGCGGCGTTGTGCGCGAATTGGAGCCGGGCGCCGAGGTCGCCGTAGTGCCCATCGGTTTCGTATCCGATCACATCGAAGTGATCTACGATCTCGATATTGAAGTACAAGCTATTGCTCGCGAGCGCGGCGTGAATTTGGTGCGCGCTCCGACGGTCGGAGTGCATCCGAAGTTTTTGCAGATGATTCGCGAGTTGATCGAGGAACGCCTCGGCTTGTGCCAGCCGCGCGCCATCGGACAGTACCCGCCGAGTCACGACGTCTGTTCCGCCGATTGTTGCCCTACGCCCGCGCGGCGCCCCGCACCCGTGCGCGTTACCGCTGGTTGAGCTTCTTATAGACCTCGCCCTTGGAAAGGCCCCGCTCGCGCGCCACTATCTTCATGGCCTCCATGCGCGGTAGGCCCGCAGCCAACAGTTTGTCGAACGCCTCTTCGATTGGAATCGTCTGCGCGGACGTAGGTTCGCCTTTGGCGATCATCAGCGTGATTTCCCCTTTGAGCGAGGGACGTGAGGCAAGCGCAGCGCGCAGTTCAGAGGCCTCGCCCATCAGGAATTCTTCGTGCACCTTCGTCAGCTCGCGTCCGATCGTCACCTGCCGCGGCCCGAGAACCTCGACGATATCACTTAGAGCTTCCAATACCCGGTGTGGCGCTTCAAAGAAAACCAGCGTGGCGGGAGACGCCTTCATCTCGTCCAATATTTTTCTGCGTTGTGTTTTCTTGGCCGGCAGAAAGCCGCCGAAAAAGAACGCATCCGTGGGCAATCCGGATGCACTCAACGCGCTGACCAGGGCCGACGGCCCAGGGATGGGAGACACCGTGATGCCAGCGGCGCGGGCCTGCGTCACCAGCCGATAGCCTGGATCGGCAATCAACGGCGTCCCCGCGTCGGACACCAGTGCGATGTTCTCGCCAGCCTCCAGTTCGCGCAGCAACTCCTCCGCGCGAGCCTGCTCGTTGTGTTCGTGATAGCTCACCAGCGGCTTCGAGATGCCGTGGCGATCCAGCAATTTGCGTGTCTGCCGCGTGTCTTCGCATGCGATCCGATCCACTTCCCGAAGGATGCGCAAGGCGCGCAGAGTGATGTCCTCTAGGTTGCCGATCGGCGTCGCGACAACGTACAGTGTTCCGCTCACGCTCCAGAGTAGTATCCAGCCATGGGCGCCTGCAATAATGACGTCTCCAATAATGACGCTCGCCTCAGCAAGCCTGTGTCATTTCGCCTTGGTCTACCGTTCGCAAAATAAGCTTCCCCTTACTGGGGCTCATTTCCGCCCGGATGCTCGCGCCGGCTTGGATCTCGCCACCTGCCACCAAAGATGCCAGCGGCTGCATCAACTGATGATGCAAGACCCGCTTCAGCTCACGCGCTCCATATTCCGCACTGGTGCCCTTTTCGAGCAAAAACCTGCGGGACCGCGCCGGCACCTCGATGCGGAACGCGCGGTCGCCCAGACGGCGGTCGACGTGATTTTGCAGGTCCTCGATGTGTTGATCCAGGATGGCGGCCAGCGCGGCCGAATCGAGCGGCTGGTAGGTCACCACCGAATCGATCCGGTTGATGAATTCCGGCGAAAAGTTCTTGCGGACCGCGCTGATGCCGATACGCTCCAGTTTGTCCCCAACTTCCATGCTTTGGCGCGGCACCGCCGATTCGAATCCGAACTCCGGACGCAATTCGCGGCTCATCTCGCGTGCGCCCAGGTTGCTGGTCAAAAAAACCATCGTTTTCTCGAAATTCACCAGCGTGCTATCGCCCAGGCGCAGCGTCGCCTTATCTAAAACTCCCAGCAGGAGACGCACCAGCGACGGCGCAGCCTTCTCGATCTCGTCGAAAAGCAAAATCGAAAGATCGCAGCTCTCACTCGCCGCGCCGCTCAGTTTCTGTTGCGTCAGCAAGGGCTGGGTTTCCCGATGCCCCAAATATCCCGGAGGCGCTCCCAACAGTTTCGCCACTTCATGTTCCATCTGATATTCGCCGCAATCCACTTTCAGGAGCTTCTTCGGACTGCCGTGCAGCACGTCGGCCAGCGCTTCCACGGTTTTTGTCTTTCCCGTGCCCGTCGGCCCCAGCAGCAGGAAAATGCCCGCCGGACGGCCTTCTGGAGTCAGCTTGGCCCGGTACATCTCGACGTACGGCACAACCGCCGTAATCGCAGCCGGCTGGCCGACCAGTCTACGCGAAAGTGCCTTCGCGATATCGCTCGACCAATCGCTATCGGATGGCGCGCGCGACCGATTTGGAGTGGAACTCATATTTGAAAATCAATCCCACCGCGATTATGGACGTAGCGCCTCGTCGAGAATCGATGCCCCACCAAGGGACCAGGATGGTCCTCGGCGCCAGTTCTTATGGATTTTGCCGGTGTCCCACTTGATTAACCGCTGTGTTTTCACGGCGATTGTTCCGCTGAGCGCGGTCGAAAGCACGGCATCCGCCGTCGACGCGCAAATAATCAGCGGCGTAGACGACCGTTTTCAAATAAGTGTGAATCGCCGAACTGGGGCGGATTTCCCCAGTGGCCCAGCCATTCCTCTGCTCCCTGCGACGAGCCTTAGTGTCGATCTTTGTGGGCGCGATAATCCAAGGCGAGTTGCAACTGGCGGATCGCGTTGTCACAGGCCTTTATAGCGTCGGCTTTGTGGCCCCCGAAATCGTCCGGCGCGGCATCCAATTCCGCTCGGGCATCTTTTATCGCCCTGATTGCAGCCTCAATTCGAGGATGCTTGGCGGCCTCGTTCTGCGCACTCAGAGTCCAGGTGCCGACGCACAACATCATTCCGAGAACTATTCCTGAGACGAATTTCATGGGAGCTCCTTTTGGGAGATTCTAGCAGACTCCCGGCTGCGTCTGCGTGACGGAAACATTACGACGCCGTTTTGCAATATTGCTCTCGGCAACCCCGCTCATTTCGCCAGAAAGGAATGAATCCGGTCAGAGATACGCGCGCTCGCCCGCCCGTCGCCGTACGGATTGTGGACGCGCGACATTTGCATATATGCCTCGTCATCCCCCAATAAAACCGCTGCCTCGCGTACAATGCGGTCTTCATCGGTACCTACTAACTTCACCGTCCCGGCGATGACGGCTTCGGGCCGCTCCGTCTTGTCGCGCAGCACCAGAATCGGCTTGCCCAGCGAAGGCCCCTCTTCCTGAATCCCGCCCGAATCCGTGATCAGCAGATAGGCCCTGCGCATTAAGTCGACAAACGGCACGTAGCTTTGCGGCTCAATTAGAAAAACATTCGGATGGCTGGCCAGGTAACGCCGGACGGGATCTTGCACGTTGGGATTCGGATGCACAGGATAGACCAGCTGCACATCGTCTCGATCCGCGATCTTGGCCAGCGCGCGGCAGATTCTCTCAAATCCGTCGCCAAAACTTTCCCTGCGATGCGCGGTGACAACGATCAACTTCTTCGATGCATCCAGCTGCGGCCAATCGCCCCCGCGCAGCGTCCCTCGCTCCAAGGCGTCGCGAATATACAGCACGGCATCGATGCCGGTGTTGCCCGTCACGCTGATGGAGTCCGCCGGAACGCCTTCAGCACGCAGATTCTCGGCGGCCTGTTCGGTGGCCGCAAAATGCAGAGCGGCGAGGCGCGTGGCGAGCACGCGGTTCATTTCCTCGGGAAACGGCTGGCTCAGATCGTGAGTGCGCAGGCCCGCCTCCACGTGAGCCACTGGAACTCGCGAATAAAACGCCGCCAATGCCCCGCACAGCGTAGTGGTGGTGTCGCCCTGTACGATCGCCATGGCCGGCTTCTCGGCTCCGAGAACCGGCTCCAACCCCGCCAGAATCCGGGAGGTCGATTGAAATAGAGTCTGACCCGGCAGCATCAGATCCAGGTCGTAGTCCGGGGCCACCTGAAAGACCTCCAACACTTGATCCAACATGGCGCGATGCTGCGCGGTGACGCACACCTTCACGTCGAACCGAGTGGGATGTTCGCGCAAGCCGCGAACAACCGGACAGAGCTTAATCGCCTCCGGCCGGGTGCCGAAGATCAACAGGATCTTGTGTATCACGATCTTGATCTAAGAAAGAGCTTGCCGCATCCAGGAATCAAGCGGGCCGCGTTCTGCATCCAGCAGCAAGGGGGCGGGGAACGAAGAAACTGTCTATTTGTGCCGGTAAGTAATTCGTCCCTTCGTCAAATCGTACGGAGAGAGCTCCAGAGTCACGCGATCGCCGGCCAACACGCGGATGCGGTTGCGGCGCAACTTACCAGCCAGGTGAGCGAGCACGGTGCGATCCTGGTCCAGCAAAACGCTGAACTGGCCGCTCGGAAACTTTTCTACCACCGTTCCGGTTACTTCTATGCTGTCTTCTTTACTCATCGTCCTCCTTGATCGGGATTTTCTGCCATAGGTATCTTAGCAAACGGGCCTGTGGCGCGTGGCACACTGGGCCGCGTTTTAAATAACACGAGCAATAAAAGAGCCGCGATCGCGGCGCCTGCCGCCGACCCCTCCCAAGCCAAATGCGTCAGCGCTCTTCTAGTATTAAAACGACTAAAAATCGCGAGCGTCACATTCTCCGGCAAAAAACGGGGCGCGAACACCAAAGCCAGCAGAATAATGAGAAACCCCGCTCGTAGAATGTTCTTCACCTGAGCGGCCGAAAATCGGCGCGCCAGTTCGGCGCCAAGCATCGCGATTGCAATAGCCGCGCTCAAGCTGAACACGAGGACCGCCGCTATGAAATCCAACGGAGGCGTGAGAAACCCGCCGCGGCGCGCCATTACATTCAGCGTTACGATCGCTGTCGCGAGAATCAGTACCGTGATTCCCCAGCCCCACGCCACAATGATCGCGATCCTGCCGAGCAGGGCGGACGCTGGCGCATTTTTACCCTGGGTGGCCGCCAACTCCGCGCTCCCCGGTGCGACGAATAGCAACGCCAGGCACGCATAGGCCGCGATGATACGAGGGTCCAGGAATCCAAAGCCCTTGTAAACCGGCACCAGAATGCCGAACGCAATCACCACCGCGAGAACTATGAGGGCTTGCCGGGCCATAAGCTAACCGCTCACTGACGGTCGCGGCTCGGAATCAGCGCTCGTGAATTGCACGGGCGACGAGCAGTCACTACGGATTCTGCGGTGTCCCCGCGGTGCCTTTCATGTGCTGTGCGTCCTGCTGGTTCTCCTGGCAGATGTACTCCATCAGCTCTTCCTTCGGCCGCAGGCGAGCCGTGAAGGTCAGTGTGAAAGGCTTCGAGTAGTCGCCCGGATCGATGATGGTGACCTTGTTTTCCAGAGTCCCCAGATCCTTGCGCGTGTAGCGCTCGATGGTATGCAATTGCTCGGTGTGCGGATGGCCGCGGAAATCGAACCAGAACTTATCGTTGAATCCGATGGTGTCCACCACCAACGTGTCACCGTCCCAGCTCGCAATCGAGTGTCCGTACCAAGTGGGGTCCGGATCGGCTGGATGTTTGCCATCGATGAAGATCTGCCGGTAACTGTGAATGTTGCCCTCGAAGAGGAAAAACACGTGCGTCGGCGTCTGCACGATTCTCCAGGGATACGGCGCGATGCGCGGAATCCCGGTCGGCAGACAGTTCGCCTCGGGGTCATCCTTGGATTGCCGCTGGTCCATGAGCGCTTTGGCCGCCGGCAATATCGGAATTGTTTCGCCGGGAGCCAAGCCTTGCGCCAGATCTCCCACCGGGCCACCGCCCTGCCAGACTCCCGACAGATCCGGATGCCCATCGGGAAGGCGCGGTGTTGGGCCGTGCGGCGTCGTGTCGCGAGGCCGCACCCTTTTCGTGTCGGGATTCGCGCTGCCACCGGCTGGAGCGGTCGATTCCGCCGCGTTCAGTGTGGACGATTTTGCGGGCGACGCGGTGGTAGGCGTGGGAGCCTGCGCTGCCGCTCCCACCGTCACCAGCAACGCGGCAGTCAGCACCGCCGGGAGGCTCAGCCTGAGTTTCATTTTGTTCTCCTTGTTCGAGCGGCTTCGACGCTACTGGCCGTCGCCGCCCGGCGAGAAAGCAAAGACCTTCTTGCCATCCGCCAAAGTGACGGTTCTCGCGTTGGCCATCTGCGATCCGTCCTTGGCTTGCGCGCCCTCCACGGTCACCTGATCGCCGACATTCAGCGAGTGCCTGCTCCATCCCTGGCGAACCAGCACGTTGGGGCTGGCCAGCTCCAAATTCCAGTTGACGACGTTGCCGCTCTCGTCTTTGACGTCAATATAAAAACGGGCGTGTGGATTCGTCCACTCTACCTTGGTGACCGTGCCCTTCAGCGTCACCGGCTTCTTGACGTCGTACTCGGCGGCAAACGAATGATGAGCGAGAGCCCCAGCCGGCGCCAGCAGGGCGATTCCCGCAGCTAATACAGCGAACGCAGCTTTCATGCAATTCCTCTCCTTGGTAGATTCTGTCATAAAATGGACGGCCTATGGAGAACCGGCGGTTACCCAGCTTGCATGCAGAAAAGAGCGAAGTCTAAAATGCGCCGACTTATATCATCGGGTTCAACTTTTGAGCGGAACGTGGGGTTTTCGCGTGCCGTGGTGGATGGTGACTGGGTATTCGTTTCCGGCACCACCGGCTTTGACTACCGAACGATGAACATCTCCGACAATGTCGTGGAGCAGGCCGAGCAATGCCTGCGGAATATCGAAAAGGCTCTTGCCGAGGCCGGGAGCCGTTTCTCTGACGTTGTGAGGGTCCTTTACATCCTTCCTCGGGTCGAAGATTTCGAGCCGTGCTGGCCAGTATTGCGCCGGTATTTCGGTGACATCCGGCCAGCCTCCACCATGATCTCCGCCGGCCTCATCGATCCGCGCATCAAGATCGAAATCGAAGTCACCGCGCGCAAATCCACTGATGGAACAAACTGAACGCGCAGGGCGTACTATTTCAGCATGGGGCTGTTAAAACACGCCTTTCGACGATTGGCGAAGGCTCCGCTTGCTACCGCGATTGCGATAGCAACCTTGGCGCTGGCCATCGGGGTCAATTCCGCGGTTTTCAGCGTGATGGATGGCTTTCTGCTCCGCGCCCTACCCTATCCACGTCCGGACCGGCTCGCCGCCCTGGTGGTCCACCGAGAAGGCATCGACCCTGTCCGGGGCATCGCCGTTTCGGACGACGACGACAGCTTCGATGGCGACGACTGGCAGCTATTCAAGACCAACCTCGACGCACTGGCGCTGGCATCCTGGGGCGGTTCCGGCGGGGTGAATCTGATAGCGGGAGGCGCGATCCGCTATGTGACCGGCAGCCGTGTCTCCGCCGGCTATTTCGATGTGCTGGGCATCCCGCCTTATCTCGGCCGTGGCTTCAGCGCGGAAGAAGACCGGCCGCATGGGCCTCCAGCGGCAGTGCTGAGCTATGCCCTCTGGCAATCCACATTTCACTCCGATCCTAAGGTGGTCGGCCAATCGATCCAGCTCAAAGGAGAGCGTCATACCGTTGTCGGCGTCTTGCCGCGGAATGCTCTGACACCTAACCACGCCGATGTCTTCACTCCGCTGCAGCCCGCCCCAACCGGGGAGTGCGGCGGTCAGAATTGTGGCATCCTGGTTCGGCTGAAGCCCAACGCAACATGGGCACAAGTAACCGCGCAGCTCAGCCGCATTCGCCTGGCGTACTTCTCCGAGCTTGAAACCAGATATCACGGCCGAGCACGCATCTACGCACGCCCGCTCCAACTGGAGTTGGCCGGCGACATGCGTGGCAAAGTCATCGTGCTGATGTTCGCGGTCGGTTTCATTCTGCTCATCGCCTGTGCGAATCTCGCTGGCCTGGCGCTGGTCCGCCTGTTGCGCCGCAAACAGGAAATAGCTACTCGATTTGCGCTCGGCGCTTTGCGCCTGGACGTGCTCCGCGAATTGTGGATGGAGGATCTGATCGTCGCCTTCATTGGGGGAGTTGGTGGAACCGGCTTCGCGCTATTCATTCTCAAATCGCTCCAGTATGTCCTGCCGGAATCGATGATTCCCGTCGGCAACTTTTCCATCGACACCCGAGTGCTCGCGTTCACGCTAGGCGCGTCGCTCCTGGCTAGCATTCTCTGTGGGGCGTTACCGGCGCTCCAGATTCGCCGCTTTTACCTGGGGTCATCGTCCTTTGCAGGAAGCCGCGCTGTTACCAGCGGATCGAATCGTCTCCGTCAAGTGCTGATAGCCGCACAAGTTGCCCTCACCGTGGTCCTGCTTATTTCAGCCGGTCTGTTGGTCCGCACGCTCATTCACCTCGAGACGCTGCCGCCCGGATTTGACCCGCATAACGTCATGACAGCCACCGCTTCGCTCGACGATGCGCGTTACCACGACGCCGGCGCGTTCCAAAAGCTGCTCGAAGAGAGCGTCGCCGCTATGCGTCAGATTCCCGGCGTGCGCGACGCGGCAGTCGGCCTCAGCGTGCCGTACGAACGCGGGCTGAACGACGGCATCGCGATTCCGGACGGCAAGCGGGCAGGCACACGCAGCGCATCCAGCGTCGCCTATGCGACTCCCGGTTATTTTTCGACGCTCCGCATTCCGCTTCTCGCCGGCCGCGCTATTGGCGAGAGCGACAGCCCTACTTCGGAACGAGTCGCGATCGTGAACCTGGCTTTCGCGCGTCGCTTCTTCGACAGCCCGTCGCCGCTTGGGTATCACTTCAAAACCGGAGGCATTACATTCGCCATTGTTGGAATTGTCGGCGATGTCGCAAAGCAGCAAGGCATTGAGCGGACAGCGCCGATTGGAACCGAACCGGTGGCTTATCTGCCCGCGTCACAAGCGCCGCAAGGGCTCGTGAACATCGCGCACATCTGGTTTCAGCCTAGTTGGATTGTCCTAACCAACGGTCCCATCCAGGGTCTCAACGCATCCATGCAGCGCGCGCTCGCGGATGCGGACCCTAGCCTTCCCTTTTCCGGCTTCCGCTCCATGGACCAGATTCTGGCTGAACATCTTCAGCTGCAACGAACCGAAGTACTGCTGCTAGCCACTCTCGCTAGCCTGGCGCTTCTACTCTCCGCGATCGGGATTTACGGCCTGGTCTCGAATCTGGTGGTGCAACGCACCCGTGAAATTGGAATCCGCATCGCGCTTGGTTCGACGGTCTGGCAAGCGGTGCTGCGCGTGGGATCGACAGGTGTGGTTGCCGCCGCTGGAGGGCTGGTCTCGGGCGTGGTGCTCGCGTTTCTCGCGACGCGCATCCTGTCGAGCCAGATTTACGGGGTCAGCACTCACGATCCCGCCACCTTCATCGACATCGGGTTCATCCTCGCTGTTACCGCCGGCGCAGCCAGTTTCCTCCCGGCCTTACGGATCAGCCGCATTCAACCGGCGGACACGTTGCGGGCAGAGTGACGCGGCTTCTTCCATTACCCTGGTAATATAAAGGCATGCCCATCGCACGATCCAAGGTCACCGCGCAAGGCCAGATCTCTGTCCCGGTGGACGTGCGCCGCAAACTGGGCGTCGGTCCCGGCTCGATCCTGGAATGGGAGGAAGAAGGCGGCAAAATCGTCGTCCGCCGCGCCGGCACGGTCACCTTTGAAGACATTCACAACGCGATTTTCAAAGGACGTAAACCGAAAAAGCATACCATCGAGGAAATGGACGAGGGCATTGCGCAATACATGCGCGATCAGCATGCGAGCGGTCGATACTAACGTCATAGTTCGGCTTATCGTCCGAGATAATCCAAGCCAAACGGCCTCCGCCGAGCACTTTATCAGAGGTGGCGTGTGGCTCTCCGTACTCGGCCTGGCAGAGGCGATTTGGGTGCTTGCCTCAATCTACAGGTTCAGCGCGAATGATCAAATCGACGCGATTGAGCTGTTACTTCGCGAGCGCGACCTGGTCGTGCAAGACGCGGAGACTGTCGCGGCCGCGCTGGAGCTGTTCCGCGAAAGACCAGCGCTGAAATTTTCCGATTGCCTCATCTTCCAACTAGCTCGCAAATCGGGCCATCTTCCGCTCGGCACTTTCGACCGCGGTCTCGTTAGAGTCGACGGCGCCCAGAAACTCTAACCACGCCGGCGGCACTCGCGGGTTACTCCGCCAAAACTTTGTGAACGAACTGGACGGCCATCGATCCTTCACCCACCGCCGCCGCCACTCGCTTCATGCTTCCCGCGCGGACGTCGCCCACCGCGAACACGCCTGGCAGGCTGGTTTCGAGCAGGTAAGGAGGCCGCGGCTGCTGCCAATCGGTTCCCAACTCAGTGCCGGTTTTGATGAACTGCTTAGTGTCCAACGCCACGCACCCGCTGAGCCAAGTGGTGTTGGGAACGGCGCCTGTCATCAGGAATAGGTGCTGGGTTTCACAGGTATGGCGCTCGCCCGTCTGGGTGTTCCGCCAGTGCGTCCGCTCCAAATGACCATTGCCCTCCAGCGCCTCGATCTCGGTGAAGGTTTTGAGCGTAATCTCAGGGCACGCTTCGATCCGCGAGATCAGATAGCGGGACATGGTCTCCGACAAGCCAGGCCCGCGAACCAACAGGTAGACGTGCTTGGCGACCGTCGACAGGAAGATCGCCGCCTGGCCGGCGGAATTTCCCCCTCCCACGATAGCGACTTCTCGATCGGCGCAGACCTGTGCCTCTACCGGCGTGGCCCCGTAGTAAACGCCGGCGCCTTCGAACTGTCTCAGATTGGGCAGATTCAGTCTTCGATATTCAACGCCGGTTGCCACGATCAGGCTGCGGCTCTGAACGGTACCACCGTCGTCGAACTGGAGCGCGTAAGGTGGGCGGGCGCATTTAAGCGCCACGGCGGAACGGGCCACGGCGATGTGCGCGCCAAATTTCTCCGCCTGCACGAATGCGCGCGCGGCTAGATCCTGCCCGGAAATCCCCGTAGGGAACCCGAGATAGTTCTCGATCCTGGAGCTCGATCCGGCTTGACCGCCCGGAGCGTTACTTTCGACCACCAGGACATTCAGCCCTTCGGAGGCTCCGTAAACGGCCGCGGCCAATCCGCTCGGCCCAGCGCCCACTACGATCAGATCGTAGACCCCGCCGTCATCGATCCCCTCGTTCAGCCCGAAGCAGGCGGCGGCCTCGGCATTGCTGGGGTTGCGCAGCACCAGCTCGCCGCGGCAGATCAGCACTGGGATCTCCGACACCTTGACCTCGAAGTGATCGAGCATCGTTTGGACGTCGGAATCTTTCTCCACGTCCACATAAACGAATGGATGGCCGTTGCGGGAAAGAAACCCGCGCAGACGCAAGGTGTCGGCGGAATTGTTGGACCCGATCAGCACGGCGTCGCCCGCCGAGTGGCTGATGAGATACACGCGCCGCAATATGAATGCGCGCAGGAACACCTCACCCAGGGCGTTGTCGCTCTGCATGATGCGCTGCAAATTTGCGCGGCTGATTTCGAGCAGCCTGCTGGATTGGCTCGCCCTGCATCGGACCAGGCTGCGGCGGCCCGAGAGCTGGTTCACTTCGCCCGTGAAAATCCCGACGCCATGCTTCGCCAGCGACGTCTCCTGGCCGTTCACTACGCTGGCAAGCTCGATGCCGCCTTCCAACACGACGAAGACGCCATGCTCGGAATCGCCTTGATCGAAGACGATTTCACCGGCGGAAAAGCGCCGCTCCTGGCCGAGCGGCATCAAACGGGTCATTTGCGCCTCGTCCAGTTGGGGGAACATTCCGTCGGTAGATTCAATTTTTTCGGCCATAGCACCTACTGGATCGACTCTCTCAAGGTACCATCGGGTCACTCGGGAGAGCCGGCACAAAATGAGATGCCGCGGACGAAACGGGAGTTGCAGTTGGGAATCTAACGTCACAGAGGATAATAATGAAACAGCTCACGTATTTGGCTCAGGTCACGGCTGCTGGAGTGTTTGTCGCCCTAGCGGCTCTAACTGCCACTGCACCGGCGTTGAAGGCTCAGGTCGCTGTCAATATCGGACCCGCGCCTGTGTGTCCGTACGGTTACTATGACGTTCCCCCTTATGCCTGTGCTCCTTACGGCTATTACGGACCAGAGTGGTTTGCGGGTGGTCTCTTCATCGGCGCCGGGCCGTGGTTTCACGGCGACGAACACTTCCGGGGCCACGTGAACAATCGCTTCCATCCGGACCATGGGTACAGAGGCCCGATGCCGCACGCCGGCGATCGGCCTGAGCCGGGAAAACGTCTCGACAAGGTTGCCCACTTCAAGGGTAATGAAATGCGCGATGGGCGCGGCCACGTCGCCAAACGCTGATTCATCAATGAGCGAGATGGCCCAATCCCAATGAGCCTCCTCGCTCAGGCTCGTCTTGACTATTTAATCTGAAGGCTGGCCTGCCACGCCTGAAATAGCACGACGGCCAGGATCAACAAGCCCGCCACGGCGGTGAACACCGTAAGAATCTTGCCCCAGCGGTCGATCGCCGCCAGCTTGCTGCTCAGCGCAACCTGCTGAGGAATCAGTTGTTGCTCGCCTTCGGTCAGGTGAACGAACTCGTCGTCCCCGTGGAAGGTCAGGATCTTTCGGTAAAGGGCAAGTCCTAGGACCGCGAATCCGACGACGGCCCAGATGGCAATGTAGGGAATCAGGTTCATGGCAGTTACGTCCTCCTCGTGCCCAGTAAATGCAATCCTCGGCCCACCCGCAGCCAGTGCATTACGATCATACGTATGGACAGCAGCGCGCTTCTGGACGGACCAGCCTACCTCGACACCCTTCGCGACGGCCGCGCGGTTTATATTTACGGGGAACGGGTTGCCGATGTCACCATCCACCCTGCCTTCCGCAACGCCAGCCGGTCCGTAGCGCGTCTCTACGATGCGCTTCACGATCCTAAGCAGCAGGAACTGCTTACCGCTACTGACAAATTCGGGCAGCGCACCCACAAGTTCTTCAAACCGAGTTACAGCGCGCAGGAACTTGTCGAGGCTCGCGAAGCGATCGCCATCTGGTCCAAACTGAGCTACGGGTTCATGGGCCGAACGCCGGACTACAAGGCGGCTTTCATGGCGAGCATGGCCGCGAACCCCGAGTTCTATGCTCCGTTTGATGGCAGCGCCACGGCGTGGTATCGGAAGTATTCTTCGCAGTGCCTATTCCTGAACCACGTGCTGGTGAATCCCCCGGTGGATCGCAATCGCCCGGTCCATGAGGTGGAAGATGTTTTCGTGCACGTGGTCAAAGAGCGTGACGACGGAATTGTAGTTTCCGGAGCGAAGATGCTGGCCACTGGTTCCGCGCTCACGCACGCTACTTTCGTGGCTCAAAATAGCGCGGTCACGCTGGACAAGGATAAGGCCAAGGATTTCGCGATCGTATTTCTGGCGCCGATGGACTCGCCCGGGGCCAAGCTCATTTGCCGGCCTTCGTACGAAATGAACGCGCACAGCCCGTTTGATTACCCCCTGTCCAGCCGCTTCGACGAAAACGACGCGGTGATGATTTTCGACAATGTCTTCGTGCCTTGGGAGAATCTCCTGCTGTATCGCGATACGGAACGGGTAAACGCTTTCTATCCTGAATCGAGATTCGTCAATCGATTCACTTTACAAGCGGGTACGCGCTTGACGGTGAAGCTGGAAATGATGGCGGGCTTGTTCGCCAAAGCGATCGCCACCAATGGCACCGACGCGTTCCGCGGCGTTCAAGCGGCCTTCGGCGAAATCCTCGCGTGGAGGCATCTCATGAAGGCGCTCACCACCGCGATGTGTCTCGACCCGGAGCCCGCTCCAGGCGGCACCGTTGTTCCCAAGCCCGAGTATGCCAGCACGATCCGAATGTTCGCCACGGAATGCTGGCCGTCCGTCCGGCACATCTTTGAGCAGCAGCTTGCGGGCAGCCTGCTGGTTGCTCCATCCAGTTATAAAGACCTGAAAAACGCGGAGCTGCGCCCGTTGATCGACCAGTATTACCGGGGTTCGTCGAGCGGGGCCGAAGAGCGCGTGAAGCTCTTTAAGCTGATTTGGGACGCCATCGGCACCGAGTTCGGCGCGCGGCACGAATTGTATGAGATCAATTACTCGGGAAACCACGAGCAGGTGCGCATGGATGTGGTGAAGTTTTCGCAACGCAACAAGCTGGTGGACCAGTTCATGGCAATGGCTGAATCGTGCATGGACGAATATGATCTGGACGGGTGGAAGGATTCCACCTGGTCGTTTTAATGCGCGCCCCAGCCCGTCAACACACGCGGGATGGTCCGCAAAAGAATTTTTATATCCAGCTCTAGCGACCAATTGTCGATGTATTGCATGTCCATCTTCATCCAAGTGTCGAAATCCAGCCGGTCACGCCCTGCCAGCGCCCACAGGCAAGTGAGTCCGGGACGCATGCGCAGCCGTCGCCGCTGCCAGGTCTGATACAGCTCCACTTCTTCGGGAACCGCCGGCCGCGGCCCCACTAGCGACATCTCGCCCTTAAGCACGTTCCATAGCTGGGGCCACTCGTCGATCGAGAACTTGCGCAGAAATCGCCCCAGGCGTGTGAGCCGCGGGTCGTTGGGGATTTTGAAAGCCGTCGATTTTCTGTTCAAGTGCATCAGGGATGCCTTCAACTCCTCGGCGTTGTCGCACATCGAGCGGAATTTATAAAAGGTGAAGCGGCGGCCGTTCAGCCCGCATCGTTGTTGACGAAAAATCGCTGGCCCCGGCGACGTTATCCGGATCAGCAGCGCGATCAAAATCATGAACGGCGCTAGCAGCACCAGCGCGGCCGCTGCAATCACCAGATCCGTGACGCGCTTCAGCAGCAGCCGGATCTCGTCGTGAGGCGCGGCAGAAAACGTCAGCAGCGGCTTGGTTCCCAGGCGATCCAGATACACCTGACTGTTCACGTGCGGGAAAAAATCCACCACCACGCGCGTCCGCACGCCCTCTTCATCGCAGCGCAGGAACACGTCTTCCATTTCGCTGAGCTTGCTGCTATCCACGGCGAAGATGATCTCGTCGATTACATGCCGCCGCAACAATTCGGCCAAGCGCGACAGTGGATACCGCTCGTAGCTGTCTTTCAACTGAACCTGGCCGGGTTCGTCGTCCAAAAAGCCCAACAAACGAACGCCATAATCCCTGGATTCTTCCAGCGCCTCTCCCAGGTGGCGCGCACTCGGGCCGGAGCCAACCACCATCACATAGTGCGCCGTTCCGAATTGCTTGCGCACCGCTCCAATCACTCGCGCGGCATTGATTCGAAAAAGGCACAAAAGTATCCACGCGTACGTGGAGAACAGCGCGACGAAGAAGCGGCTCAGGTCCAGCCGTAGCAGATACTCGGCCAGAACCAGGCAGGCCGCTCCGAGCACGCACTGGCGGAAGGTATCCCGCAACACGACGCTGGGATGCGCCGAATCGAGTTTTTCGTAAATATTGAACCAATATCCGATCGCGAGCCAGCTCAGCACCGAAACGCCCAACAGCAGGATGGCGACGGGGAAATCGATATAGAACGTGAAATAGAAAATCCGTTCGAGATTCAGGAGGATTCGCGTTTGGTACGCCGCGATAAACGCGAGACCAACGAGAACCGAGTCGATGAGGCCGAAAATGGCCTTCACTCTTCTATAATGCCGGCTGAACACGCCAAAGCTAGAATAACATGGCTCTAAGTCGATGGCGGCCTAAACGCTGTGTTTAGAACTACATGCCTGCCGTGAGTTGGTTCGCGATCTCCTGCCCGATAGCAAGCGATGCAGTGGCGCCCGGGCTCGGCGCGTTCAACACGTGGAGCGCGTGATCGCTTTTGACAAAGCGAAAATCCTGTATCATCTCGCCATTGGGCGCGATGGCTTGCGCCCGTACGCCCGCGCCTCCAGGCGCCAAATCCTCGGGACGAATGTCGGGCACCAACGTCTGGAGCGACCGGCAGAATAATTCCTTGCTGAAGGAGCGCCGCAACTCGTTGAAGCATACGCGCGGGTATTTTTGAAAGAATCGCCAGAATCCGGAATACGTCAACGTGCCCATCAAATCGCGCGCGGAAAAATCGCTCTTCCGGTATCCTTCCCGCGCGAATGCCAGCACCGCGTTCGGACCAGCTTCGATGCCGCCATGAATCAGGCGCGTGAAATGGACGCCCAAGAACGGGAAGCGAGGATCCGGCACCGGGTAAATCAAATTGCGGACCAGATACTGCCGCTCCGGCTTCAAAGTGTAGTATTCGCCGCGAAACGGAATAATTTGGAGCTTCGGTTCATTGCCCGCGAGCGAGCAAACGCGATCGCACTGCAACCCGGCGCAATTCACGATGTAATCCGAGTCGAAAGCGCCTGCGTCGGTTTCCGCGATCCATTGCGCGCCTGTCCTGTGCAGCCGCGTCACCGCCGCTTGAGTGATTACCTGGCCTCCCGCCGCGGCAAGGCATCGGACCAGAGTTTTGCAGACCGCCGGATAATCGGCGATGCCCTCTTCCGGCACGTGAATCGCGGCCACGCCCCCAACGTGAGGCTCGATCTCGCGCATTTCGGCCGCGCCCAGCCTTCGCAACCCAGTCAGCCCGTTTTGCTGTCCGCGTTCATAAAGGGCGTCCAGGCGTGGAACCTCCTCAGGGTTCGCCGCAACCACAAGTTTTCCGCAAACCTCGTGCGGTATGCCGTGCTCCTGGCAAAACGCGACCATCTGGCGGATCCCAGTGACCGCGAGCTTCGCCTTCAAGGAGCCCGGCTTGTAGTACAGGCCGCAGTGCAGCACCCCGCTGTTATGGCCGCTTTGGTGTCGTCCCACCCCCGATTCCTTCTCGATCACCGTAATGGAAGCGTTCGGAAGCTTCTGGCTCAGCCGCAATGCGGTCGCTAAACCGACGATTCCCCCGCCGATCACGGTGATGCGCATCAAGTGTTCATAACAGGATTAGCATGCGAAGCCTGGGTAGAAGGGATCGACCTGATACACTTGTCTCTTCCCACGTGATTGCTCAACAGCCCAGCCTTAGCTCGCGCCTCCGCCATCTGGAGCTCTTGATTCTCTTGGGCGCGCTGCAAGCCTTCGCGCCGCTCTCCATCGACATGTATCTGCCGGCGATGCCCGTGATCGAGAAGGTGTTTCACACCTCCACAGCCGCCGTTCAGTTGACGATGGTCACGTTTCTGCTCGGATATGCGCTTGGCCAGCCGCTCTACGGGCCCATCACGGATCGTTTCGGACGGAAACCGCCGCTGTACGCGAGCCTGCTGGTGTTTATCGCCGCGTCGGCCGCGTGCGCGCTATCGCCCTCAATTCCAATAATGTCGATCGCCAGGCTGGTTCAGGCCGTTGGCGCTTGCGGCGGCGCGGTAATGTCGCGCGCCATGGTAACCGATCTTTTTCCGGCCCGCGAGTTGCGCCGCATTTTTTCGATGCTGGTTCTGGTGCTCGGCGTGTCGCCGGTGGTTGCGCCGCTCATCGGAAGCTATCTGCTGGTCTGGTTCGGTTGGAACTCCGCGTTTATTACGCAAGCCCTGCTGGGTGTCCTCTGCCTCATCGGCATGCACTTCCGCTTGCCGGAATCGCTGCCCCACGAATCTCGCCGTCCTCTCCATCTCGATCTGATCAAGTCCGCCTACTCTCGGCTATTTAAGGACAAGACGTTCATCGGCGCTTCCGTGGTCTGCGGTTTCAGTTCCTCTGGAACTTTCGCCTACATCACCAGCGCGCCATTTGTGTTCATCGTTCTCTACAAGGTTCCGACGGAGAAGTTCGGCTGGCTGTTTGGATCGGTGGCGGCCGGCATGGTGCTGGCTTCTCAGATCAATGGGCGCATGTCGCACCGGATTCCCCTGTGGCGCGTGTTGCGGACCGCGAATATCGTGCAGCTCTTTGCGGGATTACTGCTGCTTGGGAGCGTGCTGAGCGGGTTCGGAGGTATGTGGAGCGTTTTCGCCTGCGTCTTTATCTACGTTTCAGCGCAAGGCTTCGTTTTTCCGAATGGATCGGCCATTGCGATGATGCGGCATGGCCAGATCGCGGGCACTGCGTCGGCGTTGCTCGGCACCAACCAGTTCCTGATCGCGGCGCTCACCACTACGTTTCTGGGTTTCATCGATAGCCCGGCGCTCCCCATGGCGATCGTGATCGCGGGGTCGGCGGTTTGCTCCACACTGCTCAACTACCTGACCTTGGGCGCCAAGCTCGAGACGGCGCCTCAAGCGGCTTAGCGTTTCTTAAATGGGCGCAGCCATAATGGGTGCAACCATAATGGACGAACCCAGCGCTGATGCGTTTGATAAAGAATGGCGCAGACCAAGCCAATAAGAAGGAGCATCCACGACGATGGAGCGGGTGTCGGACTCGGGGGTAATCCGCCTAGTCCGCCCGGCGGAATGGCAGTAGGGTAGGTAAGCGAAATGGTATCTACGGTTACCGCGCCATTAATCGCCAACAGCCTGCCGGCCATCAATACGCTGGTATTCGAGGTAATGGAAGTAAGGGCCAGTATATTTCCGACGAAGATAGTGCTAGTTCCAAGCGTCGCTGAACTTCCAACCTGCCAGAAGATATTTGCGGCCTGAGCGCCGTTTATGGCCGACACAACAGCAGAGGTGGCCGTGGTGAGTGTAGTGCCAATCTGAAAGATGAAAATGGCGTTGGAGTTGCCACCGCCATTGAGCGTAAGTGTTCCGGTTAGCTGCGCCGAAGTGGAAAAATGATAGACGCCAGGAGACAACGTCAAGCCACCGAGATTCTGGCCAGTCAGATCCATGGTCGCCATTTGGCCGGCTGCGTTGCCATACGCCGTTCCCAGATCGGTTTCAGCTTGTCCCGCGGCAGCATCAGTACGGTGTATGGTCCCGGAACTTACTGTGCCCGGAGGAAATCCAGTAATCGAACTGCCGGGAGACACGCCCACGCCGCCTACGATCGTGCTGGTCCCGGTGTTTGTGACCGTGGAACCAGCCAATATAGCGAAGTTAGCGGATGTGCCCAAAGGTACGGCGGACTGGGCGAAACAACATGCCGCTGACAGAAGGAATACGCCGAAAGTCTGCCTCAACCTTTTCATCAACTCTCCTTTTTGAGGACGGCAAATGAATCCAGTACGAATTTGAGGGCTATTGGGTGCTCCGCCAAAAGGCGAGACGAGCCTACTCATTTTCCGAACTTGCGGCGGCGGCAAATCCGATTTCAGCACGGCGGCTGTGGATGATCTATCTTACAACAACTCTGGTTATTTTTAACCAATCATCAATGAATTGTCAAGACTAACTTGAAGTTAGATGTGGTGGGGCATTCGCCGGATGTCTGGCTGGGCTGCTCCCAGCTGGGCTGCTCCCAACCTTGACCATGCGTCTGAAAGCTGACATACTGTCGCACATGCGCCGCCTATTTTCCTTCGTTTTCGGAACATTTTTAGCGGGAGCCGCGATTCTCTCCGCCGCGGTTTCCGACCCGGTCCGCCTCGATACCGGCCTGGTTTCAGGCGTCGCCGGCTCGAGCGACGAGGTGCGCGTTTACAAAGGCATCCCCTATGCCGCTCCGCCCGTCGGGGAGCTGCGCTGGCACGAGCCGCGACCAGCCTCGCATTGGGAAGGCGTGCGGAAAGCCGATGAGTTTGGGCCCGTGTGCATGCAGCAACAGCGTGGCCCAGCCGGCGGTTCCGGCCCCGCTCCGAGCGAGGACTGCCTGTACGTCAACGTGTGGACGGCCGCCAAGTCCGGAAGCGAGCGCCGCCCGGTCATCGTTTGGAGCTACGGCGGCGGTTTCACGGGTGGCTCGGGATCGCTCGCCATGTACGACGGCGATGCGCTGGCCCGCAAGGGCGCTGTGGTGGTGACCTATAATTACCGTCTCGGAATATTCGGATTTCTGGCGCATCCCGAATTGACCAAAGAATCCGGGCATAACGCTTCCGGCAATTATGCGCTCATGGATATGGCGGCGGTGCTGCGCTGGGTGCAAAAGAACATCGCGAGTTTCGGCGGCGATCCCAAGCGGGTCACCATCGATGGCGAATCGGCCGGCTCGATGCTGGTGTCGGCGATGGTTGGGTCGCCCCAAGGCAAAGGACTGTTCCAGCGCGCCATCGGACAAAGCGGCGCCTGGATGGGCGTCAACATCGGCAAAATGACCACGCGAGCTCAGGCCGAAGAGAACGGACAGAAGATGGTTCAGGCGCTGGGCGCGAGCTCCATCGCCGAACTGCGCGCCAAGCCCGCCGATGAACTGCTCAAGAACAGCCGCGGCCCCTTCGGCGTCATCGTCGACGGCTGGATGGTCCCCGAAGATCTCACCATCACTTACCAGAACCACAAGCAGAACGATGTCGATGTACTGGTGGGATCGAATCACGATGAGGGGACGTTCTTCTCGCGTCCTGGCGGCGGGAATGCCGAACAGTTCACCGGCAACGCGAAGCGCCGCTTCAACGACCTGGCGGATGGCTACCTAAAGCTGTATCCCGCCAGCTCCAACGCCGAAGCGGGCGCGTCGCAACTGGCGAGCTTTCGCGATGAATTCGGTTGGGCCATGCGCGAGTGGGCGCAATTGCAGAGCGAACGCGGCAAAGCGAAAGCTTATCTTTATTACTTCACGCATGTGCCGCCGTCGCCCCCGGGACAACCGTCTCGCGGCGCCACGCACACCGCCGATCTTGCGTACATGTTCGACAATCAACCACCCAACGTTACCTGGACCGATGTCGACAAGAAGCTCGCCGATACGATGGCGTCCTATTGGGTGAATTTCGCCGCCACTGGAAATCCCAATGGCAAAGGTTTACCCGAGTGGCCGGCTTACAGCGTTAAGAAGGGCGCGCGGAACATCGTGCTCGGCGATACGGTTATGGTGGGGCCGGGAATCGATAACGCGATGCTGGCCTTCTACGATTCGTACTTTGCGAAGCTCCGATCTGGAATCGCACCTGGCGCTAACTCGGGCGGCCAATAGCCGAATCAACGCTTCATAGCACCCCGAGTGCGCTGTGCTCGCGCAGGCCGGTGGCGCTTACTGAGCCGATTTTGACCTCGACCAACTGATTCGGCGGCCGGGGCGTCGCTAGCTCCACCTTCAGGAAATTGTCCGAGAGCGCGCCGCTGGTCAGCGTGACCAACGAAAGCGTGCGGCCTACCATACTCCGGCGGAATTCAAGATTTTTCGCGGCAGCGAGCTCGCGCAGAATACGGTTGCGTTCGCGGCGCACTTCCATCGGAACTTGCTCCAGGCTTGCCGCTGCAGGCGTTCCCGGTCGCTCGGAATAAGTGAATACGTGCAGGTAGGTGAAGGGGAGGCTCTGGATAAACTCGCGGCTCTCCTCAAACTCGGCGTCGGTCTCGGCGGGGAAGCCGGTCATGACATCGGCGCCGATCGAGGCGTCCGGCATCCATGCGCGAGCTTTCAAGATGCGGTCTTCATAATGCCGCGGCCGGTACTTGCGGTGCATGCGGCGCAGCACGCGATCCGACCCCGATTGCAAGGGCGCGTGTACGTGCTTGGCAATACGCGCTGATGTTGCCACCAGGCCGAGCAGATCGTCACTCCAGTCCATCGGCTCCACGGAGCTCAGACGCAGGCGCTCGATCGGGGTCTCGACCAGAAGACGGCGGATGAGATCGGCCAGGCGCACCGTACTGCCGGGTTCCCGGCCCCAGCGTCCAAGATTGATCCCGCTCAGCACCACTTCGCGATACCGCGCGGCAAGATCGCGTACTTGCTCCACCACTCGATCGGCCGGCGCGCTGCGGCTGCGGCCGCGCACGAAGGGAATGATGCAGAACGAGCAGCGGTTATTACAGCCGTCCTGAATCTTGAGATTGGGGCGCGTACGATCGCCGGCGGCGTCCCCAACGGGAGCCGAGAGGAAATCCTGCTGCGCCAGAATGTCGCTAATGTGAATCTGGCCGTGGTAGGGGGCGCCGACCTCGCAGGCGGGTTCCGATTCCGCCAGAATTTCCGGAATTCGAACCTTATGTGAGTTACCAACCACCCAGTGCACTCCCGGCAACACAGCCAGTTCGTCGGGCGCGCGCTGGGCGTAACAGCCAGTGACCAAGATGCGCGCGGCGGGGTTCTCACGATGTACGCGATGAATGGCCTTGCGAACATCCTCATCGGCGAAAGAAGTAACCGTACAACTGTTTAGCACCACGAGTTGAGCTTCGGACGAACTGGCGGCGGGATCGAGACCTGCGCGGATCAGCCCCGATTCGATGGCTGCGCCGTCGGCTTGCGACGCCCGGCATCCGAAATTCTGCACGTGAAAGCTCGACACGATCCGATTCTATCAGTAGGGCGCTCTATCGTTCCGTGGGACGGCGTCGTGAAGAGTTGGGAAATAGCGGTCGATAGCGCGTCATCCAGCGGAGTCCGCCGTCAAAATTGAAAATAGACAAACGGGACGGCGGCTTGTGTAAATCCGATCAACTCCACCGACAGCAGCAGCAGCGCGCAAACCGCTCCGTAGGCCCAGGCCGGCCCGAGGGAGACCTCTTCAAACCATTCCTTCTTCTCTTCGAGCAGCGCCAGCAGCAGTGTGATGAGTGCCAGCACTCTCAACCAGCGGGGGACCAGTTGCGTCCCGTGCGGCACAAAAAGCATCTGGTGCAGGACGTACAGGCTGTCCTGAAAGGTAACCGCGCGGAAGAAAACCCAGCCGATCATCACCAGCCC
>JBKQHJ010000193.1:0-26878 GCA_052148835.1 Bryobacteraceae bacterium
GCGCGAAATCGGAGTTCCTGGCCAACATGAGCCACGAGATCCGCACGCCCATGAACGGCATCATCGGAATGACGGAGCTGGTGATGGAAACCGAACTCGATCCCTCGCAGCGTGAGTATCTCAACGCGGTGAAGTATTCGGCGGATTCTCTGCTCACCGTCATCAACGACATTCTGGATTTCTCGAAAATTGAAGTGGGTAAACTGAGCCTCGATCCGATCGAGTTCAATCTGCGCGATCACCTGGGGCAAGCCATGAAAATCCTGGCTGGCCGGGCCCACGAGAAGGGCCTGGAATTGGCCTGCTTCGTGCCCCCGGAATTGCCCGACTTCGTGGTGGGCGATCCGGTGCGCCTGCGCCAAGTGATCCTCAACTTGGTGGGCAACGCCATCAAGTTCACGGAGAAGGGTGAAGTGGTCTTGCGTGTGGAGCTGGATGAACAAGACACCGACAGCATGTCGCTCCATTTCTCGGTTTCAGACACCGGGATCGGCATCCCCGCCGAGAAGCAGGAACTCATTTTCGAGCCCTTTTCGCAGGCCGACACTTCCACCACACGCCGCTACGGCGGCACGGGCCTGGGACTCTCTATTTGTTCGCGCTTGATCGGCATGATGAACGGACGAATCTGGCTGGAGAGCGAGATGGGGCAGGGGGCCACTTTCCACTTCACTGCTCGTTTCGGACGGGCCAGCGTCCCGTCCATACCCGCGAGCACCGATCCCGCCATTCTCGTAGACCGGCGCGTATTGATCGTGGATGATAACGCCACCAATCGGCACATTCTGGAGAAGACTCTCAGCCATTGGCAAATGCGTCCAGTCTGCGCCGCTAGCGCCGAAGCCGCAGTGTCTATGCTGCGTCAGGCGCACGCGGCCGGAGCCCCGTTCAGCCTGATGATCGCGGACTGCCACATGCCCGACGTGGATGGCTTCATGCTGGTCGAACAACTGCAGCAGCTGCCCGCGCAGCAAGGCCTGGTGACCGTGATGCTCACTTCCGGCGGACAGCGTGGAGACGGTCAGCGCTGCCGGCAGTTGGGAATTGCGGCTTATCTCATCAAGCCGGTTCTGCAGTCCGATCTTCTGGAGGCTTTGTTGCGGGTGCTGGGGCCTCGTTCCGACGACGCGCAGACGATACAGCTTGTCACTCGCCACTCGCTGAGGGAAGCCCGCGCGCCGTTGCGCGTTTTGCTGGCCGAGGACAATGCCGTGAACCAACGGCTGGCGGTGCGGTTGCTCGAAAAAGAGGGCCACAGCGTGGTGGTGGCGTCCGATGGCGCCAAGGCTTTAGAGGCGCTCGAAAAACAGCAATTCGACCTCATTCTCATGGACGTGCAAATGCCCGTCATGGACGGCGTCGAGACTACCGCCGCCATTCGCAAGCGCGAAGCCGGTAACGGCGCCCATACGCCCATTGTCGCGATGACGGCTCACGCCATGGCCGGTGACCGGCAGCGTTTCTTGTCGCTGGGCATGGACGGTTACGTGTCAAAACCCATCCATTCGCGCGATTTGTACGACGCCATCGAGAACGTGTTCGCTTCCAGCCGCGCGAGTTAACTCGAGCCTGGCTCAGTAGAATAAGAGCAGCATCATTCGATGTCGCTCAAAGACTACAGCCGCAAGCGCTCCTTCGACAAGACCCCCGAACCCCCACCACGCGAGCAATCCACTCCGGCCGGAAATTATTTTTGCGTCCAGCGTCACGACGCCACCCGGCTGCATTACGATTTTCGCTTGGAAGTGGGCGGAGCTTTGAAATCCTGGGCCGTTCCGAAAGGGCCGAGCCTGGAGCCTCTGGCCAAGCATCTGGCAATGCACGTGGAGGATCATCCGCTCGATTACGGCGGCTTTGAAGGCAACATTCCAAAAGGGGAGTACGGCGGCGGCAGTGTGATGCTGTGGGATCGCGGCACGTACGAATTGCTCGGAGATGCTCCGGCGCTCGCCCAAATCGAACGTGGCGATTTCAAATTTCGTTTGCACGGCGAAAAGCTGCGCGGCGAATTCGCGCTGGTGCTGATGCGCGGGCGCGGCAAGGGCAACGAATGGCTGCTGATCAAAAAGAAAGACGCTGACGCGAAGCCCGGCTGGAACATCGAGGATCACGCACGCAGTGTCCTGACTGGCCGCTCCCAACAGGAGATCGCCGAAAATCTTCCGCCTGCTACTAGCCAATTGCCAACTGCCAATAGCCAGCCGGTGTCTTTTCCAGCTGGTGCTGTAAAAGCACCAATGCCCGGGTCTATTTCCCCCATGCTCGCCACCCTCGCGACGCGCCCGCCCGGCGGCGCAGGCTGGCTCTATGAAGTGAAATGGGACGGCGTGCGCGCGCTCTGCTTCATCGAAAACAACGAGCTGAAGATTCTTTCGCGATCCGGAAAACACTGCGAGCAACAATATCCCGAGTTAAGCGTGCTGCCGCGCCAGGTGCGGGCTACGCAGGCCATTTTGGATGGGGAGATCGCGGTGCTCGATGAGAAAGGCCGCTCCAGTTTCAGCCTGATTCAACCGCGCATCTCAGTGGCCGACGCTAATGCGGTGGCGCATCTTTCTCGATCGACCCCCACGAATCTTTTTTTATTCGATCTGCTGTATCTGGATGGCTACGATCTGCGAGGAGTGCCGCTCGAAGAACGCAAGCGCCTGCTCTCGGAAGTAGTTACTCCATCCGATCGGATTCACGTCTCCGATTTCTTCACTGTAGATGGCGCTGCGATGTTTGAAGCCGCACGGGCCAATGGGCTGGAAGGTATCGTGGCGAAAGCACGCGGAAGCAAATATGAAGGACGCCGCAGCCGCGATTGGATCAAGATCAAGGTCACCTCGACGGGCGATTTCGTCATTGGCGGATTCACGCACGGCGAGCGCGACTATTTCAGCTCGCTGGTGCTCGGGCTTTACGATGGCCAAAAGCTGACGCACGCCGGGCAGGTGGGCACCGGCTTCAACGAAAAGTCGCTTAAAGAGATTTACTCCAAAATCGAGCCGCTGATAACGAACAAAAGTCCCTTTAGCGGAACGGTGAAGGCGCTGCGCGATGTAACGTGGCTGCAGCCCGAGTTGGTAGCCGAGATCAAGTTCCTGGAAGTGACGCCCGACGGATTATTGCGCGCGCCTGTGTTTGTAGCGCTGCGGCCGGATAAAGATCCGAAAGAGTGCACAAGGGGAGGAGAGGAATACGAGGGAGACAAGGGAGACGAGGAATACAAGGAACACAAAGGCCCGCTGATCGCCACCGATTCACCGGCCGAAGTTCTGCTCGACATCGAGAGCCATCGCCTCAAGCTGACCAATCTCAATAAGGTTTTCTATCCCGGCGAAGGAATCAACAAACGCGACGTGATCAATTACTACGACGCCGTTGCGCCGTTCATTCTGCCGCATCTGCGTGACCGCCCGCTTTCTCTGAAGCGCTATCCGAATGGCATCAACGAACAGTTTTTCTTTCAAAAGGACGCCGAAGACAAGGTGCCCGACTGGGTGCGCCTGGAGCCGATCGTCTCCGAACACAACCAGGACAAGATTCACTACATCATTTGCAATGACCGCGCGACCCTGATCTATCTGGCGAACCTGGCCTGCATCGATCAGAACCCCTGGATGAGCCGCATTGGTTCGCTCGACAACCCGGATTTTGCCCTCATCGATCTCGATCCCACCGAAGGCTGCCCGTACAGCCAGATTGTCGAGGCCGCGCAACTGGTAAAGAAAACCCTCGATTCGATCGGCCTGGCGGGTTATCCGAAGATCACCGGCGGCGACGGGATGCACGTCTATATTCCGCTCGAGCCGGTCTACACTTACGAACAAGTCCGCTCGTTCGCGGAACTGTTGTCGATCCTGGTAATCAATCAAAATCCCGATTTGTTCACGACGCCGCGCACCGTTTCACGCCGCAAGAAAGCCAAGGTCTATTTTGATTACTTGCAGATCTCGAGAGCTAAGACAATCGCGGCTCCTTATGTTTTACGCGCCTATCCCGGCGCTCCGGTCTCGACGCCGCTCGATTGGTCCGAAGTGAAGGCTGGCCTGGAACCCGGGCAATTCAACATCCGCAACGCGATGGATCGCTTCGAGCGTACCGGCGATCTATTCGAAGCGGTACTCACGAAGCCGCAGAGACTGGAGCCGGCTTTGGAGTGGGTGGCAGCGAATAGCGCTTCACCAGCGCTACACCCGCGAAAATGATGACCATCGCGCCGAGTTGCTGTGCTCCAAAATGCTCGCGAAAAAAGAGCCAGCCGAGAAACACCGCGATGATCGGGTTGATGTAGTTGTAGATGCTGACAACGGAAACGGGCAGTCGGTCGAGCACAAAACTGTAGGCGCTATATCCCACGATGGACCCGAACACAACCAGATAAGCGACGGCTCCGACGCTGCGCGCGCTCCAGGTAGACGGATGCGGCTTGGTGAAGAGAGCCGGCACCGCGAATACCAGGCCAGTCGCCAGTTGCTGCACGGCGCCGCTCACCACGGGATGCGCCTTGGTCTGATGGCGGCGTTGCAGGATGGAACCAAGACACCAGCCTCCGCAGCCGAGTTCGATCAGCAAAAAACCGCGCAGCAGAGGGCCGCCGAAACCTTCGCTCACAATTTCGGGCGCAACCAGCAGTGTCGTGCCTGCGAATCCAACCAGCATCGCGAGAATGGTTGGACCGTGCAGGCGCTCTCCGCCGGGAATGAGCGCATCGATGCCGATCATCCAAAAGGGCGATAGCGTGATGAAAACCGCGGCCAGGCCGCTCGGCACCCATTGCTCGGCGAACACCAGGCAGCCGGTGCCCGTACCGATAATCATGACACCGTACAGCGCCGTGTACCAGAGCTCGCGACCGGTGGGAAGATGCGCTTTCGAAAAATACGCGACGGCCAGCAGTATGATTCCGGAGATGGTGTAGCGCAGCCCCATCAACACCTGCGGCGCCATGGATTCGAGCGCGATGCGGATGCCGAGATAGGTTGTGCCCCAGAAGAAGCACACCGCGGCGAGCGCCAAGTAGGCCTGAAAATGAGGATGGCGCGGCAAAATTCAGGGTAACATTGAGTGTTGATACTCACCGTCACGATCAACCCTTCGGTGGATCGCAATATTGAAGTAGACAGGTTGGTTTTCGAGGACCGCGCCTACATTCTTTCGCGCAGCGACTCGGCGGGCGGCCGCGGCATGAATGCCTCGCGCGTGCTGCATTCGTTCGGAGCGAAAACGCTCGCGGTGGTGACGTCGGGAGGTGCTGCCGGCCAGCGCCTGGAGAAGCTGGCGGCCAAGTCCGGATTCCCGGTGAAGGTGGTTCCGATTCACAACGAAATCCGGGTGAATCTCACCATTACGGATAAGCAAGGCCTCGCGATCCGGCTGAACGAGCGCGGCCCGAAGATCAAGCCCGAAGAACTGGCGCGCATGGAAAAGGTGGTCGCGAACCGCCTGGAATCGGCCACTTGGCTCATGTTGTGCGGGAGCATTCCACCGGGCGTCTCCACCGACTTTTACACCAAGCTGATTCGACTGGCGCGTGAGCACAAAGTGAAAACGCTGCTCGATACCGATGGCGATGCGCTATTGCACGGCATTGAAGCTGGTCCAACGGTGGTGAGCCCCAATCAGCCCGAAGCGGAAAGATTGTTGAATCGAGCGTTAATTACGCGGGCGCAATTTCTGGAAGCAGCCACGCGGATCAAGGCGATGGGCGCCGAAACGGTGCTGCTGTCGCTCGGCAGTCGCGGCGTGGTGGCGGTGAATGCCAATCAATTGCTGGAAGTGATCCCTCCGCGAACCGATGCGGTCTCGCCCTTGGGCGCGGGCGATGCACTGGCCGCGGCGTACGTGTGGGCAGCCACGAAGAAAAAAGATTTCGCCGATTGCGTGCGCTGGGCCGTGGCGGCGGGAACGGCCTCCGCAATGCAGCCAGGCTTGGTATTCGCGAGCCTGGAACAGACCAAGGATGTGTTCAAATCGGTGGAAGTGCGGAGAGCTTAGGTTTCCGCTCCCTCACGGTCGCGGTTCAGTTTTTTGATCGGGGCGTTTCGGCGAGTTGATGAGCACCACAAACAGCAGCAGCAGGCAGATCAGCGTCGCCACGCAGCCGATGACCAAGTAATCGGTCGGCTTGTGGGGGCCCGGCATCACGACCAGCAGGACGGCGACTGTTACGCCGAAGATCATCACCATGCCGAGCGTGAGCGCGATTGTGCGGTTCATTAATCGTACTTCTCGAAAATGATCTGCTTGCGGTCAAAGCCCAACTCCTTGAGGATAGCGCGTACGTCGTCAACCATCGCTTTGAGCCCGCAGATGTAGATGTCGAGGTCGCGGCGATCGCCGATGGCTTCGAGTAGATGAGCTTGCACGTGTCCGGTCCGGCCGGTCCAGGAGGATTCAGCGCGGCTGAGCGTCGGCCAAAAACGGAAGTTGGGATATTGGCTCGCTAACGCGTCGAAATCGTCGCGATAGTAAATGGTATGTTCGTGACGCACGCCGAACAGCAGCGTTAGTTGCGCGGAGTGCGGAGAGGACAAGTAATCGGGCGCCATGGCCCGGAACGGCGCGATGCCGGTGCCGGTGGCGATGAAGACCGCTTCCTTCGTAGGATCGCGGACGGTGAAGAAGCCGAGCGGAGCGGACATCTCGAGCGAGTCGCCCGGCTGCATGGCGAAAAGGTGCGGCGTAAAGATTCCGCCGTGCACCAGATTCAAACAAAGTTCGAAGCGATTGCCATCCGGCAGAGAAACGATGGAATAAGGCCGCGTGATTTTCTTGCCGCCGAGCGTTTCCTTCAACGAAACAAACTGTCCGGGTTTGAAATGGAGTTCGGAGACTTCGGGGACTTCGAAAACGAAATGCCGCACCTCGGGCGCGATGTCGTGAAATTCGACGACGGTGGCCTTCATGCTTTTGAGGCCAGTGCTTCGCTGGCGCGATCGAGCAGGGCTTGAACCAGCCCGGGATGGCCGTCCAGCGGCGAAGTGATTTGGATTTCGATATCGCCGTTGGCGCGAGAGGCGTCGCGAGCCAGACGCGGGAGGTCGCGCTGCATGTGCGTGCCGAGGGTCAGGAAATACGGGATTACGACGATGCGTTTTGCGCCTCGTGAGATGAGGGCTCGCGTTGCACCCGCGAGGTCCGGCTCGCCCAGTTCCAAGAAGGCAGCTTCGACCACGTGTTGGCCCGTGGCAGCCATCTGCACGGCGACATCACGCACGGCTTGATTGGCGCTTTCGATGCGCGAGCCGTGTGCGAAGACGATGAATCCCGTCATACCTGTATCAGGGGCGATACCGGCGCGAGATTTTCCAGCGTTTGCGGGAAGTAAGTGCGCAGATAATCGATGAAGGCGCGGCCACGCGGGCGTCCGTTGTTTTCGTGCAGTTCGACGCGCTCCAGGAACACCAGAGTCCCGAGAATTTCGGCATCACGAATGGGCGTCGCGTTCTTCTCGGCGAGTTCTTTGCGTAGTCCGTCGATCGCTTCCTGCATGCGCTGGTGGATGCCGGCCGCAATCAGGTTGGTTGGCTTGGTTTCGTAATAGAGTCCGCTCTCGAGCGTGCGATAGGTGCGGATCAGCGATTGCAGCGCGTCCCGGACGTCGGAATCGACTGCGCCCGCCGAGCTAAGCGCGGCTTCGAGCAGCCGGGAACTCAAGAACACGAACAGTGGCTCATGTTCGCGCAAGAATTCTTCGGTCACCTGGACGTCCTTGTTCGGCACTTCATCTGGATTCACTTCATGCGGCTTCTCATGCTGGCGCGCCTCGACTAAATAGGGGCAGTCCAGCGGGCAACTGATGGTGACCTCTCGCTCGTTGCCGCAGCAAATGGAGCAGATTTCGCCATTGACGCCGGGGCAGTGGCGGCGCGGCTTGCGCGTGTCGCAGATCTGGCATTTCATGGCGGGAAGGCTCGGTGATTCCATCGTAACATTGGAAGTTACAGCTTCGTTTTGTTGTTCTATCCCTCATGAAGATCCCGTGGCTGCGGGGGCATTTCCTCGCGCGCAGGCAACTTGACCGGCTGTTCCTCGATCTGCCGGACGCGGCCTTCCGTCATCTGACGGGGCGCCGGGATTGGCCTCCCTATTCACTCCGTTCCTTCGTGGGCGGGGCTCGGGATTTCGATCGTGTCGGGGCGGTGTTCCTGGATGAGCTCCGGAGCCTGGATCTGTTTCGGCCCGGCACTCGCATCCTCGATATCGGCTGCGGCTGCGGCCGAATGGCACGTGCACTTGCCGGAGATCGGCGGCTGCGGGAACTCGAGGGCGCATACACGGGCATGGATATCGACCGCGAATGTGTTGAATGGTGTCGGCGAAATATCACCCCCGTGAATGGCGCATTTACATTCTACGGAGCGGATTGTTTCAATCGCTCTTACAATCCGCGAGGGATGGCGGCTGCCGGCGACTACGTTTTCCCGCACTTCGATATTTCTTTCGATGTGATCCTGTTGAACTCCGTAATGACGCACCTGCTGGAGCACGAGATGCGGCATTATCTCGCCGAAGTGAGCCGGATGTTGGCACCCGGCGGCGTTGCGTACACATCCTTCTTTCTCTACAAATCTCTCGACGATGCAGCCGCCGGAGCCGCTAGGCACGGAATCCGTTTTCCATTTCAACTTGGCAACTATGCCGTCAATCGCGAGGATTTTCCAACCAATGCGGTGGCGTATCGTGAATCTTACGTGCGCAGCGCCGCCGCGGAGCTGGGGTTCGAAATTCTGGAACCGATTCGGTACGGTCCGCAGGATGCACTATGGCTCACCAAAGCTCCTGGAACCTGGGTGCCCCCGCGACTGGAGCGTGGATGGCACGCAATGGAAGATGGCTGTTGGCGCTGGACCGAGCGCAGATTCGCAGTGCATCTCAGCCGGGCGGCGTCAGGGAGCGCGGCGCTGCGATTCCGGTTTCAGTTGCCTAAAGCGATTATGGATGAGCATCAAAGCATACGGCTGAGCGCGCGCGCCGGGGGTGTGGTGTTGCCGCCCCGCGATTATGCCGCGCCCGGCGATCAGCTCTATGTTTGCGAGATTCCAGACTGTGCGTGGGTTGATGGCGCCGTGCTCATGGAATTTGAACTGGATAAAGCACGAGAGCCTTCGGACGCAGATCGGCGGGAGTTGGGAATGGTGGTGAAATTCATGGAGTGCTCCGGTCCGCTAAAGCGTCGTCTGGAACCATTCGTTCTCGGGCCTAAATCGGTTCGCGATCAGGTAGACGGCACGCCCATCATTTGCTGATAGCACCGCTCGAAATACCCGTCCGTCATGCCGGCGATATAATCGCAAACTACGCGATGGACCGGCGAGCGGGCGAGCGATTCGACGTAGTTCTCCGGGAGTTTTTCCGGATTCGCGATCCAGAATTCGAACAACTCGGCGATTTTGGTAGCGGAGCGGCGCCGCTCACTCGCCATCGGTTCGGAATAATAAAGCGTATGGTGCAAGAATTGTTTGAGCGTGCGATTGGCCGTGTGAGCCGGCAAAGTAAACGAAGCCAAGCGCCTGGGATAGGCGCGAACATCGTTGACATTCGCAACAGAGGCCGCATCGGCGGCTTCGAGAGTCCCTTGCAGCAAGCCTGAAACCAGCCAGTCCAGCAATCCGCGCAGCGCTTCCTGAAACTGCTCGCGCTCGGAGGCGCCGGGAAATTGGGACTCCACCTCTTCCCAGCGACGGCCCAACTCGGGCACCCATTGAATGGCGTCCTCGATTGCGAAAAGACCCGCGGAGAAGCCGTCGTCCAGGTCGGCGGTGTTGTAAGCAATCTCATCGGCCAGGTCGATCAGTTGCGCTTCGAGCGGTGGGCGGAGCCCGGGAAGATATTCGTCCAACGCGGGATTCTCGCCTTTTTCGAAATCGCGCGAATGTTTGACGATGCCCTCACGCACTTCGAACGTCAGGTTCAGTCCGGCAAAGCGGGCGTAGCGGTGCTCGAAGGACTCCACGATGCGCAGGGCGTGAAGATTGTGATCGAAACGGTCGCCAAAGCGGCGCATCTGGCGATCCAGCTCCTCCTCGCCGGCGTGCGCAAACGGAGGATGACCGATGTCATGGCCCAGAGCGAGAGCTTCGGTGAGTGGCTCATTTAAATCCAGCGCCGCAGCCACGGTGCGGGCGATCTGGGCGACTTCAATGGTGTGGGTGAGCCGGTTTCGGAAGTGATCCGAGATGCCCGGCGGAAAAACCTGGGTTTTATTCTCTAGCCTTCGAAAGGCCCGGGAATGAATAATCCGGTCGCGATCGCGCTGGAACTCGCCACGATAAGGATGCGCCAGTTCCGGATATCGGCGCCCTCGGCTTTGCTCGGCTGGAAAACGCAGACGGCCGAGCCGGTTCACTGCTGCGGCAGGGAGGCGTCCAAACCAATGGCGGCTTTGCTGACGGCGGCGCGAGTGCTGGAGCGGAGCGGATCCACCAGTTGCCTGGCGCGTTTGGGATCGCTGTTCTTGATGAGATCCGCCAGCGCAAGGATGGCGGCGTCTTTCGACACCATCACGGTGGGATGGTCAATCACGGACTGGATCAACTGGATGCCGTCGTTCAGTTTCCCCTGGGCAGCGTAGACCTGAGCGAGCGCCAGCTTGGCGTCCGCTACATAGGGCCCGCTCCCAGAGTCGATTACCGCCTTGAAATGCTTTGCGGCCTCCGGTAATTTACCAGAATCGGCGGCGTTGGTGCCGAGGAAAAATTCGGCAACGTCGCCCTCCCTGGTTCCGGAGTACTTGGTGGCCATATCGCCCCAGGCTTTGAGCACAGCGGTTTCGCGAGCTTCGGCAGTCGGGAACGACAAGACGCCTTCAGTCTGCTGGGGACGGACCTCGGCGTTTTGGATCTGCATGGCGGCGTGCAGCGCTTCCTCCCGCGCGTTGTGCTGGTAGTTTCGATACCACAAAATGCCAATCACAATCAGTACGACGGCAGCCGCGACCACTCCCCATCGGATCATCTGCTGGCGATGTTGAGAAACGAATTCGACGCTGTGCTGAACTTCCAGAGCGAATTTGTCGCTCTTGAGTTCCTTGCGGGTGAGCTTATCCACTTAAGACCTCGTAATTGCTAGAGTCCTTATTTTAACATGCCCAGGTCTACCTACCGATGCCATGCTGGATCGAGACCGTACTGACTTAACGACCGGTCTCGAATCCACAGGGAAGCATATAAAGTCTGCTCCGCCAGCCTGGGCGCGCGGACTGGCTCGGAAATCGGCTAGGCGAAGCTGCGAACCGCCGACGACTCGTCTTCGAAAACCTCGAACACGGTATAGAGTTTGGTGATCTGGAGCAGATCCTTGACGCGTTTGGTCAAGCTCAGCAGTTTCAACTGCCCGCCATGATTGGTCACCGTGGTAAAGCTCGACACCATTTCACCGATCCCGGAACTGTCGATGTAAGACACATCGGCCAGGTTGACCAGGATTTTCTTGTTGCCTTTGGCGGCCAAATCGCGAATCATGTCCCGGAAGACACTGGCGCCCTCCCCCAGGGTGATTCGACCCGTCGCATCCACCACGGTAACATCGCCGACTTGGCGGCTTGACATTTTAACGCTCACGAATTTGGATCCTCCTCGCGATTCCTTTGAATCTTGTTAACTGGCCTTGGCCAGGTACTTCACCATCCGCACTTCCGTACCCCTCGGCTGCCCAGGAAGCACCTGGAATTCATCCACGAACGCGCGGATCAACAGCAGCCCGCGGCCGGACTGGCGGAGCAGATTCCCTTCGGCCAACGGATCGGGCACCGAATCCGGATCGAAGCCGTCGCCCTCGTCGGCAATCACAATGGTCAGCCGGTCGGCCTCCTTGGTCACCGAAAGATGAACCTTCTTGCGCGCGTTGTAACGGTTCCCATGAACCACGGCGTTTACCATGCTTTCCCGAACCGCCATTCCCAGTTGGTGCAGATCGTCCTCATGAAAACCGATCTCGCGCGCCGCCCCCAGAACCGCTGTCTCCGCTACCTCCACACTGTCCAGGGTTGATTCGAGCAGCATTTTGCGTTCTGCCATAGTTTCAGCGTGGAGGCCGCGGCGCGGCCAAGATGAATGTTTACAGTAAAATACTCAATACCCGAAAGTCAAGAAGAGCTATTCCGCGAGAGCTGCCCGGCGCGTACCAGAGCGCGCTTGCGTCAAGCGTGGAAGCCAGAAAAGGCGACTGCATGATTCTAGGCGCGCACGTAATCGTTCACAGCAAAGACGCGGAGGTCGATCGCGACTTCTTGCGGGACGTCCTTGGATTCCCGTCGGTTGACGCCGGCCACGGATGGATGATCTTCGCTCTGCCTCCGGCGGAAGTGGCGGTGCATCCCGCCGAACAGAACGATCGGCACGAACTTTACTTCATGTGTAGCGATCTGAAGGCTGAGATGGGCAGGCTTCAGGAGAAGGGCATCCATTGTTCCGAGGCGCACCAGGAGCGATGGGGTTCCATCACTAAGATCCGGCTTCCTGGAGGAGGCGAGGTCGGCCTCTACCAGCCGAAGCATCCCACCGCATTGGCGCTGGCCTCAAAGTAACTGATTGGCTTTACGTAGAAGCCGCTATTTCGGTGCCGGAGGAGGCGCCGGTGGTTTGGCGAACTTCGCATCGTCCACCGGGACGTTCGGCGTAATCTCGGTCAGCGTGTACTCTTCGCGGCCACTCACCCATCCGAAATTTCGTTTGAAGGGCATCATGACGCCTGCCACTGGACGATAATCGGCAAAGTCGATTTGGGTTGGAACGCGGCCTACCGCTGAGTTGGCATAGCGAACCATGCGAGTGAGCAGGCCAGTCTGCTTGTCGAAATAGAACGTTGCGATGAAGCCGCCCGGACCGCTTCCCTGGACCACCTGGACATCGTGGTTAGGAATGTTGCCGGCGTCCGGATCGAAAGGCTTGCAGCCCGGCGAACCCGCGGCGCAGGGAAGGCTGGCCGGATAGCTAACTTTCCAGTTCGTGAAAAAGCTCTTGATGTTTCCGGGAAACGCGAGTTGACCGTCCAGTTTGCCGCCTTCGGCCGCGGTGGCGGTTAGTTGATATTCTCCAGTCACCGTGAGCGGCAGCACTACCCAGGCATCGTGGCCGTCGGTGGTTCTAATCATGTCGCCTTCGCGCTGATGGACGATGGTGACGTACTTGTCAGGCGCCTTGGCATAGATCTCGGCCGGATTTGATTTGTCCGATCCAAACGTGGTGCTGGTTCCTTTGCCGGAGTAGCTGGTTATTTTCGACAGGGCGTCGGCGCCGCCGAGAGCCTGGATATATTTGTCCAAAATCTGATCGGCGGTCGGCACCACGGCGCCCGCGGAAGCCTTCGGGAGGACATCGGGATACGCGGGAATCGGATCGCTATAGATGGCGTCGATGGCCGGAGTGGTGGCTGGGCTCGCACTGCCACGGTGGCAGGTCCAGCAGGTCACCACTTGAGCCCCGCCAAAATTGCTCTTATTGACGTTATTCATCACCCGCACCATCTGGCGCGCGACAATTTTTCGTGGCGGATCCTTATCCCATTGCGGATTGGAGCCACCGGCGCCGACGTGGCAGTCGCCGCAGCACACGTTCAGGGCGGCCGAAAAAAGGCCCATGGTTCCCATGAACTCGTCGACCGTAAGACCTTTCAAAACCTGAATATTCTTGAAAACATCGTCGGCCATCTGCGGCTTAGCCTGGGCGAAAGCGACGCCTCCGAACGGCAACGTGGCCCCCAGCAGCGCCACGGCGCCGCCATAAATCCATAATCTTTTCGATGGAAGCTTCATTCCTGACTCTCCTGGCTACCTGTCCCGGCTTTCTATCCTCATGAGTACGTGATGAGAATGTTCCTGCATGCAAGCGTGTAGGAAGTATGATGATACAAAGCTGCTAGAAGCAAAGTCAAAGACGTAAAGTCAAAACGCCGACATTTGTCGCCAGGAGGAACCATGGCTGAGCAGACATTGCAAACCTATGCGAACCACACACGCTGGCATCCGCCTTTCCACTATTTTCTTGCGCCGGGAGGTCTCGTACTATTGATCCTCACCGTCATTAACGTGATCCGGCACTATCATCGGCTGGAGGCGTGGATCCTGCTGCTGATGGGAGTTCTGTTTTTCATGGCGGTGTTCCTGATCCGGACCAATCCCTTACGCGTGCAGGACCGGCTGATCCGTCTGGAAGAACGGCTGCGGCTGCAGGCATTGTTGTCGGGGGAACTGAGCGCCCGCATCGGCGAGCTGACCGAAGCGCAATTGGTGGCACTGCGATTTGCATCGGATGGAGAACTGCCGGCGCTGGCGGCAAAGGTTCTGGCCGACAATATGGCGGCGCGCGATATCAAGAAGGCGATTGTCGCGTGGCGCCCGGATACGTTTCGAGTCTGAGACGCCGCCCCGGGGGCAGCTACAATCGAATATGCGCCGATTCCTTCTGCTCAGCGTGTCCCTCGTCGCCGGCCTGCTTTTCGCCGCCGGCCCCAATCTTCCCACGCCGTCCAACCTGAAGCCCGAAGGACTGCCGGCTCTTCGACAAGATATTTTCGACAGGATCAATCGCTATGGCGAGTTCCGCACCGCGGCGTTGCTCGACTGGGCGCCCGCAAAACGCGAGATTTTGATTGCCACTCGATTCGGCGACGTGCCGCAAATCCATCGCGTCGCGACGCCGGGAGGATCGCGCCAGCAGCTTACGTTTTTTCCGGACCGCGTGACGCAAGCGTTTTTCAATCCAGCCAACGGCGATGAGATGCTGTTCCGCAAGGACGAGGGCGGCGCGGAGTTTTATCAGCTTTATCTGGACGATTTGCGCAGCGGCAAGATCACGCTGCTGACCAAAGGCGGCCGTTCGCGCAATAGCAGCCCGGTGTGGTCGCGGGACGGCAAGTATATCGCTTACGTCTCCACCGCCCGCGACGGGCAGAACGCCGACGTCTGGATCGAGGATCCGCATAATCCGGCGTCGGCGCGGATTCTGATGCAGACCAATGAGCCCGGTTGGGAAATCAGCGATTGGTCGGCCGACGGGAAGCAGATGCTGCTGATGCTGGTGCACTCGGCGGTGGTGAGCGAGGTGTATCTGCTGGATGTCGCGAGCGGTCAAAAACAGAAGCTAGGGCCGGGTTCGGCGGAAGCGGGCTGGTTCAATCCGCTGTTCTCTGACAAGGGCGCCAGAATGTATGCGATTTCCAACGAGGTTAGCGATACCTCCGAAGTGGTAACAATGGACCTTGCGTCCGGCAAAATTTCTTCGCTCAATTCGAGCCTCAAGTGGGACGTGGAGGAACTCGCGGTCTCTCGCGATGGCCGCTATGTAGCGTATCTTGCCAATGAAGACGGCTACGGCAAGCTCCATGTGTGGGACGCCGCGGCGAATAAAGAGGAGGCGCTGCCGGCGCTGCCCGAGGGCGTTGTGGACGGTCTTTGTTGGAGTGTTGCCGGACACGAGATCGGCTTTACGGTTTCGTCGGCCCACAGCCCCGGCGACGCGTATTCGCTAAATCTGGACGATCGTCAGGTGACGCGCTGGACCAACAGCGAAACCGGCGGGCTGGACGCGAACACGTTTTCGAGCGCGCAGCTTATTCATTGGAAATCGTTCGATGGCCGGACCATCTCGGGATTCCTGTATGCCCCTGCCGCGCGTTTTACCGGACCGCGCCCGGTGATCATCAACATTCATGGCGGCCCCGAGGGCCAATCGCGGCCGGGCTATTTGGGCGCGACGAACTACTACATGAGCGATTTGGGAATTGCAGTGATCTTTCCCAATGTTCGCGGATCAACCGGACGCGGCAAGGCCTACCTGAATCTCGACAACGGAATGAAGCGCGAAGATTCGGTGAAGGATATCGGAGCGCTGCTCGATTGGATCAAGACGCAGCCGAATCTGGACGCGAGCCGCATCATGGTCACCGGCGGCAGCTACGGCGGCTACATGACCCTGGCCGTGATGACGCACTACAGCGACCGGGTGCGCTGCGCGGTGGAGCAGGTGGGCATCAGCAATTTCCGGACATTTTTGGAACACACCGAAGCGTATCGACGCGACCTGCGGCGTGTCGAGTACGGCGACGAGCGCGATCCGAAGATGCGCGATTTCTTTGAGACCATCTCACCGCTGAATAACGCGGCCAAGATCACCAAACCGATGTTTATCGTGGCCGGGCGTAACGATCCGCGCGTGCCCTGGACCGAAGGCCAGCAGATGACGGAGGCGCTGCGGAAGAACAATGTGCCGGTGTGGTGGCTGGTGGCCGAAGACGAGGGGCACGGCTTCGCGAAAAAGAAGAATCGCGACTACCTGGCGGCGGCGACGGCGGAGTTTGTCGAGCAGTATTTGGTGGGGAACTAAGACCTACAGTTTGCCGTAGAATTGAGTTACATGAGCGTGCAGCCTGATCCCGACGAGCGGTTTGAAGAGGTGCATTCGATACTCAACCAGCTCAGCAACAGTCAGCGCCACCTGCTAACGGCCCAGGTGCTGATGAACGAGCGCCTAGACCGTGCGGAATTGGCAATCCAGCGGCTCGCTGAAGAAAACGTGAAGCTTGCCGAAAAGACGAACACCGTCGCCGACAAAGTCGATGCTTTGACGGACATTATCCGGAGATGGTATGAGCGCCACGGCAACGGCCAGCATCCGTCGTAACCAGAAATTCAAACTCCGCTACGTCAAAAATTTACTTGCCCTGGGCGCCGATTCCGAGGAAACTGAGTTTTAGCGCCTCGATTCGGGCGCTGTGTCCCCGGAGGAGGTAACCGCGAATTGAAACTCAGTGAAACCACCGTTTTCGAGCCGACCGAGCGGTGGACTGTCACCGACGCCAGCGAGCTCTACGACGTCGCCAGTTGGGGCAAGGGCTATTTCTCCGTCGGAGCCAATGGGCATCTCTGGGTGCATCCGAGCAAGGATCCGGCGCGCGGGATCGATCTGCGCGAGTTGATCGAAAAACTCGAACTGCGCGGCATCTCGCTTCCCATCCTGATCCGTTTCGCCGAAATCCTCAAACATCGGCTGGGTGAAATGTACCAGGCGTTCCAAAGCGCCATCACCGAGCATAACTACAAGGGCGATTATCGCTGCGTTTACCCGATCAAGGTGAATCAGCAGCGGCAGGTAGTGGAGGAAGTTTTCCAGTTCGGCAAGCCTTATCATTTTGGTCTCGAAGCCGGCTCCAAGCCTGAGCTGCTCGCCGTTCTGGCCATGGCGGACAACGACACGCCCATCATCTGCAACGGCTTCAAGGACGACGAGTACATAGAGATGGTGATGCTGGCCAAGAAGATCGGCCGGCAGATCATCCCGGTGGTGGAAAAATACACCGAGCTCGATCTGATCCTGAAACATTCTCAGCGCGTGGGGGTTCGGCCGGTGGTGGGGCTGCGGCTGAAGCTGGCCAGCCGCGGATCGGGACGCTGGAAGTCCTCCGGCGGATATCGTTCCAAGTTCGGCCTGACAGTGAGCGAGGCCTTGCAAGCGCTGGAGCAAATGAAAGCGGTTGGGATGGAGGATTGCCTCGAACTGCTCCATTTCCACCTGGGCAGCCAAATCACAAACATCCGGCAGATTAAAGCCGCGGTAATGGAAGGCGCGCGCATCTACGTAGAGCTGAAACGCGCGGGCGCTGGACTAAAATACCTCGACGTGGGCGGCGGCCTGGGCATCGATTACGACGGTTCGCAAACCGATTTCGAATCCAGCGTGAATTACACGCTGCAAGAGTACGCCAACGACGTGGTGTATCACATCCAGAACGTTTGCGACGAAGCCGAAGTGGCGCATCCGACCATCGTGTCCGAAAGCGGGCGTGCCATCGCCGCCTATCACAGCGTGCTGGTATTCAATGTATTGGGTGTGAGCGGTTTCGGCGAGGACGCTTTCACGCCGGTGCCCGAAGACGCCGAGCAGCCCTTGGTCGATCTGCAAGAAACTTATCGTTCGCTTAGTTCGAAGAATCTGCTGGAAAGTTTTCACGACGCGCAGCAGGCGCTGGATGCCGCGCTGAACCTTTTCAGCCTGGGCTACCTGCCGCTGGCGCAACGCAGCCAAGCCGAGACGTTGTACTGGGCCATCTGCCGGCGCGTGCATCGCATGGCCAAGGAGTTGGATTATTTCCCCGAGGAGCTCGAGGGCTTGGACGGCATGCTGTCCGACACCTATTTCTGCAATTTTTCGCTCTTCCAGAGCATGCCTGACAGTTGGGCGGTCAAGCAGCTCTTCCCCATCATGCCGATCCACCGGCTGAACGAAATGCCGACCCGCAGCGGCGTAATAGGCGATATCTCTTGCGATTCGGACGGCAAGATCGACCAGTTCATCGACCGGCGCGACGTAAAACGCACGCTGCCGCTGCATACCTTTAACGGCGATCCGTACCTGCTGGGCGCTTTCCTGGTGGGCGCGTACCAGGAGATCCTGGGCGATCTGCACAACCTGTTCGGCGATACCAACGCCGTGCACGTGAGCCTGGGCCCGAGCGGCGATGTGATCCTGGACGCTGTGATTCGCGGCGATACCGTGCGCGAGGTGCTGGATTACGTCCAGTTCAATTCCAAGGTGCTGCTGGAAGAGTTCCGGCGCGACGTCGAAACCGCGCTGCGCGACGGGAGGATCGGCTACGAAGAATCGGGGCGGCTGCTCAAATTCTACGAAGAGGGCCTCAACGGCTACACGTACCTCGAACAATAGGGCGCAACATGGGCAAGCGGGACCCGGGAAGACGGGGCCGGCGGATTTCCGCGACAACCTGCGGGTGGTCCTGGTAGCTCCCCGGAATCCGCTCAACATCGGCGCGGCGGCGCGAGCGATGAGCAACTTTGGTTTCCATCGGCTGCGGCTGGTGAATCCCTATCACGTCGCGTTTCAAGAAGCACGGTCCGCCGTGCACGCCCACAAGATACTGCGCGAGACGCAAGAATTTCCGACCCTGGCCGAGGCAATCGCCGATTGCAGCCTGGTGGTGGGAACCACGTCGCTCGGACATCGCGAATTGCAGCATACTCTGCGCGCGGTCGAATACGGAGGCCGGCTGATCCGCAAGCGGCTGGCGTCCGCGCCCGTAGCGCTGTTATTTGGGTCCGAAAAATTTGGCCTGTCGAACGAGGACCTGACCTATTGCCATTGGCTGGTGCGCATCGGTACGGAAGGGTCGATGAATCTCGGCCAGGCGGTGGCGGTGTGCCTCTACGAACTGGTCCGCAATCCGGCGCCACCCAAGCCCGATCCGCGGAAGCCGGCTTTGGCCCGCGACCTGGACCGGCTGACCGGACTACTGAGCGAAGTGCTGGAAGAATCCGGCTACGTGCATTCAGAGGGCGCCGAGGCGAAGATCCGGCGGCTGGTCCGGCGTCTCAATCTGGCTGGCCACGACGCGCAGATTTGGCTGGGAATGATCCGACAGATTGAATGGAAGCTGAAGAGTAAATGATATCCTGAGGACTCAAGATGACCGGAATTTGCGATGACTAAAGTCCAGCTCGAATACGACCTGGTTCGGCCGTTGACCGACCACGACGCGGCGGCCGTCGCCGACGTGCACAGTTGGTACGGCATCCAGCGCGTGCAGCTGGCGCCCTCGCTCGACCGTCTGCAAGTGGAATACGACGCCTCACGCCTCAGCGAAAAAGACGTCGAGGCGGTGCTCCAGCGCTTTGGCTTGCCGATCCAGCGCAAGTGGGCGATTCCCTAGTGGCCCCATCGGCGCAACCTGGCTTGCTCCGTGCCCGCGATTATCTCGCGGCGCGTTTTAACGAACGCGTCTCTTTGACCGGATGCCGCCGCCCAGGCCGGCCTTTCCCCGTTTTACTTCCAGCGCCTGTTCGCGGCCGCGTTCCAGAGACTCCGCACGAGTTTGTCACGCGGCTCCGCATCGATCACGCGAAGAAGCTGCTGCTGGCCGGCAATCATAGCGTCACCGACGTTTGCTTCGACGCCGGTTACGAAAACCTGGGGTCGTTCAGCACACGTTTTCGCACGCTGACAGGCTTAGCGCCGGCCGAATTCCGGCGCGAATCGCGGCGCGTGTTCGGAACATCGGGGCGGTGCTGGCCGCTGTACTACATGCCGGTGTGCTTCCGACATTTCTTCGCCGGGATTCACTAACCACTCCCTCACGGTCGTGGCTCGGTAGGGCGTTATCGAGCCGCGCGCGATTTCTATGTGAACAAACTCGGTTTCGATCTCCGCATGGATCAAAGCATGGAAAACGGATTTCGATGGCTCACCGTGAGTCCCAAACGGCAACCGGACCTCGCTTCTCAAGGGCTTGGTGGAGCAGGAGCGGATCAATGGCGGTGTGTTGCAAGTCAACGATACCCGCGCAACCTACGAAGAGCTGAAGGCCAAAGGCGTCGAGTTCCTCTCGCCGCCGGCAGAGCGCTTCTATGGAATCGAATGGGTGATGAAGGACAATTCCGGCAACTGGTTCAGCATGAACCAGACGAAATGATTTAATAGTCTGGTGGCCAGACTTCTTGGCGTCTTCCTCCTGACGCTGCTCCTTTACGCATCGAGCGCGGGATTTCGCACTCAGGCCCAGCTCGACGAACACTACGCCAAGCACGGCGGCGAGTTCGGAGCCATTAGCAAAGCAGAATATCTGCGGCTGGCGCAGGAACTGCGGGACGCTACCGTCGGCGGGCCAGTTCTTGAAGCCCGGCGTCCCAACGGCGAGTTCAGCCGGTTTGATCGCCGCCACGGCTACTTTGGCGCCTACAATTCCAACGGTACCATCCGAACGTTCTTCATTCCGAACAATGGGGAACGCTATTTTCACCGGCAGGCTCGCCGTGCTTACGAATGACACAATATGACCGATGATGAGATGGTGGTGTACCTTCGCGAGAACGGCTATCCCGAACATCTCGTCCGAGCCGGGCGTGCCGGGTTGATCGAACGCTGGGCCAAGTTTGTCGCGGAGGCCGAGCGCGGCTATAGGTATGGTTTGGAAGATTATCGCAACGATCTGGATCTGCGCGGAATCATCGCCATGTTGGGTTTGAATTTCGAAGTCGCGGATTTTGACAGGCGCTTTCAGGCCCTGCTCATCCACCAGGACAAACGGCTTTGGGAGACCTCGGCCGGGGACCCTTTCTGGGACTTTGGATATCCCCGAAATGCCGGAGAGGTGCTCATCGAAGACTTGAGGAATGAAGGACTTGCGGTCTAATATCTCTATGTCAATAGACATTATACAGATTGCTCTGTTACACTGCCTATGATGTCGCAAGTCGGCCATCTTCGGCTGCTCGAAGCCGAGAGTATTCACATCATGCGCGAGGTCGCGTCCGAGTTCCAGCGCCCGGTGATGTTGTATTCCATCGGCAAGGATTCCTCGGTTCTGCTGCGGCTGGCGCAGAAGGCCTTTCACCCGGCGCCGATTCCCTTCCCGCTTCTGCACATCGACACTACCTACAAATTTCGCGAGATGATCGAGTTTCGCGACCGCTACACGGCCGAGATCGGCGCGAAGCTGATCGTATACACCAATCGCGAAGCCATCGACGACGGCGCGAATCCATTCCGCCTGGGCACGCAGCGCTGCTGCGGACTACTTAAAACCAAGGCGCTCCTGGACGGCCTTCGGGAAGGCGGCTTCGATGCCGCGATCGGTGGCGCGCGGCGCGATGAAGAGAAATCCCGGGCCAAGGAGCGCATCTTTTCGTTTCGCGACGAGAAGGGCCAGTGGGATCCAAAGAGCCAGCGGCCCGAATTGTGGAACCTGTTTAACGGGCGTATTCATCCGGGCGAAAGTCTCCGCATCTTCCCGCTGTCAAACTGGACCGAGATGGACATCTGGCAGTACATCCACGCCGAAAGCATCCCGATCGTGCCGATGTATTTCGCCCAAGAGCGAGAAGTGTTGGTGCGCGGCGAGTCGCTCATCATGCTGGAGCAGCCGTTCATTCCCATGCTGCCGGGCGAAAAACCGCAAATGGTGCGCTGCCGCATGCGGTCGCTTGGTTGCAGCCCTTGCACCGGCGCGATCCGGTCCGACGCCGACACCCTCCCGAAAATCATCGAGGAGCTGGTGTCGTTCCGGCGCTCGGAACGTGAGAATCGCGTGATCGATCACGATCAGGACGGTTCGATGGAAATCAAGAAACGTGAGGGATATTTCTGATGGCTGCATTAGCCGATATGCCTCCCTCCTTCCAGATCGAGGATTTCCTCGCCGCCGAGCAGGCCAAGGACCTGCTGCGCTTCACCACGGCCGGTAGCGTGGACGACGGCAAATCCACCCTGATCGGACGTCTGCTGTACGATTCGCAGAGCGTTTACGAAGATCAACTGAAGGCGGTCACCAAAGCATCGGTGAACCGGTCGGCCGGCGCCATCGATTTTTCGCTGCTGACGGACGGGCTCAGAGCCGAACGCGAGCAGGGCATCACCATTGACGTCGCTTATCGCTACTTTGCCACGGCGCGGCGCAAGTTCATCATCGCCGACACGCCGGGGCACGAGCAGTACACCCGCAACATGGCCACCGGCGCATCCACGGCCGATCTTGCCGTGATCCTGATCGATGCGCGTAACGGCGTTTTGCAGCAATCGCGCCGGCATGCCTACATCGCCTCGCTGCTCGGTATTCCGAACTTCGTAATCGCGGTGAACAAGATGGACGCCGTCGGCTATGACGAAGCCGTCTTTCGCGCCATCGAAACTGAATTTCGAGATTTTGTGGCGCGATTGAACGCGCCGCACGTGTACTTCCTGCCCATCAGCGCGCTCGAAGGCGACAATGTGGTGCGGCGCAGCAGAAACATGCCGTGGTTCGAGGGGCCAGGTTTGCTGGAGTTTCTCGAGACGGTTCCGGTTCACCACCGCACTCGCGCCGCTGCGTTTCGTTTTCCCGTGCAGCGCGTAATCCGGCCCGATCAAAACTTCCGGGGCTACGCGGGACAAGTAGTTTCCGGCGCCATTCGCCCCGGCGATGGTATTCTGGCGCTGCCCTCCGGACGGCGCTCGCGCGTCAAGAGCATCGAGACGTTTGACGGCCGTTTGGAAGAAGCACTAGCGCCAATGTCGGTGACGCTGACGCTCGAAGACGAAGTGGATATCAGCCGTGGCGACATGCTGGTCTCGGCGCAGAAGCCGCCCGACATCGCGCGCCAGTTTGATGCGAACGTGGTGTGGTTGAACGAACAGCCGCTCGATTTGAGCCGGCCCTACATCCTGAAGCACACCACCCAGACGCTACCCGCGGAAGTGAAAGCGGTGAAGCATCGCGTCAACATCAAGACGCTGGAACACGAAGCTGCCGACCGTTTGGAGATGAACGGTATCGGCGTGTTGCGTATCGAGACCAGCCGTCCGATTTACTTCGACGCCTACACGCAAAATCGATTCACCGGCAGCCTGATCCTCATCGATCCGGAAACAAACGCCACGGTCGGCGCGGGCATGATTCTTGCGCCCGTAATCGTGGAACGCGATCGATCCAAAGCGGCCGCGCTCGATCTGCGGCACCAACGCGTGACTCCGGTGGAGCGGATGGTGCGCTACCGGCACGGCGGCTACACGCTATCGCTGGGCGACCGAAGATCCCTGGCGTGGCTGCTGGAACGGAAGCTTTTCGATCGTGGATGCGCTGTAACGGTAATCGAGCATGCTTCAGCCGAGACGCTGGTAGCGCTCGAACAGGCCGGTTTGTTGGTCCTGCTCATTTCGGGCAAGGCCACCGATTGGGATCTGCCGAAAGATGATTCTGAAGCGGCCGGCTTGGTGGTGGCATCGCTCGAAGCAACGGAGATACTGCTGCGAAATGAATCGCTGACCGGCGGCGAAGGCATCTAACGAAACTGAAGGACGGACAACCGTGACGTTGGACCAGAAAATCCCACTCGACCAGAAAATAAATGCCGCGTCCGCTTTGATCCACGATGTGTTTGCCGAGAACGGCGGCGCCGGCTGCGTGACGTGCAGCTTTCAGACCGAGTGCATGGCGCTGGTGGATCTCGTGATAGCGGAGCAGCCCGCCATCCCGGTGTTGTTCCTCGAGACCGGCTATCACTTTCCCGAGACTTACGCCTACCGCGATCAGATGACCGAGCGCATGCATTTGAACCTGGTGAACCTGGCGGCGAAGATGTCCGTGGCGGAGCAGGAATCTCAGTTCGGCATTCTCAACCAGACGGCGCCGGACCGCTGCTGCGGCATTCGCAAAGTGGAGCCGCTGTTTCGAGGCCTTGGGGACTACGGCATCTGGTTCACGGCGCTGCGCCGCGAGCAATCCCCGACGCGCGCGAATCTGCAGACCGTGGATCATTTCAAATTGCCTACCGGGCATCAATTGCTAAAAGTGAGCCCGCTCGCCGATTGGACGAACGCCGACGTTTGGGCCTATTTGAAGCGCCGTGGCATTCCCGTCCTGCCGCTCTACGACCTGGGCTACACCAGCATCGGTTGCGCTCCTTGCACCACGCCGCCGCTCGATCCGGACAATCCGCGCTCGGGCCGCTGGGCAGGTCACAAGCTGGAGTGCGGGATTCACATTCAGAGCGAGTAGTAACATCGAGTAAAATTCATGGAAATCGTTCTCGGCTTCATGATTGCGGTTGCCATTGGCATCACCGGCGTGGGTGCGGGCGTGATCACGGCGCCGGTTTTAATTCTCTTCTTCCACGTTCCTCCGGCGCGCGCGGTGGGGACGGCGCTGGTGTTCAGTACGGCTGTAAAGCTGCTCGTGGTGCCGATGCAGATTTATCGCAAACAAGTGGACTATCGGGTTTTGGGTTATCTGCTCGCGGGCGGAATTCCAGGGGTGCTGGCGGGGTCGTTGATTCTCGCCAGGCTGAACACAAAAGGCTCCCAAGGCATCTTATACGCCGCGCTCGGGATCACCATCGTCGTTATGGCGGCGCTGAATCTTTACCGCATGTGGCTACATCCGGGACGCGGCTTGAAGGACTTTTCACGCTGGCTGCCCGCGGTAGCGTTGCCGATCGGCGCGGAGGTCGGCTTCTCGTCGGCGGGCGCGGGCGCGATCGGATCGCTGGCGCTGCTCTGGATGACCCCGCTTTCGGCCGCCCGTGTGGTGGGAACGGATCTGTTCTTTGGTCTCTGCCTGTCGCTGATCGGCGGCGGCTTCCAACTCAGCGCGGGTAATTACGATCTGGCGATTCTGACCCAACTTGTGATCGGCGGTATTTTTGGCGCCTTCGCGGGAACCTACCTGGCCGCCGTCACGCCGCAACGAGCGTTCCGCATTGTGCTTTCAATCTGGCTCATCACGCTGGGTGTGCAACTTTGCTGGAGCGGCGTGCGCCAGCTTTAACGAACGGCTATACGGCGCTTCGGTCCGCCGACGGGAATCGCACTCGAAACGCCGACCCGTGCCCTAGTACGCTTTCCGCCTCCAGACGCGCATGATGCCGCTGGGCGATCCATTGCGCGAGAGAAAGCCCGAGCCCCGCGCCGCCTGCCTCGCGGTTGCGCGACTCGTCCACGCGATAAAAACGCTCGAAGACATGCGGCAGCGCTGTGTCTGGAATCCCGATGCCCGTATCGCGCACCGTCACCGTGGGACCGGACGAATCCAGTGCCACCGACACCGTGATGCGCCCACCGGCTGGCGTGTACTTGACCGCATTGTCCACCAATAGCAGCAACAGCCGCCGCAGCGCCGGGTCGTTTGCGTCCACATACACGGGCTGCTCGGGAACGTCGGCGGAAATTTCGAGCTGCCGTTCGCGCGCCAGAATTTGCCCCTGCTCGCAAATGTCGCGGACCAGCGGAGTAAGCTCCAGGCGATCGAGCGATAGCGCCGGGAGTCCAGCGTCGGCGCGCGCCAGTAACAGCAGATCGTCGATTAAGTGCGCGGTCCGATCGGACTCGTCGACGATGTGCTGCAGTGCCTCGCGATAGGTTTCGGCCGACCGCTCGCGCCGCAGCATCAGTTCCGCGGTCGCTCGAATCAAGGTGATCGGCGTGCGCAGCTCGTGCGACGCATCGGCAGTAAACTCCGACAGGCGCTTCACCGCCGTTTCCAGCCTGGCCAGCATGCTATTCCAGGTTTCGGCCAGCCGCGCCAGTTCATCGCCGGCCGCCGGGACCTCCAACCGCTCCGACAAATTCTCGATGCCGATCGACTGAGCAGCGCGCGTGATCGAGTCCACCGGCTCCAGCGCCCGCCGGCTCATCCAATATCCGCCCAAGGATCCAATCAGCAACACGAACGGGGTCGCCCACAGCAGCACTTCGCGCAGACGTCGCAGCGTCAGCTCCGTCCCCTCTAGCGGCGCGGCGACCAGGATTCGATACTTAAGCCCCTGTACGGTGGCTTCGCTCCTGAGCGTTCGGTATTGGCTCTTTGACGCGGCCGCCGAAGCCACGCCTTCTCCGATCAGCACGTCGCCCCGCGGACCGCGCACCTCGATGAACCGGCCTTCCGGAGTGGCGTCGGCATATTCCGACAATTCTTCCTCAAGATGGGCCGGCTTCAACGGCTTGTATTCGGTCTGAAGGACTTTCGCAACGCCCTTGGCCTGCGCGGTCAGAGCTTCATCGATGCTAGCGCTCAGACTATGTGTTACTACGATCCAGATACCAGCCCCGAACAGCGCCAGACCAGCCAACAGTACCAGCGAGTACCATAGCGTGAGCCGCGCTCCGATGGACCAGCGCCGCACGATCACGCCTTCTCCATCCGCAGGCAGTAGCCGACGCCGCGGACCGTCTGGATCAGCTTGGTCTCGCCCTCGGCGTCCACTTTGTCGCGCAACAGGCGGATAAACGCGTCCAACGTATTGCCGCGCACCTCGGAATCGAATCCCCACACCGACTCGATCAGATTCTCGCGCGTCACCACCCGCCCGGCGCGCTTCATGAGCAGCTCCAGCAATCCGAATTCGGTTCGGGTCAGAGCGATCTTTCTTCCTGCCCGCGATACCTCGCGCGCCGACGGGTTGAGAGCCAAGTCG
>JBKQHJ010000194.1:0-3756 GCA_052148835.1 Bryobacteraceae bacterium
GCATCAGAGAATCACGCCGGCGGACGGGTGGAATGATCCTATTGTGAAACCGGCGACCGTAGCTTCGGAGGTGCGGGCCGCGTGACGTCCGAATTCAGCGTGACGGCGCGATCAGGCGGACTCAGACATGGACCGCGCTGCATCGGTCCCTTGATTCAAGAGGTACGCCACATCTCCGACTTGGAGCAACCCTGACCTGGTCACGGTCGCGTAGACCCCGAGACAGCCACGATGGTGCTGCGCGGTGGTCCGAAGTATACTCAAGTCGCGCGGGAGATCTTGTTGGGCGAGCGTTGAGGTTACGCACCACAGCGTAGGCTGGAAACCCTCGACCCTGACCGCTCCGCCTAGGTTGAGCGCGCCGCCCAGCCAGGAGTCCTCGACAAAGCCACCGCTTTCAGCCTCCGACTCGATGTAGATGTTCGGCCGGAACCGTCGCCGGTCAATCTGCGCCGTACCCCCCTGGAGCTTTCGCAGGTGGTCTACGGAGCCGCTGGCAAGTAAATACACTGCTCCAATCTCAAAGAACGTACCCGTCATCAGTTGGAAATAGTCGGGCATGGATTCGGGGGTCCACTCCGCTTTCATCATGCTCACGGGAACATCGCCGAACACCGTGGCGCGATCGATGCCCGTCTTTTCGTCACTGGCCGGTTGATTCTCCAGGCGCACGCTGAGTCCGAGGAAATCCGAGATGATCCGAGACGCGTCCGGATCGTCCGGGCATATTGTTCGCCCGTCCGGCAAACTGATGTGGATGCGCCCAGGCTCCGTGAATGTCGGTTCCACCTCATACCGGGCATGGAATGCGAGCAACTGCGGGAACCTCTTTGCACTGGCGATCCGTCCTGTCGCAATCTCACGAAGAGCCCACGCCCGATCCCCCAGAGCCCCACGGGTCGTAATCGGCAGCTGGTTTCTGCGCTCTCCTAGCATCGACTTCACGGGATAGCGCCACAATTCGGCCACGCGGCCGACAAAGTGTTCAACCACAGCAACCTCCAACCTCAATCATTCCGCTGAATGGCAGTCGTCAACCTAGGAAATGGCGCCCTGCGATTTAGTCCAGTTCCCACCCCAGGTCTCGGATAGTTTATTCAGAAATTCCTTCCAGGCAGCCGGAGAACGTGAGCCTGGATAGGGTTCCGGGCGGATTGGTCTTTCGGAGCTCCACACGACTTCGAACTGCCCACCCTCGACGATCCTACCCAAGCGCATGGTCTTCCAGGTGTGCTGATTTTCTGCATCAATTCGAACACGTCCACCAGGAGCTTCAAAGCTCTGGTTCGGCAGCGCTCGGCGGATCGCCGCCACGTCATCAGGATCGGCCGCGTGTGCGGCTTGCGCCCAGAGGTGCACTCCCAAATATCCGGCTTCCATTGTATCGGCAACGACGCGTTGGCGGCCATAGCGAGAACGAAACCTCTTTACAAATGCGTGGTTCTCCGGCCGGTCCAGGCTCTGAAAGTAGTTCCAAGCGGCGTAGTCGCCCACGATTTCTCTCGCCGACAGACTCTGCAACTCGATTTCGCCGACACTGAAATAAACGGTCGGGATTTTCTCGGGGGTGATTCCCGCGGCGCGCAGCAAGCGCGTGTAGAACAGGTTCATATCGCCGACCAGCGAATTGAAAATGAGATCGGGTTCAGTTTGAGCGATCGTACGAACGACTCGAGTTACCTCAGTGCTATCGGGGAGCACATATTCTTCTCCAACGATCTCGCCGCCGCAGGCTTCCACTTCGTCCCGGATGATCGCATTCGCTGCCCTCGAATAGACCGAGTTCCAGCCCACCAGAAAGAAGCGTTTTGTTCGAAGGAAGCCTACCGTCCAGCTGACTGCGGGAATGATTTGTTGATTAGGCGCGGCGCCCGTGTAGAAGATATTGGCGCACTGTTCCATGCCTTCGTACTGCGTGGGATAAATCAGCAGATGATCGCGCTGCTCCACGATCGGGAGCACCGACTTGCGGCTGGCGGATGTCCAGCAGCCAAATATCGCGCAAACCTTCGCTTCGGCGATCAGGGCTGCAGCCTGACGGGCGAACGCTCGTTCATCCGAGGCGCCGTCGATCACCACGGGCTGAATTTCACGGCCTAGAATCCCGCCGCGCTCATTGATTTCCTCGATCGCTAGCAGAGTGGCGTCGACCACAGGGCTTTCTGTCAACGCCATGGTGCCAGTCAGGGAATGAAGGATCCCCACCCGCAACTCCCGTGGGGCTTTCGCAGGTTTAAGCTTAGAAGGCGTTTGAACGGAGGACTCGTCGTTTACCCAAGGCAGGAAGCGATATCCACGCGTCGGAATCGTCTCGATATAACGGGGTTTCTTGGCATCGTCGCCCAGCGCCTCGCGCAGTTCTCGGATGTATCCTCTAAGCAATTCATCACTCACGCTGGTGCCGGCCCAGACGCTCGCGAGCAGTTCCCGTTTGGTTACTAACCGTTGAGCATTCTGCACCAGGTAGAGCAAAACCTCGAATGTCTTCGGTCGCAGGCTGACCACATTGGAATCGCGCCAAAGTTGTTCGTTGGCGGCGTCCAGCCGAAACGGTGGGAATACAAAAATAGCCCTCGATGCCACTGCGTCCCCAATGGCCGTCGACGGCCAGTCCTCATTTTAAACGGAAGTTCCACGGAACTTCCACGCTCCTTCTATGGATTGAAACGGACTTCAGCCCTATTCTGGACACGTGCCGAGCGGCAAGAGCGACAAGGGATCCAAAAAGAGACGGAAGGAAGAAGTGGTGAAACCCGATTCGACGCCGAAGAACTTGCCGGATCGGGTCTTCGTCGTTCAGTTTCGCGACCCCACAGAACCAGGGTCAGCGCGTTTCGCCGGGCGAGCAGAGCACATAATGTCCGGACAAAATACGAACTTCGAAGCGCCTGAAGAACTGGTCGACTTTTTCGGGCGAGTCATGAATCAACTCAAGCCGCGATCACAAAAGGATATGAGGCAATGAAACCAACATTCAGCGCAGCACGACGCGGGTAACACGCTGGCGCAATCGCACGCCGGTCTTGATCAGAGGAAAACGCGGCACAAAATCTCGCATTCACAAGAGGAATAACGCTATGACTACTTTAGATTTGATCGGGTCCAGTCCGAAATTCCGGGCTTTGCTGGCAGAGGTGGAGCGGGTTGCGCCAGTGGACTCCGCTGTGTTGATCCAGGGCGAAACGGGCACTGGAAAAGAAGTGATTTCGAGAGCCATTCATGAGGCCAGTCCTCGCCGTGGCCACCGTTTTGTGGCCCTCAACTGCGCAGCGATTCCGAGCGCATTGTTGGAGAGCGAACTGTTCGGCCACGAAAGAGGCGCTTTCACGGGAGCGTGGGCGCAAACCAAGGGACGATTTCAGATGGCGGATGGGGGCACGCTCTTTTTGGACGAGATTGGCGACATGCCGTTGGAACTTCAACCCAAGCTCCTACGCGCCCTGCAAGAGCGGGAGTTCGAGCGTTTGGGTAGCGCCCAGACCGTCCGGGTCAACGTGCGGGTGGTGGCGGCGACCAACCAGGATCTCGAGCAACTCGTGAGCAAGAAACTGTTTCGTGCAGACCTGTTCTATCGGTTGAACGTAATTCCAATCTGCCTGCCTCCGTTGCGTGAGCGCGTTCAGGACATCCCGGCGCTGACGGAGTACTTCGTGGCAAAATTTGCCGCCAGCCTCAACAAGCCCATCGATTCGATTCCCGAGGAAGTGATGGCGGTCCTCCAAGCGCACGACTGGCCAGGTAATATTCGCGAACTAC
>JBKQHJ010000195.1:0-16833 GCA_052148835.1 Bryobacteraceae bacterium
ATCGTCGAAACCCGTTCCGCCCGTGGGAGCGGCAAGAGCGCGTACAGCGTGCTGTATGGCCATCAAATCGGGCGCCCCGTAGAGCACCGAACGAATTAGCACTGGATACAGGGCGATATTGGTCTCGAGCAACATACCCATAACGGGCGGCGGCACAACCGGATCCTCCTTCACCCAAATCAGATTGCGGCGGCCCGGCATTCCTCCCAGATGTTCGACGATGCGCCGCAAGGCTTCGAGCGTGGTGGAATCGTTATTCGCGGCATAAACCTGGGCGGTCAGTCCGGCCTCACTCTCAATCGAAGCCCTCTGCATCCCAAGCTCGAAGGCGCCTTGCGCTCTTCCACCCGCGTCGATCTGGCCCGTCATGTCGACCGGCAAATCAAACAAAGCGTCGGCGACATTGGCTGGCATCAAGTCGCGTCCTGAGTCCAGATGCGCGAGCGCCGCCAGCAGTTTCTCGGGATCGTCAGTGAACTCCTGCAACACGTGCAGGTTCTTGCCAAGTGCGTAGATGGCCACCCGGTCCCGCGGACCGAGCGTCCGGATGAGTTTGAGGATTTCCTTGCGCTCGTAAGCTTTGTAATCCAAACGCGTATTGAGCTGATCGAAAAGCAGCACCGTTGCGCTCGGAAGCGATTCGCCGAGGCCGCTGACGCGGTTGGAAACAGCTCCAGGCTCGAGCGGAGCCGGCCGCTTTTCGGTATCCGCTTGCCCCGCGCGGAACACGTCGAGGCGTTGTGGTTTGCCCTGATCGAGTAGCGTGAAAGCGTCGCGCGTCAAGCCGGTCACCGGACCATGCTTGTCGCGGACCACTACTTCTATCTCCACCAAACGGGTACCGGCGCGGAAGGTCGCGGGCGGATGATTCGGCGTTTGCAAACTGGCCGCGATCGCCAGGCGGCCTAAATTAGCCACGATGCCTAAACCAGCCACGAAACCTAAACCAGCCAGGATCCGCGGAAATGTCACACGCCCTCCTCTGACTTACTGACTTACCTTTTTGGCGACTGCAATACCGGCGCCGCGTTGCGCTGCACGTAAGCGTGGCGGTATTCTTCCAAAGCTTTCACCAGATTGTCCACCACCGTTCCGCGGTTCTGAATGTGGAGACCTTCGATGGAAACCGCGGGCAGCAAGTCGCGCGTGGTGGAGGTGATAAACACCTGATCGGCGCGCTCCAGATCCTCCGGCTTCAACGCCCGCTCGATCACTCGGATCCCAGGGACGCGCACGACATCCAGTAACAGCTCGCGAGTTACGCCGGGCAGGCAGCCGGAATCGAGCGGCGGTGTCGATACCTCGCCTCCGACGGCAGTGAAGACGTTCGCCGAAGTGCACTCGCTGACCTCGCCGCGTTCATTCAGCAATATGGTTTCATCGAAACCGCGCTGGCGCGCCTCTTCATACCAGGTGAGGTTTTCCGACCAGGACAACATCTTGCATCCGGAAAATTCATTCGCCGAGTAGCGCGCGTTCGGTTTCACCGTCAGCCGGACGCTGCTGCCCCACGGATTTAAGTCTTTGGTGAACGCCAGCACGTCGAAATCCCGCTCCAGATCCGGCCCTTCGAACAAGCCGCCGCGGTTGCGAACCACCATGACGCGGAGCGTGGCGTTCCACGCGGAATTGGCCTCGATCAAGCGCAGTATCTGCGACTTCAACTCCGCCGGATCGGTTGGAAACGGAACGTGCAGCTTGGCCGCGTCGCGATGCATGCGCTCCCAATGCCGCTCGAAAGCGAAAGGCACGCCGTCGGCGACGCGCAGAGTGCTGAATACGCCCCAGCCATTCAACAGACCCACCTGGCCAGCGCTCAGGCTTTTCTCGTGCGCGTCCAGAATGACGCCGTTATGAAGCAGAAAGCGATGCATAGTCCAATGTTATCTCTTATCGGAAACGTGAACATAAATGTCGCCGGCCGTCGGAGTCCCAGCCCTGGGCCGAATTTCAGTAGAATAAAATTTCACCGCGAACGGCTTTGTCGCCAGGCGATGAAGCCGTTACTTACTTACAGGAGTTCAGGAGCTCAATGCCAGTTACACAAGCGGGACTCGAGGGAATCGTTGCCGCCGAGTCGGATATTTGTTTTATCGACGGAGACGCGGGAGTCCTCAGTTACCAGGGCTTTAACATCCACACCCTGGCCGATCACGCGAAATTTGAGGAAGTCATCTATCTGCTTTGGCATGGCAAGTTGCCCACGCAATCCGAATTGGATGCGCTGAAGGCGGAGCTGGTTCGGAACCGGCCGATCCCCAAAGAAGTGGTCGAGTTTCTCGGCAAAGTACCCAAAGGCGTTCCCATGGATGTGCTGCGCACGGCGGTGTCTATGCTGGGGCTGTACGACCCGAAGGCCAGCGACAATTCCCTGCCCGCGAGCGTCGAGAAGGCCGCGCGTCTGATGTCACAGACCGCGACCATCGTTACCACGTTTCATCGCTTGCGCAAAGGCCAGCCCGTGCTGGAGGGTGATCCCAAGCTCGGCTTCGCCGCCAATTTTCTCTACACGCTCACCGGCAACAAGCCCGACGACGTGATGGAGCACGTGTTCGACATCGCGCTCACGCTCCACGCCGATCATGAGCTGAACGCGTCCACCTTTGCCGCTCGCGTGGTGGCCGCGACGCTCTCCGATATCCATTCCGCTGTCACCGCCGGAATTGGCGCCTTGAAGGGTCCGCTGCATGGCGGCGCGAACGAAGAAGTGATCAAGATGCTGCTCGAGGCGGGCGACGAGAAGACGGCTCTCGCCACCGTTCAAGACATGCTGTCCGGCAAGCGCAAGGTCCCCGGATTCGGCCATCGCGTGTATCGTACCGAAGATCCGCGCGCCACGCACCTGCGGGCCCTGTCGGAGGAACTTGGCAAGCGCACCGGGCACTTGAACCTTTACCAAACTTCGAAAAAGATCGAGGAGACCATCAAGTCGCAGAAGAAACTGAACGCGAACGTGGACTTCTACTCCGCATCCACTTACTATTCGCTGGGAATTCCGATCGACCTTTTCACTCCGATCTTCGCCGTCAGCCGCATGTCGGGTTGGACCGCGCACGTGCTGGAACAATACCGCAACAATCGCCTGATCCGGCCGCGCGCAGAGTATACCGGCAAGCCGGTCGGCCAGAAGTGGATTCCGATTGAAGACCGCTGATGCATGATCTCTCGTTCTTCCGGGCCAACCTGGACTCCATTGCCCAGCGCTTGGCCACGCGGGGATATCAACTAGACATCGAACAGTTCCGAGCGTTGGATTCCGAGCGCCGCGCCGCGCTGACCGAAGCCGAGCAATTGAAGGCTCAGGTCAACGCCAAGAGCGCTGAAGTCGGGAAGCTGCGAAAAGCGGGTCAAGATACCTCAGCGATCCAGCAGGAAGTCCGACAAATCGGCGACCGCATCACGGGGCTCGATGAGAAGGCGAAGGCTCTGGATGAATCGTTCCGCGACCTCATGGCCGGCGTTCCGAATATTCCGCACGAGTCCGTGCCGGTCGGCAAAAGCGCGGACGATAACGTCGAAGTCCGGCGCTGGGGCCAGCCTCGCCAATTTGATTTCGAACCCAAAGCCCATTGGGATCTCGGCCCGCAACTAAAAATCCTGGATCTGGAGCGCGCCACCAAAATCACTGGTGCACGCTTCGCCGTTTACTGGGGCATGGGTGCGCGGCTGGAGCGCGCGCTCATCAGTTTCTTTCTGGACGTGCATACGCGCGAACACGGATACACCGAGGTACTTCCGCCGTTCCTGATCAACTCCGCCAGCTTGTTCGGCACCGGGCAGCTTCCCAAGTTCAAGGAAGATCTGTTCAAGATCGAGAACACCGACTTCTGGCTCGCTCCCACGGCCGAGGTCCCCGTTACGAATCTTTTTCGCGACGAAATCTTAAACGCCGCCGATCTGCCCATTTCGCTGTGCGCCTACACGCCCTGCTTCCGCAGCGAGGCAGGGTCTTATGGGCGCGATGTGCGCGGCATTATTCGGCAACATCAGTTCCAGAAAGTGGAACTGGTGAAATTCACTCTTCCGGAGCAGAGTTGGGAGCAGCACGAAAAGCTCACCGCCGATGCCGAGGACATCCTCAAGCGCTTGGGCCTTCCCTTCCGCACCGTCGCTCTTTCCACCGGTGACATGAGCGCTTCTTCGGCGAAAACCTACGACCTGGAAGTTTGGCTGCCCGGACAGAACGGGTACAAAGAAATCTCTTCTTGCTCGAACTACGAAGCCTATCAGGCGCGCCGCATGCCTATTCGCACGAAAACCGGCAAAGGCAAAACCGAGTTCGTTCATACCTTGAACGGCAGCGGTCTGGCCGTGGGTCGAACCTGGGTGGCGATTGTTGAAAACTACCAGCAGGCCGACGGCAGCGTAATTGTGCCCGAGGTCCTTCGTCCCTACGTCGGCGCCGAGATCATAAAGCCCGAGTCACAGACCTTCCACTAAAATTCCTGCCGTCCCAAGTCTTTGCCGGCCTGAAAGTTGACCCCCAGCGGCCAGTCTTCGGAGCGCCCTGGTCCGCGGAACTGCTGAGTAACCTGGAGCCGAAATCCGCGTTTCCCTGGAGGTCGAATGTTTCGTTTGCGATCGTGGTTGCTGTGCGTGGTGCCACTGTGCGTATTGGCGCTCAGCTCGAAACTGGGGGCTACTCCGCCCCTCACCACCATTAGCGACACTCTCTTCAACGCGGACGGAACGTTCTTCAACGGAGTCCTGGTGATCTCCTGGCCCACTTTCGAGGCCTCGGATACTTCCAACATTGCGGCTGGCATCCAGAATGTCCAGATCAGCGCCGGGAATCTCTATGTCCAGCTTGTCCCCACCACCAATGCGGACACCGCGGCCATCTACACGGTGCAGTACACCAACTTCGGCGCAACGCAGTACTCGCAGACTTGGGCGGTTCCACCACCCAGCACGCTTCCCTTCCGTGTGCGCGATGTGTCGTTGGCTCCTGGAGCGGTGAGTGGATCGGCCCCCGCGGCGGTTACGATCATCTCGATCGCCGACGTCACGGGTTTGCAGAGCGCCCTGAACACGCGGCCGGCGATAGGGACTTCCTTTGGCATCTCCCGATCGGCCGTCATCGACGCTACCGGGGCCATCGATGCGGCCACCGGCAACGCTTCCGACTGCCTGCACGTGGATGGAACCTCCGGTCCGTGCGCCAGCACTTCTATTACGTTCATCGACGGCGAGGTCCCGGCCGGAACTATTAACGGCTCCAATGCAGCTTTCACTCTAGCCAACGTCCCGAATCCATCTACCAGCCTGTCCCTCTTCCGAAACGGGCTGCTGCTGACCCTGGGTGTGGATTACACCGTGTCCTCTAATTCGGTCACCTTCCTAACGGGCAGGCTGCCCCAATCTGGCGATGTCTTGTTGGCCTCCTATCGGCTGTCGGTGAGCATTCCTGGCGTTGCGTTCGTCGATCAGGAGACGCCCTCGGGCGCCATTAACGGGGTGAATACGACGTTTACACTCAGCCAGACCCCTAGCCCAAGCACCAGCCTGGCCCTCTATCGGAATGGCCTCCGAATGTCGCCCGGCGTGGACTACACGGTCGGCGGTGCGGTGATCACGTTTCTGGCGGCTTCGACTCCGCAAAACAACGACACCCTAATCTGTTCTTACCGAACCGCCCAATAGTGCGCTGGTATTAAGGCAGTTTGCCAGCCGAGCTACGGCTTTTTCTTAGTTGCTCGTCACCTGCATCTGGTTCAACATGAGAACAGGACGCGCGGAGGCGATTATGTGCGGATTGCGTTTACGTTTGGAGCTGCTACAGTTTGGGCTGTTACGCTTTAGGTCCAGGCTGTTAAGTCTTTTAGAAGATCAGCGCGGGCAGGATATGATCGAATATGCTCTCCTCGCAGCCAGCGTTGCGACCATCGCGATCGTGATCGCCGGCTTTGTTCCGAGCTCCATTATGCCCTCCATCAGCACCATTTACTCCCGGATCACAAGCACGATGGCCGTCAGCTAGTCTCGCCTCGCCAATCTCCACCGTAGCGGCCAGTTCGCGGCCGCGGAGCACGATGTGAAATGATGGCTCGTGACCCGCCATCTCGGTTTGTTGTTGTGCCTGGTTCCGGCGCTCGCGAACGCGCAGGATCGATCGCAAGCCCGCTCGATGGTCATCACCACGCGCGGCATCGTCGCCACCGCGCAAACCTTAGCGTCGCAAGCGGGAGCACAGATTCTGGCGCGAGGCGGATCGGCCGTGGATGCCGCCATTGCCGCCAATGCGGTCTTGAGCGTGGTCGAGCCCATGATGAACGGACCCGGGGGCGATCTTTTTGCGCTGGTGTGGGACGCCAGGACCGAAAGCCTCATCGGCATCAATGCCAGTGGATGGGCGCCCCAGGCCCTTAGCATCGACTATCTGAAAAAACAGGGCTTGATTCGCATGCCCGCGAGCGGCATTCACACCGTCACCGTTCCCGGTTGCGTCGCAGGTTGGGAGAAGCTTCACAAACGCTTCGGACGGCTGCCCTGGCGCGATCTCTTCAAGCCCGCGATTTATTATGCCGAGAACGGCTTTCCGGTGACCGAGCTGATCCAGTGGGATTGGGAGAACACCAACTCTCCGTTGACCGATGAGGCGCGCAAACTATTTCTGCCTAATGGAAGCGCGCCGAAGGTTGGTGAAATCTTCCGCAATCCTCAGCTCGGCCACGCGTTTCGGCTGATCGCGGAGCTGGGAGCACGAGCTTTCTACGGCGGTCCCGTGGGTGAAGCGCTTCTCAAAACTTCCAGCGAACTCGGCGGAACAATGACGGCAGCCGATCTGAGGGACTACGACGCCGAGTGGGTGCAGCCGATCTCGACCGATTATCGCGGCTGGAAGGTATCGGAGCTTCCGCCCAACGGGCAAGGAGTCGGGACGCTCGAGATGTTGAACATTTTGGAAAATTTCCCCCTCGGCCAGTACGATCAAACCAGCGTTGCGGCGTTGCATCTTGAAATCGAAGCCGACAAGCTGGCTTTGGCCGATCTGGATCGCTACGTGGGCGATCCCAAGTTCGCGGCTGTGCCCGTTGCCGGCTTATTGTCGAAGCCGTACGCCAAGCAACGCGCGGCGTCCATCGATCCCGAGAAAGCGCATTGTGAGGTGGAGGCAGGCAGTCCGCCACATGACGGCCGCGGCAACACCACCTATCTGAGCGTGGTGGATAAAGACGGCAACACTGTCTCCTGGATCCAGAGCAACTCCGAGATTTTTGGTTCTGGAATCCTGGTGCAAGGAATGGGATTCCTGCTGCACAATCGCGGGGAGTCCTTCGATTTCGATCCGAATCATCCGAACGCGCTCGCTCCGCGCAAGCGCCCGTTCCACACCATCATTCCAGCATTTCTGGAGCAAGGAACCCGGCACATCGCTTTTGGCATCATGCGCGGCGTCAATCAGCCGCAAGCTCAGATGCAGTTTGTGAGCAATATCGTGGATCACCAGATGAACATTCAAGCCGCACTCGAGGCGCCGCGATTTACGAAGATTACCTCGGGCGGGTGCGAGCTGCTGATTGAAGCGCGAGTGCCTGACATCATTCGGCGCGAACTGGAACAAAAGGGGCATCGCCTGGACGTGTTGGGAGATTTTTCGGGGCTGATGGGCGGCGGACAAGCGGTGCTGCATGACTCGGCCACCAAAGTGAATTATGGAGCCTCGTCTCCACGCAAGGATGGCGCGGCGTTCCCCGAGCCGGATCCATATTTCAAATGAGGTCCCAGCGTTCTCAGTGGCCCGGATCGGCTTTCGGCGCCGCAGCCGGAATACCCAAACGATTCTCCAGAATCCGCACCAGGTTCTGCAACTCATCGGCGCGCGCGCGTTCCTTGCCGAGTTGTTGCTTCAGTTGCTCGACCTGTTGCGCAAGCGCACGTTGATCGGCGGACTGCGGAGCTGGCAAGCTCGTTTTCGGCTGACTGGCCTGAGCCGGACTGGAGGGAGCCGCACTGGATGAAGGTGGACTGGCTGGAAGCAGTTGCGGTGGCTCCGTAGGTGCGCTCGGGACCGGTGCGATGAACCGCGTCGAGTCCTGAATCGGGTCGCCGTTCCTCGGATAAACCGTGATCTCAAACCCAACGTCACCCGATTGCGGCTGATAAGACATTTTGCCCGCGTGCAGTTCCTCGCTGCTGAGCGAAACTCGCGAGTTCTTGCCCCCATCGCTGATCTCGATTTCTCCGCGATAAGAGTCGCGAATTGCGGGGGAGTTCGCATCCCAGGTAAGGTGCACGGTCTGGGCCTCGCTCGAGGCGCGCAGCGCGACGCCGTTCGCCGGAGCGCGCCGCTGATACAGCACAAATGCGGCGATCCCGAGCGCCAGGATCACGGGTATGGCCCACAACCAACGCTCATTGCTGGGAAGGCGTTCCTCGGTTTGAAAACTGGGCGGTTGGAAAGCGGGTACTGGAATTTCCTGCGCGGGCGGCGCTGGCCTGGTAGGCTGAACACGGCCGCTAGGTCTCGCAGGCGCCAATTCTTGGGTTGCCCGTTGCACTGGAGGAACTGGTTGCGCTAAGGGAACGGGGTCGGCCATGGAAGGACGCTGCGCGGGCGAGACCGGGCCTCGATGCTCCGGCTCCGGCACGGCGACTGTTGGAGCGTCGGTCATCTGCGGTAAGGACTTCAAGGGCTGTACGGGCTGCAAGTCGAAACACTGGTAGCTCGCTTCCGCTTGCAGTTTATGGTCGGCTTCGCGCACGAAAAAACCGGCCAGCGCGCGGCCACTTCCGTGCGGACAGATCACCAGCGCCACCTGCCATGCTTCAGGGAAGAATCCGTTATAGATTTCCAGATCCGAAGGCGACAAAGAAACACTGTCCTGCATGTGCGACACGAACCAGCCGAGCGGCCGGAGATCTTTCAAATCCGCATTCTGCCTGGCCAACTCCAATTGCACGGCCAAGTTCATGCGATCGTTGAAGGACAATGATAGACTTTGGCCTTGCGTGTATTCGCAGGCGATGGGCCGCCAAGTCAGGATGCGGATGAGGTCTTCGCGCCGCGTTCCGAACAGAACGCCGCCCACTTCTTTGCCGCCGTGCGAAAGCTGTAACAGTTCGTCACAGGCGAACGCACGGATCTCGTCCATCACTTCCAACGGATATTCGATAGCGCCCGGAAACTGCGGCACGCACCACGAAGCGAATTGGAGAAGTGGAGCAAGTTCTTTTATTGCCATGATAGGAGAAACTTCCTAGACAGTTGATATTCGCCGCGGCCGCGGTGTTGTCTTCATCCCCGTCGTCCGGCTCTTCGTGCAAGTGATAATAATACGTGATCCCGCCCATGAGCAAGCAGAATAGCAAAATCCCGACGAACCAACCGACGGTACGGCCCGTCCAGACACGCCGCTGTTCCACCAGGCTCGCTGTGAAACGAACCGAGCACCAGGCCAATCCCAGGATACAACCCAGCTTGATGTACCAGGGCATCAGATCCAAATGTCCTTCTCCTCCAATTTCGCTCCACATACTAATAATGGCGATCAGCGCTAGGAAGAACTCCACAGCATAGGCCAGACGCAGCAACGAAGGATTCCAGGGAGATGGATTCAACTCAGATGGACTCAACACCACCGGATCGGGAGACGCTTCCGCCAGCTCGCTCAACTCCGGCTGCGGCGCGTCCAGGTCCGGCGCTTCGGATACGTCGCTTGGATTCACTTCACCCAACGTATCATGTTCTGTTTCCCGTCACGATTTTCTTGAGCGCTTTTCTTCTATTCCAAGTGCAGCCGATGATCGGCCGTTACATCCTGCCCTGGTTTGGTGGCGGGCCCGCCGTTTGGACCGGCTGCTTGCTTTTTTTCCAGGCCTGCCTGCTGGCTGGTTACACGTACGCGCACTGGCTCGGTTCGCTCTCTAACGTACGGCTTCAGGCGGGGATTCACATTGGACTCCTGCTGGCATCGCTCCTGTTTCTTCCGTTGCAGCCGAATGCGGCGGTTTGGAGGCCTCCCTCGGGCGCGGATCCTTCCGCACGAATCTTACTTCTGCTCACCGTTACAGTGGGCGGCCCGTATCTGCTGTTGTCGGCAACGGCGCCGTTAGTGCAGCGTTGGTTTACGATTCAGAATCCCGAAAAATCGCCTTGGCGATTGTATGCTCTCTCGAATTTCGGATCGTTTCTGGCTTTGTTGAGCTATCCGTTTGTCTTCGAACCGTTACTACGGTTGCGGACGCAAGGCGCGATTTGGTCGGGGCTTTACCTGGTCTTTGCGGCGCTCTGTGGATTCACAGCTTGGCGGTTGCGGCGAGTTCAGCGCGCGCCAGTATCGGCGAGTGGGGAACCGGAAGCGCGCCCTACCACGGCGACCGTTCTGTTTTGGCTCGGACTATCCACCTGCGGCTCCACGCTGCTGGTGGCCACCACGAATCAGATCTCACAAGATATCGCCGTCAGTCCGTTCTTGTGGGTGGCCGCGCTCGCCATCTACTTGCTCACGTTCGTACTGGCTTTTGAGAGCGACCGATTCTATCGGAGAACGCTGTTCGCCATTGCCGCTGGACTCTTCGCGCCCGTTGCGTGCGCGATTCCCACCATATCGATTGGGCTCTCGCTGCGGTCCCAACTGCTGGTCTATTTGATCACGCTATTTGTGACCTGCATGATTTGTCAGGGCGAACTGGCACGGTCCCGTCCCTCGCCCCGCTATCTCACAACGTTCTATTTGACGATCGCGGCGGGCGGCGCCCTGGGTGGCGTTTTCGTTGCCCTAATTGCGCCGCGAATATTCACCGAATTCAGCGAATATCCCATTGGTTTAGCGGCGGTTTGTTTGTTCGGCTTCGCCGGCTGGGTGAGAACGGGCGCCATCGCTCAATGGACCAGCCGTAATTTCGCCGTCCGGCTGCCGTTAATGGCGTTGTTGATTGGAGGATTCACGGCGCTTGCCGCCACGGTTACGGCCGGCAAACAAGGCGCGGTAGCCAGCGCCCGTAATTTCTACGGCATCCTGCGCGTAACGGAGCGCCAGGACAACAACGGGGCTTTTCGCGAGCTGCAGCACGGCCGCACGCGGCACGGCATTCAATATTTGCAAGCAGCGCGAAAAGATTGGCCGACGTCCTACTACGGGCCGCACAGCGGCGTCGCGATGGCGCTGAACGCGCTGGACAAACCCGATCGGCGGATCGCGGTGGTTGGTTTGGGCGCGGGCACGCTCGCGGCGTGGGGCCATGCTGGCGACACATTCCGCTTCTATGAAATCAATCCCGATGTGGAGCGGATCGCGCGGACCTGGTTTTCCTACCTCGGCGATTCAAAGGCGCAAACCGAAGTTGTATTGGGCGACGCGCGCGTGCAATTGGCGCAGGAATTGGCGTCGGGCCAATCGCAGGATTTCGACTTAATCGCGGTGGACGCGTTTTCGGGCGACGCGATACCGATGCATTTGCTTACGGCCGAATGCGCCGACATCTACCGGCGGCGCTTGAAGCCGGGCGGTGTGCTCGCGCTGCATATATCGAATCGCGCGTTGAATCTGGATCCGGTGGCGCGAGGGATGGCGAGTTACCTTGGATGGACGGCCGTGCAGATCGTCTCGGCGGATGATCCGGTTTTGGGCGAAAGCAGCTCGCACTGGGTGCTGCTCGCGTCCAACCCGGCTTTTTTCGAACGGGCGGGGTTGTCTCACCATGCGTCGGGCTGGAGCAGCCGCGCACCCATTCTCTGGACGGACGATTTCGCGAGCCTGTGGCACGTTCTGACGTTCTGACCGCGATTAGCGCTGCAGCGCGGATTGAATATCGGTCCGGTTGAAGTCGCGCCCTTGTAAAGCAACGGTTCATCAAACGCTCACGCCAGCGCGTAGGCGAAGCAATCTCCGAAATTCAGTCCTGCGCGATGGCGGCCTTTCCCAAAATCTCGATAGGCTTGTCGGGCAATCCGAGCCTGCTCGAAAAGTAACCGGCTCGATAACCATGCGGGCTCGCGTGACGAAGCGGTCAAACTCGCGCTGCGCCACGGCGTCTCCACGATGGTCGATAACCAGCGCAGCTTCCAGGTAACAGGCCATTCAGCGCGGCAGCCCTTTGCTGTCGTAAAGCATGCCGGCGTGGTCGCTGGACTTGACGGGCCGTTTCATGTGCGCCGCGCAACGTTTACCGATCGCCAATAACTCGGCGCTCAGGGATTTCTCGCGGCGACGCTGTTTCTCTCGATTTTGGCCTTCATGATTCGCATCCTTGGTTTCATCGTTGGAGATCATAGGAACGCCTTTATTGCAGCAGGGATCCCAGCACGGGCAGCGGTACGGAACTTTCCTTCAGCGCCGCGTCGTGGAATTGCTCCAGTTGGAACGCCGAACCTTTGCGCTTCTGGTAGTCGGCTCGCGTATCCAGCCAACCGCGCCAGCCGATGAAATACATCGGTAGCTGGCAGGAACCCAACTGCGCGCGCTGGAACTTGCCAGTGGCCTCTTCTTTCTCCTGGAAGGTGTCGTTCATCATCAGATCCAGCGCTTGCTGCTCGGTCATGCCCATGGTCTGCAGCCGGATGTCCAAAATCGCGTTCGCGATGCCGCGCAGCATCTGCTTCATCATCGTCAGCCGCAGCTCCGGGCTGTTATTCATGAAGCCTTCGTCCGACATCATCTGTTGCGTGTAGAAAGCCCAGCCTTCCACATAAGGTCCGTTGCCGAAAATGCTGCGCAGCACCCGGCGCGACTTGGGCTCCAAAGCGTTGGCGAATTGGAACTGCACATAGTGGCCCGGCATGGCCTCATGAATGGTGATTTCCATCATGCCGTAGCGATTGTACTCGCGCAGCTTGGATTCGATGCGCGCCTTGGGCCAGTCGGCCGGTATCGGCGTCACCCAATAAAATGCGCCCAATTGCGGCTCCAGCGCGGGCGCGGCGTTGAATCCGGCCACCGAATAGATGCCGCGCATGAACTCAGGAGTCGGGATCACCTGGAGGTTGGCGCTTTGCGGAAAATCGACCAGGTGTTTCTCGCGGACGAAATTGGTGGCCTCTTCCAGATCCTTCTTGGCCTGTTCCATGTACATGTCGGGCGTGGTGTGCTGCCGCGCGATTTTGTCGAGCGCGGCCTTCACCGATAGCGGCGCCGCCAGCTTGACCATCTGATCGCGAACGTCTTTCAACGCGGCTTCGGCTTCGGCCAGCACTTGCTCGGGCTTCTTTCCAGAAACCAGCGTGTAGGCAAACTTCGCGTCGTACTTTTCTTTCCCCAGCCGCCAATCGCTGGTCCTTTTCGACAGATCGTCGTTCAAGAATTTCGTAAACCCGCGCAGAGCGTCTAAAGCCGGCCCAGCCGCGCGGTCGTAGTCCGCTTTCAGAGCTGGCGGGACTTTAGCGCGGAGGGTCTTGTCGATCAGATCCAGATTGCCTTCGTTCTCCTCGCGGGCCACACGATTCCAGATCTCAGGCGCGTCCATGAGGTTCGCCTGGCCCTGCTGCATGAGCGCTGGAATTTTTTGCAGGCGCTGGATGATCGCGTGATAGCGCGTCTCGAGTGGAGCATATTCGAGCACAAACGGATTGAAAAGCGCGTTTCCGACCAGCTCCACATAGACGGTGGGATTGTGCTGGTAGTTGTGGATCTTCTCGAGCTCCAGGAGCGAGAGGTTCACGTTGTTGTCGATGATCTCGAAATCGGCTCGGTCTTCGGCCGAAAGCGAATCCTGTGGGATGGCCGCTAATTGATTATGAAGATCGGAATAAAACTTGTGCTGCTGGTCGATCCCGGCGGCACTGAAGTCGTCAATCTGTTCGTCGAGGTTCACGCCCTTGTGCTGGTGATAGCCGGCGGACGTTGCCGAGACCGGCGAAAGCGCCAGCGACCCATAGACGAAATCGTCGGTTAGGCTTCGAAGATCGGCCTTGGCCGGCGCCGCCTGCTGTGGTTTGCAACTCATAAGACAGAAGACGCCTGTGACTGCCAGGACCCAAGCTACATTACGCAATTGCCGCATGTACTTTCTCCAGGTCTTGGGCCTCTCCGAACTTGGAACCTTCCAGGTTGCTATCGATGTTGCGGAGCAATCCGGTGAGCACGCCGCCGGCACCCACTTCGATAAAGCCGCTGACGCCGAGCGAAGCTAACTTTTGGATCACTTCGGTCCACCGAACCGGGTTGGGAATCTGATGATATAAGCCTTCGCGAGCTTCCGCTCCAGTCCGAATCACTTTGGCTTGCCAACCATTCACCAGGGGCACGGCTAGATCGCGGAATTCAGTGGCATCCAGATCCGCTTTGAGGCGGATCTGCGCGGGCTCCATGAGCGGGCAATGGAACGGGGCACTCACCGGAAGCATCAGCGCTCGACGGGCACCGGCGGCTTTGCAGAGCTCGACAGCTCGCTGAACGGCGCTCGAGTGCCCGGCCAGCACCACCTGGTCGGGGGAGTTGAAGTTCGCGGCAGTCACCACTTCACCTTGCGAAGCCTCCGCCAAAACCGAGTCGAGCTTTTCCACAGGCATTTTCAATAACGCGGCCATGGCGCCCACGCCCACAGGCACCGCTTCCTGCATATACCGGCCGCGCTTGCGCACCAGACGCACCGCGTCGGCAAAATCCAGGGACTTCGCCGCCACCAAAGCGCTGTACTCGCCCAGACTGTGACCGGCCACAAAGTCGGGACGAAGGCCCTGTTCGCCGAGCACTTGGAAGGCCGCGATGGAAACCGTTAGCAGCGCGGGCTGCATGTTTTCGGTAAGCTGCAATTGATCGGCGGGACCCTCCCAACAAAGTTGGGTGAGTGAAAATCCCAAAGCTTGGTCAGCCAGGTTGAAAATCGCGCGGGCGGATGGAAATTTTTCCGCAAGGCTCTTGCCCATCCCAACGTATTGCGAGCCCTGTCCGGGGAAGACGAACGCTGTCATCATAACGAAACGAACATTCCCAGTGTACCGCGCACAACACAGCGACCCGCGAGTGTTTTGTTTTAGATGTGCGCGGCCCGCGCTGTGCGCTCCGGACCGGCGCAGGTGTTTTTTTAGATCTTTTGGACCATCACTTGCGTCTTATGCATTGAGAAAGGAGGAGGCGTGAACATTCAGACTCGCTCTCAAGCGCAGCAGCCAGCGACACAAGTCGAAACCAAGGCCTCCGTTTATTGTCCAATCTGCACACATACGGTGGAGGGGATTGTGGTTTCCACAGGCAGGACCGCTAAAGTGAAACCCGGTCAAAAATGCTCCCGGTGCTCGGCGGCACTCGATCCGGCGTATGTCATGCGGTTGGACCGCGCGGCGTAACGAGCGGCACCCCTTACGCAGCCCCTGACGCATGTTGATACATGCTACTGTGGTCTTGGAGTCGATGAAACGAAAACCCACAGTCCGGCCTGTGTCCGTGCCTTCGGAGCCTGTAATTGACCGCAAGCTTCTAGACGAAGCGAAGCGTTCCATCATGGCCGATCAGACCAAACGGATCGCGAAATGCACCGTATGCGGGGCAGGTTGCGCGCCGAATTCGGCGGAAGGCTTGTGTTGGGTTTGCCGGCGTCTCAAGATCAGCGCTTGGCGCGATTCCGATCAGCAAAGCGTTCAGGAGTAGCTCGAGCCCGTTCGTAAACGAACGCTCCAGCGGCCACGTCCTCTACCCCAATCCCCAACGATTTAAAGATTGTGATTTGATTCGGATCGTAGCGCCGGTGGATATCCTGGAGTTCCCGCACGTTGGCCCAGCTATTGGCCAGGATTAAATCGCCCGCTTCGATCTTGGCCTGTTCCAACGAATCGACGGCGACAACCGCGGCCCGTCGCACCAATTCCCCCGGGAGTTCGCGTCGCTTGGCCACGTTGGAACCCATGGCATTGATCATGGTTCCGGGTCCGATCCAGCCATCCTCAATTACGGGTTCGGCGGAGTTGGTGGCCGTCACCACGATCTGAGCGCCGCGCACGGCTTCTTCCGCGGTTGCAACGGCTTCCGCCCCCACCTCTTCGGCAAACTTTTGGCGCTTTTCTTCGTTCCGGCTCCAGACCCGAACTTTCTTGATCGGCCGGACCGCGCGAATCGCCTCTATCTGGGTTCGCGCCTGAAAACCGGAGCCGATCACGCCGAGCGTATCCGCTTCTGGATTTGCTAACAGATCGGTCGCATAACCGCTGGCCGCCCCGGTCCGAATCTGACCTAAATAATTTGCTTCCATCCAAGCCAGCGGCCGGGCGGTCTCGGCGTCGTACAGGACAAAATAAAAGTACGCGCCGTACTTGGGGTTCGCCGAATAAAATTTGGTGCCGAAATAATTTCCGTAAGCACCGGCCATGCTGTGAAGCATGGAGCCCGTGTCGAGAATGAGGCGACGCCTGGGCTGGTTGATCGCCCGGCCCTGAGCCAGTGCTTCAAAAGCCCCGCGCATCAGGCCAATGGCCTCGCGGATGGACAGGAATTCGCGGACGTCCTGTTCGGAGAGGTAGAGCATCACCTCAATATACAGCCGGAATGCCGCTACTTCGTCACAGGGTCGGGACTTTCGGGATCGAGCCCCAGTTCGACGATCGCGGCCTTCGCGCGTTCCTTATCGAACTGACCGTCGCGGGCCAGACGAGCCAGAGTGGCGGCCACGATGGATTCGGCGCCGTTCTCGAAATGCCTGCGCAAGTGTTCGCGATTCTCGCTGCGCCCGAAACCATCGGTACCAAGCGTGACCAGCCGGCCGGGAAGCCACGGCGCAACCTGATCGGCCACCACCTTCATGTAGTCGGTGGATGCGACGATGGGGCCATCCGCACCTTCGAGCGCCTGGAGCAGATACGGCCTGCGTTCCGGTTCGGTGGGATGCAACCGGTTCCAGCGCTCCACATCGAGAGCGTTGCGGCGCAGTTCGTTGTAGCTGGTGACGCTCCAGACGTCCGCG
>JBKQHJ010000196.1:0-34340 GCA_052148835.1 Bryobacteraceae bacterium
TGAAGAGCGAGGGCACGCGCGAGGTTTCCATCCAGCGCTACAAAGGCCTGGGTGAAATGAACGCCGAGCAGCTTTGGGCCACGACGATGAACGCCGAGACACGTACCCTGCTGAAAGTGGACCTGCAGGATTTGGCCGAAACCGAAAGCATCTTTTCCACGCTGATGGGCGAGGACGTGGAGAGCCGTCGCAAATTTATCGAAGAGAACGCGCTGGATGTGCGGAATTTGGACGTTTAACAGGCTGTGCCCGACCTGAGCAACCCGACTCGTGCTGTTCAAAGTGCCGTGGTCTGCGCAGGAAGCCATTGCGCGCTTGCTCGTTCCATCATGGATCTGCGACATAGGTCTGTTCGGAGGCCTCGCCACATTGCGATTCGCAGGTGATACTCGACCGAACCCAGCGGGGACTTACCGTCGTCCTTCATTGATCGCGTCCCTGATTTCTTTGTCGGTCAGTGGCCTGAAACCTTTCCGCTGCGCCATCTCGCGGCGCGGGCACGAATACTTTCGACGGCTCGACGAATCTTTTCCATGGATCGTTCAACCTCAGGCACCATACGCGCCACGGTTTTTCCGCGTCTCGTGATCATGATCGTTTCGCCCTGAGCCGCGCGATCCAAGAGTTCTCCCCATCGGTTTCTCGCTTCGGAGCTGGAGACGGTCGCCATAGTCTAAGATTACGTGGTTCCCGATTTGCCCGTTTACAATAAGGCCATGGCTCGCTTCTCCGGCGTCGACTACCTGCTGATCGACACGCTCTTCTCCGAGCAGGAACTGCTCATCCGCCAGACTGCGCGGCAATTCGTCGAGGATCGCGTCATTCCGATCATTCGCGACTGCTATCGCGACGCGCGCTTTCCCAAAGAAATAATCCCGGAGATCGGCCAGCTCGGATTCCTGGGCGCGAACCTGGAAGGCTACGGCTGCGCTGGGCTGAGCAACGTCGAGTACGGCCTGATCATGCAGGAAATCGAGCGCGGCGATTCCGGTCTGCGCAGCTTCGTTTCCGTGCAGGGCGCTCTCGTGATGTATCCGATCTACACCTACGGATCGGCCGAACAGAAGGAGCGCTGGCTTCCGAAAATGCAATCGGGCGGTGCCATCGGTTGCTTCGGGCTAACCGAGCCCGGGTTCGGATCGAATCCCGCGGGAATGCAGACGGGCGCCAAGCAGGATGGCGATCACTGGATCATAAACGGCGAGAAGACTTGGATCACGAACGGCTCCATGGCCGACGTGGCCATCGTTTGGGCGCGAACGGATGCGGGCATTCGCGGATTCCTGGTGGAGCGGGGCACGCCCGGGTTCACGACGTCCGAGATCCACGGCAAGCTTTCGATGCGCGCGTCGGTGACATCCAGCCTGGCGCTGTCGGATTGCCGCGTGCCGGCGAGCGCGATGCTGCCCGGAGCGCAGGGGCTGAAAGCGCCGCTGAGTTGTCTATCGCAAGCGCGCTATGGCATCGGCTGGGGCGTGCTGGGCGCCGCGATGGATTGCTACGAGACCGCGCGCCGGTACTCGATTGTTCGAAAGCAGTTCGACAATCGGCCGATCGCGTCGCATCAACTGGTGCAGGAGAAGCTGGCGTGGATGATCACCGAGATCACTAAGGCGCAGTTGCTCGCCATCCAGGCCGGGCGCGTCAAGGATCAAGGCAAGATCGACCCGGCGCATATTTCGATGCTGAAGCGGAACAACGTCGCGATGGCGCTGGAATGCGCGAGGCTAAGCCGCGATCTGCTGGGCGCCAACGGCATCATGGACGAATATCCGATCATGCGGCACATGTTCAATCTGGAGACGGTGAAGACGTACGAAGGGACGGATCACATCCACACGTTGGTGATCGGGGAGCGTGTTACGGGAGTCGCGGCGTATAAGTAGGGGGTGACATTGGCTAGCGTTCTATTTTCTTCGGCGCCTTCGCACTCGATGGTACGCCGGTTCCCCAGGGTATGACGATCCTTATCTGAAGGTGCTCCTCAGGAATGCCCTCAATCTTAGAAACCTGTATTCTCTGCGGCAACGGAAGGATGGCTCCCTCATTCGTGGGTTTGTAGGCCACGACAACGAATGACACTCGCTGAAGCATAGGAATCGAATACCGCCGCGACTGATACTGATAATCTTGACCTGATTCAAACGGGTCCACCGTGTCACCGCGAACCTTGTTCTCGACGACGATAGCGTCATGCACTATCAAGTCGGTCTCGCCACCGCCAACTTCCTGGCCCTCTCGAACGGGCGACCCACGTGAAAGCAGGTGCTTCTTCAGCTCTTGCTGCAGTTCTTTCTCGGGAAGCTTATCATGCTTCACGAAGGTTCCATCGCTCTCGACACGTTCCATGAAGAGGGCCAAATCAGTAACGGACTTCAAGACTGCGCTCCTGGCGCCGGCTGGCAGGCCGCCTGTGATTGCTTCGTCAAAACCGTCGGCAAGGCGCTTTGTGAGTTGAGGATCAGCTACCATCCATGCAGCTGGTAGCTCGAAGTCTGTAGATCTAATGCGCAGGAGGTTTGGTTTTGCTTCAGTCAGCGTTTCCGCACACTCTACAGAACACAGCTGATGGTCTCGTGCAAGTCTTATCCACTCTGGCTTGACTAAGCCAACCGTCTTAGCAGCGTTGTCGGCTGCCGGTCCCAGAACGAGGCTGAACTTCTCGTAAAACGCGATTCTGGACGCGAGGCAGACCAGCGGAACGTGCTCACTTGGGGCAAACACATGGCCGATCTGTTTCTGATGCTCATATGCTTGTGACCACTTTTCAGGGTCGAAGAATAGGTTCGGCAAGATAACCTCGCCAGTCTCAGTACGGGTCAGAATATCGTTTCCCCTTACGACGGTCTTGTTGGTCGGAAAATCTATAAGTACATGCTCGGGCCGAATTTCCTTACTTGATTGAGCTAATTCTGGAACGGCACTCCCAAACCGAGAAGCAAGTTCGTGGACTTCTCGGGCAAAGGATGTCCTGCCTTCTTCACTGCGGAGAGTCACTACTACTTCATCCCACTGGATTTGTCTCGTTTCCTGGCGGTCTTTCTCGGGCAAGCCCTCTAAGCCTGCGATGAACCTGGGCGCGAAGGCAAAAGCTCGATGGTACACCTGCCTTGACAACAGGGCCGAGCCGAGTTCCCGTGAGCGACTTCCTCCCGAAAACACCGAATCTGACTCAAGCAATCCGCTCCAGACTGATATATAGTCGCCTTCCGAGAAGAGCTCAAAGAAATCTCCAAGCTCCAATGACTGTGACGACTCTTCGGCAGCGAGCTCAACTAGCCGACGCAGCATCGCTTCTGACGCTCTGACCTTATGGTGATAATAGAGGCGATCATAGAGAAGGACGCGCCCGATTATCATCTGTTCATACGCTCCCAGCCCCGAAAGGGAGATCCCGATTTCATACACTCGGCCACCGGAAGCGTTAGCCGCACGATGTCGGAGTTCGTCATTCGGAGCGTTGTCTTTAGTGATGATGATGACCTCAAGTTTGCTGATCAGGCGATTGAGGTCAAGGCCAATCGGAAATCCAGAATGATGGCTGTCTCGCGCCATGTAATCAATCTTGTCCGCGTCGATCGGACCGCTGATCACGCCAGACAAATAACCGGCTTGGAGGCCTGAGCGGGAGCCTAGGATCCGAGCAGCTATTGCTGGAGCGAGCTGGCCTGCTTCCTTTACGGCCTCGAAATTTGCGTGTTCAAATACGCGACGCATCTCGTCTGTCATAACGAAGAGAACCGCGATAGTCTCTGAGGTGGCGATTTTAGTGACGCCCTCGAAACCTCGAAGCACCTTCTCCGCCGCGTCGAACTCCTCCTCAAAGCACCGACGCAATAACGGCTCCGTGACGTGACTAAAGGGTCCGTGTCCCGTGTCGTGGAGGAGGGCAGCAAGTCTCACGGAACGCCGGTCGAGCTCGCTGATGTAGGGTACTTGGGTGCCCCTATCGCGACCGAAGTCTCTATGGTTTTGCGCATTCCTATCCAAGGCGCGCATCATGCGGTCCGCGGCCTCTAACACACCAAGTACGTGCTCTAGCCTCGAGTGGGAGGCGCCAGGATAGGCATAGCGGGCAAGCCCCAGTTGGCTCACGCCACGCAGGCGTTGCAGTAGAGGGCTGTCCAAAATGGCGATTTCCCAGGGATACAATTCAATGCTCCCCCAAACCGGGTCATTGATGGTTTTTGGAAAACTCTCGCTTGAGGGCTTTCGCTCTAGGTTCAGGAGGATCGGCTCAACGCCGCTCAGCGCAATCTCAGATATGGCATGCCAGAGGCCGGGCGCTACAGCAGCGAGTTCTCTTCGAAGCACCTGGGCATCCAAACTGGAAATCCTGCCAGTCCTGCCGAGTGGCGCTAGTCAGCAATAGCCACTTCGTCTGGTTCGTTCTGACCCGACTGAATGCTCGCCATGATTGTGTCGCCAAGCCGTTTGGCATCCCCCTCAGGTACCCCGAGCCTCTTGAGCAGAATCCGAGCTACCCGTTGGCTCACCTGCAGCTCGGTTCTGCGGTAGGAAGGGTTTGGGGCGCTGGTCAGCTCAGCCGCCTGTGCCCAACCGAGAATAGCAGGGAGTTCTACACACTGCGATCCCACGCGAGAGTCCGCAATGTGGATCTCCTTTTGGGCCCACTCGGGGAACTGCGTGTAAGCGTCGCGGATGGCGCGATCTAAGACGCCGTGCGAGGTGGGAATCTGGGGATTCTCCTCACCGTTGGCGAGAGCCAGCGACGAAATTAACAATCGGGCGACGTCATGCAGTCGGTCCATAGCCACTCCATGCTATCAATCCTAATATCGGCATCGACAGTTGAACTCTTTAGGATAAAGTATCAATTATAGCTGATATTAATTATAGTTGATAAATGTACCAGCGTCAAGTATAATTGATGGGCCATACTATGGCTGCAAAAAAGCTGCGGCACGATCCGGTATTTCGCGCAGAAGTCGCCAGGCGCATCCGCGCGAAGGTTCGCGAGCTTAAAAGAGAGGGCGTGTCTGAAGCTGCGGCAGCCCGCCGATTAGGTGTTACTCCCCAAGCATTCAATAAATATGTGCGAGGCCTGGCGACACCAAAGGCGCATATTCTCGCGCGAGCATGCACTCTTTGGAAATTGAAATTTGACTATAAGGCGGCGGAGTTTGGTGCCGAAGCCTTCACTGCCTCTGAAGTGGCGCGCGAGGAACGGAAGTCGGCGCAGTTGTCACTATTCGATGACCCCCAGGAGCTCAATAATCGAAACCTGAAACTCAAGGTACAAGCTGGAAAGAGCACGACGCTCAACGTTTCGCTTGAGATTCGATTCGCAAGCTGAGATTCGATGCGCCAGGGGATCGGGTTATTGAGCGAGTTACGGGAGTCGCGGCGTATAAGTGAGCAGCCGCGCGATCTGCGTTTCCGTCCGCCGAATCAACCGCGGCCACACCGAATCGGGATCGGCGTGAAACACAATTGCAGCGTCGGCCGGCATGATGTGCCAGGCGCCTAGCTCCACTTCATGCTCCAATTGGCCGGCGCTCCAGCCGGCATATCCAACGTAGGTGTGAAATACCGTAGCCTCGGCGGGCGACCCGAGCGTCTGGGTCAGCAGATCCTTGTCGCTGATCAAGTAGACGTCGCCGAACACGCGACTCGAGCCCTCCGGTTTGCTCGCCGACTTCAGCAACGCCATCACGCTGTTCAACTCCACTGGCCCACCGATGTACACAGGATCGTTGCGGCCCTTCGCTTCTTTCAGATCGTGGAACACCCGCGAGATAGGAACGTCGGTGCGCTTATTGACCACTAAGCCCACCGCGTTCTTGCCTTCCTCGTAGTGCACCAGAAGTATGACGGTCTGTGCGAAGTTTGGATCGCCGAGATCCCGGCTGGCGACCAGCAGCCGGCCGACCGCGAGATCGTCGGATTGGCACCATGCCGGCAGGCACGCGAAAAACAGAACCGCGCCGATGACCCGCGCCACCATGCTCTTATTCTAGGTCTTCTTCTAAACCCGCGCGCGAAACGAAGGGCTACAATGTAGCTGAGGTTTTAGCGCATGATCCTGGAAGCAATTCCGTCGTCGGAAAAGGAAACCAATCCGTGGGTTTCCGCGGAGGCGCGCTTCGACGAAGCCGCCGAGTTGCTGGGCCTGGATGAAGGCCTGCGCAAGATTCTGCGCACGGCGGCACTGGAGCTGAAGGTCAGCGTGCCGGTGATGTTGGATGACGGCCGCTATGAAGTTTTCACCGGTTATCGCGTGCAGCATTCCATCGTGCGCGGGCCCGCCAAGGGTGGAATCCGATTCGCCCCGGATGTGACGCTGGACGAAGTGCGAGCGCTGGCGGCCTGGATGACCTGGAAGTGCGCGGTGGTGAACATCCCGTTTGGCGGCGCCAAGGGCGGCGTGATTTGCGACCCGGACGTGATGTCGCCTGGGGAGCTGGAGCGCATCACGCGGCGTTACACTTCCGAGATCATGGACATCATCGGCCCCGAGCGCGACGTGCCCGCGCCCGACATCAATACCAATCCCCAAACCATGGCCTGGGTGATGGACACGTATTCCATGCACAAACGCCACACCGTAACGGGGGTGGTTACCGGCAAGCCGGTAGCACTGGGCGGATCGCGGGGGCGAACGGAGGCCACCGGGCGCGGATGCATGATCGTCACCATGCAAGCCCTGCGGAAATTCGGCTTGGACGTCGCCAACACTCGCGTGGTGATCCAGGGCTTCGGTAACGTCGGCGGCATGTCGGCCCGGCTGATGACGCGCTCCGGGTTCAAGATCGTTTGCATCATTGAATACGACGGAGCGGTCTACAATCGGGAGGGTTTGGATATCGAAGCCCTCATGCAACATCGGAAGGAAACAGGCTCCATTACGGGATTTGCCGGAGGCGAGGATATCGATCGCGATTCCGCGTTTTTCCTGGATTGCGATGTGCTGCTGCCGGCCGCCAAAGAAAACGTCATCACCACCACCAACGCCGATCGGATCAAAGCCAAGATTATTTGCGAAGGCGCCAATGGGCCCACCACATCGGAAGCCGACGCCATCCTGGCGGAGAAGAAGATCTTTGTGATTCCAGACATTCTCGCCAACGCCGGCGGCGTCACAGTGTCGTACTTCGAATGGGTGCAGGATCGGCAGGGCTTCTTCTGGAACGAGCAACTCGTCAACGGGCGCCTGGAAGAAATCATGGTGAACAGTTTTCGGGATGTGGTGAGCTTCGCTGAGAAGCACAAGGTGAACAACCGGCTGGCGGCCTATATGCTGGCCATCGATCGAGTGGCTTCGGCTTTGCAGACCCGCGGCCTGTATGCCTGAAGGCGACCCGTCTTCACAACAAGCCGCGTCTACGCCGCTCATGCGGCAATACCACGCCATCAAGCAGCAGGTTCCCAACGCGCTGCTCATGTTCCGCCTGGGCGATTTCTACGAGCTGTTCTATGACGACGCCGTCATCGCGGCGCGCGAGCTCGAAATCACGCTCACCTCCCGCAATAAGGAAAAAGGCCAAGCCATTCCGATGTGCGGCGTGCCTTATCACGCGGCCGACGGTTATCTGGCCCGGCTGATTCAGAAGGGCTATCGGGTCGCGGTTTGCGATCAGATGGAGGAGGCCGGACCCGGAAAAACGCTGGTGAAGCGCGAGTTGACGCGCGTGGTAACTCCGGGCACCGCCACCGAATCTTCGCTGCTGCGCTCGCACGAGAATAACTACTTAGCCGCCGTCTGCCGCAACGGGACGCGCGCCGGCATCGCGCATGTAGACATTTCAACCGGCGAATTTCACGCCACGGAACTGGATGTCTCGGACGTAAATGCGGCACTCGAGAATTTGAACGTGCGCGAGGTGCTGGCGGCGGAGTCCGTCACGGACGTGCCGGGATTACGAACTCCGCTCGAAGATTGGATCTTCAGCCTGGACTATGCGGACCGGGTGTTGCGCGAACATTTCCGCCTGTTGACGCTGGACGGCTGCGGCCTCGGCAACAAACCACTCGCGGTTTCGGCGGCGGGCGCGGTCCTCCATTACTTGCGGGACACGCAAAAGTCGGCGCTGGATCATTTGGACCGGCCGTCGTTCTACGACCGATGCGAGTCGATGATCCTAGACGCGGTAACGGTTCGAAATCTGGAGCTGCTGGAGCCGTTGTTCGCCGGCGAGAGCCGCGAGTCGACGCTGATTCATGTTTTGGATCAGACCTGCACCGGTATGGGCGGGCGAATGTTGCGCGCGCGATTGTTGCGGCCGTGTTTGCAGCTTGAAGAGATTGAGGCGCGGCTGGATGCTGTGCAGGCGGCTGGGCAAGCCACCATCGCGCGATCGGAAACGCGCAAGCTTTTGGCTAGTGTGCTCGATCTGGAGCGGCTCTTAGCCAAGCTCACCCTTGGAACCGCGGGACCGCGCGAGTTACTGGCGCTGGGGCGATCGCTCGCGCTGGTTCCGAAGTTGAAAGAACACCTTGCCGCCTTTGATGCCGCGCGGCTACGTGCCATCGCCGGTCTCTTAGATGAGATCCCAGAACTTCGAGATCGCATTCTCACCGCGATTGCCGAAGAGCCGCCGGCGAACATTGCTGACGGTGGGACCATTCGCTCCGGCTTTCACGCCGGCCTCGACGAGTTGCGGGACGTGAGCCGCAATAGTCGTCAATACATCGCTCAAATCGAGCTTCGTGAGCGTACGCGCACCGGGATCCAGTCGCTAAAAGTGCGCTTCAACAATGTTTTTGGATATTACATCGAGATCTCGAAGGCCAACCTGCACCTGGCGCCGTCGGATTTCGAGCGCAAGCAAACGCTGGTGAATGCCGAGCGCTTCACTACGCCGGAGCTGAAGGATCTCGAGAGCAAAGTTCTGGACGCCGAAGACAAGATGCTCACGCTGGAGCGCGAAATCTTCCAGGAGCTGCGGCTGTTTGCGGCCGAACATGCTGCTCGCATCCGGCAGACAGCGGCAGCCATCGCGGAGTTGGACGTGACGTGCGCGCTGGCTCAGGTGGCGGCCGAAAATCGCTACGTGCGGCCCAGCTTTACCGACTCGGGGGAGACGCGCATCGTCGCCGGACGGCATCCCGTGATCGAAAAGCTGGCGGAAAAAGAGGCGCTGCGCTTCATTCCGAACGATCTGTACTTCCACTCCGAATCGCAATTCATCGCGGTGATCACAGGCCCGAATATGGGCGGCAAGTCGACTTATCTCAGGCAGGCTGCGGCGATCGTGATCCTGGCGCAGATGGGCTCATTCGTGCCGGCGGACTCGGCGGTGCTCACGATCGTGGATCGCGTCTTCACGCGGATTGGCGCGGCTGATAATCTGGCGCGGGGGCGGTCCACATTTATGGTGGAGATGACCGAGGCAGCTGTTATTCTAAACACCGCAACATCGCGCAGCCTGGTGGTGCTGGATGAAATCGGGCGTGGCACCGCGACCTACGACGGGCTGGCGTTGGCCTGGGCCGTGGTGGAACACCTCCACCAGCGCATTCGCGCGCGGACGCTGTTTGCGACGCACTATCACGAGCTGACCGAGCTGGCCGATCAGTTGCCCGGAGTCGCGAACCTGCACGTTTCAGTGAAGGAGGCGGGCGATCAAATTATTTTCCTGCGGAAGGTGGAGCCGGGGCGGGCCGACCGCAGCTATGGAATCGAAGTGGCGCGGCTGGCCGGATTGCCGATGTCGGTGGTGGAGCGCGCGCGAGAGATTTTGGCGCTGCATGAGCGATCCGAACATGCGGTCACCGAAGAGCTGACGCCGCGAGCTTCTGTCCCCACTCAGATCCAATTGTTCGAGCCCGTGAATTATCAAATCGCCGCGCGCATCCGCGATCTGAAGGTAGACGAGCTGCGGCCGATCGACGCACTGCAACTGTTGAATGAGCTGCAGCGGGAGTTGAAGCGCTAGTGCTGCTCTTTCTATGAGAGTCGCCGGGCTGATCAGCGGCACGTCGGTGGATGGAATCGACGTGGCCGTTATTGATATCGGCGAGGGCATTCACGTTGTATCGACGAGCACCGTGCCGTATCCCGCGGATGTCCGCACGGCGATTCTTGGGGTTTCCAATGCCGCGACGCACACCGGCGCGATCGCGCGGCTGAATTTTCTTCTGGGCGAACTGTTCGCGGAAGCGCTTATGAAGAGCGGTGTGCCGATCGAGACCATCCAGTTAATCGGATCGCACGGGCAGACGATTTTCCATGAAGGCGAGCCGGTGGAGTTTTGCGGACGGAGGATCGCGAGCACCCTGCAGATCGGCGAGGCGGCGGTGATTGCCGAGCGCACGGGCATCGAGACCATCGCGGATTTTCGGCCCAGCGACATCGCGGCAGGGGGTAAAGGCGCGCCACTGGTTCCGTTTCTCGACTATCAACTTTTCCGCCATCCCGAGCACGCGCGCGTCGCGCTGAACATTGGCGGGATCGCGAACATCACGGTAATTCCGGCCAATGCAAAGCCGGACGAGGTGATCGCCTTCGATACCGGGCCGGGCAACATGGTGATGGATGCCGTGGCGCCGCCGTTCGATCGCGATGGCGAGCGCGCCCGCGCGGGAAAGGTGAACGCCGTTCTGCTCGAACGCTTGTTAGCCGATCCGTACTACGATCGCGAGCCGCCCAAGTCCTGTGGACGCGAGCAGTATGGCGCGGAGTTTGTGCGCGAGACGGGCATCGATATTGCTACTGCGACCGAGCTGACCGCGCGAACGATCGCGATGGCGGTGGAGCGCTATCCGGCAACTCGCGAGGTGATTGTTTCCGGTGGTGGCGCGCACAATCGATACTTGATGGAGCGCCTGGGCTCGCTGCTAGACGCGCGGTTGACAACCAGCGCCGAGTTCGGAATCGGCGTGGATTCGAAAGAAGCAATTCTTTTCGCGCTGCTGGCTTACCAGACGTACCAGGGGCGCGCCGGGAATCTGCCCTCGGCCACGGGTGCGCGCAAGCCGATGATCTTAGGTAAGATATCTCGGGGAACACGAACCAATCCAGAATCGTAGTTCAAGACAGAGGTAAACCTCGATGTTTTGCACCAGATGCGGGACGGACCTAAGAGACCAAGATAATTTTTGTTCCAATTGCGGAGGGATGACGGGGCGAGGCGCACCTCAGCCGCGTCCGGAGGCTCGGCTCAGCCGTCCCATGAGCGAGGCCAAAATCGCGGGCGTTTGTGCCGGATTCGCGCGCTATTCCGGGCTGGATGTGACGCTGGTACGGGTGCTGTGGGTAGTGCTAACGCTTTGTCCGCCATGCCCCGGCCTGATCGCCTACATCGTTGCCTGGATTGTGATGCCGAAAGATCCAGTGACCGCGGTTGTCCAGGTTCACGCTTCAAACTAGCGCGGCTCTTAGCGGAGCTGTTTTTCTACTTCCTCCAGCCAATCCGGGCGCTTCAGCACTTCTCGCGGCTTGCTTCCATCGGGAGGTCCGATGATGCCTTCGTGCTGCATCATGTCGAGAATACGAGCGGCGCGGCCGTAGCCTAAGCGCAAGCGGCGCTGGAGCGTGGATGTGGAGGCCTTGCCCATTTCGAGCACTACGCGCACGGCGTCCTGATAAGCCGGATCGTCGCCGCCTTCAAACTCCGCTGCCTCGGGATCTTCATCATCGGCCGGCGGAGCTTGCAGGAACGTTTGGTCGTAATCGGGACGCGCTTGCGCTTTCCAGCATTCGACCACTCGATTGATTTCCGCCTCGGTGACAAATGCGCCGTGAACGCGCGTGAGCCGCGACGATCCGGGCGGCAGGAACAGCATGTCGCCTTTGCCGAGTAGATGCTCGGCGCCCATCACGTCCAGCACAGTGCGCGAGTCCACGCGCGTGGCCACGCGGAAGCTGATGCGCGATGGAAAATTCGCTTTGATCAGGCCGGTGATGACGTCGACACTCGGCCGCTGCGTGGCCAGTACTAGGTGCATGCCGACCGCGCGCGCCATTTGCGCCAGGCGAGCCACGGCTTCTTCCACGTTGGCGCGCTCCAGCATCATCAGATCGGCCAGCTCATCGATCACGATCAAGATGAAGGGCAGCGGCCTCAAGTCGTCCGCCGGAATTTCATCTTCTTCAAACAGGCTGCGAGGCTCGCTGGCCATGGCGCGTACTTTCTTGTTGTATTGATCGATATTGCGGACACCCTGCCCGGCCAGCAGCTTCAGGCGCCGTTCCATTTCGAGCACCGCGTTGCGCAACGCGTAGGTCGCCTTTTTAGGATCGGTGATCACCGGCGTCAGCAGATGCGGAATGCCCTCGTAAAGCCCCATCTCCAGGCGCTTGGGATCCACCAGGATCATGCGTACTTCGTCGGGCGTCGACTTGTAGAGGATCGACATGATCATGGAATTGAGCATCACGCTTTTGCCCGCGCCGGTGGACCCGGCGATCAACAGGTGCGGCATCGATTCCAGCGCGGCCACTTTGATGCGTCCGCTGATGTCTTTGCCCAGGCACATGGTCAAACGCGAGTTAGAGTCGATGAATTCTTCGGATTCCAGAATCTGTCGCAGGCTGATCACTTCACGGCGCGTGTTCGGAACTTCGATGCCAACGGTCGGCTTGCCGGGGATGCGTTCGATCAGGATCGATTCGGCCTGCAGGCCGAGGCAAAGATCTTCAGTGAGCGTGGTGATGCGGCTATATTTGACGCCGGCCTCCGGTTTGAACTCAAACGTGGTGACGACAGGGCCAGGGTTGATCTGGACCACGGCGCCGTGAACGTTGAACTCTTCGAACTTGGATTTGATGCGAGCGGCGATTTCCTTCAGCTCGAGCGAGTCGAATGGATTGCGCGCGGGCACTTCGTTGAGCAGTTCGGTGGAAGGCGAACGGTAGGCCGGATGCTCCACCATTTCAGGCGCGGGCTTCCTGTTTTTCCGAACCGGCGCGGGTTCCGGAATTGGCTCCGGCTCCGGTGTTTCCCAGGGTGGCCGCGACGAAGAAGGCGGAGGAGCTTGGTATTCGAGCTCGTGAATAGGGATTTCGTGCACAACAGGCGGCTCCTCCATCACCGGAGCGCTGTAGAACGGCTCTCTTTGAATGGGAACCTGAGGCTCGGGAGGTGGTGGTTCGGCAGCCTGCGTCGCGGTGGCTTGGGCGGCGGCTCGGGCGGCACGTTTTTCAGCCCGTAAAACCGTACGTTGCTCGGCGCGTTCCTGGGCGGCAGCGAGTCTTCGCTCACGCCAGGCGGCGAAACGCTGGTAAATTCGTCCGAGGAAACTGAGCGGTCCTGCGAACCAGCGCGCGACGATCACCATGGAGAATTTGGAAATCAGGTACAGCGAAAGAAGCAGGCAAATGCCGGTGAGCAGCACCGTTCCCATTACGTTGAGCGATGCCAAGAGCGAATCGGCGATCAAGATTCCCACCACACCGCCGGCGGAGAAAGCACCGTTCCACGGCCGGAAGAAGGGACGAATGGAAAGCGCGGTCGAGATGCTCAAGAAAAGCACAACCGCGCCGAAGACTTTCGCGGCGGCGGCCTGGATAGGCGCTGAGCGGATCCATTTCCAGGCCAGTAGCCAGAGCAGAATCGGCAGGCTGAAGGCGCTGAGGCCGAGCAATTGGAAACAGAGATCCGCGGTGTACGATCCAGCCAGGCCCGTCAGGTTGTGCGCGCGCGTCGCGCCCGTCACCGAATTCCAGGAGGGATCTTGCGGGTGATAGGAGATCAGGCACAGGATCAAAAACAATCCGGTGAACAGATACACCAATGCGCCGGCTTCGTTGAGTCTGTGGAAGCGTGTCGGTCCTAGAATCTTCATCCCGCTGAGAAGCGGAAAAATGCAGCCAGAGCGATTACTATTATGCCAAAAATAATTCGATAGTATACGAAAGGCATCAGGCTGCTGCGCCGAAGGTAGCGCAGGAAGAACGCGATGACGATGGCGCCCAGCACGCCCGACACGATGATCCCAACCGCAATGGGCAACTTCATGTCGGCCGGGACGCCGCCTGCCTTGTGAATGTCCCAGGCCTTCTTGGCCACCGCGGCCGCGATGGCGGGAGTGGAAAGCAGGAAGGAAAAGCGCGCCGCAGTCTCTCGATTCATGTTGCGGAACAGGCCCGCGCCGATGGTGGCGCCGCTGCGCGAAGTCCCGGGGATCACCGAAACGGCTTGCGCCAGGCCGACCACGATGGCATCGCCCCAATGAATGGTGTTTAGCGACTTGCTGCCGACGCGCCGCCGCTCGGCAATCCAGATCACGATGCCGACGACGATCATCATCGTTCCGATTACATAAGGCTGACGCCATGTGGTATCGGCCTGCTTGTCGAAAAGATATCCGATGATGCCGATTGGAATGGACGCGACGGCGAGCAGCCAGAGCAGCTTGCGATTTTGCCGGATATCGGGATCGCCTCCGATGTTCATGCCGAAGCCTTCGCCGATAATTTGGATCCAATCGCGGAAGAAGTAAATGATCACGGCGACCAAAGTTCCCGCATGGAGGGCGACATCGAATGTCAGGCCACCATCGTTCCAGCCGAACAGCCACGGCACCAGGATCAGATGCGCGGTGCTGCTAACGGGAATGAATTCAGTGAGTGCCTGGATGATGGCTAGGACAACCGCGTGAGAGATGGGCATGAATTAGCATCGTAGCAAGTAACGCGCGGCGCGAATGTTACCGAATGACAACTTTGGCGAGGCCTGCGTTGTTGGCCGTGTCGTAGGCGCGTACCACCAACACGTGTTCGCCGGCGCGAAGCCGTTCAATCGCGATGTGATACTGTTCGCGCGGAGAATCGGTGACGCCGTCGGCCGCTTCTACCGGAGTCCAGGGGCCTGCGTCGAGGGAATACTCGACCCGCCGCAAGGGCGAAGTTTGGTCGACCACATCGGCGTCCACTTCCACGCGATCAGTCGCGCGCCGGGGCGCGCTCAAGGTGACTGCGGGCGGCGTATTGTCGATTAAAACCGGAGTGCTGACCAATTCATCTGTGCGCGCGACGTTGGGCGCGTTGGACGGCTGGTCGGAAGCGATCACGCGAAAATAGTAGCGGCCGTCGGCCAGGGCATCGCCATCCAGCAGCAGCGAATTCTCGACGATATTGGCCCGCAGCAGCTTCCATTCCTTCTCGTCTTCGCCGCGAAAATAGAGTGAATAGAGCAGACGGTCGCCATCCGGATCGTCGGCTTGCCACGTCACCTGGATCTGCGATCCGGATCCATGCGAGAGCGTCTGGGTGGGCGTGCCCGCGGGCGTTGACGTTTCGCCGGTGTCAGTGACCGTGATGCTGTAGGCCGCGTTCGTCGAACTGGAGGCGGCCGCCGCCGCCGCCGATTTCTGCGCCGAATTTTGCATTGTGACGCTGATGCTGCGAATGACGGGAGGATTATTCTGCGGCAAGTAGGCGACGCTCACGTTCTCGATCGCGGCCCCCGTTCCGTCCAGGCTGGCGCGCCATTGAATATAACGCGCGTTGGGGCTTTGGATCAGAGAATCCTGGGCATTGGTAAGGGGTGCCGACCAATCGCTCCAGGTTTTATCGGGACGAGCGGAGTTCCCCGAGCGCGTCTGAAGCTCTACTTTTCCGCCTGAGGTTCCAGAAGCTCCGCGCCATGAAATGCGGCCCCAGCGTGCTACCGAACCGGAATCGTGCATGGGCGATTCGTAGCTCCCGTTTGGTCCGGCGGCGGCCGCCAGCTTGAAGACCTTGCCCATGTCGCCGGTTGCGGCCACCAGACCATCCGAGGACTCCAACAAACGCGTCGCTTCGCCCTCATTGGTCTCAACGAGAAGCGCCGCCTTGCGATCGGCGCCTAACCGATACAGCCGGCCTTGGCCATCGGTCGCGAAATAAAGCGAGTCTTCCGATGGATTGACTGCCTCCACGGGGCGCCGCGCCACCAAGCTATAAACGTTCTCTTCCTTGGAGCTCCACAGCGTTTCTACAGTGCCGTCGGGATTGATCTTATAAACCGCCGATTTGTCCACGCCGGCGATCTCGGTCAAAGGACTGGCGCTCGCCACTTGCTGCACTGGCTGCACGACGGTGGTGCCCGGCGTCCCGGCCTTCGGCTTGATCTCAGTGTCCTCCTGCGAATCGGCTGAATCGGTAACGGTGATGGAGGTACCGGGAGCGCTGACGGTAACGCCCAAGGGTTGAGAAAGAGAAGTGGTGAGCGGCGCGGACCGATTCGCGATGGAACCGCCCAGCGCCGCCGCGTAGATAGTGCCATCCGGCATGGGAACGATGGAGCGGATTTCCGGCAAGCTGGCGTTATAGAGGACAAACGCCTTGTCCTTGGCGCTGATGCGATAGAGGATGCCGTTGGGTTCGGTGCCGGCGAGAACGTTGCCGTGTGAATCGAAGGCCAGCGCCGTCACGTGCGATTGCCCGGTCTCGTAATAGGTCTCTGCTTGGCCGCCTTTGTCGACACGATAGATGGTGCCGGGATTTCCGGCACCCACGAACAAGCTTCCGTCTTTCGAGAACGCGAGCGACCAGATGTATTTGGCCTTTGGGGCAAAAAACTCGACCGCCTTTCCCTTCTCGATGCGATAGACCTTGCCATCGGGGGAAGTAGCGGCATAGAGAACGCCGTTGGGATCGACCGCTACAGCGAAAACCTCCGGCTGATCGGCGGTCCAGATCAGACTGCTCGAGCCCGCGGGAGTGATTTGGTAGACGCGCCCGCGATGGCCGGTGCCGGCGTAAATGGAACCGTCGGGAGCGCGCGCGATGCTCCAAATAGTGGGTTGGCCGGACGAGAAAACGGTTTCGAGCTTCGGTGCAAGCGTCAGGCGACCGTCGCGATCGAGCGAAATCCCTTGGAAGCGGCCCTTCAGGAAATCCTGATAGGTATTCATCTCCCAAGTGGCCGTGGTTGCGGCGCCCAGAGACGTGACCAATATCAGGCAGACCGCTATCGTGCGAAGCACCTTCATTCTCTCACTTCCACCTGTGCTGTTTTCGATCCACTTACTACGACGTCGCCCGTCGGGATCTGTAATTCATCGATCTTAGAGCCGCGCGGCACCCACACGCCTTGCGCCGCCTGCGTTTTCGCCAGGATCAAGCCGACCGAAGGCGGCGGATTCGGCAGATCTTGGCCTTGAACCTCGAAGGCGGGATCGGTTCGCCATACGCGCACATAAGCGTTGGTGTTGGGCCGCAGATTGTTCAGGAATGAGACCAGCTGCGTCGCGCTCTTGGGCGCCTCCGCGGACAATTGTTGATAGTCGAGCGCATTCGACACGGAGCCGTCCGAGACGGTAAAGCTCAGGATACCGGCGGGCGCGCCAACAGGCACGCGATAGCGGGCACTCTTTTGCACCTCCAGCCCGTTTTCTCCAGTGAACGTGACGGCCAATTCCACCGAATCGCCGGGATGAACCTGCTTGGGCGAGGCGGTCACCTGGTCTACTTGCAGGAAGCGCTTGCGCTCCGATGCTTCGATCTCCAGGTTGATGCACTTGATCTTGAGCGCATCAAAGCCCGCGCCCAGGATAGACGAAAGCGGCGCGGCGACGCCAGTGGAAGCTTGCAACGGCACGTTGAAATCGCCCGCGTAGGTGTTATCGAGCTTCAGCGCCGGAGCGCCGTTGACGAATTCCACGCCGCCGCGCAGCGAATAACTGGCCAGGCCCAGCGTACGCTCGGTGGCATCCATCGCCGAATACACGGCGGTCTGCACAATGTAGGGCGAGAGCACGCGATCCTGGATCATCTGCATGTGATAGGCGAGCGGCGCGCGCCGGCCATCCTTCACCGTGATGGCGAATGGAATGGTGTCGGCTTTGCGGCCCATTTCACCGTAGATGCTGGTGCTGCGGTCCTGGGTGATGACGCCCATCCATTCCAGCGGCGATGAGATTTTGAATGACGAATTGAGGTTGGGCAACAGCGTCAGTACTTCGGCGCGCGCGAACGGCAGTTCGGTATTGCCTACCGACATAAACTGGTGTCCAAACGCGTAGACGCTCTTGCCGTCGACGGCGGTGACGGTGCCTTCGGCGCCGATGGTCATGTCACCGGAAAGCAGCTCCACCGCGATCATGTCGCCGGGCCGCAGCGATGCGGGTGAACCGAGCTTGGAAGGGAGCTTCCCGCCGCTGGCGACGCCCTGGCGCGGCTCCAGGCCCAATTTCTTGAGCTGGGGCGTGAATTGATCGAGCGTGCCGGCGGTGAATCCGCTGAAGGACACCGGGGTCGCGATGTCGATGAGTTTCGAGGCGAAGGAATCGCTATTGGAAGCGACTTTTCGCGGAGCGCGCTGCGCGGCCGCGGGCGGCTTTGGCGCTGGATCGCCTACCGCGAGCATCTCTTCGATGGGCCGGATGCCCGCGATGGGTTCTTTCGAGAAATTGAACGCGAGCGCGACGGCGCCCACCAGGCGGCCATCGATATAGACCGGGCTTCCGCTCATGCCTTGCATCACGCCGGTCTCGGCCAGGGGTCCGCCGGAAAGCTTCGCCAGGATGATGGACTGCCGGGGTCCCACGTTGGCGAGGACGCCCAGGATCTCCACCTGGAACTCTTCGATTTTGTTGCCTTGGAATACGGTTTTACCGATGGCGTGCTGGCCGGCGCGGATGTCGCGCAGAGGATAGATCGCAAGTTGGCCAAACACGAGGTGTGGGCAGACACTGGCCGCGAGGACAAGTGAGACGGGGAAACGCAAAACGCTCACCCTTTTATTCTAGCTGGTGAGGCCCCAATTGGCTGCCAAACGGCTGAAGAACTTCTGAATCCCTGCCTTCGCCAATTTGGGATGGGCCCAGGCCACCCCGACGCCCCAGCCGACAGAGAAATTGGTTTTGAGCGCCGTGGCGAATTCGTCGGGCGAGAGCAGGCTCAAGAGCTCCGTCCACTGGTCCCATTTTTGATCGTCCCACTTTGCGATCGTGCGGTTGATCAGGTTTGCAATTCGCAGATTGCGCCCATATTGCCCAAGCCATTCCGACTGGAATTGGGACAAGAACGACGCCGATACATCACCGCTCTTGGCGGCTGAAGCAGCAACGGTGCCTGCCATGCGGCCGGCCAGGATGGCCCAGCGGATGCCCTCGCCGACCAAGGTGGACGCGTGCCCGGCTGCATCGCCAACCGCGAGGATTCCATCGCCGACAAAGGTCTCGGTCATGTCGGATGGGATCAGACCAAAGTGATATTCGATGGGCTGCGCTCCCGTCAGATCGACGCCGAGTCTCGCAGCGGCGGCAACGAACGAGTCCAGGAGCTTGACGGGGTCGCTCGAGTCATCGGGATGAATGACGCCGACGCCGATGCGAACGCGTTGCTGGCCCCAGGGAAACACCCACCCATATCCGGAGGGCGCGAATTGGCTGCCGACCGCGAGAATGGCTTCGTTCTGGTTACAGCGGGGCGCGAACATATCGAATTCAGCGCCCACGCCAAAGCGCTGGATTTGCGTGCTGATACCCGCTTGACGCAGCAGGTGTCCTTTATATCCGGTAGCGTCAATCACGACCTTGGCGCTTATTTCGACATGCGATTTTGTCCGGGTTTCCACGCGGAGCCCAGTGACGAGGCCGCCGTCGCGCAGAATCTCCAAGGCTTTGGAGGCGAGCCAGATGGTCGCGCCCGCCTGAGCGGCAAGCATCGCGAGATGCTGGTAGACACCGCGCACGTCGATGATGCACGCTACCGGCTCATGGTACTGAAACGCGGCGCAGTGCTGTGGCGAAACGAATCGGACCTGTTTAATTGGATGAAACAGCGATTCGGGAATTCCCAGTTCCATTAACTCGCGCAGGAAGCTACCGCCGCTGGTGCGGGTGGGCGATCCAATCTCAGGGTTCTGTTCGATGACCAGAACCGACGCGCCTGAGCGAGCGGCAGTGAGGGCGGCTGATAGACCCGCCGGGCCGGCGCCGGCGATCACAACATCGTATTTTGCCGTCAATGATTCAGTATACGGGCCGGAGTGCTATTCTTCAGAAGAAAGCACGCCCATGGCTGTTCGGCGCATCGCTTTGTTCACTGCCGGCGGCTTGTCGCTGCTGATTGGGTCGCTGTTCGCCTTCCAGCGCCCATTTCGCGAATATCCTGGCATCGAATACGAGGATTTCGCCATCCCCGACGGCGCCCACGAGAAAACCGAATTCGCCTTCGCGCGTTTGATGTATCCACCCGCGCCCACCGCCATGTTCGACCGCGCCGGTCCCCGCTGGGCCGAAGGGATGTCGAGCTGGACGCAGGATTATCCCCGCGCCGATCGGCATTTTCTGCTGGCGCTACGCCGGCTGACCCGAATTCACGCGCGATCGGTAGAGCAACCCGTGAACCTGGACGATGGCGACGACGTTTACAACTGGCCCTGGCTGTATGCGGTCCGTCCCGGCGAATGGCTGCTCACCGACGCCCAGGCGCATAAGCTGCGCGACTATCTGTTGCGCGGCGGGTTCTTCATGGCGGACGACTTTTGGGGTACGCCGGAATGGGACGTGTTTTGGGACAGCATGCGGCGTGTTTTTCCGGACCGGCAGGCGGTGGAACTCGAAAATACCAACGCGATCTTCCACACCATTTACGATCTAGACGACCGGTATCAGGTGCCCGGCGCGTGGGGCCTCTATGGACGCGGTTATCAGAACGACGGCCGCGTGGCGCATTGGAAGGGCATTTTCGACGATAAAGGGCGGCTGATGGTAGCCATCACAATGAATTCCGATCTGGGCGATTCGTGGGAGTGGGCCGACGCGCCGGAATATCCGGAGCGATACTCGGCGCTCGGGATTCGCATCGGGGTAAATTACATCACCTATGCAATGACTCACTGACTCGAGGCATATTCATTTATGACCCGCACTTTGTCTCTCGTATTCGCGGCCGTCGCTCTCGCCCAGAGCCAGACGCCCGGCGCGCCATCCTTCGACGCCGAGCACGTCTATTACTTCGATCACCCTGTTGCGCTCGCGCCGGGGTTGAATCTCACCATCTTCGGGAACGATCTTGGACCTAACGCCGGCTGCCAGGGCGAACACGATGCGCAAGGCATTTATCCGAAGTCCCTTTGCAACGTGCAGGTATTGGTGGGCGGAATTCCATCGGGCCTGCTATGGGTGCAAGCGCGGCAAATCAATTTCCAGGTTCCCGAGGAGACGCCAGTTCAAGGCACGACGGTTCTGGCGGTGCTCTATCGAGGGCTATCCAGCAAAGCGGTGGTGGTGCCGCTGGGCGCGGAAGGCACTACGATCTCGCTGGAGGGTCCGACGCGAGTTGGAATGCCGGTGTGGTTGAGGGTGAAGGCTCCCTACAGCCAGGAATCGGGGATTCGGTATCCGTTCATGATTTATCCCGCCTCCTTCGGATGCAACGAAGTGGAAGTGCGGCGCGATGGGATGCCAATGAAAAGGATCGCCGATCTTAGCACGCAAGCCATCGGCGGAATCATGATTTCGGGCAATCCGTGTGGGTCGGTCGGGTTCACGACGGAACCTCATTTCAAGGATAGATTGCCGCTGCATCTTCAATATCGATTCGATCAGCCTGGAACCTACGAGGTCCAGCTGACGCGGCGAAACTTTCCCGGCCAGCATTCTTTCGTCAGTCCTTGGATCAAGATCGAAATCCTTCCGGCCGACGCCAGCGCACGCCAGCAGTGGCTGGAGGACAAAGTCGATCACGCGCCCACCGATGCCGCGGATCTGCTGTCGGATTTTCTGCCCAGTATTCTTGGCAACCCGGACAACGACACGCTGAAAGTCTTGCGTCCTTATCTATACGATCCCGACCGCGAGGTGCGCGAGTACGCAATGCACGGCGTCACCTACTGGCCGGACGGGCAAGTGGTTCCGAAAGTTTGGGATTGGGTGAGCGCGCAAGGTCCGAGCGACGCAACCGTGGATTTTCTCCTCCACGCGAAGGCGTTTTCCGCGGCGCACGCTAATGAGCTGGCCGAGCTTTCGATACCGTATCTCGAATCGGATTCGCCGGTGCTGGTTTCGGGCGCGGTGCGGGCGGTTTCACGAGTTGTGCTGGCGAAGGATTCGCTGGTGAGCGCTGAGGTCCGCGCTCGTGTTGTCGACGCCTTTCTCCGGGCCATCGATCATGACATGCGGGTGGATCCTGAGAATGTGAATCAATATGTCTCCACTCTGGGGCAAGTGCAGGACGCGCGCGCGCACGATTTGCTGCTGGATTTAGTGAATCGCGCCGGTCCGGGTTCGGAGCAAGCGCGTATCGCCCTCAGTTGGTTCAAGCCCCAGTAACTGAGATTGGCCAGCGGCTGGAGTAGACTCTTTATGACATGCCGCTTTCCGCGGGCGACAGGCTAGGCGCCTACGAAATCATTTCTGAGCTTGGCGCGGGGGCCACGGGAGAAGTCTGGAAGGCGAGGGACACACGTCTCGATCGCATCGTCGCGCTGAAAATTTCCACCCAGGAATTTAGCGAGCGTTTTGAGCGCGAGGCGCGCGCGGTGGCGGCGCTCAATCATCCGCATATTTGCCAGATTTACGACATCGGGCCCAACTATCTGGTGATGGAGTACGTCGACGGAGCGCCCATCCAGGGGCCGCTGCCTCTCGATCAGGCCGCCGCATATTCCAACCAGATTCTGGATGCGTTGGATGCGGCGCACAAGCAGGGGATTATTCATCGCGATCTGAAGCCCGCCAACATCCTGGTCTCGCGCGCCGGCATCAAGCTGCTGGATTTCGGACTGGCCAAGCACGGCGGTCCACTCAAAGAAACCGACGCCACTCTGACCCAGGCCATCACCGGCGAAGGGGCCATCGTCGGCACGCTGCAATACATGTCGCCTGAGCAGTTGCAGGGTAAAGAGGCCGACGCGCGCAGCGATTTATTCTCGTTCGGATGCGTGTTGTACGAAATTTTGGCGGGCCGCCGGGCGTTCGAGGGGCCGAATGCCGCCACAGTGATCGCGGCCATTCTCGACAAAGATCCAGCGCCGCTGCCGGTTCCGCCCGCGCTCGAGCGAGTGGTCCAAGCATGCTTAAGAAAGGATCCGGCGCAGCGTTTTCAGACCGCGCTGGAGCTGAAGCGCGCGCTGGCATGGGCGTTTGAACAGCCCGCTGCAGTGTCTTCACGATCGCACAGCGGGTGGTGGGTCGCCATCGCCGCTGCTGTTGTGATCGGTGCACTGGGGGGTTGGGCGGTCTCGCATTTTCGCTTGCCGAAAGTAGAAGAACGCGCATTCCGCTTCGACCTTGCGGCGCCCGCTAACGGACGATTCACCATCGGCGCCGGCTCGGGCGGCATCGCGCTATCGCCAGACGGGCAAACCGCGGCGTTTGTCGCGACGCTCGGGGAGCGCAGCTTCTTGTGGTCGCGAACGCTCGACGGTACCGTGGTGCGGCCGCTGCTCGGAACCGAGGGCGCGTACTCGCCCTTCTGGTCGCCGGATAGCAAATCCATTGCGTTTTTCGCGGAAGGCAAGCTGCGGCGAATGGACTTGGCGTCGCCGTCGCCGACCACCATCTGCAACGTGCTCACTGGCCGGGGCGGAACGTGGACCAGCGATGGACGCATCCTGTTTGCCGATCTCGCGACCGCCATCTGGCAAGTCCCCGCAACCGGCGGTACTCCGACGCCGTTCACCAAGCTCGACGCTGCGAATGGCGATGCCGCGCATTACTGGCCGCAGGTTTTGCCCGGCGGTAATTTCTTGTACCTGGCGCAAAGCGCCAAGCCGGATTCGAGCGGCGTCTACGCGGCATCGCTCGCGAATCCGAACCATCGCGTTCGGCTGGTGACAACCGACACCAGCGCCATCTACGCTTCGGGCTACTTGCTCTGGACGCGCGGCACGACACTGATGGCCCAGCCGTTCGATCCCAAGACACTGAAACTCTCGCGAGAACCAGTGCCGGTGGCCGACCCGGTTGGCAAGTCCGCTATCACGGGTCGAATGAATGTCGCTGCTTCCACCAATGGCTTGCTGCTGTATTCGGCGAGTGGCTCGAATCAACTCACTTGGCTCGACGCGACAGGCAAGCCGCAGGGGACGCTGGGCGAACCGAACGATTATGTAATCTTCCGTATCTCGCCAGATGGACGCCGTGTCGCGGCCGCTGTTGGAAGTCCCACGCGCGCCGATCTCTGGCTGCTCGACGTGCAGCGCAACGTCGCCAGCCGCTTCACGTTTACTGGGACGGCGCATTCGGATCCAGCGTGGTCGCCCGACGGCCGCACCATCGTGTACCGCGGCCGCAATTCGATTTTTCGTAAGGATTCAAGCGGCGCGGGCGAGGAGCAGCGCGTCACCGAACCGGCCACTCTGCAATCGCCCACCGATTGGTCGGGCAACGGGCGGCTGATTCTGTTTAATCAATTTGCTCCCGGAACCAGATCCGACGTTTGGGTGCTTCCGGTGACTTCGGAAGGGAGTCCCACAGGCCCGCCGCGCCCCTATTTGAAAACGCAATTCAACGAACAGGACGGCGAATTTTCGCCCGAAACAAATCCGCATTGGGTGGCGTACACATCGGACGAATCCGGGCAGAATGAAGTCTACGTGCAATCATTTCCGGAGGCGCGCGGCAAATTTCAGGTATCGGCGGGCGGCGGCAGATTCGCACGGTGGGGCCCGAACAGCCGGGAGCTATTTTACGTATCGCCGAACGACAAACTGATGGCGGTGGACCTCAAGATCGGCAAAGATATAGTAGAGCCGTCGGCGCCGCGCGAACTGTTCCCGCTGCCCACGCCGACCATCAATTTCATACCCTACGACGTCACAGCCGACGGCGAACGGTTCCTGGTGCAAGCGCCGCCCCAGCAAGCGGCCGCATTGTCGGTGATCGTGGATTGGCCCGCGCTGCTTAGCGCTCGCTAGCGGAATAGCGTCTTGACGTAGTCCGCGCCCAGGCCGACTTTCTCGTAATGCGCACGGCACAGCGCGATGTAATCGTGCACGTCGAAGTGCCCGTTCGATGCGCCATTTTCATCCAGCCAAATCAGCGGGCCTTGCACCACGAAGAACACCTTCATCGGATCTTTGTGCTCGTACGCCACCAGCGTGTGCGCTTCGCCCGGGGTTTCGTAGATGAAGTCGCCCGCGGTGGCGGTCCAATCGTGCTCCAGGTAGCCCCACTTGCCGGAGATCGTAAGGGCGAACACTTCGTGCGGATGATAATGGCGATTCACCAGCCCCGCGCTCTTGGCCATCAGGATGTCGCACCATTTGTTCTGGCCGGGCGAAATCCAGAGCGGCTTCGAAGAAACGGTTTCGGTGAACGGTACGAACAGACGCTCGTCGCCGTTGGGAGCGTCGTGCGTGTAGACTTCCGGGAGCGCATCCACTTGGAAAACCTTTTGGATGGGCTTGAGTTCTTTCCAAAATTCGGTGGTAGCTGCTTGAGGCATAGGCGTATCCAAAATATCATGGTCATCCGATCCGCAACGATTCGATCACGTTGGTTCGCGCCGCGCGCCAGGCGGGCAGGATGCACGCCAGAACGCCGATTAACAGGGCACCGATTGCGGCCGCGAGCCACGTGATTGGATCGTCAAATCGCACGCCATAGAGTTGGCTGGCTATATAGCGATGAGCCGCGACGGCGCCCACGCATCCGAGCAGCGCTCCAGTGATCACAAGGCGCAAGCCGCCGGAGCAAACCAACTTCGCGATTGCCACTCCGGTAGCGCCCAACGCCATTCGGATCCCAAGCTCGCGACGACGCACGGCGATCCAATAGGAAAGGACGCCATAGAGTCCGAGGGCGGAAAGCAGTGTGCCGGTGACGCCGAACGATGCCACCAGGAAAACCACAAAGCGGCGAGTCTTTAGCGAGTGGTTCACCCAGGTTTCCAGGGGCTGGATATCGTAGACCGGCTGGTCTTTGTCGATCTCTGCGACGATGCTCTGAAAGTCGCTTGCCAACGCGCCGTCTGGGATTTGATGGCGAATCACGAATGTCGTGGCATCGCCCCCAAAATAGATTGTGGGCGGAGCTTCGATATCGATCGCCGTGGTCTTTACGCTACCCACCACACCGACGATGCGGGCCGTCACCCAGGGAGTCCTGATGGACTGGCCAAGGGGATCTTCATCCGCGAAAAATCGCCGGGCCAATGCGTCGTCGATGACCGCGATGGGCTGCGGACTCGCAAGATCTTCGGGAGTGAAGAAGCGCCCAAGAAAAAGGGGAATTTCCATCGTCTTCAAATAGTCGGGAGAAACATTGTTCACGTTGGCGTACCAGTTCACGCGCGGTTTCGGACGGCCGGCGATTTCAAACGGCGTGACGTTTTCACCGTAGCCAAACGGCAGCAGCGAACATCCGGCCACCGACTGGACGCCTGGGATGCGCCTGGTCCGCTCGACCACCTGTTCAAAGAAACGGACTCTTGATTCGGGCGTGGGATAGCGGAGCCGCGGCAAATCGATCTGCATGGTCAGGACGTCGCGCGGGTTGAATCCCAGCGGCGTTTCGAGCAAACGGAGGAAACTTCTGAGCAGCAGGCTGCCCGATAACAGCAGCATTGTGGCCAGACCCACCTGCGCGACGATCAGCGATTGTTGCCAGCGCCGCTTGCCGGCGCTCGCTGTCCCCTGGAGCCCGCCTCGTTTGAGGGCTTCCAGTGGCCTGCCGCGGGTCGCGTTCCAGGCGGGATATAAGCCGCATGCCATGCCGGTGGCCAGTGTTAACGCGGCGCCGAACCAAAACACGGGAGATTCAAACTCCGCTGCTCTGCCGGGTGGACCGTATAACGATAGCGCGTGGACGGCAGCTTTCGAGATCGCGAGGCCTGCCGCGCCTCCAGCCATCGCGAGCACCAGCACTTCTGTAAGCGCCTGCCGTGCGATTCGAAAACGTCCGGCGCCCAACGCCATGCGCAGCGAGAAATCGAACTGCCGCTCGGTGGCGCGCACCAGCAATAGTCCCGCAACGTTGGAACACACCACCAGGAGCAGGCCAATGACGGCTGCGAACAATATCGCGATCCAGCGGCGTACCGATCCATCGTCGTCACGAGCCATCGGCAGTAGAAAGAATTGCCAGCCGGGTTGATCGCGCCGCGATCCATCGTGCCGTTGCGCCATCTGGCGGCTCAGCTCGCCGATTTGCCCGGAAGCCTGTTCGAAGCTGATGCCCGGTTTCAGCCGCGCGATCATGTGCAAATAGTAGGACGGCTGGTTTTGGCTCGCCAGTTCGGTTGGGCGGAACGTCACCGGCGTCCACATTTGCGTCACAGGGTTCGGGAATTCAAACGACCGCGGCATCACGCCGACGATGCGATATTCTTCGGAATCGAGTTGGATGGTGCGCCGCAGAATGTCGTGCGTGCCGCCGAAGACATCCCGCCAGTAAGCCTCGCTCAAAATCACGGCGCGCGGCCCTTGGAAGCGTTCTTCGTCCGGCGTGAACACGCGTCCGATCAGCGGCTTCACTCCCAGGGTGCGAAACATGCTGGTGGTCATCGCCACGGCGTTCACTTTTTGCGGGCGGTCCGTGCCGGTGTGGCTTAGATCCAGGAAATAGTGCAAGCCGACGTCGCTGAACAGGTCGTGCCGCTCGCGGAGATCCAGATAGTCGAAAACCGAGGTGGGCATGCGAGCGAGATGGATCCGCGGAAAGTTGTTGTGCACGGCGACCAGCTGTTCCGGATTGGGATAAGGCAGCGGCTTCAGCACCGTCGCAAACAATTCCGAGAACACGGCGGTGGTGGCTCCGAGACCGAGGGCGAGCGTCAGGATGACGATGGCGGAAAAGGCGGGCTTGTGCCGAAGCTCCCTCAGTGCGCCCTTGAGGTCGCGCGCGATTTCTTGCAAGGAATTTGAGAGAGACGGCATGTGTCCTTTGAGGAGCGTTCGATGCGTATTTTAACCTTTGTTTTCGCGGTGGTGCTGGGCCTGATTGGAGGTTCCTACGCCCAAGGCCCGGGTCCGGAAACTATTCGCAGCAAGGAATTCGTGCTGGTGGATGCCAAGGGGCGCAAGCGGGGTGAGTGGACCGTCGATTCGTCCGGCCAGGGAGTGTTGCGGATGTTCGATAACACCGGGACTGTGATCTGGAGCAGCGCCCGCGGACCACGCCTCCTGAAACAAGGATCATTTGTCCCCGACCGCTAGCAGGGTCTGAAAGTGCGGCGCGGCTTCCTCGGTGTGCACCACCGACGTCTCGATGTTCTGGAACCCGGCTTGGCGCAGCAAGCGCGTGACCTCCACTTCGGTGAAGCCCAGCCACAGGTCGGCATAGAGCTCGCGCGCTTCTTCGTAGTTGTGACGCAGCAGGTCCAGCACCACGATGCGGCCGCTGGGCTTCAAGATGCGCCACGCCTCGGCCACGGCGCGCTCGGGATGCTGCGCGTGATGCAGCGCCTGGCTGAAGAACGCAAGGTCTACAGTGGCATCCTTGATCGGAACTTCTTCCAAATCGCCTTTGCGATATTCGAGATTCTTGACGCCATGTTTGAGCGCCAGCTCGCGGCCGTACTCCACCATCTTTTCCGAATTGTCGATGGCGATCACTTTTTTGGAACGCCGAGCCAGCAGTTGCGAGAACGTGCCTTCGCCCGCGCCCAGGTCGGCGATCACCATCGGCGGCATCAGCGTGAGCAGCGTCTCGGCGAGCCCTTGCCAGGAGCGGCCCGGAACGTAGTTGCGCCCGAACTTCCCCGCGAGCTCGTCGAAATACGCTCGCATCTTATCTTGTCGACGGCGCAGTGCCAGGCGCAAGGCTTCCGAGTCCTCGCCCGCTTCCGGAATTTCAGCCGCCGCCTGGCGCAGCACGCCGAGCAGCTCAGACAATCCGTTGGATTGCGCACTCTGCTTCAGCCGGTACAAGATGCTCTTGCCGTTGCGCCGATCCTCCACCAGTCCAGCATTCTTGAGTTGAGCCAAATGCGTCGATATGCGGCTTTGGCCCATACTGAGGATCTCCTGCAATTCGGCCACGGAAAGCTCCTCGCGCTCTACTAACAACAAGATACGGAGGCGGCTGGGGTCGGCCAGAAGGCGCAGGTTTTTGAGGATTGACGCCATGGCGCTTCTAGGCGTATTATATCAACATATCTAGATTCATAGATATAAAATCTTAGCAGGGAGAACGAATGAGCACAGCAACCATTCCGAACGTCGCCACCGAGTACAAAGTGGCGGACATGAGCCTGGCCGACTGGGGCCGCAAAGAAATTTCCATCGCCGAGTTTGAGATGCCCGGCCTGATGTCCATCCGCAAGAAATACGCGCCCAGCAAGCCGCTGAAGGGCGTGCGCGTCACCGGATCGCTGCACATGACCATCCAGACCGCGGTGCTCATTGAGACCCTGGTCGACCTGGGCGCGAGCGTGCGCTGGGCGAGCTGCAACATTTTCTCGACGCAGGATCACGCCGCGGCCGCCATCGCCGCAGCGGGAATACCGGTGTTCGCTTGGAAGGGCGAGTCGCTGGAAGAGTACTGGGATTGCACTTTCAAAGCGATCAGCCATCCGGACGGCAAAGGTCCCGAGCTGGTTGTCGACGACGGCGGCGACGTCACGCTGCTGCTGCACAAGGGTTACGAACTGGAGAATGGCGACAAGTGGGTGGATTCGCCGTCGGGCAGCCACGAAGAGACGGTGATCAAGAACCTGCTGAAGAAAGTCTACAAGGAAAATCCCAAGCACTGGCACAACATCGTGAAGGATTGGCGCGGGGTTTCCGAAGAGACAACGACGGGCGTGCATCGGCTGTACAAGATGCAGGAACAGGGCAAACTGCTGGTGCCGGCCATCAACGTGAACGATTCGGTGACCAAATCGAAGTTCGACAATTTGTATGGCTGCCGCGAGTCGCTGGCCGATGGTATCAAGCGCGCGACTGACGTGATGGTAGCCGGCAAAATTGCCGTGATCTGCGGTTATGGCGACGTGGGCAAGGGCTCGGCGCATTCCTTGCGCGGCATGGGCGCCCGCGTGGTTGTCACCGAGATCGATCCCATCAATGCGCTGCAGGCGGCGATGGAGGGCTACGAAGTTACGACGGTGGAAGACACCCTCGGCCGTGGCGACATCTATGTCACCACCACGGGCAACCTGGACATCATCACGCTGGATCACATGGCGCACATGAAGGACCAGGCCATTGTGTGCAACATCGGGCACTTCGATAACGAGATCCAAATCGATGCCCTGAACACGGCTAAGGGCGTGAAGCGGACCAACATCAAGCCGCAGGTGGACATGTACACGTTCCCGGATGGGCACGCGATCTTTATGCTGGCCGAAGGACGGCTGGTGAATCTGGGATGCGCGACCGGCCATCCGAGCTTCGTGATGAGCAATAGCTTTTCAAACCAGACGCTGGCACAGCTCGACCTGTGGAGGAACAAGGACACCTATAAGGTGGGTGTCTATACGCTGCCGAAGAAGCTGGACGAGGAAGTGGCACGGCTGCATCTGGAGAAAATCGGGGTGAAGCTGACCACGCTAACCAAGAAGCAGGCCGAATATCTCGGCGTGCCGATGGAGGGTCCGTATAAGCCGGATCACTATCGGTATTGAGTTTTAGCTAATTGTGAAAATCAAAGGCCGGTCTCGCTCGCGGGACCGGTTTTTTTGTTTGATCTTGCAAGATTTTCCGGTGTCTAACCGGAATATGGGTCTCCGCCGATGGTTTATTGTGGCGCGCCGTATTTTCCTTGGGTTTGTTCTAATAGTCGTTTTGCTGTCTATTGGTCTCCGCGTTCGCACGTATCTCCTCACGCGCAAGATCCACGCGGTGTTCGCCGCCTTGGGACGGGTGCAAATCGACAAAACCAGCGAAGTGGAGCTGCTAAAGACCGTCCCCTACCTCGTCCTGGGCGCTGGCCCAGGTACATCCGCCTATCGGGTTTATCGCGTGCAAATCATGAGCACCACGGACAGGTACTACTACGGCTGGACGCGGTGGGTACCGGAATTCCTATTGAATTTAGGGCGAGATTTCGGCGGACTCACTGAGAAGAAGTCGAACCAACTTGGATTCCTCGCCAACGGCGCCTACCTGCTAGGCTGGCGATATCTATCATTCGGGGCATCCGTGGAAGTCCTGAACGGCACTGTGTCGAGCACCTACTACGAGCTCGAACCGGACGTTTTCTTCGGGTGGCCCGCCAGCAATTTCGTGGTTGCACGCAGTACGCATGCGTTTTGGGCGGATCGCCGAAGACCGATACCGGTTCGCAGCGCAGAGGATGAGAATCCGTACTTTCGTTTCGGCATTGTCTCCGGACAGTTCTCATGGCTTCCCGGACGCGACAGCTCAATCGGCGTCGCTTACACGCCGGACGCGCCGCGCGATCTGGTTTCCCATGCATATCAGTTGGACCTGAGCTGCTTCTGGGGTTTTCGTGGATGCGACTCCGTTCGACAAGTGGTGCCGCTCCTTTGGAAAGACAGAGCCGCGATCGAGGAAGCGACGGCCGCTCGTCTTCGCTCTGACAATCCTTGTCCTGACCAGATGTTGGCGGGACGGGTGCGGACACTGCTCGATTTGAATGTTGCCCTTCTGGAAGTTGTGAAGTCCCGCTCGGAGACGTTCAATAACGAGGGCGTGCCCGATGAATTCTTGGTTGTCGATTTTCGCCTTGTAGAGTCGATCCGCGGAGAACCCCACGGCCCGTGGACCAACTTTCGATTCCGACAAACCATCCCGTCGCCAACTGACCCTCGAGTGCAGATCCCGAACCCACTGTGGTTGAATCCCCAACCGGGCGAGCGCTTTCTATACTTTACTGGGGCCAACTTCGCCTCGTGCCGGATCGTACCGGCTACTTCGTCGGCGGAAGCCGTCGTTCGCAACACGACACCGGCACCGAGGCGCATTGAGGACGATGCGCCGATCGGGCGAAGACTTTAGCAACACGTTAGTTTCATTCGCCAACCTTCCGCCATCCATCCCACAGTACCCTCCCCGGCCCCAACGCATTTTGAAGGCGTGCATCTTGAGATCGTTCTGTTATAATGGTGTTTCAGAGAGTAGGTCAGGACGCTGGTTTTGTACAGTGGTTGTGTACAGTCTGAGTCGACGGGAGATTCCCTGTGAAACGTGCTGGTTCTGATGACGCACTGCGTTGTTCCTTTTGCCACAAAAGTCAGGACGTAGTCGGCAAACTAATCTCCTCCCCCAACGATTACCCCCGAGCTTACATTTGCGACGAATGCATCGCCGTATGCAATTCGATTCTAGAGGACGATCGCCACGATCAACCCTATGGGGCGCCGCATAAGCTTCCCAAGCCATTGGAATTAAAAGAATATCTTGACCAATACGTGATTGGTCAGGATGCCACGAAAAAGAAGCTGGCGGTAGCGGTTTACAACCACTACAAGCGCATTCAGATGAACAAGCAGCGCGGCGCTGAAGTGGAGCTTTCGAAATCCAATATTCTGCTGATCGGACCCACCGGCACCGGAAAGACGCTGCTGGCTCAGACCCTGGCTCGCATCTTGGATGTGCCGTTCGCCATCGTCGACGCCACCACCCTCACCGAGGCCGGCTACGTAGGCGAGGACGTCGAGAACATTATTCTACGGCTGCTGCAGAATTCCGATTGGGACGTGCAGCGCTGCCAGCAGGGCATCATATATATCGACGAAATCGATAAAATCGGGCGCAAGGACGAAAACCCGTCCATTACCCGCGACGTTTCCGGCGAAGGCGTGCAGCAAGCGCTGCTCAAGATCCTGGAGGGTACGGTAGCTAACGTTCCGCCGCAAGGTGGCCGGAAGCATCCGCACCAAGAGTTCACGCCGGTAGACACAACCAACATTCTCTTCATCTGCGGTGGCGCTTTTGTCGGTCTGGAAAAGGTGATTACCAAGCGCGTGGGCACCAAGTCGATGGGCTTCGTGCAACAGGAAGAGCATCGGGCGGAAGGCGCGCCGGTACGTACGGCCTCCAACCGCCGGGACGTGGATCTGCTTGAAAACGTCCAGCCCGTGGACCTTATCAAATTCGGCTTCATACCTGAATTCATTGGCCGTATGCCCGTGGTCGCGGTTTTGGAAGATTTGAGCAAGGAGGCTTTGGTCCAGATCCTGACCAAGCCCAAGAACGCCATCGTCCGCCAGTACCAGAAGCTTTTTGAATTCGAAAATGTTAGACTGAAGTTTAGCGACGACGCGCTAGAGGCCATCGCTGCCCTTGCAATGGAGCGAAAAGTTGGCGCGCGCGGCCTGAGGATGATCCTTGAGGATTTGATGTTGGACCTCATGTATTATCTTCCGTCCTACAAAAAGGTCCGCGAGTTCCTGGTGACCAAAGAGATGGTCATGACGCAGAAGATCAATATGGCCTTGTTGGAGAAGGCTGGCTAGTCCCCGTTCGCCGCTGAAGTTTTAGGTTTTTGGTTCGCAAGGAGCGGAACCAAGCCACCCTCACAACTCGCCCGACGCTAATTTTTCATGCTTACTTCCCATGCTTACTTCGAAAGATAAATCCGATACACGACGGCTGCCGATGATGCCCATCCGGGACATCGTCATGTTTCCCTATCTGATGACGCCGTTCGTGGTGGGGCGCGATTCGAGCGTCCGGGCGTTGGAAGAGGCATTGGCGTCGGACAAGAAGATTTTTCTGGCCACCCAGCACGACGCCTCCGTCGACGAGCCCCGGCCCGATGAGATCTATAGCGTGGGCACCGTGGCCAACATCGTGCAGAGCCTGAAGCTGCCGGACGGCAACATCAAGGTACTGGTGGAAGGCATCGAGCGCGGCAAGATCATCTCGGTGAGCGAGGACGAAGGCTACTTCCGGGCGGTAGTGAAGACGTTCAGCTTCAAAGTGGACGCGGGACCGCAGCTCGAAGCGCTGGTCGGGCGGGTCACGGGCCTGTTCGAACAGTATGTCAAGCTGAGCCAGAACCTGAACTACGAGACGATGATCGCGGCTATTCGCGTGGACGAGCCGGGCAAGCTGGCCGACACGGTGGGCGCTAACCTTCAGTTGACCATCGAAGAGAAGCAGGAGCTGCTTGAGATCTTCGATCCGGTGGATCGGCTGACGCGCGTGGCGGAAATGCTCGACATCGAGATCGAAAAGCTCAATGTCGACCGCACCATCCAGGGCCGCGTCAAGCGGCAGATGGAGAAGGCGCAGAAAGAGTATTACCTTAACGAAAAGATCAAGGCCATTCAGAAGGAATTGGGCCGCGGCGAAAAGAGCGAGATCGATGAGCTGAAGAAGCGCATCGAGACCGCGGGCATGACCAAGGACGCGCTGGAAAAGGCTCTGGCCGAGCTCAAGCGCCTCGAAAACATGCCGCCCATGTCGGCCGAATCCACCGTGTCGCGCAATTATCTCGACTGGCTCCTCGCCGTGCCGTGGAAGAAGAAATCGAAGGAGATCCGCGAGCTCAAATTCGCCGAGGAAGTTCTCGAATCGGATCATTACGGCCTCGAGAAAATCAAGGAGCGCATCCTCGAATTTCTCGCCGTGCGCCGCATGGTGAAA
>JBKQHJ010000197.1:0-120480 GCA_052148835.1 Bryobacteraceae bacterium
GATATTCGGTCTTCGCCGGCGTCGGCGAGCGAACCCGCGAGGGGACCGATCTCTGGATCGAAATGAAGGAAACCAAGATCGGCGACACCGCCAAATACGTCATCGATCAGACGGTCATGGTCTTCGGCCAGATGAATGAGCCGCCCGGCGCGCGGCTTCGCGTGGCGCTGTCGGCCCTGACGATGGCCGAGTATTTCCGCGATGATACCGGCGCCGATACGCTGCTGTTCATCGACAACATTTTCCGCTTCACGCAGGCCGGTTCCGAAGTATCGGCGCTGCTGGGACGCATGCCGTCGGCCGTCGGTTATCAGCCCAACCTGGCCACTGAAATGGGCGAATTGCAGGAGCGCATCACGTCGACCAAGAAGGGCTCCATCACGTCCGTGCAGGCCATCTACGTGCCCGCTGACGACTATACCGATCCCGCGCCGGCCACCACCTTCGCGCACCTGGACGCCACTACCAACCTGACGCGCAGCCTGGTGGAGCAGGGCATCTACCCCGCGGTCGATCCGCTGGCATCGAGCTCGCGCATTCTCGATCCGCGCATTATCGGCGAAGAACACTACAATGTTGCACAACAGGTGAAGCAGATTCTCCAGCGCTATAAGGACCTGCAGGACATCATCGCGATTTTGGGCATCGACGAACTGTCCGATGACGACAAGCAGACCGTGGCGCGCGCCCGCAAGATCCAGAAATTCCTTTCGCAGCCTTTTCACGTGGCCGAGCAGTTCACCGGACTGAAACCCAAGTACGTGCCATTGGCCGACACGGTTCGCAGCTTTAAGGAAGTCGTGGAAGGCAAGCATGACGACTTGCCGGAGCAGGCCTTCTATATGCAGGGCGACATTGAAGACGTGAAGAAGCGGGCAGAAGAGCTGGCCAAGCAGGGCTCCTAATAATCGATGGCCGATACGTTCGAGATCGAAATTGCAACGCCCGAGCGGCTGCTGGCGCGGGAGCAGGCCGTGCGCTCGCAGATCCCCGCCAAGGACGGCTATATCGGCGTCCTTCCGGATCACGCGGCGCTGCTTTCTGAGCTCGGCATCGGCGCCCTCACCTTCACTACGCCCGAAGACCATCGCTTCAGCCTCGCCATCTGCGGCGGGTTCTTGGAGATTAACAATAACGTCGTCCGGGTGCTCACCGATGTGGCCGAACAAGGCCACGAGATCGACGTGACGAAGGCCGAGCAGGATTTGAAGCACGCGCAGGATGCCATGATCAATCCGGCGCTGGGTATCGACATCGCATCGGCGCTCATCGCGGCCCGCCACGCGCAAGCTCGCATCGACGCGGCCCGCAAGGCCTTGAACAAAGAAGAATAGCCGCCGCCTTCGGTAGAATAAAGGTGAGGGCGCGCGCCCTCGTCTAAGTCATGTTTCGTATTATCTTCGAGCTTCTTCTCACAGTGGTCGTGCTCACCGTGTTGAAAAGCATCGTCGGGATCGTCCTGAAGGGGTTTGCGCAAGCGATGAAGCCCGATTCCACTAGCCCGGCGGCCGGCCAGCGCCCCTCCGGCCAAGTCCCCCTCACTGGCGAGCTGAAGAAAGATCCGGTCTGTGGAACCTATATCGCCGCGGCCACTGCCATCAAGGAGAAGGTGGGAGGGCAAACCTTCCATTTCTGCTCGCAGGAATGCCGCGATAAATACGTTGCTTCGCTGGCTCGCTAGTTTCGCGATCGCACTCTCCACGGCACGCGCCGCGCCAACGTTCTACAACGACGCGCTTCCCATCCTCCAAACTCATTGCCAGGAGTGCCATCGTCGGGGAGAAATCGCGCCCATGCCGTTTCTCACCTTTGCCGATACGCGCCCCTGGGCCAAGGCCATTCGCGAACAAGTGATCGCGCGCAAAATGCCGCCTTGGTTTGCTGACCCTAATTTCGGCCACTTCAGCAACGACCGGTCGCTCTCGCAAGCGGAGATCGATACACTCGCCGCTTGGGTGAACTCGGGCGCTCCCGCGGGCGATCCGAAAGATGCACCTCCGCCGCGCCAGTGGCCGCAGGGTTGGAATATTGGAACGCTCGATGCAGTCTTCGAAATGCCTGCGCCTTTCGCGATTCCAGCCAAGGGCGCGGTGGACTATCAATACCTGATTCTGCCCACGCACTTCACCGAGGACCGCTGGGTTCAAAAAGTAGAGGTGCGCCCGAGCAACCGCTCCACAGTACACCACGCGGTGGTTTACATCCGGGAGCCAGGATCGAAATGGTTGGAGGGGGAACCGCGCGGGACTGCTTTCTCCGTACCGCTCGCGACGGCGTTCACTACCAGCGATCTGTTGATGGTGTACACGCCCGGCAATTCCTACGATCAATGGCCGCCCGGCAGGGCCAAACGAATCAAAGCGGGTTCGGACCTGGTGCTGCAGATGCACTACACCGCGAACGGCGCCGCCAGCGAAGACCGCACTCGCGTCGGCATCGTGTTTGCCAAGGAACCACCCCAGCAAGCCATTCTGTCCTTACAAATGAGTAACGATCGTTTTGTGATCCCGCCCGGCGATTCCGACTATCGCGTGCAGGTCTCCGGCACATTGCCCAACGATGCGTTGCTCATCAGCATGTTCCCTCACATGCATCTGCGCGGCAAAGCGTTCGAGTATCTGATCACCGAGCCCGGCGGGCACGTCGAGACGCTGCTCAAAGTGAACCACTACGATTTTCAATGGCAGCTCAATTACCGGCTCGCTGAGCCGCGCTTCATCAAAGCGGGCACGCATCTCACCTGGGTGGGTTATTTCGACAATTCTCTCAACAACCCCCGTAATCCCGATCCCACGGCGGAAGTTCGTTACGGCGAACAGAGCTGGGAAGAAATGATGATCGGCTTCTTCGACGTAGCAGTGGACGCGGCGTTCGACAAGCCCAGGTTCTTCCAACGCAAACAATCTTCAAGCGCTATCACCGTTAACAGATAAAAAAGCTTGTGGCTTCGCGCGCAGGGCAGTACACTGGAGCTTCAAGTTCTATGTGGGGAAAACAAAACGACGGACAAATGATTCAGAACCCGCCGGCTCAACCCGTGCAACCTGCGCAGTCCGCACCCGCTGCCCCGGCCGCTCATCAGCCTTATCAGGCGCCCGCGCCTGCCTCGACTTCGACCGTGTTTGGCAAATCGATGAAGATTATCGGTGAAGTCTCGAGCGACGAAGAACTTTATCTGGACGGCGATTTGGATGGCAAGCTAAACCTACGTAACCGCTTGACCATCGGGCCGAATGGCAAAGTAAACGCCAACATCAAGGCCCAGGAAATCATCGTCTTTGGCACCATCAAGGGCAATGTCGAATCGGAGAGCCGCGTTTCATTGCGCACGGGAGCCTCCATTGTCGGCGATATCAAAACCGCGGGCATTGTGATCGAAGATGGAGCCTATTTCAAAGGCGGTATCGACATCTCGCGTAATGGCGAAAGTCGCAACGGCGAGAACAAACCGGCGCCGAAAGCGCAGAGTGCATCCGCTGGCCCAAAACGTTAGTTGGCATTATTGTTGCAACAGTTCCCCGCCGCGCACGTCTTACCAATTGAGGCCGCACCCTCAGCAGTGAGGAACATGTGACCGGGAATGGGGCGTTCGTTGGAAGGCGAGCGCCTCTTTTAATTTCCTACCCTTACTTTGCCGCCAGGTTTTTCACTTTGCCCTCGATGCGCTTGCGTACCGCGCGCTCGGGCTTAAAATCGAGCGCAGCCTGATACGCCGTTCGAGCCTCGGCTGAATGCTGCCCGGCAGCCTCCAGATCGCCGATGCGCTCCAATAGCGCCGGATCCCTTGGATTCTGCTTCGTCACTTCGCGTAACTGCCCGAGCGCGCCGTCGCGGTCGTTCGTTTTGGCTAGCGCATCGGCCAACGCGATGCGAGCCGCCACGTAATCCGGCTTGGATTCCAGAACCTTGCGGTATTCTTCAGCGGCCTGTGCATTGTCGCCTTGCGTCGCCAGTTCGCCCGCCAGGCTGAGACGCGACGGCAAGTAGTCCGGCGCTTGCCGCAAGTTCTCCCGCCACAGATCGATTGCTTCCTTCCCTCGCCCCTTCTGGTCCGCCAACAGCAGCGCCAGATTGTGACGCGCTGGTAACAAACCGGGATCCTTCTGCAAAGCTTGACGGTAAAGCTGCTCGGCGTCGGATCGCTTGCCTTCCGACGCTTTCAACGTGCCGAGCGCGTTGTAGGGTTCGGCTGAATTCGGCGCGAGCATCTCCGCTTTTGTATATGCCGCCTCCGCGTCTTTGCGGCGATTCAAGCGCTGATAAACCAGGCCCAGGTTATACGGAAGATAGCTGTACTGCGGCGTCAGCCGGATCGCTTCTTGATACGCCCGGATGGCAGATCGATAATCGCCAGTTTCGACGTAGGCCAGCGCCTCGTTGTGCAGCGGATAGGACCAGTGCTGCGCGCGCCGGACCGCATCGTGAAAAGCCGGAATCGCCTTGTCGTATTGCGCTTGCTCCAGATATGCGATGCCAAGCGCGTTGAATCCATAAGCGCCGCCCGGATCGATGCGCACGGATTCTTCGAGCAGGCTAGCCGCTTGCGGAAATTTCTTGTCGAACAACAGCGCGCGGCCTTGGAAGAAATCCTGTCGGCCTTCCAGAAACAGCGACTCCTCGGTCAACTTGCGCGCGGCTTCCATGTAACGCGCGCCAGTCTGGAATTCGTCGCGCGATTGCGGTGTCTCGTCCCCGGCCAGATAGCGCAGCAGCACTTCCTGAGCCTTGTTTTCCAAAGCGACGCGAAGCTGATTCCGCTGCTCTTGATATTGTTCGGGCGTAGCCGCCGCCTTCAAGTCGCTCAGAGCCGTGAACGCGTTGTTCGGATCGGCAGGCAGAATCCGGCCCGCACTGAGCGCCGCCGTAAAACGGATGTTAGCATCCTCAAATTGTTGCGAGCTCGCCGGAATCTGGCCCTGCGGCGCGCCGGCCAAATAAAGCGGACCGCCGTTGCGTGAATCCAGGATCACGCGCCAGTGCGCGGCATTGCCTGCAACGTCGATGCCGGGCTTGCGCGTATCGGAAAGCCGCATCATGTTGTCATAGGTGCCGAATTCGCGCGGATGCTGCTTGTTGGCGGTCGCCATCGGAACTTGATCGCTTACATACTTGATCAGCTCATCCGCATCCACCACGCCGTCATGGTTCGCGTCTGCCGCGCCTTCGAGGCCCTTGATGACGTAGTAGCTGAAAACGCCGTGACCGCCGCCGAACTCGGGACCTTCGAGTGAAACCTCGCGCGGGCGGCTGGCCAGCAATCCGAAAAGATCGCCTTGGACATCACCGAGCTGCTGCACGTTGGACGCAACGGTGGTGTTGTGAATGGTGCCAATGGTTCCCGCTTTGCACACATCGACGAACAGCAGTACGCGGCCCACTTTACTCAATTGCTCTTCGAAAAGCGACTGCAGTTCGTCCATCGCCAAAGCCGTGCTCTTCAGATCTTGCGGATCGGAATCGTAAGTGAGAATGAACGCGTCCTTGCTGTCGACGGTGCCGTGCCCCGCGATCAGAATGACCACCGTATCGTTCTTGCCCGCGCGCCGCTTCAGAAAATCCTGGAAACCATTTCGCACGGCGGCCGTGGTGGCTTTTTCGTCGGTCAGCAGCAGAACATTGCCACTCGGCACGCTCCCGCCCAGCGGACTCTCCAGCAGTTTTGAGAACACGCTCGCATCCGCGTCGGCGTACTGTAGCGACAGCTCCGGCTTAGCGTACTTGGAGATGCCAACCAGAAGCGCATAGGTCTGCCCGCCGGTCTGTGCCGCGGCCGTCGCCGTCGCCTGATCCGCCAGCGCCTGCTCCAGATCGAAGATCTTGCTCTTCACCCACACGGCGTCCGGCCACTGCTGGCGCAGCTTATAATACGCGTCGAGCGCGTTCGCGATCAGCTTGTGATTCTCAAAGATGGTGGCTTCGGTTACCAGCGCCGCTTGATCCTTTGCATTCGCCGCTAACGCCGCGTCATACGGCGCGAGCTCGGCCTGCACGTCGGCGGCGAGTTTGGCGTGCGGCGTGGGCGGAATCTCGGGAAGCCCCCGCGTCATGCTGACGCCGTAATGCTGCTGGCTGGCGGCGGCCACTCGCAACGTTTGCGGCAAAGTGCACGCGCGCGCCGGCTGCTCTGTGATCTTGCCCGTTTTTACTTTTGGAGCCTTGGCATCCAAGCGGACTTCGCCCGATGGCGTCAGTGTGTCCAGGGCTTTGCCGGGACAAAACAAGAAGGAGGCGGGACCAGTCTCGGTTCTCAGCCCGTCGCCCGCGAACAACAGATCGCCCGGCCGCGCCGCGAGTGGCGTTTCCGTATCGGCGCGCAGGAGCTTGCTACCGGTCGCCGACAGAACCAATCCCACCGGCTCCTCTTTGGTATCCGCAAACCCCGGGATTGACAGAAGGACCAGAACCGTGGCGCACGCACTCCTGCGTGCCGCGTCCACACTCATGTGAACGCCGTTATACATTCGCCGCAACTCTCACCAGCGACTTCACAGTGTACAAATCAACCGCCAACGCCTTCCCCCGCACCGGCGCTTGCCCCAAGTGCGATGTTTCCACTTTGTTCTGAAGCCTGGCCTGCGTCGTTCCCGTCATCAACAGCTTCGTATGGTGCTCCTTATTCAAACTCTCGATCCTGGATGCCAGGTTCACTGTGTCTCCCAATACCGTGTACTCCATTTTATCGGCCGAACCGACATTTCCCACCACAGCCGGACCCGTGTGAATGCCTGCACCAGTCTCAAATTGGCTGCGAGCCGTCACCATGCGCGTGGCGCAACGCACCGCCCGAAGAGCATGATCGCCCGCCTCAGCACCCTCGTCTTCGTCTGAGAACACGGCCAGAATCCCGTCGCCGATGAACTTGTTCACGTGCCCGCGATACGCCACGATGATGCCCACCATCATCGCCATGTATTCGTTCAACAGTTGCACCACCACTTCGGGTCCCTGCTCTTCGGACACCCGCTCGGTGAATGCGGTGAAGCCCCGAATGTCGGTGAACAGGATGGTCACTTCCATGCGCTTTCCTGAAAGGCCGATCGCGTCGGATTCTTCGAGGGACGACGCCACCTGTTTACCCACGAACAGCGACACCGCACGGTGAAACAGATTGCCTCGCGTCTCCTCCGTCGAGAAGCGGTAGACCACGGATGCTATCAAACAAATAGACGTAGCCAGCAGGATTTCGGATGTCGAGAGTAGTACGTCGTCCTCGAACAACAGGTGGGTGGCAAGCAGGATGGCCACAATTTCGAGCAGCATGAATGCCACCGCGCGGCCGGCGGCGAGCGACGTTGTGATCCATACCGTAGACCCGGTAGCAAGCAGCAGCGCCAGTGCCAGCACCCACTGCGGCGCGGGCAAAAGAAATTTCCGCGCCAGCAGCGTCCGCACGACGTTGGCGTGAATCTCCACACCCGGCGTCAGCCAGTTCGTTCCATTAAACAACGTGAAGAACGGCGTGGCACGGCGGTCCTCCAGCGCGTCCGTGCCGATCAGCACGATTTTCCCGCCCACCCATTTCCGAAGCTGATCGATATTTCCGGCTTTGTACGTATTCTCGAAATCGGCTAGCGACACGCTCGGGAACGTCCCCGGCGGTCCGGCGTAGTTGATGGCGATGCTGCGGTCCGCCGCGATCGGAATCGCCTGGCCTTGAAACATCAGCTGGCCGTTCTTCCACTCAGCGTCGCTTCCGGCGAACTTCTCGGCGACTCGCAAGGCCAGCGAGTGCGCGCTTCCCGGTGGCGCTTCGATCAATTCCTGCCGGCGCACGAAGTCGTCCGAATCGGAGGTGAGGTTCGCGAAACCGGCCAGGCCCAAAGCAGCCGACAGCATGTTGATGGGGATGCGCTGCGCCTCCGGATTGGTATTCAGCTCGGTGGCATACGCACACACCACCGGCACTGGCGACGTGCTGACCGCCTCGCCCAGCAATCGGTCAAAATCGGGCTCATACTTCTCCACCGGCGCTCCAAAAGCGAGATCTAAGCCGATCACCTTAGCGCCCGCCTGCCCCGCGCCACGGATCGCATTGGCGTAGTGCTGATGCCAGAAATCCCGCAATTCGGGAAAAGTGTCCAGGGTCTTCTGATCCGCCAGCAGCAGGACGATGTTAGAAATTACAGGACGGCGGGCCGAAAAGTAACGCACCACAAAATGCGCATCATAGGCCTTAAGGTTCAGGATTTGAAAGAAGCGAACATCGCCGAGCAGCGACGCTCCCAATGCGCTGCCCACCGCAAGAACAGCGCAGAGGACCCAGTGCCTCCACTTCTTCTTCATGGTAACCTGCATCTTACTACGTCATTGCGGCCATTACTCTTTAGAGTCCGCGCGTGCCTGCTCTTGCTTTTATCCGCGGCCGCCGCCAGTTCGCAAACCACGCAGGGGCTCATTTCAGGGCAATTAGCCGATTCGATCACCGGCCAGCCGATCGCGGACGCCAGCGTCATTTTTACGAGCGCCACCACCAACCTCATGGGGGCCGCGTCTAGCGACGCATCCGGCTACTATTACCTGCCGCTGCTCTCGCCGGGAATCTACCAGATCCGAGTGACGGCGAAGGCCTATCAATCGCAAGAAGTGCAGGAACTCGAATTGACCGTGGCGGCGCGCCTCCAGCTCGATTTCCGGCTGCGCCCGCTGAGCGACGTTTGGGAGACCGGCCAATACAAGAGCGTTTTTCTCCCAGGACAAAAGACCATCGTACCGTTTTATGGTCCGGACGTCGACACAACGAAATCCGGCTCGTTCGAGGCGCAGAAGGGCACCATTGAGCCACTGGAGTCGAGCGTGTCGGCGGTCATCGATTTCGACGAAATCAACAATCTTCCGCTGGAAGGCCGCGACGTCTATTCGCTGTTGGTAACGCAGCCCGGCGTCACCTCCGATTCAGCCACCGGGCGCGGGCTGGGGCTTTCGGTGAACGGCCAGCGTCCATCCTCCTCTAATTATCTGCTCGATGGCTTGGAGAACGACAATTACCTGATCACCGGGCCCTTGGCTACGGTGGCGCCCGAGGCAATTCAGGAATACCGCATCTCGACCAACAACTTTTCCGCCGAGTATGGCCGCACCTCCGGATTTCTAGCCAACGCGATTACTCGCACCGGCGGCGAACAGTTCCATGGCGTGGCGTATTTCTATTTGGAGAACGAGGCGCTGAACGCCAACGCGTTTCAACAGAACTTGATCGGCGCGCCGCGCAACATCGACAAGCAGGACCAGCCGGGATTCTTTGTAGGCGGTCCGGTGCTCAAGAATCGGCTGTTTTTCTCGAGCGCGTACGAGTACTTTCGAAGCCGCGGAGATGCGGCGCCCTTTCAATTCGATCTTCCGACTCCAAACTTTCTGAATTTCTTGAAGGCCTTTGAGCCCAATTCGCTGGCCCGCCAGTTGCTCACCGAGTTCCCCAGCCCTTTGACGACCACCACCACCGCTTACTCGGCCACCGAGACCCTCTCGCCTCCAGTGGCGGTGAATCGGACGCTCGCCATCGAACGGCTGGACTACAACACGCCCGATGGCAAGGAGCGGCTGATGGGGCGCGTGCTGATTAATCGTTTGACGGAGCCCGATTTCATTTGGAGCCCATATAAGGACTTCATCTCGGCGTTGCACGAGAACACGGTTGCGGCCGGTGGCAGCTACATGCATACATTCCGATCCGATCTCACCAACGAGGCGCGGCTCAGCTACAGCACCGACGATCTGGGATGGAACCGTCCGCATCCGGAAATCCCAACGCTCTCCACCACCGACGGCGTGACGCTACCTGGCAGCCTGGCCTTCTACGGTTACAAAAATGCCAACAACAGTTGGGAAGCGCTGGACAATCTGATATGGACGCACGGCCGGCATTTGGTGACGGTGGGTGGAGGCTTGCTGTGGCGCAGCTCCAATGGCTATTTGACGGCTGGGCAAGATGGCCAGTACATGTTTCCCAGCGTCCTCTCGTTCGGACTCGGCGAGGCCAGTTCTTTCGAGGCTGCGGTTGATCGCACCGCTCTGCCCACAATCCAACAGCCGAATCCTAACCGCACTTATAACTACGGCCAGGATTTCCTCTTTGCCGAGGATACCTATAAGCTCACGCCGCGTCTGACGGTGAACTATGGCGTCCGCTACGAATTTTATGGCGGCGCGGAGAACACCGGATCGGCAAAAGACGCCCTGGTACAACTTGGATCGGGCAGCTCACTGGCGCAGCAACTGGCGGGTGCATCGCTCGATTCGCCGGCCAGTTCCGGCAGCGAGGAAATCTTCAAATCGAGCAACGATTTTGAGGTGCGATCGGGAGCGGCCTACGATCTGTTCGGCACCGGCCGCACATTGCTGCGCGGCGGCTTCGGCACGTTCTACGACCGGCCTTTCGACAACCTCTGGGAAAATGTCCGGGAAAACAACCTCATTCTGCCGGTGATCAGTCTGCCTGCCGGCCCCATCAATTTTCTCGCGCCCGTCTCCAGCGTTCTCCAAATGTTTCAAGGCCAGACGTTGGCCAGCTCGTTCCCGGATCTGACTTTGGTCGATCCCAACCTCCGCAACGGACGCGTGAAGAGCTACTTCGCCGGGGTCCAGCAAAGGATCACGAACAATCTGATACTGGAAGTGAACGGACTGGGGTCATATGGAAGATCGCTTATCACTACCGACGTAATCAATCGCGACTTCTCAACGCTTACCGGGCGCTACAACAACAGTCTGCCGGACATCGCCTATCGAGCCAACCAGGGCTTCTCGGACTACAATGCGCTGACCGCCGTACTGCGCTATCGAACCTCACGCGGCATGATTCAAGGTTCCTACACTTGGAGCCATACCATCGACAATCAGAGCGATCCGCTGGTGGGCGACTTTTTCAATTTGACCTTCACCAGCATTCAGACCGGCACCACGGCCGGACAGCGTTCGACGTTCTCTGAACAGTTTAACCCCAACTCGGATCGCGGCAATTCCGATTTCGATCAGCGTCACAATCTGGTGATTTTCTCGTACTGGAATCTGCCCGCGCCCTTCGCTCGAGCGAAAGCCGGCCTACCGCTGCGCAACTGGACCTTGGCCGGGCTCGCAGCCTTCCGCTCGGGGTTGCCCTACACCGTTTATGGAACCTCGACTACCTCCGCCGGCGAAGGCCTCATCCTGAACAACCGCGCCAATCTTCTCGATCCAAGCCAAGCCGTTTTCGCGAATCCAGGGGCGGTTCCCGGAGGCGTCCAGTTGTTGAATCCGGCCGCGTTCGGACCCGCTGCTGCCAGCACGCTCGGTAATTCCGGTCGCAATGCATTCATCGGACCCGGATTCTACAGCTTCGACCTCTCGCTGGCGCGCGCATTTCCTTTGCCGTGGCTGGGCGAGGCGGGCCAGCTCCGCGTCCGCGCCGACGCCTACAACATCCTCAATCACGCGAACCTGGGCAATCCCGACGCTCAGCTGAACGATCCCGATTTCGGCGTCGCTACTTACGGCCGGCAAGGCTATCCTTCCGGTTTTCCGGCGGTGGCGCCCCTGAACGAGACTCCGCGTGAGATCCAGCTCAGCGTGCGAGTGGTTTTCTGAGCCGCGATCGGCCGGCTTCCGCGCGAGTTCATTTGTGTATAAAATCATGAGATCGAAATGGTGCGCATCGCCGTAGCGATTTTGGCGGGGTATGCTTCGGTAGGTGTCCTCGTGGTTCTGACGGACTTGATCTTTGCGGCCGCGATTCCGGGTTTCCGGACCATGCCGACAGAGCCGGTATACTATTTCGTGATCGTGACGTTTACCGATGCCCTGTACTCGGTCGCGGGGGGATACCTGTGCGCCGTGATCGCACGCGCCGCCGTTCGCAACGCCACCCTGGGGCTGATGATCTTTGGCGAAATCATCGGTGTCGTGTCGGTCGTCCTGGGCTGGAACATCCAGCCGCACTGGTTCGCGTTAGCGCTGCTGATGCTATTCCCGATCGCGGTATGGTACGGATCCAGGCTACGCTCCCCTGGCGTAGCGACGTTAAAAGCCGCAGCCTGAAACAGCAGCGGCGCAGGGGCGTCCATGGTAGGATGGTGTCCCCGAAACATGCCCTGCTTATTCCTGATCCTGATCCTGGCGTTCCCCCGCGTGGGGTTGGCGCTCCTGTTCCTGTTCACTCACTATCTGGACCGGGCCTTCAACAGCATCTTCGTTCTCATCCTGGGCTTCATATTCCTCCCGATCACAACGTTGGTTTATGCCTGGATGATCAACAGTCACCTGCCGGTGGCCGGGATCAATCTGCTATGGCTTTTGCTCGCGGCGCTGGTGGATTTAGGATCGCTGGGCGGCGGGTACAATCGTCGTCGGAGCTAGCGGCCCCCGCCCGGTTGACAGGAGTTCCCGCGTGCTATACTGGGCGAGTCGTTTGCAGTTCATCATCCTGCTAAGTCATTGATTTTATTGAGTTAACCGCGTAGGTAGTACCTAACGTTCTTTAGTTTCAGAGACTTCCAAGCAAAGCGGCTTTTCAGCGGAAAAACGCATCGGGAGGGATATTCCATGAAGGATCTTTTAGTGGTGGCTGGACTATTGGCTGCGCCTGTCACTGCCAGCGTCCAGCAGTACGTGGCGTCGGCGGTCGTCCACAGGGGGGACCCGAGATTGTCCCGCCTGCAGAAGTTCTTTGGCGATCGCGACTGCCCGCTGCGCGATTCGGCCCAGGATTTCTTGATCGCGGCGGACCAAAATCAACTGGACTGGCGCTTGCTGCCTAGTATCTCGATCGTTGAATCGAGCGGCGGCAAAACCTACACCAATAACAACGTCTTTGGCTGGGCCTCTTGCAAGGAGAAGTTCCCTTCGGTTCGCGCCGGGATCCACTACGTGGCCGCTCAGCTTGGAAAATCAAGAAGATACAAGGACAAAGACATTGATAGCAAGCTGCAGACTTACAATCCACTGCCTGAATACTCCCAACGCGTGAGGGCCGTGATGCGTTCCATGGGTTCCCTCTCCCAGCCCAGGGTTTTGGCCGCGGATTAATCTCGGCTCAGAAACTGTACCTGAGCGCAAGCAGCGCGAACGAATTGCGATGAAACTGGCCTAGAAAATCGCTATCGTCGCCGCGAATCCAACTGTAGCCGGCGGTCGCTCGCCAGTGCTGTCCGAAGGCTTGCGAGTACTCCGCGCGCAGCCAGCTTCCCTCCCCATTTTGGCGGACCGCCGCATCCAGAGCGACGCTACGGTTGGAATCGATGGTGTATCGCGCAGCGGCGAGAATCGCTCGCGCGAAACCGAGCTCAGGTGAAAATTGAGCCTCTGGAGTGCGCGCCGTGATCGCGTCGCCTGCGTAACCTGCCACGATGGACAGCTCCTTGATCTGACGCTCGAACTGGATCACGTAAATCACGTAGTCGTCTTGTTGATGATCGGGCGACGTGTAGTAGGCGGCTTCAGTCTTCACCGTGAACCAACGCAGAGGAACGGCCGCGTCGACGCCGTACAGCCGTAGTTCGGGATAGGTCCGCAGAAAGTCGATCGTATTCGCGGCCGGATTCGGAATGGCTTGAAAATCCGGCAGGTAGTTGGACCCGTCGTAAAAGCTGGCTGAGAATTCGTAGCCCGCCCCGGTGTGATGCCAGCGCGCGCCGAACGACGAGCGTCCCGGAAACGCGGACCCCAGATCCACCAGCGCGACGCCTTCCAGCGCCTGCGGGATCACAGTCCAGCGTTCGCTGATGAGCGGCATCCGGCTGGGCGTAAAGCGCGGCTGCCAGACGAAATCGAACGAATCCGTGCCGGTGTCGTAGATGACGCGGGCGGCCAGGACGGCCAGGAAATCGGGATCGGTGACGGTGGGAAAATCCTTGGGCGCGAAGCGATCGGTGGGATTCAGAATGTCGGCCGTGCCCCAGCGGATGAACTGCTTGCCGAAGGTTGCGGTGAGTTTGTCCTTCGTAATCGTGGCGTTGAACTCCCGAGCCGATAACGCCGGACGCCGCAGAGTGCGATCCTGCCAATCGAGATCCGCCGCACGGTCCGTTTCCTGGTGCGTATCGAAACGCGCGTCGAACGAGCCCGCGAATCGCAGCCAGGAAAGCGCTTTGTACGAAGCTTCGTATCGAAACAGGCTTTCGTCGACGGCGTGACTGCTGTCGTTGGGAGCGGTTTCCGGATACAGTTCGAGATCGCTTTCGATGAATCCGCGCTGGGTGAAATTTTGCGCGGCAGCGGATAAGCATAAAAGCACAGGCAAAAGCGCCCACGCCAGTCTATTCACGCCGCAGCGCGTCACTATTGTCTCCGCAGCGCTTCGAGCGTGAATTCTTCTTCCTTCATCGGAACGTTGTATTCGAGCTTTTCGAGCTTCAACACCGTTCGGCTCTTGCGATTGGCGTCGTAGACTTCCACGGTGCGCGGGGTCCAGATGCCGCTGACGTTTTGAATGTCGCTGTAGTGGATCCGGCGGATGAGTTTCTCTTTCGAATAATCCTCGATCTGTGCCGCCACATAGTTGTCCTGGCGCACCCAAACCAACGACGACGTGTACTGTGACGATTTCGTCTCCTTGGGCTTCGACTCGATTTTCCAGCAGGCCACGCCATCGATGGTGTCCTCGCCCGCAAGCTTGTAGTCGAACTGGTCCACATCGCGCTCTTCCAGATCTTCGAAGCTGAAATCGGTCCCAAAAAAACGAGTGGAGCGGTCCTGTGTCGCAATGCGCCGGTCGCGTTCGATGGCGGGCGTCCACATCCACTGATCGGACGCCCGGTCGGTGTGGTTCACAATCAGCAGCGCCACGCCCTTCACCTCCGCCGGTGCGGTGAAACGCAGGATCGCCTTGCTGGTTCCATAGGAGCCGATGCGCCGGTACTCCCAACGTTTGAGGCTGATTTTGTTCGACGCGCCGATCACTTCGAGCGTCCCTTCGTACTGCTGCGATTTCGATCGCGACCGATTCTCGGATTCGGCAACGATCTGCCGGGCGTCTTCTGCGAAAACGATCGGCGCTAGGGTAGCGATCAGCAGGCAAACTGCCACGGCCCTACTCATATTCCAGAGCCTCGACCAGCGATCCTCGCACCGCGGTCTCCGCGGGCGCAATCGCAGACAAAAACGCCACCAGCAGAATCCCTGGCAGTAGCAGCAGCGCGATCGGATACGGGTATTCGTAGCTGAGGCGCAAACCCGCCATATCTTCGGCCGAGATGTGCAGGCTGTAATAAAGTTGCAGCGCGCCGAGGCCCAGTCCCAGGATCAATCCCACCATTCCCACCGCCAGCGCCTCCAGCCAAATAGTTCCACGGATCTGGTTACGCAGCCCGCCGACCGCTTGCAACACGCCCAGTTCGCGGCGGCGATCCGTGATCGACACGGTGAGTGTGTTCACGATCCCGAGCACCGCCACCAAAACCGCGACCGCGATCTGCACATAGGTGATGCCGAACCACTGGTCCGTCAATCGCAGAATGTACCGGCGCACCTCGCGATTGGTGAGCACAAAAAGCCGCCGCTGATTGCCGAACTTCTCCAGTATGCGACGCTTCACGTCCGCCTCCGCCGCGCCCGGCGCAAGATAAATCCGGAAGATGTTCACGGCGCTATCGTTCCAGTAGCGCTTGTAAAGCGATCGATCCACCAGCAGACTGCCTTGTTCGTCCGAATAATCGGTGACGATGCCCGCGATCGGAAGATGCAGCGTCCCGTTAGGGCTCGGAATATCCACCACGTCGCCTAGCTTGAATCCGCGCAGCAGCGCGAAATTTTCCGAAGCCAGCACCGCTGTGCCTTGCTCGGCGCGCTTGAACATATCCTCGGTATTACCGGCCACGGGCGGCAGCGTGGCATGTTTCCGCAGTTCGGCGATATCGGCGGCGACAAACATGGCCGGGCTGCCTTGGATCTCGACGCGTGCGTCGCGCACCAGCTGCACTTGGCCGACGCCCGGGATCGCGCGCAACTGCGCCCCCATTGATTCAGGAAAGCGAAAATCGCGCTGCGTAAGGCTCTGGGATGGCGAAACGAAAAGATCCGGACTGAGCGCCACCGTGAGCCATCCAAAAATGGAGTGATAACTGGCGCGCGCCAGGCCGCCGAGCGCAACCACCAATGCCAGCGACAGCATCAGCGCCGCCACCGCTCCCGACGTACGCCGGGGTGCTTGCAGCAAGCTATCGGCCGCGAGCGTTCCTTCCACCGGCCGCATCCATCGCAATAAAGGACGCAACGCGCGCGCCAGCCAAACCGCGAACGCGGGCGTTAGTAGCAGAGCCGCCAGCACCGCCAGCGCGTCGCCGGCATAGAAGAATATGCGGTAGCGCTCAAAGAGGAGACATCCCGCCGCCAGAATCGCGACCGCCAGTGCAGCGATGGTGCGAACCCGGTTCTCGCCCGCGCTCAACTGCTGGTATTTGCCCTTCTGCAACGCCTGCACGGGATCGACGCGCGCCGCGCTCCGCGCAGGGATCACCGCCGCAACAACGCTTGTGATCACGCCTAGCACCACCGCGAACGACATCAACGTTGGATTGGTCGAGATCTCATCGGCCTTTTGCGCGATACCGTAAATCTCGCCGAGCAGCGATCCAATGTAACCGGTCATCCCTCTCGCGATCACGATTCCCGCCGCAAGACCAAGCACGGAACCGAGCAGCCCCGCGACAACACTCTCACCCAGAAACAGCGTTCGGATCTGCCCCCGTGTGGCGCCAAGCGCCCGCAAAATCCCGATCTCGGCGCGCCGCTGCGTCACCGCAATCTGAAACGTGTTGTATATGATGAACATTCCGATGAATAGCGCGAACACGCTGGTCACGTTCGCGGTCAAGGTGTAGATCCGCGAGATAGAATCAAATTGTTGCGCGCGCGCCGACGGCTCCTGCACCTGGAAACCCGCGCCCAGCAGCTTTTCCAGTGTCGCTTTCACCTCCGCGACGCTCGCGCCGTCCTTCACCGCCAAATCGATGCGGTCAAATTTGCGGCCGCGTCCGAAAACTTTCTGCGCGGCGTAAACATCCATCACCGCCAGGTTGCCACCAAACGCGCTGGTGAGGCCGCCCGATTTCATGACGCCTCGAACGGTGAACAGCTTTCGTCCGTCCATGGTGCTCATTGGGACCTTGGCCCCGACGCCGAGCCGGTTTTCGCGCGCGTAGGTATCGGTGACCATCAGCGAGTCAGGCTGCGCGAGGAACACCAGCGGATCGTCGACGTCATCGTCAGAAGCTGGGTCGCCCGATTCCAAACTGTAATCGCGCAAGCTACGATCGCCGGTCATGTCGACGCCCAAGATCAGCAAATTGCCCTGCCCTTCGACGCCGGTGCCCACCACGGCTTCGATCACGGGCACTGCGACGCGCACCTGGGGGACGGCCTGCACGCGGTCCAGAACATTTTCATCGAATCCTGTCTCACCGGCCGAGATCTGCAATTGCGTGGCGCCCGCGATGCGGTCCACGGTCTGATGAAACGCATAGACCACGGATTGATTGGCGGTGTGGATGCCGACGAACACCGCGACGCCGAGCACAATGCCGGCGATGGTCAACAGCCAGCGGGGCAGATGCTGCCGGACGTACGGCCAACTAATGAGCTTCAGCAGAATCATGAAGGGGAGTTAAGCGCTTGCCCGCGCGATCTTCTTCAATGCGCCCGTCGCGCAGGGCCACCAATCGGGCGCAGCTCTCGGCCACGTGAATATCGTGCGTGACAATCAGCACCGTGGAACCCAGCCGCTCGTGCAGATCGCGGATCAGCGCGAGAATCTCGGCGCCCGTATGGGTATCCAGATTACCGGTGGGCTCATCCGCCAGCAATACCGGCGGATATACGGAAAGCGCGCGGGCGATGGCGCAACGCTGGCGCTCGCCTCCGGAAAGCTCGTCGGGTAAATGCTCCTTGCGCGCCGACAAGCCTACCAGTCTTAGTAATTCATTCGCACGCTCCTCGATTTTCTTCTTCGGCCAGCCGCGCAGATGCAGCGGGATGGCGACGTTTTCCATGCAGCTCAGCGTGGGCAATAAATTGAAGAATTGAAAAATGAATCCAATCTTGTCGCGGCGCAGGCGCGTCAATTGGTCGTCGGAGAGCCCGCTCAGCCGGCTGCCGTCGATTTCTATCTCGCCTGACGACGCCGTGTCCAACCCGCCGATCAAATTCAGCAGCGTCGATTTGCCCGAGCCCGACGGCCCGACGATGGAAACCATTTCGCCGCGCCCGATCGACAGGTCCACATTTTCCAGCGCCGTGACAGTGCGCTTCCCCTGAAAAACCTTACTGACGTTAGCGAGTTCGATCACCCTACTGCTATCATGACCGAAAATCAATGCGCATCGGAATCGACGCTGGAGGAACATTCACCGACTTCATTGTTGTTCATGACAACGGCGCGATTGAGACCTTCAAGCTGCGGTCGAACCCACGTTCTCCGGCGAGCGTGATCCTGGCCGGTTTGGCTCAGGCAGCAGGCGGAACGCGGGCTGACGTCATTCATGGATCAACCGTCGCCACCAACGCGTTGCTCGAGCGTAAGGGCGCGCGGACGGCACTGGTGACCACGGCAGGTTTCGAGGATGTAATTCATATCGGGCGTCAAAATCGCGCCGAGCTTTACAATCTCACGCCAATGCTGCGATTGCCGATCATCCCGCGCGCGAGGTGTTTCGGTGTAAAAGAAAGGGCGTATTTCGATGGCACCATCGCTCAAATTCCATCGGCCGCCGAGATTGCGCGCCTGAAAGCTCGCCTGCGCCGCGCGCGAATTCAATCCATCGCCATCTGTTTTCTCCACGCCTATCGGAATCCCGAGAACGAAAAGCGCGTAGCCGCGGCGCTCGAGGGACTTGGCTATCTCTGTACGTCGCACGACGTCTGCCCCGAGTTCCGCGAGTACGAACGTTCGTCGACAACCCTGATCAATGCCTATGTCGGCCCACTGATGGACAAGTATCTCGGCGAACTGGAGCGCGGCATTTTGAGCGTTCCGGGGCGCCATCGCATCGCCATCATGCAATCGAACGGCGGCTTCATGTCGACCAAGGAAGCGCGCCGGCATGCGGTACGGACGGTGCTCTCGGGACCCGCGGGCGGGGTGGTGGGCGCGCTCGAAATCGCGAAGCTGTCTGGCTTTTCACGCATTCTGGGCTTTGACATGGGCGGCACTTCCACCGATGTCAGTCTCTGCGACGGCCAGCCGCGCGAAACCATGGAAGCGTCTATCGACGGCCTGCCGGTGCGCGTGCCGATGCTCGACATTCATACTGTTGGCGCGGGCGGCGGCTCCATCGCGCGCGTAGACGAAGGCGGGTTGTTGCGCGTGGGTCCGGAAAGCGCCGGCGCGGATCCAGGTCCAGCGTGTTATGGCAAAGGCGATTTGCCCACGGTGACGGACGCGCACGTCGTGCTGGGGCGCATTGCGGCGGACCAGCTCATCGGCGGCGAGATGCATCTGGATACAACTCGCTCGGCCACTGCCGTCGATTCCGTCGCGCATCAGCTCGGCATCAGCCGTGTCGCCGCGGCCCAAGGTATTCTGCGCGTCGCCAATGCCAACATGGAACGGGCGATTCGTCTGGTCTCGGTGGAACGCGGTCATGATCCGCGCGACTTTGCGCTGGTGGCCTTCGGCGGCTGCGGAGGCCTCCACGCTTGCGAGATCGCACAGGAACTGGGCATCCAAACCGTCCTGGTTCCCGAGTACGCGGGTGCACTCTCGGCGCTCGGCATGTTGCTTGCAAGCCACGTGCGCGATTACGCGGCGGGCGTGTTGAACCGTTCCGATTTCGAGCGGGAGTTCCTTCGCCTGGAGCGCACCGCGCGCAGAGAATTACCCGGCGCTGAACTGATCCGTTCGGCCGATATTCGGTACACCGGCCAAAGCTACGAGCTGACCGTGCCCTGGCACGCCGCCGAACCCGCCGCGCCGTTTCATCGCGAACACCAACGCGTCTACGGTTACTCGAATCCCGAACGCGCCATCGAGATGGTCACCATCCGTGTCCGCGCCCGCTTGGACGTGCCAAAGCCGAAGTTGGTCTCGCAACGCCCAAGATCGCGTTCATCATCGCGGAAAGCGGGGAAGCCCGGCATCCGCCGCATTCACTCCGCCGGCGCCTGGCGCGACACGCCGGTCTATCCGCGTTCCAGCCTTCCCGCCGCGAAGCGACCTCACTACGCGAAGCTCCCAGGTCCCGCCCTGATATTGGACTACGGTTCCACCACCCTGATCCCGCCTGGTTGGAGTTTCTCGGTGGACAAGGTGGGCACCTTAAAGCTGGATCGCCGGTCACGATGAGAACGCAGCGGCTGCTTTTGCGTCGATGGCGCGAGTCCGACCGCGAGCCATTCGCGCGGCTTAACGCCGATCCACGCGTCATGGAGTTTTTCCCGCGCCCGCTTTCGGCGGAAGAGAGCAACGGGCTGGTCGACCGGATTGATTCTCATTTTGAGGAGCACGGTTTTGGACCCTACGCGGCGGAACTGGTCGAGGATCAATCGTTCATCGGCTACATTGGTTTAGCCGTCCCGAGATTTACGGCCCATTTCACGCCCTGCGTCGAGATCGGATGGCGGCTCGCTGTGGAACACTGGGGACGGGGACTTGCCACCGAAGGCGCCCACGAAATCGTTCGCTATGCGTTCGTCGAACTCGGGCTGCGCGAACTGGTGTCGTTTACCGTTCCCGGCAACATCCGGTCCCGGCGCGTGATGGAGAAGCTCGGGATGGCACATAGCTCCGCCGACGATTTCGATCATCCGGACTTGCCGGAAGGCGATCCGTTGCGCCGCCATGTGCTGTACCGGCTGCGGAATCGCATAGCGGACTCGGCCAGCGGTACACTGAGGCAAACGGGCCCTTAGCTCAGCGGTTAGAGCAGCGGACTCATAATCCGTTGGTCGAAGGTTCAAATCCTTCAGGGCCCACTAATGAAAACAAATTCAATAATTGACCTGCTGCATGGCGTGGCGAGCCAGATACCAGCAGGGCGGTAGCCCGAGTTGCGGAAATAACGAACGGACACACTGCTGTGCTTGCGGCGGATCGGCGATGTACTCCGTCTTGTGATCTTTCTGCGGCACTGCCAGCAATTTCTGCACCTCGACCGAGCCGAATTGCTCCCGTCCGTTGGGTATCCGGTACACGATGCAAATGTAGTCGCCAAGGTACAGCAGCAAAAGCAATGCTCCGGCGATGAGAAGCAAACGCGGTATCGTGGGCAAACCGGACAGCTTCATCATCTCCATTATCCATGAGCATTTCGCAACCCCCGCGCCCGAGGGCGCGTCCCAAGTAGTACACTGAATATTTCGATGCGAGGTATCCTGCTGTATCGGCGCTTGATTCCTGGCTTTCTCGCGCTTTCGCTGAGTCTGGCCGGCCTGCACGCGGCTTCCCTACCCGACGTTGCCGGGGTATCCAATTTTCACCAAGTGGACGAACATGTCTATCGCGGGGCACAGCCGCACGGCGAAGGTTTTGCCGGTTTAGCCAAGCTCGGCATCAGGACCGTGATCGATCTGCGCGGCGAATCCTCGGAACAAACCGCCGTCGAGAGCGCCGGAATGCACTACGTCCGGCTGCCCTGGAGCGGGTTTAAGCCACCCGCCGATTCACAAATCGCGATCGTTCTTTCGCTGCTCAACGACAATACGGCGTGGCCGGTATTCGTCCACTGTAAGCGCGGGGCAGACCGCACCGGCACCGCTATCGCCTGCTATCGCATCACGCACGATCATTGGACCAATCAACAGGCGCTGGCCGAGGCCAAGACTTTTGGCATGAGCTCGATGGAAGTGGCCATGCAGCATTTCATTCTGCGCTTCGCGGGCCCCGCCTCCACCGCCATATTGGCAGCGCCGCCTCTTCCCTGACGTTTCCGCCGTAGTAAGTAGTAAGATGATGCTCATGCCGCTCCGCAAAAAGGCGAGTCTTGCCGCGCTCACGATATTTTTGCCGGGTCTCAGCTGGGCGCAACAATCCATGATGCTGCCCGAAAACTCGGTGACGCGCGTCTCCGATCACGTCTATGCCATTGTCGGATTTCCCAACATCGGGATCGTGGTGGGCGACCGCGCAACGCTGGTGGTGGACACCGGGCTTGGCCCGCGCAACGGCGCCATCGTGGTGAAACAGGCTGAAAAACTGTCCAAGGCTCCCATTCTTTACCTGACCACCACGCATTTCCACCCCGAGCACGCCATGGGCGAACAGGCATTTCCCGCGCGCACCGTTATCATCCGGGACGCCGTTCAACAAGAAGAAATGAACCAACACGCCACCGAGTTCATGGACCTCTTCCGCGGCTTCTCGGGGCAGAGCAAAGAGCTGCTTCAGGACGTAAAGATGCGTCCGCCCGACATCGTCTTCGACAAAGAAATCAAGCTCGATCTCGGCGGAATCACGGCGCGCTTAATGTGGCTTGGCCCAGCGCACACGAAGGGGGACGAGATCATCTTCGTGGAGCCGGATAGCGTCCTGATCCCGGGCGATATCGTGCAGGACAAAATCGTCCCCAACATGCCCAGCGCCGATGCCAGCGTAAAAGGATGGCTCGCGATTCTCGATCAATTGGAGCCGCTGCATCCGCGTTACGTCCTCCCGGATCACGGCGCGCTGGGCGACGGATCGCTGATCGCCAAGGAGCGGGCATTCCTGCTGGACATCCAGAACCGATCGCTCGAACTCAAGCGCCAAGGCAAATCAGCCGACCAAGCCGCCAGCACGGTCACCGCCGAGTTCAAAACAAAATATCCGGACTGGCAGACCATGGGACCGGTGGCGAACGTCGTCAAGCGCGTGTACGCGGAAAATCCCTGAAGCACGCTCAGAAATGACGCGCGCTCAGAAATGGAAACCGATCGTTCCGGTCACCGTGCGCGGCGTGACGTAGTGCGTTCCGCTAAAGGTAGAAAGGAAATTGTACAACGCCTCCTTGTCCGTCAGATTGATCACCTCCAGGCGCGCGCTGAACTTGTACCTGTCACCGTGAAAAATATTGTCGTGTCCCACGGCGATGTCGAATAAGTTGCGTGGCTGGACACGCTGCGGATTGTGATCGTCATTTTCGGTTCCCGGCGCCGGCACCTTCAGATATATGGATTTCAGCCCCGCGGCGCTGCACGTTGCCAAGGCTGGTCCCAGCGGATTGGGGGCGGCAAGCTGGCCATTGCATGTTAGCCCGGCCTGATACTCCTGATCGGCCGTCAGCGGCTGCCCGTTCACGGTGTTCACTAGCGCCACCTCACCGATTGGAATATTGGCCCCTCCGCCGGCCGCAATTGGGGTTGATGAGAAGCAGGTCGCGGTTGCGGCGTAGCACGGTGTCGCGCCAGCTACCAATCCGCTGTCATATCGCCAGTTGAACGACAACCACGGCCCGCGCTTGAACGGCTGATACTGCAGGTGTGTTGTCTCATTGAATAGCTCGTCATGGTCGATGCGGAACACCTCGTTCCCTGCTGGAATGATGGGCAACCCGGCTACTTGCGGCAGGAAGAAGCGCGCAGCCACGCTGGACATGCTCACAAATGCGGACAGCCCGTGGAAATCCGGCAGGCTGGCGCGGATTGCATAGCCGGGGATTTTGGACGCGGTCCACTCAATCGGAAACGTGATGGGGGTGCTGCCGACGACGCCGAAATCGTAGCCGTTGTGAGTGTATTTCCAGATGTACTCGGCATCTATGACCAAATATTTCCCGAATGCCTGCTGCAGTCCGACGTGGAATTCGTTGCGGTGACCTGGGACAATCGGTCCCAGATTGCAGGGGACGCCGGGTGGCGGCACAAGGGCTGCAAGAAACGGGATGTTGCATCCCGTGCTGGCAATCACCAGGTTCTCATTGAACGGAGTTTCCATCGTTCGCGCGTAGGAAATGCGAAATACCGTATTGGTTGGCTTCAAATTGTATGCGATTCCAAGACGAGGCTCGGCTTGCCTGGCAACGGCTAGGCCGTTGTAAAGATCGCCGCGAATACCGAGGTTGAAGGTCCAGCGCCCCGCAGTGATGGTGTCCTGGACAAACAGGGCAAGTTCCTTAACATCCGTGTGCCCATGGTAGGCGAATGCGGTCCCTCCAATCGTCAAGTCGTAGGGCGCCAGAACCGCGCAGGGTGTACCAGGCAGGGGAACTCCATTAGGACCGGTGCAGTTGAGCGACGGGATCACGCCCGGATCGACAATACCGTAGCTGTCACCCTCGGTGAGGAAAGTCTGTTGATAGGTGATTCCCGCCTTTATGTTGTGGATACCTTTTACGTACGACACGCTGGACCGGACGCCAGCGTTGGCGAGGGACCGGGACTGGCTAACGCTCTCGCTCAACAGATCCGGAGAATAATCGTCGAATGGATTGGCGCTCGGATAGTAATTGTATTGGTCCTTCCGCAAGTAGAGGCCAAGCGTAAAGACCGTGTTTGGATTCAGGATTCGAGTCCACGTGGGGGCGATATCGAAGGTCTTGATTTGCGAGCGTTGATCGGACGGCCCCAGCGGACCGCCAGTCACGGGGTTAGTCAGTCCTGGATGATATTCCTGATCGTACGAATTCGGTGTCTGGAACCAGGAGCGTGTGTATTGGAAGTTCAGATTGATCGTGTCCGCATCCGACGGCTTGAAATCGATTCGGTCGAACGCATTCTCCTCGTTCCCCTTGTCATGCATCACAGTGAATTCGGGCGGGTCCAGGAAGCGACCGGTGTTCAATCCATTCACTGACAGGAAGTTGCCCCAGGTCTGGCCGCCGTAGGAGAGATCAAACGCCTCGTTGGACGTTCCGAAAGTCCCGTAGGATGCCGTCAGATCGCCGTGCGGGGTTGTGTAACCCAGGCCCGAGCGCGTGGTGGCGACAATCACAAGACTGGTTTTGCCGCCAAATTCGGCGGGAGGAGCGCCTTGTATCACTTCCAGTGACTGCACGGCGTCAATCGGGAGTTGATTTGAAAAGACCTTGCTCTGTTGGTCGGTAATCGGCTGCCCATCGACGGAGAACGAGTTTTCGGCGTGATCGCCCAAACCGTGAAAAAGACCGTTGGAGTCGGCCGAGACGCCGGGCGACGCCAGAGTTACCAGCGAGCTCAACGACGAAGACTGGCTTTCGAGCGGAAGCTTGTCAAACAGTCCTCGATCAATGTCTGTGTGCGCGGTGGAATCGTTTTCCAGCAGATCCGCAGCTTCGGCTGTCACCGCCACGGTTTCGGTGGACGCGCCGATCTTCAAATCGATTTTCAGCTCCAGCGGCAAAGGCGAGCGCACGTCCACATCCTGCGAGCCGTTCTGAAACCCGGATGCCGCCGCCGACAGATGGTAGTTGTTGTACGGGATATTGACGAACTGGAAATTGCCCTGGTTGTCCGTCTTCAAGGTCTGACTGTAGTGCGACACAGGATTTTCTATTTGCACCGTCGCGCCGATAATCGCTGCTCCCGAAGGATCGAGCACAGTGCCGTGAACCGTCCCAGCGCTGCCCCCACTCGATTGCGCGTAGGTCGTGACAGATGAGGTAAAGCACAGGAGCAGAAAGACTGGGGGAATCGCGGGGCTTCTCATATTCCTCGATTGTCGAGGCCGTGAGGCTTCTTACCTATGAGAATCCGATCGGCGGCCGGAGTATTGCCGTAAGTGAACTAGATTTTAAGATGAGCGGAATCTATCACCAGGTTAGAAGCTCGCGTACCGTACGCGCCTGGCGCTTGCTGGCCACGAACTCCTGATCGTTGTTCATCGTAATCAGCCATCGCTGGCTGCTCAGCGCGCTCATCTTTCGCACGTGATTCACGTTGATAAGCGCGTTGCGGTGAATGCGCCGGAAGCTGCCGCTCTTCAGGCGCTCCTCCAGCTCTTTGAGCGTCTGGGTGGCCAGGTACTTTCGCTTGGCGGTGACCATCCAGACCAAATCACCATCGGCTTGAAAGGCATAAATCTCGTCGGCGCTCAGCAAGAAATATTCCTGGCCCACTTTGCCCACGATTCTACGAGCGGCCGATCCGGCCGGCTCCGCAATCTCCTGCAACTGCGCGATCCGCTCCATCGCCTGGCGATGGGTGACGCGCCTGGCCCGCTCCACGGCCTTCGACAAACGTTCCTGCCCGACCGGTTTCAGCAAATAATCGACGGCCCCGGCTTCGAATGCCGCGAGGGCGTGCTGATCGTAGGCCGTGACGATCACTATCACGGGCACGTGCTTGCGTTGCATCCCGTGTTTGCCCAGCTCCAACTGCCGTACCACGTCCAGGCCGCCCATGGCTGGCATCTGCAAATCGAGAAGCACCAAATCCGGCTGTTGGGAGCCGATTGTCTCCAGCGCCGCCACCCCATCGGCGGCCTCTCCAATCACCTCGACATCCGCGATCAGCTCCAGCCCTTCGCGCAGAACCTTGCGGGCAATCGGTTCATCGTCGACGATCAAAGTCTTCAGCGGCATGTTGGCACCCGGCGCTCAGCCCCTTTTAGCATGCGTTGCCGGGACCCCGCATCGATTTCAGATCACCGGGCCCGGACAAGTGATGGGCGGCCTTGAAAGAATGGTGAACGGGCATAGTTCTGCGGGTCACGCAGTCGCGCCTGCGATCGCGGGTTTCATCGGCAACAGGAAGCCGACCATCGTTACGCCATCTTCCACCGCGGCGATAAAACTCGACTCTTCGCCATAACACAGCTCCAGCCGGCGGCGCACATTGGCTAAACCGATACCTCCGTTGGCTCGAGCGGCCGTCAAAGCGCTCGAGTCGCATTCCCCGGAGTTGGAAACGGTCACCGTTAGAACGTCCCTCCGCATCGTAATGTCGAGACGCACAAATCCCGTACCGGTCCTCTGGGCGACGCCATGTTTGACGGCGTTCTCCACCAGCGGCTGCACGGAAAGCAAAGGAATGGTGGCGCGAAGAGCCGCGGCGTCCACGTTGATCTCGGTCCGCAGTTTCGCGCCCAGCCGCAGTTGCTCGATCTCCAGATAGGCGCGAACAATGCCCAGCTCCTCTTCCACTTCAATCAGCGTCCGATCCGACCGCAACAAGTAGCGGAAGACCTCCGCCAGATTCAGCACCAGGCGCCGGGCTTCGGAATTGGCGCGGTCGATGGTCCCGTATATCGTGTTGAGCGAATTGAACAGGAAATGCGGATTGATCTGCGCCTGCAGGGCCTTCAGCTCCGCTTGCGATACCAGGCCCTGCATTTGCAAGCCGCGCAATTGTTCGACGTGCTCCACCACCTCGGCGCCTAATCGCATCAGTACCGCGATATCCTCGCTCAAGTAGCGGCGCGCGCCCTCTCGCGGACCCAGCAATAGATATAAGGAATCGCCGCGCGAAAAACGCAGCGGAACGACAGCTTGTACCCAGGCGGGCTGGTGGCCGGAGCCCGGAGCACGATGGGCTAGCTCAAACCTCGCCGCTCGCACAAATGCCGCAATCACCTCCGCGGCCTGGGCCAGGTATGCCGATTCATCCTGGACAGCGCGAACCAATTTCTGAAGTTGTTCTAGCGCGCCGTCCACATTGGACCGCAAGAAAACTACACTGGTCAGCCAGTTCTGGATCCGATTACGAAGGTAGACGAACAAAGTCAGCAGAAGGCAGCCGCCCGCGAACAGCAATCCGGCGTCGAAGGGGTGGGTCCGCAGCGAACCGAAGTCGGCCCATTCGACAATTCGAATGGAGGCCAGCACGGCCACCGCCGCCAGCGTGGCATTGACCACGAATCGCAGAAAGGCATCCAGCAACAGGAAGCGGTAATTTTGCAGAAGCACAAACAGCGCCAACGGAATCCCCGCGTGGTGCAGCGCGATCTCTTTGGACCAGGCTTGAGGCGCATGCTCGGAGCTGAAGTGCGCGAACGAAATAGCGAACAGGAACAGCACCATCGCTCCAGCCAGCCGGGATATCGCCGCGCCGTTCTTGTTTCGGATCGCTAGAATCACAGAAATCGCGGTCAAAACCGCAAACCCGACTGTGATTAACAGCAGCGCCGCGAAATGGAGCCGCGACGAGCGGGTGACGAGATCCGCCAAGTGGAGCGCAATTGCCCCAAAGCTCAGTACATACCCGCTCCACCACAACAGCCGATGTTCCGCCCCGAGCGAAATGTGCAGCAGCACCGCCGGCAGCAAGCTCAACACCGAGAAGCTGGCGGCGACGATCACATCGGCCGCCGTTCCACCCTGCCGTCCGACACCCAGAGCCACTAACGACCCGACATTCCACAAGAACGCCAGCGCCGCTGCCAGGGCGGGGAGTTTGGCCCGCTCGTCCCGATCGTGCCGCCAATTCAAGAAGAAAAAATACAGCAGTATCCCGAACAGGACTGCGCCCGCGCAGTGTCCAATGGTGTTTACCAGGACCGGTTCGTGGATACTGAGCCAATCCGGCATTCTAGTCTCACGATATCGGATTTCCGCGGGTAATGCCGACGCCAGGCGGTCGAAATGTCAATGCGCGGGAGTTTCCTACCTAAAATGTGACAGTCAAGCCATGCGCTGGGCATTGCAACTAGATGAAGATGCGGCGGCTCGAGCGATGGCATCCGATCTGCTATCAGTCCCCCGTTGGGAGTGCGGAAATGATTTGCAAACTGAGTTGCTCGATTTTCCTGTTGGCTTCGGCCGTTCTGGCACAGCAGCTTATGCCTGGGACGTTGGCCTCAGCCCTGGCTCCTGACCTTGGCGCGGCTCCTGACCTTGGCGCGGCTCCAGACCCGGGCCTGGCTCCCGGCCCTAACGCGTCTCCTGACCCTAACGCCTCCACCTCATCCTTCAACGCGGCCAATTCCAGCAGTAGCGACGCGCGCCCGCCCATCACCGCGAAGGACCGCATCGATTGGGTGGTCAAGGGCACCATTGGCCCGGACAGCCTGGTGGCCGGCTTATTTAGCGCCGGATGGGGCACATTGTTTAACCAGCCGAAGACGTATGGTCCGCATTGGGAAGGTTTTGGCGATCGCTATGGTATGCGCCTGAGTGGGCTCGCGCTGAGCAACTCCATGGAAGCTGGGCTGGGCGCCATTTGGGGCGAGGATCCGCGTTACATACGCGACGCCGGAGCGCCCTTCATGCACCGGCTCGGCCACGCGGCGGAGATGACGTTTATGGCCGAGAATCGCGGTGGCGGCGTGATGCCCGCGTATGCGCGCTTTATCGCGATCCCTGGCAGTAACTTCATTTCTAACTCTTGGCGCGCCCCTGGCGACGACACCGCTGGCAACGCAGCGGTTCGAATCGGGCTCGGCTTTTTCGGCCGCTTCGGCAGCAATACCTTCGACGAATTTTGGCCCGACGTAAAACACAAGATGTTCCACCGTAACTCCTCAGCCCAGTAGACAGACGCAATCGGTTCGTTAGGACACCCGTAAGATTGGATAGATGACCAATCTGGAATTCACGCCGCTAGTCTTCGCGATCTCAGCGGTAGCTGGCTGCTTGGGCGCTCTCACCGGCTTGGGCGGTGGGGTAGTGGTAACGCCGGCTCTCACATTGCTACTAGGCGTGGACATTCGGTACGCCATCGGCGCCAGCCTGGTGTCGGTGATTGCGACCTCATCCGGCGCCGCTTCGGCCTATGTACGCGAAGGCTATTCCAACATTCGCATAGGAATGTTCCTCGAAATCGCCACCACGCTCGGCGCGCTGCTGGGCGCCTATCTTGCCACCCGCACTCCGACCGCGATTCTCTCGGTGATCTTCGGATTAGTCCTGCTGCATGCCGCGTGGCAATCCAGCCGCGGTCGTCCTGAGGACGAAAGAAGCCGTGGATCGGATCGCTTGGCGCAGCGGTTCAAACTAAACGGCTCCTATCCATCTCCCGAAGGCCCGTGCGAGTATCAAGTGAGTCACGTCAAAACCGGCTTCAGCATGATGTTCGGCGCGGGGACGCTCTCCGGGCTGCTGGGCATCGGTTCGGGAGCCTTGAAAGTAATCGCCATGGATCAGGCGATGCACGTACCCTTCAAAGTCTCTACTACTACCAGCAACTTCATGATTGGCGTGACGGCAGCGGCCAGCGCGGGAATTTACTTGAGCCGCGGTTACATTGAGCCGGGGCTCGCGATGCCGGTGATGCTGGGCGTTCTGGCTGGCTCGCTACTCGGCGCCCGGCACTTGATTGGGGCCAGGGTTCGTGTACTAAGGTGGATCTTCGCCGCCGTAGTGGGTGTGATGGCGATCGAAATGATCGTAACCGGCGTGAAGGGGAAGCTCTGATGGCCGCAGAGGGCAGTCAATGGAGCGATCAACGCTTGGAAATCATCATCAGCGTGCTGCTGCGGACCGGTGTGCTGCTTTCCGCCGCGGTGGTGTTGATCGGCGGAATCTGTTTTCTCTCGAAGTACGGTCACGAGCAGCCCGAATATCACGTGTTCCACGGAACAGCGGTTAGTTACCGCAGTATTTCGGGCGTGATCCACGCTGTCGGGCCATCCAACTGCCAGGCGATGATCCAGCTTGGATTGCTGCTGCTGATCCTTACACCCATCGCACGAGTGGCGTTCTCACTGGCCGGTTTCGCCTTGGAGCACGACCGAACCTACATGGTGCTCACGACCATCGTGCTTTTGATTCTGATCTACAGCCTGGCCGCGCCGCATTAACAGGGCTAAAATAGCTTGCCGATCGATCGCTGCAGCTCCCGGAAAATCTGGTCCGGCGTCTTGGTCGCGTCGATGATCACGAAGTTGTAGCGCTTCGCCATGCGGTCCAGCGCGTGAATCACGCGCGCCTGGTATTTCACGAAACTGTCGTGCATGTCCGTGCCGAAGCGCATATCCATGCCGCTTTCCCAATGATCGAAGGCGCCACGGCCCAGCACGACGCGTGGCACCAGGTCGCGGACTTCGGCGCGCAAATAGTAAATGGCGTGTGGGACCAGCGCAAAGCTGGCTACTCGTTCGATCCACGCCCGGTCCTCGCCGCGTGCCATGGCACGGGCCATCAGCGAAAAAATATAACGGTCCGTCAGCACCACGAAGCCGGCGCGCAAGGCGGGAATCATCTCGTTCTCCAGGCGATCGGCGAAATCGGTGGCATAGAACAAAGTCATCGTGATGGGCCCCAGCGTGTTGCCTTCCTTGGCCTGTTGGATGCCCTTGCCCGCCAGCGCCCCGCGCGCCATGCCCGTATCGAGCACGGCGTGTCCTTGATGTTCGAGCCAGGCTCTGAGACGCGCCACTTGCGTCGAGCGGCCCACTGAATCCGGACCCTCGATCACAATAAGCTTGCCTTGCAGCTCGTCGCGATCCACGCCGGCCAGGGATTCACTATAGAACGCGAGCGGCTGCTTGAGCAACATCCATATCTCCCGGCGCGGCGCGCATGATGCCGTTGCGCAGGCTCTCGCCCAGTTCGCGCATCACGATATCGCGCATCTGTTGTTGCTGTTCCTCGATCGATCCCGTGGCGTCGATCACATGAAAGCCCACTTCCTGGATCATGGCCTCATATTCAGCCAGGATATGGCCCTGAAAAATGCGGAAGCTTTCCTCCACGTTGCGGCTGAGTCCCAAATCCATCCCCGCTTCGTAGAACTTGATAGCGTTGCGGCCGCCCAGAATGCGGCCGATAGCTACTTCGAGCGGGACGCGGAAGTAGAACGCCAGATTGGGACGCATGGCAAAACGGTACAGGTTGCGCACCCATCGCCGGCTGACGCCGCGGACCACGTCGCGCGCGAAAGCCGTATAGGCGTAGCGATCCGCGCAAACTACGGCGCCGGACTTCACCAGCGGCACGATGTAGCGCTCCAGGCGGTCGGCAAAATCGGTGGCGTGAATCAGGCTGAACGTCACCGGAGTAAACATGTTCTTCTTTTTGGCGCGCTTGGTGGTCTCGCGCACCAGCGGAGAGGAATTCCATTCGCTGAACGCCACGGCGATGCATTGCGACCGCAGCCACTGGCTCAACAACGAAAGCTGGGTGGACTTGCCGGACCCATCGATACCCTCCACGACAATCAGCTTGCCGCGATAGCGATTGGGGACGAGGAGCGGCATAAGGGGAGGCGAACACCAATTATAACGTTTTGATGAATTTTTGGCGGGGAGAGAAAAACCCCACGATACTATGAGGTATGCCGCGTTACGCCGCCGTCGATATTGGCAGTAACTCCATACGCATGCAGGCCGCCGAAACGGGCCCGGGGATGGCCACCAAGATCCTGACCGCCGAGCGCCAAGTTACCCGATTGGGCGCCGGGGTATTCCACGACGGCCGCATTACCGCCGATGCGATGGCGTTCGTATGCGGCAACCTGGAGCGGATGGCGCAGATCTATCAAAAGCTGGACGTCATCGGAGTGCGCGCCGTGGCTACCAGCGCGGTGCGTGACGCAAGCAATCAGGAGGAGTTTCTGGACCGCGCCTCCAGGGCGCTGGGTACGCCGGTGGAAATTATCTCGGGACAGGAAGAAGCGCGGCTGATTCACCTGGGTGTTCTGGCGCGCTGGCCGCAAGCCGGAAAACGCGTCCTGATGGTGGACGTAGGCGGCGGCAGCGCCGAAGTGATTCTCTCCGAGCACGGCGTCCTGGCCGAGGCCTTCTCCAAGCCACTCGGCGCGGTGCGGCTCACCGAGGTGTTCCTCAAATCCGATCCTCCGGCTCCCATCGCTTTGCGCCGCATGCACGAGTATATCGACGAGAAGCTGGTGGCGCCGCTGCGCAAAATTGGACCGGGACCCTTCGATCGCGCTATCTCCACTTCGGCCACCGCGGCGGCCATCGTGTGCGCCGTCAACCGCGTAGCTCGGGCGCGGCGCGAGGATGCGGACCGGCTGAAAGCCTCGGCGGCGCAAATCCGAAGATTTTATCGCGAGCTGGTGGACCTGGACCTCAGCGGACGCCGCAAAATTCAGGGCATTGGACCGAACCGCGCCGAATTGATCGTGGCCGGCACGGCCGTTTTTCTGCGTTTGCTGGAGCTGTTCCGGCAGCCCGCCATGCACTATTCATCGGCCGGGGTTCGGGATGGCATCATCGCGGACCTGACCGCTCGCGGCGTGGGACGGGAGCTGAGCATGCTGAGCCGCGATCAGCGCCGTGCCGTGGAGCAGATGGCGCGCCGCTATGGGGTGCAGCTCCCACACGCACGCAAAGTGGCGGAGCTGGCGCACCGGCTGTTTCAATCCCTGCAACCGCTGCACCGGCTGCCGCCCGGATTGGGCAAGCTGCTCGAAGCGGCGGCCTATTTGCACGATGTCGGGCACTTCGTCAGCGACACCAGCCACCATAAGCACTCCTACTATCTGGTCGTAAACTCGGACCTGCCAGGCTTCACCGACGCCGAACGCCAGATGATCGCCCTGCTGTGCCGCTATCATAGAAAGGCTATGCCCACCCCCAGGCATTCGCCCTTCCAGACCATCGATCCGGAAGCGCGCCGCGCCATCACCCTGTTGGTTCCGCTGTTGCGGATCGCCGACAGTCTGGATCGGAGCCACGAACAGCGAGTTGCCGATCTGCAGGTACAGCTTCGCAACGGGTCGGTTACGCTGGCGCTCAATTCCAAACCGGATCCCGATCTGGAAATTTGGGCCGCCGAGCGCGTGGCCGATTCTTTCCGGGAGACTTACCAGACGCAGCTGCAGTTGACGCGGGTTAAGGCATGAGCGAGGCCGGCATGCGCGATTACGCCATCGAGCAGATGAACCGTCTTCTTACGACGCTGGCATTCCAGGTGCATCGAGCGGCCAAGAAGCCCGGGCCGGACGAGATCCACGATCTGCGGGTGAGCATCCGCCGGTTTTCGCAGGGTCTGGAACTGTTCTCCGGCTTCTTCCCTAAGGGTGAGATCAAGAAAATCGGCCGGATGTTGAAGCGCATGATGCGGCTCACCTCCTCCATTCGCGATCGCGACATCACGCTGGAATATCTGACCGAATCGCAACACGCCTCGTCGCGGCGCCTTAACCACCGGCCGCGGTTGACCAGGGAGCGCGGCGCTTATCAACGCCAGTTCGCTGAAATGGTGCGCCATTGGAGCGCGCGCGATTTCTCGGCCAAGTGGCGGAATGGATTGTCGCTCGACGGCGTATGAAACTCAAGCCCACAGCCAGCGCCGCCGAAAACGCCCGGGTGGCGTTGCCGAAGATGGCGCGCCGATATTTCGAGGCTGGGCGAAAAGCCATGGATAGTAAGCGAACGCCTGAGAAGTTACACGCGTTTCGCCTGGAAACCAAGCGGTTTCGTTATACCCTGGAACTGTTCCGCCCGCTCTATGGGCCGAATCTGGATCGTTACCTGAAGTCCCTGCGGGAACTGCAGGGGGCCCTGGGCAAGGTGAGCGATTATCAGGCCATCCAACGCGTGCTCGCAACCGATCGTCAACTGCAGAGCCATATCGAGCACGCTCTCAAAGGAAAGCTACGGGATCTCCGCCAGAGCTGGCGAGCCTTCGATGCTCCCGGTCAACTCAAGCGCTGGCGCACTTATCTGGCTCGGCAGCAATCGCGGCCTCGAGCCAAGCGCGCCGCTGCAAGGGCCACCAGAAAAACCGCCGTTCCCTCCCCGAGCTAGGCCCCCGCAGACCCGATGCTAGAATGGTTTGGGCACCCTTTGCTGGGAGGTCGTCTAATGGTAAGACTGCAGACTCTGGATCTGCGTATCGGGGTTCGAGTCCCTGCCTCCCAGCCAATCAAAGTTGATATTCTAAGAAATAGCTTCCATCAATATCTCACCTATGAAGACCTTGGCTTCCGCATCTCTACTGCTGCTTTCCGCTTTTGCAGCGTTTGGCCAGGACACGCCTGATCTGGTGTCCTCCGACAAGGCCGCGCCGGAAGTCAACGACGCATTGCGCGCCCGCGTGGACAAATTCTACGGCGCGTTTATCGCGGGCAAATTCAAGGATGCTTATGTGCTGGTGGCCGACGAATCTCAGAACAAGTTCTTCGAGATGGACAAAGTGCAGTACAAAAGCTGTGCAATAGACAAGATCGGTTATACGGATAACTTCACAAAAGCAGAGGTGGTGACTATCTGCAAGAGCGAATGGCGTTGGCACGGCGCGGTGTTGCCGGCTACAATCCCGATCACAAGCAATTGGAAGATCGAAGATGGGCAATGGTGTTGGTACTATGTGAAACCCACCCGGGTGCCGAGTCCGTTTTCGTCCACTGGCTTCGTGCTGGTCCCCCCAGAGAGCCAGGGCACGGAGAATACTTCCATCGTGCCCCCCGATATCGCGGGTAGAGCGCAGGCCATCCTCGCGAAGGTCACCGTTGATAAGCGCGAAGTGCGCTTGCCGACCTATCAATCATCGCAGGATTCGATCCACGTTCGTAATGATATGCCGGGATCGGTTTCGCTCCGGATCGATAAACTCGATGTACCGGGATTGAAGATCACAATGGGAAAGACCGATCTGCGAGAGCACGAAGAGACCACTATTCTCTTTGAATGGCGGCTGGACGACCCTGCCATCCTCTGCGCGGATTGTGCCAAGAAGTTGAGTGGTAATCCAGTTATTCAGTTGCACATCTTGCCGACGGCCCAGACTTTTCCGATCAGGATTTTTTTCGATAACCGTCCCAATGGGCCTCAGCCTCCAACGCCGCCTCAGGCTTCCCAGCCTCAGGCTCCCCAGCAGCCTCAGAAGTAACGGCGTTAGCCGTGCCCTGGATCTCGCGAGAGGAAACGTGGGATCCGCAGATCACCACTGAGCTTCGTCAATCGATGGGTTACACTTGGGTGCCGCCGGCGCTGCAACAGCCCGTCGAGGTAGCGCCTGGGCTAACAAGTCAACGGCGCATCATATGATCCCAAGAATTCGGCGGCAGGTTCCTTCAGGTATAGCGCAAGGGACAGGCGCAAAGCCTGCCCCTCGATTGAAGCTACTGGATCGGAATGTAAGTAGCTTGCGCGAAGTAAGCGTTGTTGGACGAGTCGTAAGCGACCACGCCGATCGGCTGATACGGGCCGGTCGGAGTATTCTCAGGAACTTGCAGAATCACAACGTAAATGCCGACTAGTCCGGGGCCGTAGACCGCGGTGATGAGTGGCACGCCGCCGTTATTGAGACCAACAATCAACGGAGCAGTTATGGACTGGTTGGCGACGCCGGCAGCGCCAGTTGCTATGGCTGGAGTCGCCTGACCCAAGCCAGTAACGTAGAGTTGAATGGTCTCTCCTCTCTGAGCCGGATTAGTGGGGCTTACCTGAGATCCATCCGGCCGCACTGCAACGGCATAGACTTTGCCGTCGTAAACGGAGGTGAAGATTCCTGGCGCAAGTGGTTTGACGGTAATCGGCACTGTGGCGGGGGGTTCGTTAGCGACGTTGACTACCAGCGATACGTCGGTTCCCGGTTGTACTTCAAACGGCACCTGCACGGTTACCTGATCGGCTCCGTTGGTGTCTTCGACGTAATAGATGGGCGCGGGTGTGCCATCAAAGGTAATGGTCACACCAGAGAAGGTGGTGGGATATGGGGAACCGCTGGGTGGCGTCAGAATTCCGGTGACGCCGGGCAGAATACCCACACCCCGGATGGTCGCGATTCCACCCGGAGAGATGCCGGTGTTGGGATTGAAGCTCGCGCCATTGATGATGGTGATGTTGCCGGGACCCGCGAGATGCGCCGTTAGATTGAAGGTGACGTTGAACGTGGATATGCTGGCGGTCACCGTAATAGCTCCGGCTGTGGCGCCGGCTGTCACGGTAATGGAAGCCTGTCCGTTTGAGCCGGTGACGGCGGATGCGGAGCTCAGGGTGGCTGCTCCCGCGGTGACCCCGAAATTCACTTGTGCTCCGGCCAGGCCGTTGCCGCTTGCATCGACAACTTCAACCGTGAGTGGCAAGGGGAAGGCAGTGCTCACGGTAGTGGATTGCTGATCTCCGGAGACTTTTTGCAAGCCGGCCGTTGGAATATTTACGGTCAGGTTGAAGGTGGCTGATGCGCTGCCGGCCGTGACCGTCACTTGCGCGACGCCGCCCACGGAACCGAGGGTCGCGAGCGCGGAGGCGTTGCCATTGCCATCGGTGGTGCTCACCACATTGCTGAGCGTGACCGTGCCGGCGTTGACCACCGCCCAAGTCACCGGTTGGCCCGTGAGTGTGTTGCCGCCCGAATCCGTTACGTGCACTAACAGGGCAAGAGGCAGAGTTTGCCCAGGGCCGCCGGCTTGATTGTTTCCTTGCACGATTTGCACCACAGCCGGGCCGCCAGTCGTGGTCTTAAATGAGAATTGATGCGAACTTTGCGTATAGCCGATGTTCGCCGAGAACGTTCCCGATCCGGCGTGAGGACCGAACACAACGTTACAGACAGCGTCGCCGTTTGAATTGGTGAGAACGATCCCGCCAGCGCAAGACACGGTAGCAAAGAGGCTCGGGTCCGGATTTCCATCGTTCAGGCTTAGCGAGACGTTGGGTATCAAAGCACCAGCCGAGGAAACAACTTGCACGGAAACCGCGCCAGCCAGCGTGCTTCCTTCCGCCCCTGTCAAGATGGTGCCGGCGGTGGGCGCGAGTATATACACCGAAGGTCCCGGACTTTCGTTTACGGTAGTGAGATAGAAAATCACATCATTGGATCCGGAAGCGCTTGCGGTAACGGTGGTCTGAATATATCCACTGCTATTGCTGGGCGGAAGGCTGGTGGTGAGGAAATTCGCCACCGCTATCCCGTTCGCACCGGTGTTGGCTGTTTCGGTGCTACCGCCTAGGCCACCTACGACGATGGTCCCGGCCGATGCCGGCGCCGTGAAAGTAACCGGAACACCAATGAGCGGATTTCCGTTCGCGTCGGTAAGCAGCACCTCCAAAGGAGATCCATAGGCAGTTCCGCCTTCAGTATTGGTATTGGCGTTCAGCAGCTGTCCCTGGCCGGCCACGATAGACAATACCGGCGTGTTGCTGCCGGTGGTGGCGCTCACATTGATCAGGAAATTGGCGGACAGCAATCCCGCCGTGGCGGTCACCGTGAAGGAACCTGTAGTGGCAGGAGCGGTGAGGTAGGTCAGAGCGTAACCGTTGGAACCCGTGGTCGCGCTGGTGGTTGATAACGGAGCGCTACTGGAACTGCTCTGGAATTGTACCTGCACGCCCCGGATGGGATGCTTGTTACCGTCCAAAACCTGGACCACGAGCGGTTCAGTGGTGGCGTTGGGAGGGATGATTTGGCTGGCGCCGTAGGTAAGCAGAGTAGTGGGGTTGGACTGCTGGGTGGTGAGCGATGGCGGAGCGTAAGAAAGCGCTCCCGCGCTGACGTTGGCTGATATGGGATATCCACTTATGGATTGGTTAGTGGCTAGACTGATCTGGTAAATGTCGGAGTCGCTCGCCGCATACAGATACTGGACGCCTCCGGTGGCTGGGACCTCGTTGGATACGGTGAACGCTTGGATGGCGTTTGAAACTCCAGTGATTTGCAGAACCGTCGCCGCGCTGGGATTGCCCAGGGTAATTTTAAACAGGCCTTGGCTTCCGAGCGCAAGTACAGTGTCTGTACCGATCACGCGGAGGGTAGTAAGTTGTGGCAATCCCAAACTGGGGGCTGTGAAGTTATGCGTGGCTAAAGCAACCACGAGAAGAGCGGAGCCTTCCAAAGCGGATTGATTCACGGCCAGAGCATATTTTCCATCGGGGGTGAAAACCAGTGGGCCCGGCGTTCCCGAAACACTGATCGTTCCCCCTGGCGTGGGTTCGAGAGTGGTCGGGTTGATTTCCAATATTTGATTGGGGAGGCTCACATACACCAAACCATTGGGTCCCACACTGAGGGCCGTGGCGGCTTGCGTCAGGGCAAGGGATCCTGTGATGGCATGGGTCGAGGCGCTAAAGGCCGTCAGTTCGCCACCTCCCGTGCTGGTTGAACCTATGGCGAACAGCGTGGTGGAATCCAGGCTGGAGGCTACGCCGAAAGTGGTCATCCCGGCGCCTTGGCTGAGGCCGCCAGTAACGAGCTCACTACTAGACGCAGTGCTGAACAGATGAAGTGTCCCCGCAGCCACCGCGAGCACGTTTCCGTCCGGCGTAACTATCGCCGCGGTTGCGGGGCTAGTAAAACTACCCAGGACCACCGGAGCGGTAAAACTTTGGCCGGTCGCCGTGACGGTGTCAGTGGTTGAGTTGGCAATGACGTAAAAGGTCGCCGCATCCACGCTCGGAAGAACTAAGAAGGAATTATTTCCCGCACTGAAGGTGGTGATTTCCGAAAGCGGGCTGGTAGCGAAGGCTGCTACGTTGCCGCTGTCCGATCCCACGCCGGGGAGCACAAATAAGTCTTGTGCCTGGATCGCCATGACTCCCAAAGCGAGACCCAGAAGGGCAAGCGCAGGGATTCTTTTGATCATGAGTATGGACCTCTCTCTTTTTTTTGGGACGCGGGAGAAAATCAGTAACAGCGTATCACAGGGAATACGGCAAATGTCCCGAAAAATTGGGGACAAAAAACAAAAAAAGAAGGGGGAGCCGAAGCTCCCCCTTGCTTTTCGTTCTAACTGAGCTGGTCTAGTGGGCCTGGACTTCGCCGAAGCCTGGAGGCGGCGCAGTGCCGGTGATACCGCCACGGAGACTGCCCGTGCCCGGTCCGCCGAATACCGCGTTGCTGATATCAAGCCCGATCGCCAGATAACCTTCCGCCAGTTTCTGCGCACCCAGATCGCTGATGAAGGCGAATCCATGGCAGAACTGGAAGTTGGCTTGCGAAATGATGTACCCAGTGAAGCCGGGCGTTGCAGCAACACCCGAACCGCCACTGAAGAGCGAGAATGTCAGCACCGATCCGGGGTTGATCACACCTGTGGTGACCGTCGGAGGCGCAGCACCTCCACCCGTAGTCGAGCCGTAGTACCACAGATTGACGGTGCCGTTTTGAGTCGCGGTTCCGTATGGATCCTCTGAGGTATTAGCAATCGCGATTCCGGTATCGAATCCAGCGGCACTGGTCACGAACGGGAACAGCAGGTTGCAAGTGCATGGGCTGATCGTGAACAGCGAGGTCGGTCCATACGGCTGGCAGAAGCGAGGAATCGGGGCAGCGGCGACGCCCAGCTCCGTGGAGGTAGCAAGCGGGGCGAAGTTGGTGGCAACCGATACCGCACCGGACAACGGTGAAGTGCTGCTGGAGGTGATCCAGGCGGCTTCCACCGGCACGATCAGCGATTCCTGAATGGACGCTTCGGCTACTTCAACCAAGTAGGTGACCACTGCAGTACCCGCAGTTGGCGTGATCTGGGTGATCGCCGGTACACCTGTGGGAGCGGTTGGCGGATTGAGGTCGCCAGCGCCACCACCTGCGGTGACCAGGACCGCGTATCCACCCGACAGGTTGGTCCAGTATACGCCGCCTTCGGGGTTGTAGAACTGTCCTCCGCCAGGCCCAACAAAGTTGACGTAACTGGGCACGAAGAGCTGAACGCCAGCCGGAATGCCCGTGATCGTGAACTGAATCTGCGTCCCGGTGTCGGCGAGACCGATCAAGCGGCCACTCTCATCTAGCCCACCGATGGTTCTTTCATCGGTAAACCCAGACTCAGTGTTGTAGGAGACACCCAAGACGTTTTGCTCAAGGCTGTCGAAGGCGCCTACTGGGTAGAAGTTGGATACGGCTTTAAACGATGCGGCAAATCCCTCGGTTGCGATCATCTGGAGGGAGCCGGAAGCACCACCAAAGCTCATTAGTAGAAACGCATTTAGGTTGTTACATTGGGCGTAGGTGGGCGGTCCGAAGCCAGGGCTGGTGAGGAGCGAATTAACAGAGGAGTTCAAACCCTTCTCTACTTCTCCGACAGTCTGCTGCGGGCCGTTGATGATAATAGTTTCTCCACCGTTGATACCAATCAGCTCTGTAATGCTGGTTGGAATCAGCGTTGAGCTGACGCCCAACATGCAAGCGTTGGCCCGAACGTTGGTGATGCGGATGATGCGGGTTCCCTGGGTTCCGGGCGCATCGATCGGCACGCCCAACCAGGCGAGCTGGTTAGGGGAGCCGTTGGAGATGCCCTGGTAAACGTTATAGTGCCCAGCCGTACCGCTGTAGGGGCTGAAGGCGCCAAACGCAATGCCCGTACCAAGGATTCCACAGTTGTGCTGGCCGTCCGCTTCGCAACCCTGCTGAGTGGTTGGAGCTCCAGCAGGCTGGGTGGCATTGGTCGGAACCGGGCCACCATTCCCGGCAGGGAACGGATCATCGATAGTGAGCAGCGCTTCCGTTAACAGGCTGCCCGGGATGGCGCTAGTCAAGCGGCTAGTGACGTTGGTGTTCAACGATATTAGAACGTTCGACAGCGGGATCGGCGTACCGAAAGCCGTGGGAGTGCCGCCGGTGCAATTCAGAACTAAGTCACCGACAAGCTCCGCGACTCCCTCCGCTCTTACGACGGTGGGATTGGCAGCCGTGCCCTGACATACGAAAGCCGGCGTACCTTGCGCGAAGGCCGAACTACCCAGCCCTAACAACAGGGCTGTCGCGGCAGACGCTAAAAGCCATTTGCGAAAATCTACCATTTCCTTCTCCTTGTGAAAATCTGAATTGAATTGATGGAAGTTATCTTTTTCAACCTGAGCCTCGAGTAAACGCTCGTCATGAAGATTCTGAAATCTCAGCCGATCAAACACCGCGCAAATGAGCGCCCGGCGGCTGCCACCACCCTGCTTGCTCGATCCTGCTTCATTGTCTCCATCTAGCTCAACTTGCTTTTTAAACTTCTCGTATCTTCTTTGTGCTCGCGGGATTCATGCGCCAAAGAATGAATGCCGCCAAACCTGTTCGGACGCAGTCAATCATTCATAACATTACAAGCCGGAACAAGTCAAGCGTAAATTGTTGATCTCACGACCCGCCGGTCCCTTAACTTGAATCGGCAATAGCGGTTTATTACATCATAGTGTTCTTGCTTAGTCAAAGGTTTACAGCCAACGGTCGATTCGAGGGCTTGAAATGGCAACAAAACGGGTTGACCGGCAGGTGAGCAGGGCTGAAATCCTATCTCAATAGGGGATAGGGAGCCATTGCTTTGTTTGAGTTAGGGCAGTGAAGGTGGCTATTCCTTAATGTCCTTGCGCAGAACCTTTATTTGGTCTTTTAGATCGTCGCTCGCGTCCAGCAACTGGTTGCTATCGAAGATGACGTGCGGGGTTATGAACATGATCAACTCGGTGCGCTCTTTACTATAAGAGCGGGAACCAAATAGCGCGCCCAGAACCGGGATTCGATCCAAGAGCGGAATGCCACCTAGGCTGGATGTGGTGCTTTCCTGGATCTGCCCGCCGATCGCAATGGTGTCGCCATCTTGCACGGTCACTTGAGTCGAGATGTTTTTCGTCGCAAAGGAGGGTGAACCGATACTGCTTGTACTGGTTGCCGTTGGGTCGCTTACGCTTTGATTGATGATCAAGGTCACGATGCCGCTGGGCGTGACCCTGGCCGTAATCGTCAGCCCGACTCCGGTGCTGGCGCTGCCGATCGAATTCGTTACTCCACCCCCGATGGCGCTGGTAATGGATCCTTGCAGCGTGGGCACGGTGGTGCCGACGTTGATGGACGCCGGGATGCTGTCGGTAGCGATAATCGACGGAGTGGAGATCACCTTTGCATTGCTCTGCGATTCCATTAGTGACACGATGCCCGAAAGGGCCCGGCTCTTGCCCACGAGCATGGACGCGGTCAACGCGGCGCCGCCGCCGCTGAAGGCCGCAAGCAACGAAGCCGCCGTGCTGGTGATGGCAGTGCCAGTTCCACTGGATCCTGTAGTCGAGGTCCCAGTGGACGTGGATCCGGCGGATGCAGCAGGAGTAGATGATGTAGACGAAGATCCGCCGATGGGAGGCGCGGTGCCGGAGAGCGTCTGCAGCTGGGCTGTGACTTCGCTAGAGAAGGCGTGGCTCAAATCGACGGAATAGATCTTCGCCTCAATGAGAACCTGGCGGGGGGGAATATCCAGCTCTCTAAGGAGTTGCTGGATTTCCTCATATTCCTGCGGCGTAGCCTGGATCAGCAAAGTGTTGTTGATCGGGTTCGCCACGACGCGGGGGCCTCGGGTCTGCGCAAACCCTACCTGCGCGTTTCCCAGATACTGACCTGTAAGATCGCCCGCGGCTCCAGCGGGAGCGCCCGGGGCATTGGGAACCGCGGCACCGGCGCCACCGACGAATGGTGCTCCGCCGTAAGCCCCGGGAGCGCCGTATCCGCCTCCATACGCTCCGGCGCCATAGGGGCTCGCCCCATAACCCCCGCCATACCCTCCACCATATTGCGACCCGTAGGCGCCGCCGCCGCCAAATCCCCCGCCGTAGCCGCCGCCGCCACCAATGGCGTTTCCGAATCCGCCGTTTGGAAGGGGCCCACCACCATAAGTAGTGTTTCCGGCACCCGAGCCTACGTTGCCCATGCAGGCCAGGATTGCGTTCTGCCCGCCTGGGTAGCCGAAGCCACTGCCAAACCCGGCCAGCTGGCCGTACAGAGCTTGGATCGAACAGGCTATGGATACCGCATCGCCATAGCGCACGCGGTAAACGTAATCCTTAATTCCTCCCGCGGAAGGCTTGATGGGAACATCCAGCTTCGCCAGCCACTCCTCCACCTCCTTGAACGCACCGGGATTGGGGGCGACGGCAATGATGGTGTTGATACGGTCGATGGGGAGAAACTTGATGGGCGAGTCTTTAGTAGAAAACGACATGGCCTTGGAGATATTCTCGAGTTCCTTGGCCACGTCGGAAGGCCGGCCGTTCTTCACGGCGAATACATGGACGCGCTGGTTGACCAGCGTATCGCTATCAAACATGGCTACCAGCTGCATGGTGCGGCGCATGCTGCGCTGGCTGTCGAGCATCAGGAGAAGATTGGCGGGACTGTAGACGTAGATCCCCGCATTCTCGCCTTGAAACGGCGTCAGCACCTTGGCCAGCTCGTCGGCGGTGATGTACTTGAGGAAGACGAGATTCAGCATGGTTCGATCGTCTTCGGGAATGGTGGCTGGATCCGTCTTCATTTCGGGCGGCAGTGGCAAATGCGAGATGTCGCTGAGCGGCACAATGCGGTATAGATCGCCCTGCTTCACCATGCCGAAACCGTTAATCCGCAGGATGGCCTCCAGCAGCGACTGCGCATCGATGTCCTTGGTTTCGCCGTAGGTGTTAAGAATAATGCCGCCTTTAACGCGCGGATCGAGGATGTAATTGATCTTGAGTTTTTGCGCCAGCAGATTAATTACTTCCGTTAGCGAAACATTGTCCAGGTTCAGCCCGCCGAAGACCGTCGGCGGCCCGGAATGCGCCGCTTGTGCCGGCGCGGTGGCATCGGGCTGAGCGTTGGGCGGGGCGTTGCGCGGGGCGTTGGAGCCTGCGTTCGGAGCCTGTATAGCCCGCGGAGGCGGCGCTGTCTGCGGCAATGAAGGGAGGGCGGGCCCTGGCCCACGTTGCGCATGGACCTGGCAGCAGAGAGCTATACAAACTGCAGCGGCGCGTAGCAAATCTTGAACTCGCACTATCGTCACGATCCTTTTCTCTACTTGGTCGCTTCCCAATGGCACACACTTCCGAATGGTGTGGCATTGACAACTTTTTTCATACCGTCGACGACGGTGCCGTCGGGCGTGGAATCATCGGGGTAACACGTTTTGATTCCATTTCCCACGTCCTTGTCGGGTCCGGAGTGAGAGGAATCGGACAGCGTTTGGGTTTGAGCAGCCGGCTTGGGTGGGGCGGCTTTAGCCGCCGGGCTCGCCGCAGGCGCCGCAACTTCAGCGATGGGCGTTCGATCGATCAGCTCGTCGATGCGCTTCTTGAAATCCTTGCCATCCCATTCAAAATCCGCGTAGCTGTTGTCGACCGAGACCAGTTTCCAGGGGCCGATGGTGTCGCCGGGACGATAGCCCTTCTGCGGTCCGCCCGCTTTCTCGCTCAGCACGATGGTGGGAGGCACGCCGTCCCATAACATGACGCCATGGGCCACCGGGAAGGGAGGCTGCGGCTTGGGCGGCGGCGGCTTTACGGGATCGACGATAACATTCGGATTTCGATCCGGCGAGAAGAGGTCCTTCAGGGCCACTTCGGCAAATTCAATCACGCTGACTGGGGCCACTTTCTCGAGAGGCGCGAGCCCCGGCACAGGCGCGGCGGGCAGCGAGCGATGCAGCAACGCCAGATCGCGAGCGTGCGAGCCGATCCACTCGCGGCGCAACTGCCAGTACAAAAGGACGGCGATCACCAGCAGCGCTAAATCCAGCAGTCGCAATTTTCCGGTCACGTCGTTTTCCTCTTCACAGTTCCGGCAAATCCTTCCGCTGTGGCACCAGGCGCCGTGCTACCAAGCCCGTGATCGTCAAACGAATTGGCATGGTCTTCTGCTTGGGATGCGAGTTTCCAAAGCGTATCTCCTCGGTGGCAACCAGCTCCGGCTGCGCGCTCAGAGCGGCCAGATAATCGACCAGGTCCTCAATGCGGCACGTGGTGGTGATGGACACACTCACTTGGCCATAGGCCGAGCCAAAGGTCCTGGGACGGCCGAGTTCCACTTGCCCCACCTCGAGCGGAGGCGTCTGCTGCTGCGCCACTCGTTTCACCACCTGCAGTAGCTGCGCCTGCGCCTGTTCGGGTGTGTCGCCGGAGATCAAGCCTTTCTCGCGAGCGGCCAATTCGCGCGAAACCTGCTGGAGGATCGCTTCCTTGCCGGGCAGCATAGAGGCCTGCTTGCGTAACGCCGCGAGACGCTTTTCGGTGCGATCGACGCTGTCCGTTGGACTATTGGCCGAATTGTCGGTCGGCGCGCCGCTCGAAGAAGACGTGGAGTTGGAATACCAATAAATCAGCCCGAATACAACCAGGGCAGGACCTAAGATGATGAGCGCGCGGCGGTCGCGATCGGAGATCGTCATTTCCTCTCCCCCGTCATTTCCTCTCGCGCCATCAAGGCGCTATTCCTTTGCGCGACGACCGGATGCTGAACGCCTCTCCACCCGCGCTTTTCTGCAGCGGCAGCGAGAAGGAGGAGCCCTGGAATTGGCGTGAGCCATCCAGCAGCTTGATCAGCGTGGCGGCCTGATCGGCCTCGCCGGTGATGCTGACCGAGGTTCTAGTGAGCTGCAAAGAGTTGGCCCAGGCCGGAGGCGCCAGAATGTGAGTAAGTTCATTCAGGGCGTCGAGATCCTGGCGGGTTTGTTGGCGGAAATTATCGAGAGTCTGCGCACGGTTGCGGTCGTTGACGGTCTCGCGTTCCGCATCGGCGGCCCTTTTAGCCAGCGGAGCGTAGACCCGGATCTGGGCCTGCACGAATCCAATGTAGTGACGATCCGAATAGCTGGGATACGCGAAGACGGCGAGCGCGAGCAGCAACACGATGCACCCGAGCACGGCTGTGGGAACGTAGCGCAACCGGGACGCGGACTGCCGCAGCTCGCGCGGCAACAAGTTCAAGCTGATCGGGTGAAGCAGGCCGGCGCCAGCGAGCGCGGCCGCATAGGAGAGACAGGCGCGGGAAGGCTCGTAGGTCTCCGGCTGCGCCACCGGCCGCGGAAGTCGATCGCACAGCGAGGCCGCCTCGGTTTCCGGCGGCAGCCTGAGTTCGGAGACCGCCAGCGTGCGCACGCGATCGGCGGACTGATCCAGACGGGCCGAAAAAATGGGACGCGTGGCGCTCTCGCCATATACTTCCAAACCGCCTTCAGCGGGTTCGATAGCCAACATCCCATCCTTCGGCGGGGCGGAGAGCAGGCGTAGCGCAGAATAAATGGTGGGAGCCGAAAAGGTAAACGAGGCGGCCTTCACGCCGGCTTGAGAAAAGAGCGCGGTGTAGCGCTCCAGCACGGAGCGGAGCGTAATGGCGATCAGCACCGAGGGCGTCTTGCCGATACGCGCCCAGTCATACGCGACTTCTTCTTCGGAATGCGGATTCAGGGAATCGATTTCAAAACGGACGGCCGACTCGAGATCCTTGTCGCTGACGCCGGGCAGGGAAATCTGCCGGACCGTCACCTCGTCGCGGGGCAACAGGATGGTGGCCGCCAAATGTCCCACGCCCAGCTTCTGCAAAAACGCGGCGTACGCGGCGCCCCAATCGGCGGCGGCTTGTTCGCGAAAACGGGGGATGGTCAGCTCGCCTAGCACTCGGACGCCGGAAGGACGCAGGCGTACCACGGTGACGGTAAGATCCTCGGATCCGATTTCAATCCCAACGCCGGTCCCAATGGCCAACCATTTTTTTAGGTCGATGTTTGTCATTGCAGAATGCTGACGTTGTCGTACCAGCGCATGATGTGGATGGGGGGATCGAATTGGGGCCCCACCTGCTTGATCATGGCGGAGACGGTGCGGTGCAAGTCGGAAAGTTGTCCGTTGGGAAGCCGAAGCTGCGCCGTAGCGCGAATGGTGGCGATGGGTCCGCCGTTCATGCCTAACCGCGCTATGCCCTTGCCACCGGCAAACGCTGCTATTTGTCCCACGTCCTTGATGGGCGCGAGCTTCCGCCGGGCCACGATGGCGGCTGCGATTTCCGGAGGCACCCCTACCGCTACCATCGTCTCCGGCGCCACACTGTTGACATCCAACACGCCGGACGAACCATAAACCGACAAGCAGTCGCGTAGGCCATCGTGCGGAATCAACCTGCCCTCCGCGTCGCGCGTGTAGCTTCCGTAGAACAAATCTGGAGTGACCCCCCGTACCAGCAATAATTCCTCAATCTCTTGAAGAGACGCATGCCGAGCCCGAAAAGACGGCGTCAGCGACAAGTAATACTGGTCGAAATCGGAAAAAGATCCGCCGGGCGTCCCGCCGCGCCAATCGAGAATGCCTGCCACGATGGCTTCCCCTCGGATAGGATCCACTCCCAGGGCCGTCAGGAGATTGAGCAGCTCAGGCGGAGGCGACAAGTTCACATTGAGTTTGGAATTTTCGGGGATGTATTCTACCCGCGCCACGCCGGTTGGGTAATTGAGCAGCAACAGGCGCGTCTGGTCCTGTTGAAACATCGGCTTTTTATCGGGACCGAGAAATGCGGAACCAGATTCGATGTAGACGATCGTCTGGTCGATAGCGCCCGCGGCCAGATAATAAGCCTTCAGGCCGTCGGCGTCGGTGGAACTTCGCTCTATTTCCCCGCGCACGGTGTTCGCCAGCGTGAATGCAATTGCGGATAACGCCGCGGCCAGCCACAACACCATCAATAGCGCGGCGCCCCGTGAGCGGCCATGCCGCGCCTGCACGGTTCTATTGGGTGGGCCAATTGTTGTCATAGGGCTCCATCACCAAGCGGTTCACATGCACCGGGACAGTCAACGTTACCGGTTGCAGACGCCCCGGGTCCGGCGTAATCGGCGCCATCTCGATCCGAATTGCATTGGGAAGCACGGTTTTCACCCAACGTGGCAACCAAAGCGGAGTTTGAGGGGGCGTGCGCGGGTCGCGAAAGCTAAAGCGGCAATAGGCGAGCTTGTCGGCGAGAACAAAGGAATCCGGCCCGATACTGATGGGCGTAAAACGCGGAGCGGGAGGTCCACCATCGGGATTGGCACCCATGCCGATGCAATAAACGCCGGCGCCGCGCGGTCCGGTGTACCAGTGCTCATTCACAACCAGTCGCACTCCTTGTCCGTCTTCACCGGGAATGACCTGATATTCCAGGATCATGGGCAGACCTCGCTGGCCCTGCTGCAACGAATAAGTGGACACCAGCCGCATGGACTCCGGCTCGCCCTGAAAGAACATCAGCCTGGGACCGTTTACGCCGGGCTGCGGTTGGCAGTTCGCCGTGACCGGCATGATTCCTTCGATCTCCTGCCCTAGAATGCGCTCGATGCTCGAAACCCGCCGGTTGGCCATGAGTTTGGAATCGGACTTGGTCATGCCGCTCAAAGCGACGCGCAGCGTGAGGACGACGCCGATGGAAAGGAAACTCATCAGCAGAACCGCGATCAGCAGTTCGATGAGGGTGACGCCGGCCGAGCGATGGTAAGCAGTTGAAGCGTTCACACGAGTGTGAACGCGGCACGCAAGAGTGCGTGCGCCACGGCGTAATCCGGTGCCAGGCATCCGGGTCATTGGGGCAGGCCCGGGGGAGCGAAGGCTTGTGAATTGCCGACCGCGAGATCGGCTCTAGTGAGCAAGGCTCGATGAAAGCCTTCCAGCCGGAACGATCGCCGCTGGGGGCCGCTCATCCACCAGATCTCCAAATCCACGCGCTCGACGAACGGCTGTCCGACGACGCCGCCCTTGGGAACCTCGAAAGGCGAGAGGCGCGCGACCCAGGCCACTTCGCCGCCGCCGGTGACTTCGGGTCCCCACGTTCCCTGGAACGGCACGCCCTTCTCGAGGCCAGTAGCGATCAGCAACTCGTCCATCTTTTGGTGACCCAGCAAAACGGCGCGATCATGCTCGGTCAGCCGCGCGGCATTGCGCAGAGAAGTAGAGATGGCGCCCATCAGCCCGGCCACGGCGATGGCCATGACGAGTGTAGCCACCATGACCTCGAGCAACGTGAAGCCGCGTCTTCTACTTATTGCGCGGCTGCTCATGGCTCCGGCGGCGCCTCCACACGCGGCACTCCGGTGATGGGGTCGACGCGCACCATGCGCTGGACATTGCGGCGATTCATCAACTGCAAACCGAGCGGCGGCACGGTGCCACCGGGGTACAGCAGAAAGTCGCGCTTGAGGTTGGGATCGCTGTCGGGCAATTGCGGGAACACTTGCAAGATGGAGACCCCTTCGGGCAGTTGCAACTTGCGATAGAAACCGGGCTCGCTGGATCGCATTTCGAGAGAGTTATCGGCTTTGGAAATCGTAATCTCCACCATCTGCTGGCGGCGCTCGGCGCGGCTCAACCCGTAGTCCAGGAAGCTGACCACTCCGTTCGTGGCGGCCTTCAGACGCAAAGATTCGATCCCGGAAGTGATGGCGGGATAACTGATGCCGACCATCAGCGAAATCAGTCCGACCACCACCACCATTTCGATGAGGGTGACGCCGGAAGCCGCCGGTCTTGAGGTTCTAATTCTTCCAACTGACGATGTCGGCATTGTTCCCGTCTCCGCCAGGCTGGCCATCCTGGCCATAGCTGATGATGTCGGGCTCGTCGCCATGATCGCCGGGATAGTGATAAACGTAGGGATGGCCCCACGGATCGTTTCCGATCTCCTTTTGCACATACGGGCCTTGCCAGTTCTCGACCCCCTCCGGCTTGTCACGGAGCGCCTGCAAGCCCTGCTCGGTGGTTGGGAAGACGCCGGTGTCGAGTTTGTAGGAACCGAGTGCGGTCGAAAACCCGTTGATATCGGCGTGCGCCTTGGTCATCTTGGCGCGGTCCGCTTGGTGCATCATCTTCGGCAATACCAGCGCCGCGAACAACGCGATGATGGTCACCACGACCATCATTTCGATTAACGTCACACCGGCCTGCGCTTTTGTTCTTTTACTCATTGGCCTACCTCGAAACGCCGCTTCCTCACGGTCGCGGTTCAGTTTTATTCTCACATCGCCACGTCATTCATGCCGACGATCGCCAGCAACATGCTTAAAATCAGGGTGCCGACCACCAGTCCCATCACCAGGATAACGATAGGCTCAAACAACGATGTAAATCGCCGGATGGATGCGCGCGTGTCGGCATCGTAAATGTCGGCCATGCGGACGAACATGGAATCCAGACGTCCGGTTTCTTCGCCCACGCTGAGCAGATGCGCGGCGAGCGGGGGGAACTGGCCGGCGCGCCGCAAAGGTCCCGCGATGCCCTCGCCCCGTTTCACACCCAGCGAGACGATATCGAGCGATCTTGCGATGCGGCGATTGTTCAACGTGGCGCCGGCAATGGCGAGCGATTGCACCAAGGGCACGGTGTTGGAAACCAAAGTCGCCATGGCGCGCGCGAAGCGCGCTGTTTCGGCCTTGCGCAAGGCGTCGCCCAGCACGGGAATTTTGAGCCGCAGCGAGTCCCACCACAAGCGTCCCGGTGGGGTACGCACATAAGTGTACATCCCGATGGCGAATATCACGAGCAGCGCGATCCCGATGCCGCCGTAGCTTTGCAGGAACTTGCTGCCGACCATCAACATTTTGGTAGGGAGCGGCATCTCCATGCGGGATTCTTCAAAGACCGCCGCAAATCGCGGCACCACGAAATTCATTAACACCAGAATCGACCCGATGCCCACCAACGAAAGCAGCGTCGGATAAGCCATCGACGAGATGATATAGCTGCGCAGATCGTCGCGCGTGCGCTCGAATTCCGAGAGCCGCTCGAACACCGTGGCGAGCGAGCCGCCGGCTTCGCCCGCGCGGACCATGTTGATATACAAATCGGAGAAGTGATCCGGGTGAGTGGCCAGGCTGTCGGCGAACGTGCGTCCGCCCTTCAGGACGCGTAGAATGTCCAGGACCAGCGTGCGGAAGGTGGGACGGTCGGTCAATTCCGCGGTGATGGACAAGGCGCGGTCCACAGGCACGCCCGCGCTCAAGAGCGTGGAGAGTTCCTGGGTGAAGAACAGGACGTCGCGCTTCTTGCGGCCGGAAAAGGAAGGCAGCTTGATTTCGAGCGACTTCTTCGGCTCCCTGCCCACGTAAACCGGCGAGAGCCCTTGCCGACGCAGCTCGAAGGCCACCAGGCGCTCAGATTCGGCCTGAATGGCGCCGGTGCGAATCTGCCCATCGGATGCGATGGCGCGGAAGTGGAAGCTAGTCATGCGTCACCGGCCCTTTAGAATTCCTGCGTGACACGCATCACCTCGTCGGCGGTTGTGACGCCGTTCATTACTTTCAGCCAGCCATCTTCGCGCAGATTCCGCATCCCGTTGCGCCGCGCCACATTGGTGATGGCCGCCGCGTCGGCGTTCTTCATGATGAGCTGCCGGATCTCGTCGCCTAGTTCCATTAGTTCGAAGATGCCCACTCGTCTGGTGTAGCCGGAACCGAAACAGTGCTCGCAGCCGCGGCCTCCGTAACAGACCACCGTGTTTCCATCCGGTGCGATCCGCGTCCCGGTCTTCTCCTTGCAGTGGTCGCAAATCACGCGCACCAGACGCTGCGCCAGCACCGCCACCACCGACGACGTGATCAGGTAATTCTCCATGCCCATGTCGGTGAGCCGCGTAATGGCGCTCGGCGCGTCGTTGGTGTGCAGTGTCGAGAACACGAAGTGGCCGGTGAGAGACGAGCGGATGGCGATGTCGGCAGTCTCGCGGTCGCGAATCTCGCCCACCATGATGACGTCCGGATCCTGCCGAACAATGTGCCGCAGTCCCTGAGCAAACGTCAGCCCGATCTGCGTGTTCACGTGGAGCTGATTGATCCCGTCCATTTGATATTCGACGGGATCTTCAATCGTGATGATCTTTTTGTCGCTCTGATTGATTCTCTTGAGCGCCGAATACAGCGTCGTGGACTTGCCGCTCCCCGTCGGCCCCGTAACCAGAAAAATTCCATGCGGCAGCGACGTGTAATGTTCCATGCGATTGAGCATGTGCTGGTCGAAGCCCAGGCGCCCCAAATCGTAGAAGTCGCCCGCCGAACGGTCGAGCAGGCGCATAACCACGCTTTCGCCATACAGGGTGGGCAGCGTCGAGACACGCAAGTCTACTTCGCGGCCCAGCGTTTTGATTTTGATGCGGCCGTCCTGCGGCAGGCGGCGCTCGGCGATATTGAGCTTGGCCATCAGCTTGACGCGCGAAATCATGGCCGCTTTCAGTTCGCGCGGCGGCGGGTCCTGATTGTACAGCACGCCGTCCACGCGATAGCGGATGCGAAACTCCTTTTCGAACGGCTCCAGGTGAATATCACTGGCACGCTTTTCCACCGCCGACGCGATGATCGCGTTCACCAGGCGAATTACCGGCGCTTCGCTCGCCATGTCGCGCAAGTGTTCGAGATCTTCCGACAGCTCGCCGGCCTGGAATTCGAAATCCGCCTCGGCGCGAGCGGCCGACTCGCCGTAGTACTTGTCGATCGCGTCGATAATTTCCTGCTCGGGCGCAAGCACGGTGCTGACCTTGAGCCCGGTGCAGTGGCGTACGGCAGCGATCGTTTCTACATCTAAAGGATCGGCCATCGCGAGCGTGATGGTGTGGTCCTCGCGGCTCATCGGCAGACAGCGGAATTGCCGGAGGAAACGGGGGGAAAGCGTTTCGGTTTCAGGCGAGACCACGGGCGGAGCTTCGATGGAGACTAGCGGAACGCCCAACTGCTCCGAAAGAGCGGCCAGCACGTCGCGCATGGCGATGAAGCCCATGTCGACCAGCGTCTTGCCGATCTTGTCGCCACGCTCTTTCTGCAGTTCGAGCGCGCGCTCCAGGTCTTCCTCACTGATCAGCTTACGCTGGATCAGAATCTCGCCCAGCCGCATGCCGTTAAAACTCTTCAGACGCGATAGAAGCTTGCTCGGCGCCGGCGGATTGCAAAAGCACTTTACGGGGCGCGTGCATGACGATCTGCGCGGGCAGTCCGTCGCGATTCTCCCACTTCCAGTAGAAGAGAGACAGACCAACGGTCACCTGCTCGTCGCCGGGAAGCGAATCGAGCGAACGCGCGGAATCCACCAGCATGGCGCGCATAGTGCTCCGAATCGCGGCCAGGCGCTGCACCTTCTTCTCGTGTGTCCGGCGAATCTCGTCGGCGGACGCGGTTGGATGGAACGGGGTGATTCCAGCGGTCGGCGCCAGGTTCACTTCACCGAGAAACACGGCGCCATAGCCCTGAATGTAGGCGCCCTGTGAAAGCCCCAGAACTTCGGCCGGATCCTGCGGCCACATGGCGGATAGTTTATTATCCAAGCTGTGCTGCATGGCTTCGATCATGCCGCGATTCACTTTAGGACTGTCTGCCCTCGCGATATCAATCAAAGATCCAGCGGGAAGCGCGCACAGCGCGAGTAAGGCGATACCAGCGATTCTCATTGTCTGTTCTCCTCGTTACTGGCCACTTCAATTCGGGCCATCTGATTTCTTAAATAACCGGCGTATTGCTGAACATCCGCCAGATCGGTTTGCCGCTGCGTTTCAAAACGATGCTCCGTCGCGTCCAGCACTTTGGCAAACTCGGTGGCCTGCTTGGCCTGGGCATCATTCACGGCTTTCGCGACGGCCGCATCCATGCGGGCGGCCACTTGCGCGGTCACCTGTGCTTCCACTTGTGCTTGCACGCGCCGCTCGATTTGGGCCTGGTCCGCTGCCGGAGCGGCGGGCCGAGCGAATCCATGCACCAAAATAGCGCCGGCCAGCAAGACCGCGGACGCGAAACCCATCGCTGGACCCGAGCGCCACATCGTCTCGAACCAGCGCGGCTCGAACACTCGATCCGAAACGAACGCGATCCGGCGCGGGATCTCTTCGTCTTCGAGCGAAGCCAACGCCGACCGCGTCAGATTCAGCCGGTCCAGCTCCTCACGGCAGCTCTGGCAGCCGCGCACATGATCCTCTACGATGCCCTGCTCGCGCCGCGTTAATTCGCCCACGGCATAGGCTTTCAAATCAATTTCGCAACTCATTCTTCCTCCGCTATTCGCTGGCCGCGCCTCGGGTGTTGATCGGAGCTAGCGTTTGTTTCAAGAGATCGAGCGCGGTGTACAAGCGGGATTTTACGGTCGAGACCGGGCAGGCAAGAATCTCCGCCATTTCCTCGAACTTGAATCCCTGGTAAATCTTGAGCAGCACAGCCTCGCGATGATCGTCCGACAGGAGTGCTAGCGCGCTTCGCACCGCCAGCGTCGACTCGATGGGGAACAGGCCCCCGCTCGATTCGGCTATCTTCGGCTCCCCCAAAATCTCGCCCTCCGGACGGCTCTTCCGCAGCAGCGAGTAAGCCTCGTTATGCGCGATGCGAAACAGCCAGGCGGGGAACTTCGCCGGATCGTCGAGTTTCTTCAGATTCTGATACGCCTTCAAAAACACATCCTGGCTGAGATCAAGAGCGTCCTCACGCTGCCCCACCAACCGCAAGAGATAATTGAAGACACGTTTCTCCCAGCGAGACACGAGCACGTTGTAGGCTTCCACGTGCCCCCGCCGCGCTTTGGCGATCAGGTCGCGGTCCTCAACCTCCCGAAAGATCAAACTTCGGCTCCAATCTGAAGACGCGGGTCAAGGCAAAAAAGACGAAACCCAGACCGCTTCCTCACGGACGCGGCTCAGTAGCGTATGGATTAGCGCGCCCTATGGCCTAATTTTCGCACCAAGCCACGCATAATACGCTCCGTCGCGGTGCCAAACGGCTGGTCTGTGGTCAGGTAGGTCCAGGTGGCGCCACGCTGGGACGGGTCGACCCCCGACATCTGGGCCGCTTCCAGCCGGGTCGCGATTTCGGCGTCCAGTTCCTCCTCCAACCTGGTAAAGATGGCGTGGACCGACGTCAGATACTCGTGCAGCGGGTCGCGGCCGCCCCAGGAAAGCCACTGGACGCCCTCGCGCAGGTCCGTGATGGTGGCCAGATAATCGGCCCACTGGTCGTCGATCGTGCGCAACGAAACCTGCCGCTCGAGATCGGAATCGACGGGCGTCTCGCCGGTCAGAATCGCCTGGCGGCGCTGCTGGATTTTCTGGCGTTGCCCCTCGATCACGCTTTCATATTTGTGCAGAAATCGGCGAATTTCCAGGTTTTGCCCCTCGGCCACGCGCTGAATGCTCTCGATGTCCCGATAGACGCCTTTTGCTTCGTTTCTTTCCGGGCCGCCGTATTTCATCAACAGGTCGTCTTCGAGCGAGACAAAAAACTGTGAGCTGCCCGGATCGCCCTGCCGCCCGGCCCGCCCGCGCAATTGATTGTCGATGCGCCGGCTCTCATGGCGATTGGTCCCGATCACGTGCAATCCACCGATTTCAGCGACTCCCGGCCCGAGTTGGATGTCGGTGCCTCGCCCCGCCATGTTGGTCGAAATGGTGACGGCGCCCAATTGGCCCGCCCGCGCAACCATCCCGGCCTCCTCCTCTTCATGACGGGCGTTCAGTACTTGATGCGGAATGCCAATCAGCCGGGCGCTCAGACGCTCGGACTCCTCGACGCTCCGTGTGCCTACCAGGACCGGGCGGCCTGCGGAGTGAATCTTGCGGATTTCACCGATCACAGCCTGCTCCTTGGCCGATCTCCGCGCAAAGAGCACGTCAGGGTGGTCGACGCGGATCATCGGACGATTTGTGGGGATAACCTCGACTTCCAAGCCGTACACCAGCTGGAATTCGTCCGCCTGGGTGGCGGCGGTACCGGTCATCCCACAGATCTGCGGATACAGCGAGATCAGGTTCTGCAGCGTGATCGATCCGAGAATCCGGCCTTGCGTCTTCAGCGCCAAGCCTTCCTTCGCCTCAATGGCGGTGTGCAAGCCGGCCGGCCAGCGGCGATTCTCCGCGATGCGGCCCTTGAACTCGTCTACCGATTCGATGGCGCCGTCCTTGACCAGATAATCCACATTGCGGCGCAGGAGTGCGTGTGCGTGTAATGAGTCCTGAACGGCGGTCAGCAGCGCCAGATTCTCTTCGTCAAACAGATTGCCGCACCCGAATGAGGTTTCGGCGGCGCGAATGCCGGTGTCGGTAAGCGCGACATTCCGGCTGTATTCATCGAGCGTGAAATGGCGGCCGCGACGGAAGAATCGAGTGACGGCGTCCACCTGATTGGCCAGCACGTCTTGTCCCGCTTCGCCGCCCGCAATCACCAGCGGAATGCGCGCTTCATCGATGAGAATCGAGTCGGCTTCATCGATCACGGCGGCTGCGAACGGCCGATGGACCTGCTCGCGTGGGTTGAGTGCCAGGCCGTCGCGCAGCAGATCGAACCCGATCTCGTTGGCAGTGGCATAGGTGATGTCGCAAGCATAGGCCCGACGGCGCTCGTCCATCGTCATGCCCTGTTGAACATATCCAACGGAGAGCCCCAGGAATTCGTAGATACCACCCATCCATTGCGCGTCGCGGCGGGCCAGGTAATCATTCACCGTCATCACGTGAACGCCCGCGCCTTGCCGCGCATACCACGCTACAGCCGGAACGGCAGCGAGCGTCTTGCCTTCGCCAGTCTGCATTTCGGCGATTTTGCCCGAGGTGAGGGCCAACGCGCCTCCTAACTGGACGTCGAACATCTTTAGCCCGAGCACTCGCTCGGCCGCGGCAACGCAAACCGCGAAGACGCTGGCAAGGTCCATCGTTCTCCACGCGGGGCTTTGCCAGGATGACTGCCCGATCTCGCCCAGCGCCGCGCGGCGTTCGTGAATCAAAGGAACCAACGATTCGGCTGCAGCCGGACCGCGAAATAAATTGCGCCAAAATGGGCGTGCGCTTTTCTTAGGCATGGCGCCTCCTTTCTTCTTCGAAATTGGGCTATCGAAGAGAAGGAGGAGGACGCTGGTAGAGGGAAGTGGCGAAGTACCGCGCGTTGGTTGGAGCCTGATAATTCAGCTCGACGGCCGGGGGCGCCGCGAGGGGCCTCGGCCGAACCAGGAGACGCTCCTCGGCGCGATCCTGCGCGATCCAGACGATTGCAGACCCACTGCCATTCGTCCGTGCGCGAGCCACGGGCACATTGGCATTCGCCGCAAGCGCCAGCAGCGCCGCCAGCAAAAAGGTGATTGCCCGCTTGTTCACTTGATCTTTAGTTTAACGCTCCCTTACGGTCGCGGTTTAGTTTAGTCGCCTTCTTTAGCCAGCGCACCGTCAGCGAACGGTGCTTGGGTGAAAACTGCTCGGCGGCTGCCCGCAGATAGGGCTGAAACTCCTCGGCCCAATACGCCGCATAACCGCGTTCGTGGATGTCGGCCAGCACCTGGCTATAGTGGGTGAGAACGCTCGCCCCGAAAGTTTGTCCGGATCGCCATACGGCGCGATTAGACGCGCGGGCCAGCTTGAGCAAAGTCACCGGAACACGCGCGATCGCCGAGACTGCCATGACGGACGACAACTCGAACACCGAGCGGTTTTGCGCCGCGGCCTCGGCCTTCAGTTCTTCCCAATGCGCCCCAAGAAATCCGATAGAAGGCAAATTGCGCGGAGGAATTTTGGCCACGGCTTCCCGGAACGCGCCCCATTCGCGACGCAGGCCGGCCACATCCAGGGGCGGCGCATTGCACAAATCGGCCACTTGGCTCGCGGTTTGCTCCAGCCCTTGCAAAATCTGATCGACGTTTTCGAATTTCGCATCGGCCGCGAGAAGACCTTCCTGTTGCATGGCCTCCGCGATCTCATGCACGATATGACGCCCCGCGCCCGACACGTCTGCCAGCGCCGCCATGATCCACACCGGAGACGCGCGAAACGCCAGCAGGCCCGCCAGCTCGATTCCGTGCCCGGCCGTCCGCCGCAACAGAAAATCGCCGGCCAGTTCGTTCCCGGATGGATAAACGCCTCTCACCTCGCCTATTCGCTCGATCATGAAGCGTAGCGCGATGTCCACCATCATCTGGTAGGTCTTGGTTCGGCGCACGGCGGAAGGAACGGACACGTCGCCGATCTCGCGAATCAATCCGCCGGCCAGAGCCGCCGCCGAGCGCAGCACTCGTTCCGGCAAAGAGATGACGTACCCGGCAACCCTGGCACTGGACTTAGCCCGCTTCATCGCGTAATTATAATTGTGCCTGAAGCCATGGCCGACATCGTGATTCGTCCCAGCATGAAATTCATCAAGGCGGGATATGTGTGCGCCTTGCTGGTAGTGTGCGCGGCGGTATTCGTTCACTATAAATATCTGCTACCGCAGTATCCCGACCAGCGCTACCCTTACCTTCCCCTCGCCAGTCTGTTAGTGCTGCTGTGGCCCATTAAGCGGCACTTACAACGCCAGACCGTAAAGCTGACCATGGCCGGCGACAAGCTGCGCTACGAAACCGGCCTGGTATCAAAATCGATGCGCATTATTCAGCTTCCCAAGGTACAGGACGTACGGGTGCTCCAGTCATTCTGGCAGCGGATCTTCGGCGTGGGGGATATATCCATCGAAACGGCGGGCGAGAACAGTCGTTTGGTGGTCAAGAATCTGGATCTGCCGCGAGAATTAGCCGAACAAATCACGGACGCTTCCGGGCACCCAACGTCTACCGGATTACATTAACTTCTCGTAACAACAAAGGTTTCAATAACTTCGGCGGCGAACGAAGTTGGCCTCGCGACGCTCTTTTTGATATGGTAATAGGAAGTGCCACTAAGAAAGCTGGGTAGGCAACCAGCCCTGGGTCTCGTATCGCTTTTGGTTGCCACGCTTCCTGTGATTGGCGGGTGGAAGTTGGCTGGTCCGTTCGGCGGGAGCGCGCGATCCATCGCGATTGATCCGCGGAACGGCCGCACGCTGGTTGCCGGTTCGCGTGACTCGTTGCTGTTTCGATCCGACGATGCGGGCGCATCCTGGCGTCTGCTGCCCTTTCCGCGCGGAACTCCTGGTGTCTTCAACTCGGTCCTGATCGATCCCAAGGAATCGCCGCATTATTACGCCGGTCTGGATGCCGGGGATTCGCGGGACTCCGGTGTTTATGAGAGCAGGGACGGAGGCGAAACCTGGCAGGCCTTGGCCGGGCTTCGTGGATCGCGCATCGAATCGCTCGCCATGTCTCCGGTCGATTCCGCTATTCTCGCCGCGGGGACATCCAAGGGCGTATTTATTTCGATGGATAGCGGCGCCACTTGGCGCAGAATCTCGCGGGAGAACGACGTCGAGATGCAGGACATCACGGCGCTGGCTTTCGATCCGGCCGATGCAAATGTGCTCTACGCTGGAACGCCGCACTTGCCGTGGAAAACGATGGACGCCGGCGCCACTTGGCATTCTGTTTCCGCCGGCCTGATTGACGACTCCGATATTTTTTCCATCCGCGTGGACCCGGCGAACCCCAAACTGGTATTCGCCAGCGCTTGCAGCGGTATTTATCGGAGCGACAGTGGGGGCGAGGCGTGGATCAAGATCCATGGCATTCCGGGGACCCATCGCCGCACTCACATCATCGCCGAAGACCCGCGCAATTCCGACACAATTTACGCGGGCACAACATTGGGGCTGTTTAAATCGCCGGATGGGGGCAAAACCTGGCGGCATTTGAACTCGGAACAGGTCAATTGGATGGTGTTCGATCCCAGCGATCCGCGCACCCTTTATCTGGCCACAGAATTCGCGGGGATTCTCAAAAGCACGGACTCTGGCGAGACTTTGCGGGCCATGAATGAAGGCTTCGCGAATCATCGTCTGTCGGAAATCACGTCGGACGGCAAGCGCCTTTATGCCAGTAGCACTTATGAAGGGCTGTACGGCGGAGTCTTTGTGAGCACCGACGGCGGTCTGCAGTGGTCGTTGCGGGCCAATGAGGAGGCGCTGCACGGCCAAAACCTCGACAGCCTGACTGCATCTCCCGAGAATGCTGACGTAGTATTTGCAGCCAGTGGGGACGCCATCTTGAAGTCGGCGGACGGAGGAAAAACGTGGACGTCTCTGCCGGAGCCTCGTGTTGTTGTCGCCGTGCGACAGGGGCAGCGCGTTCACGCGCCTGGACGAGTCCACATTCACGCTATTCGCGCCGTTCAACTCGGCAAAGGGCCGGCGGTTCTCTTTGCCGGCACTGACGCCGGCTTATTCCGAAGTTCCAATTCCGGAATGACTTGGGAGCAAGTGAAGGCCGCGGGGATTACCGGTGTTTCGGTGCTGGCGATTTATGCACCCCCCAGCGGCGCCTCCCGCTTAGCCCTCCGAACCGCTTCCGATTTGTTCATTTCCGAGGATTCCGGCCGTACCTGGCAGCCGGCACTGGTACCGAACGGGTACTACATCTACGATTTGGCGCTCCCGGTACAGCACGAAGTCGCAATTCTTGCTGCAACTTCGCGAGGCATTTTGCAGTCTACTGACGAAGGCGCACATTGGAAGCTTGTGACAGAAGGTGTTCCCGCGGCTACAGTGGACTCGGTTCGCTTCAACCCCTCGGAGGGTCGCGAAGCTTTCCTGGTCCAATACGGCGATGTCTATCGCACCGTGGACGGAGGCGAGTCCTGGCAGGTGTTTTCCAACGAAGGACTGCAGGGTGCCGCCATTCGAATGCTGTGGTTCGCACCCGATCTTCCCCAGCGAATTTTCGCCCTCAGCGCGGCGCGGGGAGCTTTGGTTTTCGATCTACCTCAGGCTACTGTGGCCCAGAAGGACGATCGCGCTGTTATGACAAGCAGTAAATGAAATCAGAGGAAAGGTGACAAACATGCGAGGAGTATGGAGGTATCCGGTTCTGGCGCTAGCTGTATTGGGCGTCCTGGGAATTCCGAATACGGCGCGCGCGCAAAATGCGGCGGCTCACACAGACGAAGATAACAATTTTTTTGAATTAAGCATCTACGGCGGGTACAACGACTACAAGAGGATTTCGGCTGGCCTGGGCAACAAGATTTCAGATTCCTTCATCACGGGCGGCCGTGTTACGGAGAATTTCTGGAATTACGTCGGTATCGAAGAAAGCTTCAACGCGTATTCCTGGAATAAGTATGATTTCCTTTCGAATACCGCCGGCGGGGCGATCCTCCAGCCGCCGTTTCCGATCCATACCCTCCAGCCCGCGGTGGACGTGGTGCTGCACTTTACGCCCCGCGACCACCGGTTCCGGCCGTTCGTTGCCGTCGGCGCGGGTGGAACCTGGGACGTACTGGGGAAGAATGCAAGAAAATGGGGCCAAGCCTTCCCACCCGATGTGGGGTTTGGCGGATTTAACACCGACGAACGCTTTCAAGGCAATTATGGCGGCGGAATCAAATACCAGGCCGGCAAGTGGGTTGGCATTCGCGTCGACGTACGGGGCCTCGCCGGGATTGCTCCGCGCTTCGGCTTGCCCAGCGGACCAGTTACCACGCAAGGCGTGTACATACCGAACGGGAAGATTCTCAGCGGCCTTCAGGCCACCTTGGGCCTGACGCTTTATCTTGGACATCGTGGCGAAGCTCCGCCGCCTCCACCACCTCCGCCACCCCCGCCCGCAAGAGTCCCAGGAGCGGTCAATCCGGGCAGCATCAGCGCCAGTCCGACAACCGTTTGTCCGGGTGATGCGGTCACGCTCAGCTCGAATGCGTCCGATCCGGAAGGGCACCAGTTGACTTATCAATGGAGCGCCAACGGAAGCACGGTGGGAAGCGGCGCTCGATACACCTACACGCCGAATTCGTCGGGCAATGTCCGAATCGGTCTGCATGTCGCCGACTCGACCGATCCTTCACGCGGTGCCGACGCGACGCCGGTTACCATTCAAGTCAATACCTATACTCGGCCGACGGTAACCGTGGCGGCCAATCCGACAGAGCTCGATCGTGGACAGATGGCCATGCTGCGCGCGGCCGGCACGGGTTCCGATTGCAGCGGCACCCTGACCTACAGTTGGGCCGTGTCCGAAGGTACGGTCTCCGGAACCGGTCAGAACGCGCAGTTCGATTCCAGCTCGGTCTCCTTTAACGATGCAGACCGCAGCCGTCCACAGTCCAAGCAGGTGACCGTGACCGCCAGTGTGCGGGATAGCAAGGGCGGATCCGCCAGCGCCTCCACGAACATCACGGTGAACCTCGGCGCGGAAGCGCGGCACTTCGGCGATATCCTGTTCCCGGATAACAGCTCGCGCGTCAACAATTGCGGCAAGCGCGTTCTTATTGAGCAGTTGTATCCGCTGCTGGCCGGCAACCCCAACTACGACGTGGTCCTGGTAGGCCACATCGATTCCAGCGAAGCGCCCACCGGCCGGAACTCGCGCCGGGGCCGCAATCTGGATCGCGACCGCGTAATGAATACCGCAGCCGTGTTGAGCGGTGGCAGCGGCACTTGCAGTTCGCTCGATCCGTCCCGCATCAAGGGGAGCTGGATTGGAGCGACGCAGGAATCGCCGTCTGTGCCGACTTCTTGCGCCATCTCGACCACGGCCCCCAAGGAGCGCAGAGGCCAGGCGATCGATGAGACCGACGCCGCCAAGAATCGCCGGGTGGAAATCTGGCTGGTTCCCAAAGGCCAGGCTGCGCCGGCAACGACGCATAACCCCGCGGAATTGCCAGGAGCCGATCTGAAGAAGATCGGTTGCCCGAAGTAAGAAGTAAGTAGCTAAGCTGATTCGGCGCCGGGTGCTTCACCGCACTCGGCGCTATTTATTTGGGCCAGATCGCGGAAAAGGAACTCGCGCAGTTACCGTTCACGGCGAACTGCGAATTGTCGCCACAGGTTGCTCTCACGTCATAGTGTACGCTGACTATTTGATAGCCCCCAGTGAACCCGTGCTGCGGCGCGAGCTGCGCCTTTGGCACGTGGTGCTGTTCAATATCTCCGCCGTAGCCGGAGTCCGCTGGCTGGCCGCCGCGGCGCATGCCGGGCCCGGATCGTTGGCGCTGTGGCTGGTGGCAGCGCTCGCGTTCTTTCTGCCATGCGCGCTGGTGGTCTCCGCATTGAGCCAAAGGTTCCCGCAAGAGGGCGGGCTCTACGTCTGGACCAAGCGCGCGTTCGGCGAGTGGCACGGATTCTTGTGCGGGTGGCTTTACTTCATCAGCAACATCTGCTATTTCCCCACGCTCCTGCTCGCAGGGGTCGCCGTTGCCAGCTACATGTTCGGGCCGGCCGGCATTCGCTATTCCGAAGATCCACGCTACGGAATTCCGGCCACGCTGGGGGCGCTTTGGCTGACGTTCATCTTGAACCTGGTGGGGATGCGCGCGGGCAAGTGGGCCACTGTATTCGGCGCCAGCGCGAGCTACTTGATCGCGGGGTTGTTGGCTGTTTTCAGCCTCGCAATCGCCTCGCGCTACGGAGTGGCAACCCACTTTCATATTGTCCCGGAGATGAACTTCGATAGCCTGAACTTCTGGTCGCAAATCGCTTTCGCTTTTGTTGGACTGGAAGTGGCGCCGATCCTGGGCGGTGAGATTTACGACACACGCAATGTGATCCCGCGTGCGGCCTGGATCAGCGGAATCGGATCGGCCGCATTTTACATGGCCGGTACCGCGGCGATGCTGGTGCTGCTCGCGCCCGAACAAATCAGCCCGCTCACTGGTCTCGCTCAGGCCGGGCAACTGGCCGGCGTTCGGTTTGGAGCGATCTGGCTTTCTCCCGCCTTCGCGCTGCTCATCATCGTCAGCATGCTCGGGCAGCTCACGGCGTTCGTAGCTGGAAACACTCGCCTGCCGTTCGCGCTCGGTCTCGATCACTACCTGCCGCCGGCCTTCGCGAAATTACATCCACGTTGGGGTACACCCTATGTTTCGATCCTGACGCAGGGAGTTCTTTCGAGCGTGTTGTTGCTTTTGATGCAACTGGGCGAGACTCTGCGCGCTACGTATCAAATCCTGGTGGATCTGACCGTCATCGCCACCTTTCTGCCGTTCGTCTACATTTTCGCCAGCGGATTCAAATTCGGACAGCGCATCTCGGGAACCGCGGGATGTTTGATCACCGTGCTCGCGATCGCGCTTTCGGCGGTGCCGCCGCCGGGCGTGGCATCCGTCTGGATTTTCGAGCTGAAGGTGGTTGGCGGAGCGCTGCTTCTGGCACTCGCGGCCTGGCCGATTTTTGCACACAGCAGGTCCCAAGCTCGATGAACTACGCCGAGTCCGTTCGATATCTTTATTCGCTCGGCAACGAGGTGCTCACCGCCAAGCTCGGGTTGGAGCGAATTACGGCATTGCTTGAGGCGCTCGGCAATCCGCAGCGGGCGTGCCGCTGGGTGCACGTAGCCGGGACGAACGGCAAGGGATCCACTTGCGCGATGATCGAGGCCGGCTTGCGAGCTAGCGGAATCCGCACCGGGCTCTACATTTCTCCGCACTTGATCGAACCGACGGAGCGTATCCAGATTGCCGGTCAGCAGGTCAGCCAGGACGAGTTCGCGCAAGCGTTTGGGCGAGTCCACGAGACGGCCGAGCGCATGCTCGCGGCGGGCGAACTCGACATGCACCCGACCTATTTCGAAACCGTCACGGCGATGGCTTTCGTGCTGTTCGCCGATGCGAAGCTGGACACGGTGGTGCTCGAGGTGGGGTTGGGCGGGCGCCTGGACGCGACCAACGTGGTTACTCCCGCGCTTTCCGTGATCACGCCGATCGATTACGATCACCAGGTTTTTCTCGGCGACACGATCGAACAGATTGCCGCCGAAAAAACCGGAATCCTGAAACCAGGCGTACCCGCGGTGTTCGCCGAACAGCGGCCGGAAGCCGAAGCCGTTCTTCGCATAAAGGCCCAGGCGCCGTACATTCTATCGCGCGATTGGCCGATCACCGATCTCCAAATCGACGCTCGCGGCAGCCTTTTCTGCGTGCGCGGACTCGATGTTCACTGCCCGCTCGCGGGCGAACATCAGGTGGAGAATGCGCGCGTGGCCGCCATTGCTCTCGCGCAGCTCGGCATTTCGCCCGCCGGAATTGCTTCCACACGCTGGCCAGGACGCCTGGAGCACATTTCCGAGCAACCCGAGATCATCATCGACGGAGCGCACAATCCCGCCGGAACACGCGCGCTCGCCGCCTACATTCGCCGCTTCTATTCGGGACGCCGTATTTGGATCGTCTATGGTGCGCTGCGCGACAAGGCCGTCGCCGCAATGACCGCGATCTTGTTTCCCCTGGCGGATCGAGTTATCCTGACCGCGCCCGCTAATACACGCGCAATGTCACCGGAAGATATTGCGGCGCCAGGAGCCTACCGCACTCATTCCATCAGGGAGGCTATCGTACAGCTCCGCGAAGCTTTACCGCAAGACGTCATATTTATCGCCGGTTCACTCTACCTGGCGGGCGAGGCGCGCGCACTGCTCGTAAAACAGAACTCGTAAAATAAGACTAGTGTCATTTTTCCGGGCGTATTTCATCACCGCTCCGCTGATCGTTCTTGCCACCATCGGCTTCGGATTGGTGAGTTTCGTTATTTCACTTTTTGAGTCGAGCGGACGCAGACAGATCGCGATGGCGCGCGGGTGGGCGCGTTGCCTGCTCGGAGTAAGCGGAGTGAAAGTGAAAGTAGAAGGCCTGGAGAAGATTGCGCCGGACGGCAGCTACGTATTCGCTTCCAATCACTTGAGCTACATGGATACGCCGGTAGTTCTCGCAAACATTCCCGTGCAGTTCCGTTTCCTCGCCAAGCGGGGACTGTTTCAAATCCCGTTGCTCGGAACTCACCTGGCGCGCGCCGGCCACATCCCCGTTCCGCGCGAAGATGCTCGAGCGGCGGTGAAGACCATGACCACGGCCGCGCAGGCAATCCGCGAGCGTGGCATCTCACTGCTTATTTTTCCCGAGGCCGGACGTTCGCAGACCGGCGAGCTGGCACCCTTCAAGGAAGGCGCCGCCTATATCGCCATCCGCGCCGGAGTGCCTTTAGTCCCGATCGCCTTGAACGGAACGCGCGAAATCCTGCCCTATGGCTCCGGCCACGTTCGCAGCGGGTCGGTAACCATGCGCATAGGCGACCCCATTCCGACCGATCACGTCCAATTGCGCGATCGAGGGCGCATCACAGCGGAGCTGCGCGAGCGCATCGTTAGCATGCTCGACGAGCAGCCGATACACGTTTAGGCTTTTGGCTATTTGGCGGTTGGCTTTTGGCTTCGGACCCAGGCCACTGCGGCGTCTAACGGCGGATCTTTGCCTGCCAACAGAGCTGCCCGGGTTACCGGCGCTTCTACATCGGGCGTGACGCCCAGGCCCTCCAGCGGCTTGCCGCCTTCAGAAATGTAGTTGGCGATCGCGTACTGGAACCCATCCCCGTTCGGCAGCTTCTCGAATAACGACGGCAAGGCTGCCGCGGCGGTGCGAGTTCCAAAAATGCGTGCGCGTCCCAAGTCCTTCAGGCCTTCTGCCATGATCTCGGATGTGGACGCCGACGTGCCGTCCACCAGGATTGCAAGCGGGCCCGCAAAAGTGGCCAACCGCGGATTCACCACGAATTTTAGCGTCGCATCGCGCATGTACAAAGTCCCGAGCTTCTGATCCGGTTGCGCGATAAACCAACCCGCCATGCCCATCGCCATGATCCCAATGCCACCCGGATTTCCGCGCAGATCGACGACGAAGCCTTCGCATTTGTTGCACGATTCGACGGCATCGCCAAACGAGGTCATCAGGCGCTGGGCATCCAGGAAGACGTTGAAAGCCACATAGCCGATGTTTCCGTCGCCCACCCTCGAGGACTTAAACCAAACATGCATGGGATTCAGATATCCAAACTCCACCCGATCGCCCTTGGGCTGGCCCGGCGCGAGGGCTTGGCTTACGTGCTTGCCGTCCCCATCGAGAAACTCAACCTGCACTGGACGCTCTGCACTGCCTTCCAGGCTCCCTAGAATGGCCCGCTGCAGGATGAGAGCGCGCAATGTTGATCCGGCGTAAGTCTTGTCCAAGTTCGCGACCAAGTTCGCGACATCGGTGCCTGCGATTTTCAAAATCACCCACCCGGGCCGCACACCGCTGAGAAACGCCGAGGAACCTCGTTCCACGGAAGTCACCAGCACCTGCGCATCTACAACGCGAACATCGATGCCAGTGGTCGTATCGCCGCTATGGGCGCCGTCCAGGTTGGAATAAACCTCGCCCGGAACGATTCCGAAATGCGTTTGGTGCAAGCGGCCGAGCATCTGATTCAAAACATCGCGTGCGGCATCCATGCTATCGGCCGCTTCGATCTTGGGCCGGAACTCGTCGTGTATGGCTTGCCAGTCCAGCCCGCCGGGCTTGGTTTGCCAATGCTTGTCGCGGATAGCGGTCCACACGTACTCGAAAGATTGGATATTGAGTTCCCGTTGTTGGGGCGTGAGCGCCGCCGGGAGCGGAACTCCCATCAGGAAGGCCGCTACGATCGCGATCGCACGCAGCATTTACTTAACTTAAGATCCTTCCTTTTCGAGAAGCTTGGCGCCGAGCGCTCCGCCGATCATGGGTAGCGCCGTCAAAATCACGAAGAACAACATCAGGTAAAGGATCAGCCCCGCCGCGATTAGAGCAGGGTTGTTGATTACCTGCCGGACCATCTCCCAGCGCGGATCGTTCGGCGAGATCTGGCTCTGCAGTTGCTTTTCTAGACTGCCTTGGCTGGTGACGGCAACCATCGCAATCGTGAAAATAACGCTCACCAACGTGAACGAAAAAATGCCCGTAATCCAGCCCATTCTCGCGCCGCTACGCAAGCTGAGCACTTGCCCTGTGCGACGGCTGTATAAATACACCGCAAGAAAACCCGCGGCCACGAACGCAATCGGCAATCGCAGCCACGCAAAGGGAATGGGAATCATGGACGCTACCACCGCCGCGGCCGCCGCGATAAATCCCACCCGCACCGCCAATCGATTATGAAATCCGATCTCGGCCGGCAATTGCGCGTGAGGAGGAGCGGGCGGAAGAATTGGGGCTTCTACCGGCGGTGGCGCCGCTTCGACGTCTTCAACGCCTGGATAGTCGTACTGAGGCTTGCCGCACTTGTGGCAGAAGCGAGCGTCCGGCGGCAACTGCGCGCCACAAGTGCAATATTCAGGCACGATTTAAGTGTGACACACGCCCGTGCCCTTAGCGGCATTCCGGTAGTGCGCTAAATCTGTGTCCCTGGGGTTTTAAGGCTCGAATCCTGAAACCCACCGAATTTTCTCGCCAGGCTTAATCGTGCAAATCTGAGTCCGTCCTCCCCCGGTCGGACAGCGCTCATCGATCTCGGTGCTGGTAGCACAGCAGTGGGCCTTTACGAGGTCTTCAGTAATGTGAAGGGCATCAGTCAGCGTTCGGGCAACGGACGGCGTTTTCCATGCTGCTTCATGTCTCTCCAAACGGTGGTCTCCCTCGTTCAGGGCACTGAGAAGTTTCTCGGATACATATCCGCCTGGAATGCCCTCGTCCGGTTCGTAACATTGGATTCCCATATCGGATGTCTTGTCATGGACGATTTGGATCACACCGCTTAGGCGCTTCGTCCTCAAATAACCGTCCAGATAGATCAGTGTTTGCAGTTCGCCCACCCTGAGTTTTTCATTGGCCGAGCGTAATGCGGAAGTCAATGCCGTAGTCAGCGCCGTCGCAATAGTAGCCAAATAAATGGGGGCGGACACAGATGTTTCGGGCTGCCCCAGCAGAGCGCTTTTTGCCGCCTTCTTTGTCTCCTCGTTGAAGTTAAAGAACGAAGTGTTTGTCTGTGTAGTAAAGAATTCAACCGTGCCCGCGACAGCATGGGTAAGCAATAGCTCGGCGGGCTCTTCGTCAATCCAGAAGATCTTTCGAACATGGGCGATCAGTTCTTTGCTTTCGCCATCTCGCTGTTCGCTGTCAGCGCCGATTACCAATCCTTCCGGCGTATGAATTCGGGCAATGACGGTGGACATGCCAAAAAAACAATAAGAGCGAATGAACAGGATCGCGGGGTCTCCTACTGCGCGCAACATTCCGAAGCCTCCCAATGGGAAAATCTAAAGAGCGGGAGGGAAGCCGAACCTACTCGTTGCGGCGCGGCTGGAAACGCGCCGTATGCCCAAGCCAATTCTTTCACACTTCCAGCAATTCGCGGACGCTCCACACATGATCGGCAATTCCCGCAGCCATTGCGGGGCTGACTCTCAGCGACTTGTGGACGCGGCAAAAATTGTAAAACGCGAACCAACAAGAGACGGCGGCCCAGTGGTTTTCAAAGCTCTTGCTGAACGCGTTCGTTAGCCGAGTGAACCGCCGAAGGCCCATGCGCGTGCTCAAATTGCTGCGCTCGACAATCGAGGTGCAGATGCGTTCGGGATCGGGATTGCCGAAGACTGGTACGGTCTCCACGGATGCGACTTCAGCGGGGCTGTACCGGCCTTCGCCTTCAGTCGCGGCGCGGTAAACCTTGATGAGTTGCGCGAATCCAGTAAGCCGGTCATGCAGTGTAGTCGTGATGGCGGAGCGATAAGGCCCGAAGCCATCCGTGGTCACCTGGAAGGCGGATCGCGATGTAGCGTGGCGAAGCCCTTCAACGAACGCGTTCGTCGTGCGCTGATCGCGCTTGCCGACAGCAATATTCAGGATCAGCTTCGTATGTCGCTCAATCGCGACGAAAGTGTAGTTGTCTCCAAGATTCTGATCGTCTTCGGGCCGCACACGCTTTTGCTTTTTGCCGATGAACGCCCAAAGCTCATCGCACTCCACGTCGCGGACTTCCACGTTGCGGATCTTCTCGGCCATGATGCGTTCGCATTTCTCGCCCGCGAGTACCAGCAATTTCAGAATGGTCGTGTGATGTACATCGGTAACGCGCTCGACAGTAGAAACGGAATTGCCTTCGAGCAAGAGCTTGAGGACCAGCTCGGCCTTCTCAATAGGCAGGTACATGCCGTCTAGCGGCTTCTCGCGCGGCTCAAGGAAGGTCTTGGAGCACTGGCGGCACTGATACCGCTGGTTACCCTTGCGGTCATAGCCCTTGCGCTTACATTCGGTTCGGCAGTTGTGGCACGTCACTGTGAAAACTCCTGTTGTTGAGTTCCACAGCCAAAAGCCGGATACTTGGGTTGAGGACCTGTGCGGCTTCGGCTGTGCAGATCGAAACCCCGGTAGCGGTTCCAGCCGTTACTGGGGTTTGTTGCTTCATGATTCATTATACGTACTCCCCCTACGTATGTCAATAACAAAGTGCTTGCCATTCGTACCGGCCCTACGTATAATTTGGGCATGGCAAAGAAGCTTCCGCCAGAAATCCGAGAGTTCTTCGTAAAGATGGGGAAGAAGGGCGGCGCGTCGGGAGGGCACACGCGGGCGGCGAACATGACAGCCGAACAGCGGAGCGAAGCATCGCGCAAAGCTGTCCAGGCGCGCTGGGCGAAGAAGAAGAAACAGACTGACTGAAGTCGGGGGACTGGGTATGTCCCTTAGGTCCCCACGACGCTAAAAAGCTGGGCCTGCGCCCAGCTATACTGGAATTTCAAGGGTGATCGCGAAATCCCCGAGCTCTAATCGGATCTCCGCTTTCCCCTTGTTCCGGCGGATCGTTAATCTCATCTCCGCCTCCTTTCCAGGCCCGGTTCGTTACAGCGGATCGGGCCTTTGCCGTCTCAATCGTGGCAGGCTCGTCAGACTGCGCGCATCTTTTGATACCACGCACATTTGGAGGAACTTCAAGAGCCCGGCTGGAGGAAAACCCTGGGGGAACTGAGGGAAAAAGCGATTGGGGGAAACTGGGGGAACGAATTGGGGGAAACTGGGGGAACCTGAACGTTTTTATGCCTTTAGTGCCCTGCGTCCTGCAAGCACGTCTTCAATCCGTTCGGCCATTACTGAGGTGTCCTTCATGTCGTTCCGTCGCCACTGATCCATGTTCTTACCATCCACGTCTGCGGACCGTTCGACGCGGGCAATCGAGACATCGTGCGCCTTGATGAATGCCTGAAGTCGCTGCTCCCGGCTTAGCGCTGTTATATCCTCGGCCCGGTGAGCAGTCCCTGGCTCCGTTGCTCCCATTAACAGTCTTTTTCCCTTCCATTCCGAGATGGGCCCTTGAAGCCACTGCGTCAGGACGTCAAGCGCGATCTTCGGCAACCACTGTTGTTTGGTTTTGAAAGCCTGCACCACGGCCGGGATCATTTCCTCCAAAATCTCATTTGACGTTTCCGCACACACAACCCGTTCCGCAATCGCGTGATACGCAGCATGGAAATGCCCTCTGCTGTGGCCTTCAGGATTCGGCGCAGGATACGCGCCTTGCCGCCAACGTCCGTCGGTGACAAGCAACTCGCCCATGATCTTACGCGCGGTATTTTCATCGATATCCAACGTGAGGCCAAGACTGCGAAGTTCGGAAATGGAATCATCAGTGGGCCAAGAGGAAGTTTCAAGTGGGACGGCGCGAACCGTTCGGCCCTCTAGGATCTTGCAGACTTCCGCTGAGACGCTACAGAGCCGATCAATAGCCCCGTAGACACACGGTGATTCGTCTCCTAGCGAAGTGCTGCCAGCTTTGATCGGTCTTTCTGTCTTAAGAAAACCTAACCACACCGCGAGGGGATCGGAAGAAGTGGGGCCTATCTTCTTTCCTGCACGAACGGCGAGCGTTTCGTATCGCTGCTGAGTTGCCGGGCTGTTGGCTCCGTCCAACTGCCATTGATCCTTCCCAACCTTGGGAAGATACGTCCACACAGCGCGTATAGTATCGCGCTCGTTCGCCATTGCTTGAAAGTCAACGGCGAGAATACGCCAGAACTCGGAATCGTACATCGCTCCCTTTGCGATGCCCTAGTGTTTGATGTAGCCGCCAGCAAGGTAGGGTTCCCTGCTTGTCGCCTGGCCGGGCTAGGCGGCTAAGAGCAGTTTAGAATAGTTGGTGGCCATGAAGCGCAATCGGGCATCGGCGAATCGCAGCACTCCAATGCGGAAGGTGCTAGGAGAGCGCCTGATTGAATCCTTTGAACAGGCGTTGGAATGGGCGAGGGGAGAACGACGGATGCGCGTCCACACCTTCCGACGCGTGCGGGGCCAAGTCGTGCGGACGACCTTCTGCTGTACCGGCCCCGAGTTGAAAGCCCTTGAGTCGGCAGAGAAGCGAGGCGTCAAGAACTATCTCACATTGCGCAACAAATTTGTGTTAGCCGCACGGCAACACTTGGAGGAGTTATGACGTATCTACAAATCTACCTCTACATCGGGATTCCGTTTCTCACTCTGCTTATCGGGACGTGCGGCGCAATCCAGGCCGTGGCGATCCGCAACGCAGGACTTGGCCGCGATCTATTCCATTCAGGGATTCGGGGAGTTCTTAGCGACTACCGGGACTGCCTTATCGATCTGAAGGACTGTTTCAGCAAACTTCGAGCCTCCTGACCCAAACATAGGCTACGGCCAGGGACACAGATTTAGCGCACTACCAGAAATCGGTGGACTTTTTAAGGGAAAACGTGGGCTTCAAAAAGGGCTCGAACATAGGTGAGAAATACCGTTTTCCAAAAGGCCACAGGCCAGCCAACAAAGGCGTGCGTCGGCCGGGCTGGTCCCCCGGACGCATGCGGGAGACGCAGTTTAAAAGAGGACAGCGCTCCGGGCGTGCGGCAGAACTCTCTGGAAACCCATTGGTACGATCCAAGCGGACCCAGAAGGATACCTGCGGATTAAGATTCGGGAGCGCGCGAGCTATGCTGAAGAACCCGGCTGGCATCCGAATGTCTGGCCCCTCCTGAGTCACCACGTCTGGGAGCAGCACAGGGGCCCGATCCCGCCAGGGCACATCGTAGTCTTCAAGGACCGCGATCGCAGCAACTGCGCGATTGAGAACTTGGAACTTATTTCAAAAGCCGAGAATGCGCGGCGTAACAGGATGTGGAACGAGGATGTGATGCCACGCGAGCTGGCGGAGGTAATTCAGTTAAACGGCGTACTGAAACGAAAACTGAGGGAGGCCTATGCCAAACAACAAGATCACTGATTTGAGGAACCATCTCTTTGAAACAATCGAGGCGCTCAAAGATCCGGACAAGCCGATGGACATCCAGCGCGCCAAGGCGATCAGCGAGATAGCGCAGACCATCATCAATTCGGCCAAGGTAGAGGTCGAGATGGTGAACGCCATTGGCGGAATGTCCGGCACCGGATTCTTCAATCTGCCCGAGGAAAGCCGGGCTCTCCCGAAGCCCGGAATGGACCGCCAACAAGCTCTGCAGCCTCCCTTGGCGCTCGCCGCGAGGAAGGGAGGATAGTCCAAGGTGTCCATTAAAGTTGACACAACTGGCGAATCGTCAACTGCAGTTGACGATTCCGAGACGGACCGGAATTATCCCATGAATCCCTCTCTTAAAGAAGATTACTATCTAGAAGTAAACCTTCGCATCGACTACGATCACTTGGAATCAGCCAAGTGCTTCTGTGAAAACTCAAAAGGGCTCGGCGCCATCTTCTGCGATGATTGCCTGTCTAAACTTCCAACAATAGCGCGTGAGAAATTGAGAGCCATCCGGCCTGGCGAAGGACTCGCTAACGCAGCCGCGAGTGTTTTCAGCGGACGCGCCAGAGCAGCACGATCAAGGGGATGAATACGAGCAGTGTCTTTCTTGCGGCGCCCTGGATTTGCGCCGCGTTGGGGCGATGTGCATGCACACAGCAATTTGTATTTGTGGTGAACGAGCGGTAGGGCGATGCACCTGGCCGGTAAGGGGCCTCGTTCCGATTCGCGTTCAGGCTTTGCGAATCGGGGATCGTTACAGAAGACCGGACGGCAATGAAGGTCTGATCCTTCAAATCCTTCGAAATAACGATGGAGGTTTCACGGTCGAAGTGGAGATTGACACTGGAAGAACAGGGCATTTGGGAGAAATTCGCTATTATCTTTGGAAGGCCGAAGCGACGCTCCCGACCTACCGCGATGGAGCGTGCGGAGCACCAGCGTGCGACCGGCACATTCGTGATTTGGACGGCGGCTACATTTGCTCGGATCACTGGGCGGCGCAATTGGAGATGATTGCGTGACGAGGGACCCAAACAGGATGCTGCTCGCCGCCTGCACGCGGCTTCTGAAGATTGAGGCCGAGATTCTGAAAATGCCCAAGCGCCAACGCTCCTGGTTCTTCGGCCAGGTCGGGCACAAGGATTGTTTCAATGTTGCCCGCGCGCTGAAGGCGCTCCTCGAATCAGGCAAATTGCCAGCGCCGAAACTGAGGCGACGCAAACTCTCGGACAAGCATGGCGATCATTGCTGGATCGTAAGCGGCGTGGGCGCACTTGAAACGAATCAGTTCGTCGGGATTTCAGAGCGGACCGCCGAAGGCGATCCGGATGACAGTGGAATCACCAGGCTGATTCTTGGCACCATTAGCCGGGGATATCCGTCGGCCGCTTACCGCAAGAAGGCACGATGCTTTTTCTCGAATGCCGAATGCAGCGCGTCGATGCCATGGAGCGCAAAGCCGAGTGTGCCCGAACACCTACGAGCGGACGCCAACAAAACGCTACCCGCCGGCGGCAGCGCCGATCGTCGCCTGGGACCATTTCGAACGCGCCGGGAAGCTGCTCTGGCCCTGGAAGAGTGGTGGCTAAACTTTTTGGGGCGCAGGCATGAGCAAAGGTAGTGCGCTAAATCTGTGTCCCTGCCTTTATCGCCCCTCAACCTAGGCCAGGGGACACAGATTTAGCGCACTACCGGCATTCCCGGTGAACGGCCTGGATGGCTCGCTCCAGCCCGTCACGGCGCACCACGATGCTGATAGTCAGCTCGCTCGATCCTTGTGCGATCGCGATAATGTTGACGTTTTGCTCCGAGATGGCTTGAAATAATCGCCCGGCGAGGCCCGGCGTTCCCCGCATGCCTTCGCCAACCAGCGCCAGCAGCCCGACGTCGTCATCCACCGCGATCGGTTTCAAGTAGCCATGAGTCAGCTCCAGTGCCAGATCCGCTTCGAGCGACTTCATGACGGCCGCCAGCTCTTCCTTGCGAACCAAAAAGCAAAAGCTCTGCCGGTAACTGGAGCTACTGAGCGCCAGCACCTCGGCATTGGCATCCGCGAGTGCTTCGAGAGCGCGCGCCATGAGCCGCGTACCGCTAACCGCGGCGCTGGCAGGCTCGATGGAAACCAAGGCAACGTTGGTCATCGACGTGACCGCACGAGGACCCGCGGGCGCCTGGAGCGTGGACACGATGCGCGTCCCAGGATGATCCAGGTGAAAACTGTTCTTGCTCCACACTGGAATCTGCCTTTCGATCAGCGGCGCCAGCGTGCGCGGATGTAGAACTTTTGCGCCATTGTAGGCCAGCTCGGCCGCTTCGTTGTACGTGAGAGCGTCGAGCACGCGGGCTTCCGGGACCGAACGCGGGTCGGCGCTCATGATCCCGTCCACATCGGTCCAGATCCACAACTCAGCGGCGTCCAACGCCGCTGCCAGAATCGATGCCGAGAAATCCGATCCGCCTCGCCCCAGCGTAGTGGGCCGTCCGTCCGCGGTGGCTCCGTTGAAACCGGTGACGATGGGCAGAACGCCATTGTCCAGCAGCGGCGCAAGCACAGTCTCCGCCTTTCGCCGGGTAGCTTCCATAATCGGCGTGGCGTGTCCGAAAACGGCGTCCGTGACAATTACATCGGCGGCATTGATGGCGCGTGCCGGAACTCCCGAAGCCTCTAGATACTCGGCGATCATCAACGCGGATAGGCGCTCGCCGATGGCAATGGCTTCATCCACCGATTTCGGCGGCCGATCGCCCAGCATCAACATCCCGCGCGCAATGCGGCGAAAATCGGAGATGAGCTCGCGAATTCCCTCCATCGCGCGATCGCAACGGGCTGGCTCGCGCAGTAATTCGCGGCAGGTCTTTTCGTGCCGATCTGAAAGGCTTCGAATACTGGATTCGATTCCCGCTTCATCGTCGGCCTCTGCGTGCCGCAGCGTGGCGAGCAGCAGATCGGTGACTCCGGACATCGCCGAAACCACCGCCACCACAGGCCGTTTCACTTTCTGTTCCGTACAGATCCGCGCAGCCACGCGGATTCTTTCGGGGGAGCCCATGCTGGTTCCGCCGAATTTCATTACTAACAAGTTATTCATTGAGTTCGTTCACGCCCGTTCGAGGTACGCTCGCGAATGATCTTCAAAATGGCGGCTTCCACCTCGTCGATGGTGAGCCCCGTAGTGTCGACATAAACCGCGTCAGGCGCCTGTACCAAGGGCGATTCCGCGCGTCCGCGGTCGCGCTGGTCGCGCTCGCGGATTTGTTGCTCCACCAGATCCGCCGGCAAAGCGGATTCGTTCGCGCGTCGCGTGGCGCGCTCCTCCGGCTGGGCGTCAAGAAAGATCTTCACGGTGGCTTCCGGAAATACGACTGTACCTATATCGCGGCCTTCCATCACCACCGAAACTTGACCGCCAATCTCGCGCTGCTTTTCCACCATCGCGCGGCGAACGGCCGGCACCAGCGACACTTCAGACGCAGCCTGGCTCACCTCCGGAGTACGAATGGCCGCGGTAACGTCTTCGTTGTTCAAAAACACGGCGTGGTCGCCCGGAGTGAATTCAATGTGCGCCGCGTTGGCAAGCTGCTCCAGTCGATGCATGTCCGATGACGCAACTTTGGTGCGAATTGCCCAGAGCGCCACCGCACGATACATGGCGCCCGTGTCGACATACACAAATCCAAGTTTGGCCGCGATGCGGCGCGCGAGGGTGCTTTTGCCGGCGCCGGCCGGGCCGTCGATCGCAATCGTGATTCGTTTGCTCAAATTATCATGAAAGCACATGCATGAGGAGATTTTCCGTGCCCTCGAGTCGGGCGCGACCTTGATCACCGCGAGCCGGCGCTTGGCGCGAGTGTTGGCGCGCGAATTTCATTCGACTCAAGCCGAGCGTGGGACCACTGTCTGGAATCGCCCCGGCGTCTTGCCGCTCGACGCATATCTCGATCGGAGCTGGGGCGAGTGGCTGGGCCGCTATGCGGACGAGAGCGCTGCGGTTTTATTGGGTGCATTGCAGGAGCAGGCGCTGTGGGAGCAGATTATCCGCTCGTCGCCGGAGGGCGCGTCATTGTTGCAGATTCCTGAGACCGCGCGGCAAGCGATGGAAACCTGGCGGCTGGTGGTGGAGTATCGGCTGCCGGTGGACGGGAGTTTTGAAGCGTCGGAAGATTGGGCGGCATTCGCGAATTGGTCGCGGGAATTTCGGCGGCGGTGCGGCGCCAATGGGTGGCTGGAACGGGCACGGCTGGCGGATTTTCTGCGAGACAGGATTTTAGCGAACGAACTCTTTCGGCCAACAGCGGTGTTCCTCGCAGGCTTCGATGAAACGACCCCGCGGCAATCCGAGTTCTTGGAGGCGCTGGGCGACTGCCACACAGTTGAGATGCCGAGTTACTCGCCAGCGCCCGAGCGAAGAAAATTGCGCGACAACGCCGAGGAGATCCGCAACGCCGCTGCTTGGGCCCGGCATCTGCTGAAGACAGACCCCGAAACACAAATCGGCATAATTGTTGCGCCCGATCTGACGCGTTCGCGAGCCAAGATCGAGCGAATTTTAGGCGAGATTCTAGAACCGGGCTTGGATTGGCGCGATCGCGAGCGGGCGTTTCATCTCTCGGTGGGGCCAGCGTTCGCCGAATATCCGCTCATCCGCGCCGCTCTTCTCATGCTTGAATTTGCGTCGGGAAGGTTGATCTTGCCGCGTGCCGGAATGCTGTTGCGGTCGCCCTTTCTCCGTGGTTCGGAAAAGGAATGGGGCCGGCGGGCACAACTCGATGCCAAGCTGCGCAGGAAAGGTGTTTGGGACGTATCTGTCTCGGGCTTGGTCGAAGAGGCAGGGAGCTGCCCTGAGCTGCGGCGCGCACTGCGACGCGTCGAAAAACTGCTTCAAAAGATTCCGAGCGAACAAATCCCGAGCGAATGGAGCACGAGTTTTGAGGATTTGCTCGAAGCCTTTGGCTGGCCGGGCGACCGCGCTCTTGGCAGCCACGAATTTCAGACCATCGCTGCGTGGCGCGGCCTGCTATCGAACTTCGCGGCGCTGGATATCACTGCGCCGCCGATGAATTTCGGGCACGTGATCGACTGGCTGAACCAGCAAGCGGCCGACACTCGTTTTCAAGTGGAAGACGAGGGCGCGCCAGTGCAGGTGATGGGCATGTTGGAGGCCGCGGGCCTGCGCTTCGATCATCTTTGGATCATGGGCCTGCACGATGAAGCACTGCCGGCCCCCGCGAATCCGAACCCGTTCCTCCCGATTTCATTGCAACGCCAGCACCGGCTCCCGCACTCGTCGTCGGAACATGAGCTGGAGTTCACTACGAAACTGATCGAACGTTTGCTCGCGAGCGCTCCGGACGTGGTGTTGAGTTATCCGGAGACGGAGGGCGATCGGGTATTGGCGCCGAGCCCTTTGGTGGCTGGCGTCTGGCTGAGCGGCGGCGATGAAGATGCGGCCAACGATTGGATTGCGCGAATGCGGGTGGCGGCCGTGATGGAGGAGGTTGTTGATCCGGTTGGGCCCGCGCTGGTCGAGAGCGATTCCACTGGCGGCGCGTCCCTGTTTAAGGACATGGCGGCGTGTCCTTTCCGCGCTTTCGCGAAACATCGGCTAGGAGCCCGGCCGCTGGAAGAGACCGATCTTGGATTGAGTTATCGCGATCGCGGGAGCACGGTTCACAAGGCGCTCGAATTTATCTGGCGAGAAGTCGGATCGCACGCGAGATTGGTCGAGCTAAGCCCAGGCGACCTGCAGGCGCTCATCATGCGCGGAGCAGAGGCCGCCGTCGCTAAACTGGGACCCGGGATCGGGCGAGATCTCGAGAAGCAGCGTTTGCAGAGGCTGTTATCTGAGTGGCTGGAGATCGAGAAGTCGCGCTCGGAATTTTCCGTGTCCGGCATCGAAGGGGAGCGCGTAGTCGAGATCGGCGGTTTGCGGATCAACGTGCGCGCCGATCGCGTGGACGCGCTACCAGACGGCCGCGAGATCATTCTCGATTACAAGACGGGTCAGCTCAAATCGCGCGGTTGGGAAGGCGAACGGCCCGATGAGCCGCAGCTTCCTCTTTATTGCGCCACCAGCGGCCATCCGGTAGCAGGCGCGGCCTTCGCCATGATCCGCACCGGTGAACTGCGCTTTCGCGGTTTAACCGCGAGCGATGTGAATCTGCCTTCACTGACGAAGATGTCCATCGATCCTGCAGTTCCGTTTCAACAGCAAGTTTCGGAGTGGAGGCGCGTGCTGGAAGGATTGGCTGAAAATTTTCGCGCCGGCCATGCCGAGGTGGATCCGAAGTCCGGCGCTTGCGACCACTGCGGGCTGCGCGCACTGTGCCGCGTACGGGAGTTTGGGCCAGGAGTTCCCCAATGACGGCGGACAGCGCGGCGCGCCTCGGGGCGCTGGATGTTTCGCGGTCCTTCATTGTGCAGGCGCCCGCCGGATCGGGCAAAACCGAATTGCTGATCCAGCGTTATCTGAAGCTGCTCGAGACTGTCGAGACGCCGGACGCCGTGGTTGCGATCACCTTCACGCGCAAAGCCGCGGGCGAGATGCGGTCGCGCGTCATGGAGGCAATGCGATCGGCCGAGCGCGGAGTGGAGCCGGGGGCGGAGCACGAGCGGTTGACGTTCCAGATCTCTCGCAACGTGCTCGAACACGATAGGCAGCTCGGCTGGGACCTGCTGCGAAACCCCGCAAGATTGCGCATCGAGACCATCGATGCGTTGTGCGCGTCGATCACACGCCGCATGCCGTGGCTGGCGCGCTTCGGAGCGATGCCGGAGATTTCCGAGAAGGCCGCCGACTTGTACCACGAAGCTGCCCGAAACACGCTCAGCCATCTGGATGAGGGTCACCAGGGTCTCGCATACCTTCTTCTGCATCTCGATAATGACTTCCAACGAGCGCGCCAACTTATCGGTGGGATGCTCGAACAGCGCGATCAATGGTTGCGGCACACCGGCGCGAATCCGGATTTCGAAGCTCTTCGCACGGAGTTGGAAGCGTCGCTGCAGCGGCTGATTCGCGACGACCTGGCGCAATTGCGCGCCGCGTTTCCTCGCGATGCCGCAGCCGAAATTGTGTTTCTTCGCGAACTGGAGCGTTTTCCCGAAGCGCGTTTGGAGGATCTAAACAGTTGGAAGCAGATCGCCGATCTGTTGCTGACCCAGAAGGGGGAACTGCGCAAGCGGGCCATTCATCCATCCAAAGCCCGTTGCGAGCAGTTGTTCGCGAGCCTGCGCGGCGAAGAGGCGCTGATCGAATCTCTGGCGCGATTCCGCGACTTGCCGCCTCCTGAATTCACCGACGCTCAATGGCAGGCCGTACAGGCGGCCGTGTCCGTGCTCACGCTGGCCGTCGCCGAATTGCAGCTTGTATTTCGCGAGCGAGGCCGCGTGGATTTTGCGGAACTGGCCATTCGCGCATCCGCGGCCTTAGGGCAGTTGGACGCACCCCAAGACATGGCTTTGGCGTTGGGGGCCCGCATCCGGCATTTGTTGGTGGACGAGTTTCAAGACACGTCTTACACGCAGTTTGAATTGATCAAGAAGTTAACGGTGGGCTGGGAGCCGGGCGATGGGCGGACGCTCTTCCTGGTCGGAGACCCGATGCAATCGATTTATCGCTTTCGCCAGGCCGATGTGAGCCTGTTCTTGAAAGCGCGTGGGGAAGGCATCGGCGCGATCCAATTGGAGCCGCTGACGCTCAGCGTAAACTTTCGTTCGCGGCCGGATATTGTCGAGTGGGTCAACCGTACCTTCCAATCGATCCTTCCCTCGATCGACGATTTAGAATCTGGTGCGATCGCATATTCGCCCAGTGTGCCCGGCGCCGGCGGTGCCGATGCCGTGATCGGCCTCCACGCGCTTTTAAACGCGCGACAAGAAGCGGATCGCGTGACGGAGTTGCTCGGTGCTCACGCCGGAGCTAGTGCCGCCGTGTTGGTCCGATCGCGCGCGCATCTAATCGAGATCGTCAGCGTATTGAAGCGACGTCGAATCCCGTTCCAGGCGATCGAGATCGATCAGCTCGGCGAGCGGCAGGTCATCGAAGACCTCATGGCATTGACCTTCGCGCTCATGCACGCGGCGGATCGTGTATCCTGGCTCGCCATCCTGCGGGCGCCCTGGTGCGGCCTCACCCTGGCCGACCTGTATACTCTGGCCGGGGCGGAGCATCACGCGACCATCTGGGATTTGCTCCATCGGGATAATGCAGCGCTGAGCGAGGACGGGCGCGCGCGCATCCAGCGAATTCTGCGCGTAATGGAGCAAGCCATTGCCGAACGCGGGCGGCGGCCATTGCGTAACTGGGTGGAGAGCACCTGGTTGGGATTGGGCGGCCCGGCGTGCGTGGAGGACGAGACGGCGCTGGAAGACGCCGCTGCGTATTTCGATCTGCTCGAGGGCGTGGCCGAGGGCGCCGATTTAGCCGATTTCGATTGGTTTCGCGAGCAGGTGAACGCTCTTTTCGCGCAGCCCAATGCGAGCGCCGGCGATCAATTGCAATTGATGACGATTCATAAAGCGAAGGGGCTGGAGTTCGATACCGTTATCCTGCCCGGCCTGGACGCGCCGCCCCGCTTGGACGATCCACGCTTGTTGCTGTGGCTGGAGCATCGCGGCGAGCTTCTGCTTGCGCCGATCGCCGAATCCGGAGGCGAGAAGGACCCGATCTATGGTTATCTGGCGAGCATCGAGCGCCGTAAGTCCGAGCAAGAAACTGCCCGCCTGTTGTATGTGGCGGCAACCCGCGCCCGGCGCAGCCTGCACTTGCTGGGTTCAGTGACCGTGAAACCTGACGGCACCGTGGGACAGCCCGACTCGCGATCGTTCTTGAAGCTGCTGTGGCCGGCGGTGGTCGGGCAATTCTCAAACCCAATCTCCAGCGCCGAGGAGGAACCTGCGCACCCAGTGAAAACCGTTCGCCGTTTGCCTGCCACGTGGCGTGTCCCAGACCCGCCTCCGGCAGTGACGTGGAAGCGTCCGCGGATCGAGCGAGTACGCCGTGTCGGAGCTGCGTTTGAATGGGCGAGCGACCGTGCGCGTTACGCCGGCGCCGCTCTGCATGAATTCTTGCAACGCATCGCACGCGAAGGGTTGGATGTTTGGGACGAAGCCGCGGTGCGCTCTCGCCGAGGCGCCTATCGTGCCGTGCTCATGAACCTGGGCGTGCCGCCTGGCGAACTCCCGTGGGCCATAGAGCGTGTGGAGTCGGCCTTGTTGCGAACCTTGCGTGATCCGCGCGGTCGCTGGGTGCTCGACCAGCACGCCGACGCCGCTAGTGAGCTGCCAATCGCCGGACTCATCGAAGGCGACTTATGCGAGGTGGCAATCGACCGGACGTTTGTCGACGAAAACGGCTTGCGATGGGTCATTGATTACAAGAGCAGCGACTACAAAACGAGCACGCACGAAAGCGAGGGTCTCGAGAATTTTCTCGAAGAGGAGAAAGAGCGCTATCGAGAGCAACTGGAGCGCTACGCGCGGCTCATGATGCAGCGCGAACAACGCCCCATCCGATTAGGCCTGTACTTCCCCTTGCTAGGCGCATGGTTGGAATGGGCGGCGCCAGGCGTTTTGCGGAAGCAAGCGTCGTTATTTGAATTGTGACGTTCGAGCTTTAGTAACCGGTATGTTAAGATGCAATTGCCGACGTTGTTTCACACTTCGGGGACGTAGTTCAGCTGGTTAGAACGCCGGCCTGTCACGTCGGAGGTCGCGGGTTCGAGCCCCGTCGTCCCCGCCATAATTCCCACCACTTCCATCCCACTTTCGGGGAACTGACGATTTCCCAATCGTTGCCGATAAGCAAGTCACATGACTGAATGCAGGCCGATTCTGTTGATCGAAGACGACCTGGATTATGAACGGCTGGTTCGGGAGATCCTGGGCAATTCCCAAAGTTTTGACGTACGCTCGGCGCCCACCCTAAGCGTGGGGCTCGATCTGATCGATCAATACCCTCCCGAGGTGATCCTGGTCGACTTAAATCTCTCCGACAGCTCGGGTCACGAGACTTTTCTGCGGGTTCGCGAGCGAGCCTGTGGAATTCCCATCATCGTGCTGACCAGTATGGATGACGACCAAGTGGCACTTCGGGCCGTCGAGGACGGCGCTCAAGACTACCTGGTCAAGAGCCTGCTTCAGCCCAAGCTTCTGGCGCGCTCCATGAACATGGCCTTGTGCCGCCAGAAACGCGAAACCTCGCCAGAGGGAACCTGGCCGGAGAACTCCGGAGTGGTGCTCAGCTTCTTAGGCTGTAAAGGCGGCGTAGGAGCTTCCACCACGGCGGTAAATATAGCAGCGTTGCTAGCACAGAGCGGCTTTGAAACCATCGTCATTGAATTGCAGCAGGCCCAGGCGGGCACCTTGGCGCGGTATTTGCCGGCCGAGCCGGCCCACGGCCTCCATTCGCTGCTCGAAAAACCCGCGGACAGCATCACGGTAGCCGACCTCCACGGTTGCGTGGCGGAAGCTGCCTTTGGACCGCACCTTCTCTGCCAGAGTCTTTCCAGCCTCTCGGAGACGCCGGACGCCGGCCACGTACGCAGCATTGTGTCGCTGGCGCGGCGAGCTTATCGATTCGTCATCCTGGATCTGCCGGCCCATGTGGACGACGGAGTGGCACAGGCTCTAAAGCTGTCCGATCCGATCGTCCTGATGGTGGACCGGGAATGGTCGTCAGTCTCCTGTGCTGCCGCTGTACTACGCCAGATTAGAACCGCAACTGCTCTGGACAGCAAAGTAAGAGTCGCGGTAGTGGAACGCACGAGTCTGGAGACGCCGCCGCCGATGCCAGACATCCAACGTGAGTTGAAAGTGCGTCCGCTGTCTGTCATTCCTTCCGCCGCAGCCGCCATCGCGCTTTCGCAATCGGCTCACACACCGCTAGTTTTGCTCTATCCGGACAACCCGTTCAGCTTGGCGCATTCGGAACTGGCTGACCAATTGCTCTCGCCCGTGGCCGCTGGGCCGGCTGGTGTACAGGGTGCGGTGCCAGTGGCGTTCAGCCGGAGGTCCGTGAGCCCGGTTATTCCTGAGACAATGTACGGCTAGCGGCACTGACGGCGGCTCCGTCGCGCCCAGCCTAGACTCCATTGTCACGTCAGTTTTCGGGCGGTTTTTCCGCGTGATCGATGACCAACGTGTCCACTGGCCCTTTTCCGCGTTCCAGCTTCAGCCCTAACTGCTTGCCGATGGCCTCGAAAATCGTCGGACCGGAAGTGTCGATCGCCTCTCCGTTAAGGAGCGCTCCTGGTGGCATTCCCGGAGGCAAATCCGCCGTATAGGACAACTCGAAATCATAGCCGCCCTTGAGATTGGTATGATCCACCACCGGCCGATCCAATATTCCGGAAAGCCGCCAGGCAAAATAATCCATGGGCGCGAACTTGGCGTGCCAGGTGGCATGGGGAAAAGGGTTGAAGGTTGTATCGATCCAAGGATCGCCTGCACTCTGTGCTTCGTGCGGCCTGAACTTTGGTCCGTCCTTATCCACCGTCAGCGCATAGATCGGCATTTCCTTGGTCTCGCGATGAAACCGAAGTTTGAACCGATCCGCGAGAAGATCCTGCAGCATCAGATGCATCTCCTCAATGCTCGACGGACGCTCGGCCTTGGCATTCATGTCGTAAGCGTCCGTGTCCATCCATCCGGCTCCGCCGATCACCTGATCCGGCCGAATGCGATAGGCCACCGTAATCAAGGCCTTCAAAGTGATGTTGGTTGCGATGTATCGCTCGCCGCCCGGCGCGGGGCGTATCCCAGAGGGACCATGGCCGTCGTCATGGCCGGGCTTGATGGTTGCAACTTCGAATTTCAGCGAGGTTGTGTTCGCGGCTGTCGTTTGCGCATGGGCTAGCAGCGCGAGCATCAGGCCTATCGCAGCAAGTGCCGCGGCCGCGATGCGAAGCATAGTGACCTAAATTATAGCTAGCGGCACGCTCCAATCGAATTCCAGACCTTGGCGCGGACTTGGTCCGCCTGATTCTTCAATGCCGGGTTCTCAGAAACGATGCGGGCCAGAATCGGATCCAGAAATCGGCCGTAATGCTGAATCGCGGACCAATCGCCGCGGGCCATGGCCTCCTCCACCGTGCGCGTAATTTCCGGGGTAATCAATTCGACGCGCCCCACGAACACCCGCGCCGTTTGGGATGGAGCAGGATCCACGTGTAGCGGAAGAAACGCATCCACGGCACGCGATGGCACGATATAGATCAGGCGCATGCCCTCTTCGAACCACGAATCTCGCCAGGTCTCCACCATCGCTTGCGCCTCCTTGGGAAAAAGCCCCTGCGCGACCAACGCGCCTTCCAATTCCGTGCGCAATGCCGGAAGTGAGCTGTCGAGCACCGGTGAATCCAGCGTGACGGCATCTTTCACGGCGCCTGCATTCCGATAACCCATCTGACCCGAGCGATTCTCAAACAGGATCACGGTAGGGATCGGTTCGCCGCCGTGATTTTCGACCGCTATCGACCCGTCGCTGGCAATGCGAGCCGAAAGAGGGATCGGAAAGCGGCCCACGCCGCGATAAAACAGGAATTTCTCGTGCTCATCGCCCACTGCAATCGGAGCACTGTCCGTTCCACGCGCGGCATAGTAGCGGCTGGGAGCGTTTTCGGTGGGCAGAGCCGGAGAAGTGTTCGGCTCAACCTTGATGTTCGACCACTCAATGGCGCCGGTTAAGCTCTTGAGTGTTGTGTCGAACCCGTATGGATTTGGCTCCAGGCGGTGCGTCGCGCCGTCAATCCCACTCTTCTGAAACACTTGATAATCGGCCTTTGGATACCACTCTGTGATGAGGCCGCGCGGGAATGAGACCTTCACATGGGCGTTCAATTCTTCTGAACTATAGAAGTACATCACCGGTGTTTCCATGCGCACGGTGCCGGTTACTCTCCATTTGAAACAGCGGTAGCCGAAATCGTTCACGAATCCGGGAAGATCGTCCTTGCCTCCAAGCGCGTCCCAATCGACAGCTAGGCCGTCCGGACCCGCGACGGAAGTGAATGTTCCCCACTCATGGACGGCGAGATCGCCGGGCTCGGTGGACGGAACCTCGGCTGCGCTGAGAATCGCGGCAGCGGCGGCGAAAAGCTGTACGAAAATTAGCCGAGTCATTTATCGTTTCCTTCCTGCGCAAGGGCCTTCAAAGATGCATCGATCTCCGCGTCGGTGGCGGGACGTGAAAAGAATTTCGAGGATTCCCGGATGAAGCCTTTGGGACCGAAGGGGATGATCGCTCCCGCGCTTTCGCCCGCGCACGTTCCTCGCAGGCTCACCACCCAGTGGCCTTGGGGAGGCCAATTCTGTCCCACGGCATAGACGCCCGGTTTGGATGTCGACATCACCTTCAAGACAACCGACCGGCGCGCTCCGTTCACAATACCCTCGGCGGTTCCGCTAATCTGCGCCTTCGCCGGCTCCGCGCATCCTTCGGTGCGAAATACGAAAGCCGCGGTTTTGAACTGAAAATCCTGGGACGCCACCGCATTGCCGATGGTGAAGGTGAATCCTGCGGGATGCGCCAGTGCCGCAAGAGAGAAAGCTACAATACCAACTCGAAACATTGGACATCGCAACATCGAACATCGCAACATCTGGAAAGCTCCTTTCGGGATCGTTAGACGCAGCCGGACGAGTTTTCTTCCCGGCTCACCACTTCCAGGCCAGCTCGTCCTTCCACAGTTTGAGCGTTTCCGGGTCGAGCAGGAGCGCACGGTCGCGCGAAACACTCGACGGCACTGGCGTCAGCGACGCGATGCGATCGTAAACCCGAGCACGGTCTGGAACGTCCACCCGCTGGAGCAAGTGCCAGAGAGTCAGCGTGTCGCGCACGCGTGCCACGGCAAGAATCACGTTCAGCGCGTCATGCCGGTCCTTGTCGAGGCTGAAATTCTCGACCGCCCCTTTCAAATTTTGTGGCGCATCGTCGAAGTACGGAATCCCGGGCCCGATGCGCGGATGTGTCCGGCAGCTTGCACCCGCCGGCACCAGCGACTCCAGTCCCTTCCACTGAAACGACACCCAGCCCCTGGTCACCGTAAGCAGGCCGCGGCCGAGTTCATCGTCGGAGAGCGTGTACTCGCAGCCGAGATCGATTGCGGTGCCCACCGCCGTATCGACGAAGAAAAGCTTCGGCGGCGCTGAGATCTTCGCCCTAATTTCGCCATGCGCGAGCGCGAATCTGTGCTCATTCGGACGCTCCGTCACTACCCGCAATCGCGTGCCCGGCTCAACTTCCACCGTCCCGATCTCACCCACTTTCACCGTCACCCGAGAGTGCGCATCCGTTTCGATCCATTGGGTCCGATGCGCGACCCTCCAGTACACCAGGGCCAGCAACGCCATCGCCGCCAGTGCGGCGAAGGCCCAGCGCCAGCGAGGAACGCGCGGGGACACCGGCAACCGATTCTGTTCGAGCGCCGCCTCAATCGACGGCCAGATTGAATCCGGCGCTTTCGCCAACGGAAGATGCTCCAGCATCTTCCTCCCGAATTCGGCTCGTTCGCGTTCAGACATTCAGCCCCTTTAGACGCTCGGCGAGCATTCTGTGGCCTCGGCTCAACCGCGATGCCACCGTGCCCATGGAACAGTGCAACGCTCTCGCCATCTGCTCATACGAGAGATCTTCGAAGTGCCGCAACAGCACTGCGATTCGAAACTTCGGAGGAAGCGCCGCGATCGCGGCCCGAACCGACTTTGCCATCTGCTCACGCGCGTAATCGCGCTCCTGCGATTCCGGGCCGGCGAACATTTCCAGATGAGCTGAGCTCACACCGTCCGACTTGCGCCGCCGGCCGGCATCCATGCACGCATTGACTACCAAGCGATAAAGCCAGGTCGAAAACTCGGAATCTCCACGGAACTGGCCGATACTCGTCATGAGTTTGAGAAAGACCTGTTGCGTAACGTCGCTAGCAGCGGCTGGATCGCGATCACAAAAGTAGAGCGCGATCGAATACACGCGATCCTTGTAGATGTCGTAGAGCGCACGGAAAGCATCCCGGTCGCCTGACCGGCAAGCTGCGACGATTTCTGCGCTGATCTGGCGATCAATCAGATCAACCACCGGCGATTGAGACGGAGCGTCGAGCGCTTTTCTTCCATTTTCACATTTGCGAGCCTGCACGCCAGGCTTCAGATGCCCGTCAGGGTAGTCAATGGCGCGCACTTTTAGGGCACTGGGCCTGTTCGTTTCGTGCCTGCTTCTGGCCCAAGCGCCCCCGGCGTTCACGGTCGCTTCGATCAAGCCGAATAGATCCAGCGACGACCGCTTCATGCTCCGCCCGATGCCCGGCGGTGGACTCACGGCCACTGGCGTGACGCTCAAGATGCTGATCATGAACGCCTATGGTATTGCCGTGTATCAGATTTCCGGTGCGCCGAACTGGGTGGGCACTGAGCGATGGGATATAGACGCCAAAACCGAGGGCGTTCAAGGATTGCTTCCGCCGGCTCAATTCAATGTGCTGCTCCGCCATTTGATCGAAGAGCGATTTCAATTGAAGAGCCATCGAAAGTCGAAGAAATTGCCCGCATATGCGCTGGTAGTAATGAAGACCGGCTCGAAGCTAAAACCGCACGCAGCTGACTCTACGGTCAGGCCAACAGGCCGGTTTGGGTTCGGTTCGGCCAGCTTCACCAACATGCCGGTAGCCGATCTTGCAAAGCAGCTCTCGTTCGATTTAGGACGTCCAGTACTGGATCGAACAGGTCTCGCGGGCAGCTTCGATTTTTCGCTGGAATGGACGCCCGCGTCAAACGAAGGCGGTGCGGAGGCTTTTGGATTGCCCCCGCGCGCCGAACCACCAACGCCGGTCGATTCCAACAGACCTTCCCTGTTCACCGCGCTCGAAGAGCAGCTCGGGCTGAAATTGCAATCCACAAAAAGCCCGGTCGACATTCTGGTCATTGATCGCGTCGAGCGGGCCTCCCAGAATTAAAGGCATCCGGGAAATAAAGGGGGTTGCCAAATAGGAACAGTCATAGTAGAATCACAAACACGCATAGTAGATCGGACCATGGCCCTGCCTAAACTCACCAAACTGGAACTTCAAATCATGGAAGCGCTGTGGAATCGCGGCGCGCTCTCTATTCGCGAAATTCAGGAAGCGTTCCCGGAGCCCGGCCGGCCCGCCTACACCACCATCCAAACCACGGTTTATCGTTTGGAAGACAAGAAGGCCCTGCGGCGCGTCAAAAAGATCAGCAACGCCCATATCTTCGAAGCGGTGATTTCGCGCCAGGCGGCGCAGCGCAAATTGATCGACGAGCTGCTGGCTCTGTTCGGCGGCAGGACGCAACCAGTCATGGCGCACCTGATCGAATCGGGCAAGCTCACTTTGGACGACGTGCGGGACGCAGAGAAAGCGCTCAAGAAAGCTAGGAAGGAGAAATCGGAATGATCGCGGCGCTCACCAATCATCTTTGGCAATCGACGGTGTTCGGCGGCATGGCCGGCCTCCTCACGTTGGCCTTGCGAAACAACCACGCGCGGGTGCGCTATGGGCTGTGGCTCCTGGCATCGGTGAAATTTCTGGTTCCCTTCGCGTTGCTGGTTAGCCTCGGCAGCCATCTTGGATGGCACAAGACCTACATACAGGCCTCCGCTCCATTCGCAATCGAGCAGTTCGGCCCAGTGTTCGCACCCGTCGCGACAGCATACGTCGCGGCACCGGTAAAATCGGCTCCGATCAACTTGCTCCCTATTTTGCTTTTGATCCTCTGGCTCTGTGGCTGCGCCGCCGTCTTGCTCGCCTGGTACATGCGCTGGCGCCGAGTGGCGGGCATCATTCGAGCCGCGCGACGGCTGACGGAGGGGCGCGAAGTAGAAACGCTGCTACGCCTGCACGCGCCCATCGAGATTGTCTCCTCGAACACAGTTTTAGAGCCGGGGGTGTTCGGTATCTTCCGACCGATTCTGTTCTGGCCAGAGGGAATATCCGCGCGCCTCTCTAACTCCCAGCTTGAGGCCATTATCGCGCACGAGATGAGCCATATCCGCTGGCGTGACAATATGGCGGCCGCCATTCACATGCTAGTCGAAGCGGTCTTCTGGTTCCATCCGCTGGTTTGGTGGATCGGCGCGCGATTGGTCGAAGAACGTGAAAACGCGTGCGACCACGAGGTCCTTCGCTTGAGGAGCGAGCCCGAAGCTTACGCCGAAGGGATTCTAAAAGTCTGCGAGCACTGTCTGGCAGCGCCGCTGCTCTGCGTTTCTGGCGTAAGCGGGGCCGATCTCAAGAAGCGAATTCAATCGATCATGGCGCATCGCGTGGCACGCGAACTGGGTTGGTCGAGGAAACTTCTGCTAGCGATCGCGGGAATCGCGGCCATCGCGGCGCCAATCGCCATCGGACTTTTGGACGCGCCACCCGGCCGGGCTCAAACGCAATCCGACGCCTCGCCCGCGACGCCCCTGCCGCAATTCGAGGTAGCATCCATCAAACCGGCCGCACCCGATCAGCGCGGCATGTTCATCCGCCCCGGCGCCAACGGGGGTCTCAACATCACCAACATGCCGTTGAGGGAAATAATGATTCTTGCCTGGCGCGTTGAACCCTTCCAGATCACCGGCGGACCGCCCTGGATCGAGTCCGCCCGCTACGATATTTCCACCAAGCCGGAGCAGAAACCCGAACGAGACCAACTCCTTTTGATGCTCCAGTCGCTCCTCGAAGACAGGTTCCAGCTCAAGATTCATCACGAGACCAAGGAACTTCCGATTTATGCGCTGGTTCTCGCAAACAAGGATGGCAAGCTCGGACCGCAGCTCACCGAATCGAAGGAGGGGAGTTGTACGACGTTCGATCCGTCCAAACCTCCTCCTCCACCCGATCCCGGCAAGCCCCCTACATTAGGGTGCGGCGGCATGATGATGGGAATAGATCGAGTCAACGGCGCGGCCGTCCCGGTCGCTCAACTAGCGCCCGTGCTTTCGCGGATGCTCGAGCGCACCGTGATTGACAAGACGGGGTTGACAGGGAAATACGACATCAAAGCGCAATGGACGCCCGATCAGTCGCAGCTCCAGGCAATGGCACCTCCGGGCGGGCTGCCACCGGGCATGCCGCCGCCTCAATTTGACCCCAATGGTCCCTCCATTTTCACCGCGCTCCAGGAGCAGCTCGGCCTGAAACTGGAATCGCAGAAGGGTCCGGTCGATGTAATCGTGATCGACCACGTCGAGAAACCCTCAGAGAATTAGTAGCGTCGAAGCCACACGTGTCCCGCAATTGCACACGGATGTTTGTCGAAATCCCAACGAATCCGCTGAGTCTCACGTCTTATTTCTTCGGACTTAGCCGTGCAAAAGAGCGCGGTATCCTGGAAGGAAAATAGCCATGTTTCGAGCCTTGGCAGTGGCGGGTCTCGCGCTCGGCGTCTGCCTGGCTTTTGGCCAGTCCTCCGACAAACCGGCCGCCGCTCCCCGGGCCGAATTCGAGGTGGCCTCCATCAAGCTCAATAAGTCGGCGGAATTTGGCGGGATGATCCGGCCGAGTCCCGGCGGAAGATTTATTGGCACCAATATCCCATTGCGGTTCGTCATCACGGTAGCGTATAGCATCAAGGATTTTCAGCTCTCCGGAGCGCCGCCCTGGCTGATGTCGGAACGATACGATATTGAGGCCAAGGCGGAAGGCAATGCGAACTTCGATGCAATGCGGCCAATGCTCCAGACGCTGCTCGAAGAGCGGCTGATGCTCAAAGTTCACCACGAAACCAAGGAACTGCCGGTGTATGCGTTGATGGTGGGCAAGGCCGGCAAGCTCCACCCGGCTGAAGGCGAATGCCCTCCACCTCCCAAGACTCTGCCGCCGCCTGAACCCGGCAAGCTGCCATTTACCCCGTGCGGCGGTTTCTTTATGTTGCCGGGCCATCTGACTGGCCAAAAGGCGACGATCGCGCAGCTGATCGATTCGCTTTCGATCTTTAGCGGCCGCATCGTGCTGGATAAAACGGATTTAGCCGGCAAGTACGATGTTGACCTGCAATATACGCCCGCGCAGGCGCAATTGCCGGCGCCTCCGCCGCCACCCGGCGTGTCCCTACCTCCCCTCCCGCCGATCGATCCGAACGGTCCCTCGCTTTTCACCGCACTCCAGGAGCAGCTCGGGCTGAAGCTCGAGTCCACTAAAGGACCAGTCGATATTCTGGTCATCGATCACGTGGAACGCCCTTCGGAAAATTGACGTATGCCACTTGTGACGCGCCGCCTGCTTCGGTCTCTGGTTGCGGTTGTTTTGGCGATTGGATTGGCCGTGCTGAACCTGTTTGCGTCCGAGCAACACGGCGATGTCACATTTGGCGGCTTGCCCGTTCCGGGTGCCACGGTCACTGCATCGCAAGGCGACAAGAAATTCACCACCGTCACCGATCACCAAGGGAAATATTCTTTTCCAGACCTCGCCGACGGCGTATGGACCATTCAAGTGGAGATGTCGGGCTTCACTGCGGCGAAAGGCGAAATCACGGCCGCCCCGGGCGCCGCTGCTGCGACCTGGGATCTGAAGATGCTCCCGCTCGATCAGATGCACGCGGAAACCCAGTTGGCCCCGCCGCCCCCTAAACCCGTCGCCCCGCCCGCGGCTGCTACTGCCGCCGACACGAAAAAGCCGGAAGTGGCGGCCAAGACGCCTGAACCTGCGCAGGAAGAACTCGCCCAGCGTGCCGAAGACGGAATACTGATCAATGGCAGCCAAAACAACGCGGCCAGTTCGCCATTCACCCTGTTCCCCGCCTTCGGCAACAACCGCAACGGCTCGCGGTCGCTCTATAACGGCGGCCTCGGGATTTTTTCGGACGATTCCATCTGGGACGCGCGAAGTTTTTCCTTCACTGGCCAGAACACTCCCAAGCCCGCTTACAACCACTTCACCGGCTCGGTTTATTTTGGCGGACCGCTCCGAATTCCTCACCTGCTGAGAAATGGTCCTAATTTCTTCGTGAATTATCAGTGGACGCGCAACCGCAATGCCAGCATCAACCCTCCCGCGATCATGCCGACCGCGGCGGAGCGCGAGGGCGACCTCTCGCAACTGCTTACCTCCCCACTGAGCAAACCCATCGTCGATCCACTCACCGGCGCGCCGTTTGCCGGCAACATCATTCCGCAGAGCCGCATTAGCCCGCAGGCCCAGGCGCTTTTGGCGCTGTATCCGCTGCCCAACTTTGTGACCGGCGGCGCCAATAACTTCCAGATTCCCCTGGTGGGCGTCACGCATCAGGACAGCTTGAATTCCCGTTTGAGCCAAAACATCGATCGCAAGAATTCGGTCTTTGGGAACTTTTCATTTCAGGATACGCGCCAGACCAATCCCAATGTCTTCGGTTTCCTGGATACCACCAACAGCCTGGGACTCAACGCGCGCGCCAATTGGTTTCATCGGTTCGGACAGGGATTTTTTGCTACGTTCGGGTATCAGTTCAGCCGATACTCCATGAACCTGACGCCATACTTCGAAAATCGCCAGAATGTTTCGGGCCTGTCCGGCATCACCGGTAACGATCAGAATCCTCTGGATTGGGGACCGCCTAGTTTGAGCTTTTCTAGCGGCATCCAAGGGCTTTCCGATGCGGAACAGGCCATCAATCATAATGAGACCAACGCGGTTTCCGCGGCCTTCATTTGGAATCGCTCGCGCCATAATTTTCAGTTCGGAGGCGATTTCAAACGCCAGCAATTCAACGTGCTGGGCCAGAACGACGGGCGCGGATCGTTTTTCTTTACTGGCGCCGCCACGGGATCGGATTTTGCGGATTTTTTGCTAGGCGTTCCTGATGTGATTAACCTCGCGTTTGGCAATGCCGACAAGTACCTTCGCGACTCGTTATATGACGCGTACTTCACCGACGATTGGCGTATCAACTCCGCTTTCACGCTGAACGCCGGAGTGCGATGGGAGTATGGTTCGCCGATTACCGAACTGTATGGACGCCTGGTGAATCTGGATGTCGTGCCCGGGTTTTCAAACGAGGCTCCCGTGGTCGCTAGCAACCCGATCGGTACGCTGACCGGCCTGCATTATGCGGATTCGCTGATCCGTCCCGATAAGCGCGCGTTCGAGCCGCGCGTTTCCATCGCGTGGCGGCCTCTAGCGGCATCGTCGCTCGTGATCCGCGCCAGCTACGGCATTTACTACGACACGTCCGTCTACCAAACCCTGGCCACACAAATGTCGCAGCAGTTCCCGCTCTCAAAAAGCCTGAACGTGCAGAACACTCCGGCGAATCCGCTGACGCTCGCCGATGGATTCAACGCGCCTCCGGCCACCACGCCCAACACGTTCGGTATCGATCCCAATTTCCGCCCTGGCTACGCACAGATCTGGCAGGCTTCCGTCCAGCGCGATCTTCCCGCTTCGCTGCAGATGACGGCCACCTACATCGGAATCAAGGGAACTCACGGGACGCAGGAGTTTCTGCCGAACACGTATCCGGCGGGAGCCATCAATCCGTGCCCTGGCTGCCCAGCCGGCTATGAGTACGTGACCTCGAACGGGAATTCCACGCGCGAAGCCGGCTCCATCCAGTTGCGGCGCCGCCTGCACAGCGGGTTCACTGCAACTGTCCAGTACACCTACGCCAAAGCCATCGACGACGATGCAGTGCTTGGTGGCGCGGGAGCTTCAGCAAGCACACCAACCGCATCGGCAGCTCCCGGAGCCGCGGCGTCTGCTGGTCCACGGAATCTGCTGGTCGCGCAAAATTGGCTCGATCTGAGCGCCGAGCGCGGCCTTTCCTATTTCGATCAGAGGCATCTGGTCACCACGACCATCCAGTACACTACCGGAATGGGAACGGCGGGAGGAACGCTTCTGAATGGTTGGCGGGGCACGCTCTTCAAGGGGTGGTTGTTGACTAGCAACATCTCGGCCGGCACCGGACTGCCGCTCACACCCGGGTATCCAGGACCGGAGGAAGGCACGGGCGTCAATGGTGCGCTACGGCCAGAGTACACCGGCGAACCTTTATATACCGGCTCATCGCTCAATCCCGCCGCCTATGCCGCGCCGCCTCCGGGCCAATTTGGCAACGCGGGTCGCGACTCGATCACAGGTCCCTTTCAGTTTTCTCTGAACGCCTCCGCCGGACGCACCTTCCGGCTGAGCGACCGGATGAGCGGCGACCTGCGCATCGATTCCACCAACCCTTTGAACCATGTCACGGTCACCAACTGGAACACTACGTTTGGCAACCAGCAGTTTGGCTTCCCTATCGCTACCAATGCCATGCGAAGCTTGACCATCGGATTCATCGCGAGGTTTTGAAACACGAGGTTTTGAAAAAATGACGCGCGCCACGCTCGCTCTTCTGGTATTCGCCGCCGCCCCCGCTGCTATATCCGACGCGCAGCAGATCGGCCAGAACGCACCGGCGGCTGGAAATGGGACTGCCACGTTCACCACCAGCAGCCAATTAGTGATTGAGACCGTCAATGTGAAAGACAAGAGCGGCAAGTTTGTCGAAGGGCTAACCGCGAAGGATTTCACCGTCACCGAAGATGGGACAGAGCAAGCCATCAAATTCTTCGACTTTCAAAAAGTACCCGAGGGCTCCGAACCAGCGCCTGTCATGACAACCCTGTCAGCGCCTCTCAAGAAGCTTCCGGAAGCGCAGATTTCCACGGAAAAGCCCGGCGATCTGAAGTATCAGAACCGCCGCCTGCTGGCTATGTACTTCGATATGAGCGCGATGCCGCCGCTCGATCAGTTGCGCGCCGTCACGGCCGCGCAGAAGTTTATCCGGACCCAGATGACGCCCGCGGATCGCGTCTCGTTGATGAGATTCGAAGGCGGCGCCGTTCGTGTGATGTCGGACTTTACCGACGATCGCGAGCGCTTGAACAGCATCCTCGAAACCATGATCGTCGGCGAGGCGCAGGGCTTCGACGAAACCACCAGCGATGACAGCACGCCCGACACCGGAGCGGCGTTCGGCCAGGACGACAGCGAGTTCAATATCTTTAATACCAACCGCCAGCTCTCCGCGCTCCAGACGGCGGCCAAGATGTTGGGTCAGATCAACGAGAAAAAATCGCTGCTTTATTTCGCCAGCGGGATGCAGCTCAACGGGCTCAACAACCAGGCGCAGTTGCAGGCTACCATCAACGCCGCCGCTCGCGCCGGAGTATCGTTTTGGACCATCGACGCGCGAGGCTTGGTGGCCCAGGCTCCGATTGGCGACGCGACGCAAGGATCGCCGGGCGGCAAAGGCATGTACACCGGCACTTCCGCCCTCGCGTTTACCACCAATTTCCAACAATCGCAGGATACTTTGTTTGCCTTGGCCGCCGACACGGGTGGCAAGGCGCTGCTCGATAACAACGACCTGTCCCAGGGAATCGTGCAGGCGGAAAAGAGCGTCTCCGCGTATTACATCATCGGTTATTACACGACGAACCCGAACCTGGATGGCAAATTCCGCCGCATCAAAATCTCGCTGAATAACGGCCTTGCCGCGAACCTCGACTATCGCCAGGGCTACTTCGCCGGCAAAACATTCGGCAAGTTCACCACAGCCGACAAAGAGCGCCAGCTTGAGGACGCGCTCATGCTGGGCGATCCAATCACCGAGCTGACCATCGCCATGGAGATCGACTATTTTCAGTTGAACCGCGCCGAATACTTTGTTCCAGTGGTGATCAAAATTCCAGGCCGCGAACTGGCGCTGGCGCGCAAAGGGGGCGCCGAGCGCACGGTGATCGATTTCATCGGCGAAGTAAAGGATGATTACGGAAGTACCATCCAAAATGTGCGCGACAAAGTGGACACCAAAATAAGCGGCGAGACCGCGGCCAAGCTGTCGAAACAGCCCATCGAATATGTCACGGGCTTTACGCTGCTACCCGGTAAGTACAAGATCAAACTGCTCGCGCGCGACGATGAGACCGGCCGCATCGGAACCTACGAAACCGCGTTCGTCATCCCCAACCTGAACAAGGAAGTGCAACGTATTCCCATCAGTTCCGTCGTGTTGAGCAGCCAGCGCGTGGATCAGAAGGAAGCCATCTACAACGCGCTCAAGAGTAAGGACCAGGCCGAGACCACGAACCCGCTGGTGCAAGAAGGACAGAAGCTCATTCCGAGCGTAACGCGCGTCTTCAGCAAAACCAGACAGATGTATGTTTACCTGCAAGCCTACGAACAGGGCGTCGCCACCACGGAGCCGCTGGTGGCTTTTGTGAGTCTTTACCGCGGGTCATCGAAGGTTTTCGAAACTCCGCCGCGCGAGGTCACCGACGCGATGAACAATCGTTTGAAGACCATGCCGTTGCGGTTCGACGTTTCGCTCGATCAACTCGCCCCCGGCGCATACAATTGCCAGGTTACGGTGCTCGATCCCACCGGGCAGAAAGCTGCGTTCTGGCAAGCTCCCATTATTGTGGTCGAATAAGCGACTAATCAAAACGCAAGGCCGTCATCGGGTCGATCGACGACGCGCGCCGTGCCGGCAGCAGACACGCCGCCATGGCCGCTGCCGCCAGGACCAGAATTACGCCCGCTAAGATCCGTGGATCGCTGGATGCTTGTTGGGCCGCGGGCATCAGCGCGCTAGTTGCCAGCACTCGCGACAAAACCAGGCTTAGAACGACGCCCACGGCCAATCCGCAGCCGACTGTAACAGCAGTGGAACGAAGCACGAGACGCAAAACGTCGCCGGGCTGCGCGCCGAGCGCCATGCGGATGCCGAATTCGTTGGTTCGCTGCGCCACCACATGCGACACCACGCTATAAAGACCAAACGCGGAAAGCGCCAGCGCCAGAACGGAAAACGCACCGAGCAAAATCATGGTGAGCCTTGCGCCCACCCATTCAGGCTGATTGGTGATCCACTGTTCGAGATTGCGGACTCCTCCGATCACCTGCTGGTCGGGATCCACTTCATGCACCTTGCCACGAACCGCTCTGAGAATCGCCAGGGGTTCTCCGCGCGTCCGCACTAATATTTGCGTCCACATCACCATCTGCATCGAAAAAGGTACGTAGATCGCCGGCTTCACCGGTTTCCCCAACCCTTCGTCGCGAGCGTCTGAGACGACGCCCACAATCTGCAGCCATCCGTCGCTGCCAGGGACGTTGACTCGTATCGGCGGCTCGGCTTTTAGCTCAGGCACCCGAATCTGCTGCCCCAAGGCGTTCCCTCGCGGCCAATAGCGCTGAGCGAGCGTTTGATTCACCAGCGCCAAGCGGGCGCCACGCATAATTTCATCGTGAGTCCAGACGCGCCCCGACGCCAAAGGAATATGCAGCACGGGAAAATAGTCCGAACTAACAAAGTTCGTTCGCGCCTGCTGCTCTTGTAACTGGGACTGTCCGAAAATCTCGAATCGAGTCTCCCATCCGTTCCAGGGCGGAGTAGCGTTGGTGGAAATGCCAGTCGACACTACGTCCGGGAGCGACGCAATCCTTTCTTGGAGCTGTTCGAAATACTGCAATCGATTCGTCCATTCTAGATGGCTGTTTTCGTGCACGGGAATGCCGACTGACATGGTGTGATGCGGATCGTACCCCAGATTGGTTTGCATCAGTCGCACAAAGGCCGCGATAGCTTCGCCGGCGCCTGTCAGCAGTATCAGTGTCAGCGCCACTTGCGACGCCACCAGGATGCCGTGGGTGCGTTTGCTGCGGATGCCGCTGGTGGTCCGCCGCGATCCCGACATCGCTTGCGCTAACTCGGGGCGGGAAAGCTGAAGCGCGGGCGAAAGCCCGAAGAGGACGCCCGTCGTGACTGCAAGCGCCGAGCTGAAGACCAGAACTACAAAGTTCACACCGATCGCGGCTTCACTGGGGAACACATTATCGGGAAGCCATCTGGCGATCAATTTCACCAAAACAGCAGCCAGCCCCACGCCCGCGATGGCTCCGCACAACGATAGCGCCAGGGACTCAATGAGCAACAGGCGCACGATTCGGCTCCGGCTAGCACCCACCGAGGCCCGCACCGCCAATTCCTGCCGGCGTTTGGTCCCCCGCGCGAGTAGCAGGATGGAGACGTTGGCGCAGCCAATCAGCAACATCAGCGCCACGCCTCCAAATAACAATCCCAGCGTGCCGCCCATTCGTCTTTCCACCCAGTCGTTCAAGCCCTCGATGTGAACTCGAAAACCTTGGGGAAAACGCTCTGGAGTTTCTTTAGCGAACTGCTCGATCAGAGGCTGCAGCTCCGCATTGGCGGCCTCTTTGCTGATGCCCGGCCTCAGCTTCATGGACGACCAGTAGGAAGCGCCGCGCGATTCCTTCATTTTCAGCGGCAGATAAACCTCGCCGCCCTGCCACGTGAACCGAGGCGGCATCACGCCCACAATCGTGTATGGCTTGTGCACCAGCTTCAGGGTCCGCCCCAGGACGTCGGGTTGTCCGTTGTAATGCCGCTGCCAGAATTTGTAACCCAGCACCACTACGGGTTGGGGGTCTTGTCCCTCCGGCGCATCGGAGGGGATCAAAGGGCGGCCTATCAGGGCTGGTACGCCCAGTTGCATGGTGGCATTCGGCGTGAGATAGACCGCGCTTACATCCTCCGGCAGCTCTTCGTCGGTAGTGGTCAGGTTCCATTGGTCGATGGACGCGACGCTTTCGAGACAGCTCACCTGTTTGAGCTGCTGTATCTGGCGCGGCGACAAACCAACGCCACGATCGTTCCCGGCTTTGTCCCTGACATCCAGGTAAGCTAGGCGTTCAGAATTCTGGTAGGGATACGGATTCATAAGAATCGCGTAACACACGCTAAATACCGCGGTGGTGGCGCCGATTCCGAGCATCAGCGACACGATAGCGGTGATGGCAAAAACCGGGCTGTTCCGGAATTGGCGAAACGCGAAACTCAGATCCTGCCGGAGCATTCGATTCCCGTCGCTACCGTGGTATGACGTACGAGTTCCGATTTTGTTGGGACTATTTTTTAAGATGTGCAGTCTGGGAATTGCAGTGTGAAGCGCTCACACCGGTGTTGCGCGCCGATCACGCCAACCGTTTCCGGCTCAGGACTCTTTTGCGAGCTGTTTGCGGATGGTCTGCAACTCGCGGCGGCGTTGTGAGGTTGTTTTCGGATAGCTCATTTTAAGCCCCTCGAGCGCGTCTAATATGACTCGCGAAATGATGAGTCCCGCGTTCTCCTTGTCGTCGGCGGGAACAATATACCAGGGCGCAGTTTGCGTGCTGGTGGCGCTGAGGCACTCCTCGAACGCTGTCATATATTGCTTCCAGTACTTGCGCTCCTTGATATCGTCGACGCTGAACTTCCAGTTCTTGTCCGGATCGTCAATGCGCTTCAGGAAGCGCTTCTTTTGTTCGTTCTTGGAGAGATGCAGGAAGAACTTGATTACGCGGGTCCCGTTGCGATGCAGGTGATCTTCCAGATTTTGGATGGAACGGTATCGATCGCGCCAGAAATGCTTTTTTTCGACCAGTTCCTCGGGGAGCTCTTCACCGGCGAGAATCTCGCGATGCACGCGAACGATCAGCACTTCTTCGTAGTAAGAGCGATTGAAGATGCCGATGTGGCCGCGTTCGGGCAGACGCCGTGTCGCGTTCCACAAGAAATCATGTTCCAGCTCCTCAGCGCTCGGATGCTTGAAGCTGAAGACCTGGCAACCCTGCGGATTCACGCCCGACATCACGTGCTTGATGGCGCTGTCCTTGCCCGCCGCGTCCATGGCTTGAAAAATCAGCAGTAGGGCGTAACGGTTGGTAGCATAGAGCAGATTTTGCAGCTCCGCCAGCTTTTCGATGTGTTCGCTAAGGAGCTGCTCATATTCCTTGTCGGAGCTATAAACTGGTTTTCCTTTGGTGGGCCACTTGTCGAGATCCACCTTCTTACCCGGCTTGACACGATAGTCGTCGGTATCGATTTTCTTCATGGCTATTTTTAATTAGGGCACACTTGCAAGCTGAGCGACGCCTCCATCCGCGATCCCGATACACCGGAATACCATCCCGCCACCGGAGATGCCAGATCGTGATCGAAGCCGGCGGCCACCGCGATGTGCTGGTTTGAAACGGCCAGGCCTCGAGCGGGATCGTAACCGCGCCAGCCAATGCCCGGCAAATAGGCTTCGGCCCAGGCATGCATATACGGATCTGGAGCACCCGCCGATGCACACTCGTATCCACTGACGAACCGGGCCGCGATTCCCATCACACGGCACGCGTCGCAGAACAAAACCGCCAGATCGCGGCAAGATCCCTCCTGCGAGTTCAGCGTTCGGTCCGACGTCCAAGGAGGGCCATAGGGACGCGTCACCTGGCGGCAGGTTTGAAAGATCTTCCGGCTTAGGGTGGTCAAGAACGAGAGCGTGTTCCACTGCACCTCTCCGGCAGTCCATTTCGCAAACTGTTTCACCGATTCGGCGACGTACGTGTCGTTGCGATATGAAATTAGGGCGGCGCTCAGCGGGTCCGCATACCAGAGCGGAAGATTCAACGATTCATTGGGAAGCACGTAATCGAATGGATTCTCGCGAAGCATCTGGACGGTGAATTGGCTGGTAACTTTCAATTCCGTGGTAGGCGCATCGAACCACGCGTTCAGGGCCAGAGTGCCATCTTGATCCAAACACTCCGTGGTCCCGGCGGGCGTGGGAGTGACCTGTAGGGAGAATGCCAGCAGCCGTTGAGCACTATTCTCGCGCGGGCGCAGCCGGAAAATGTGCGGTTCCAGTAGCACTGGGGAATCGTAGCGGTAAATGGTGGTATGGGTGACGTTAATCTTCATGCGCAAATCCAGCGAGTCCCATCACCTGATTCTGACACGATTGGACTTGTTACCAGCAGTTAACCGACAATAGTAGACGAGCAGGGTGCTCGGTGAAGAATGGACAAAAGACTAGCCAAACGACATAAGCGCCAGGTTGCCCGCGAAAGGCAGCGGGTAAAACTATCCGAGCCCGACGTGAGAACGCCCGAACAGATCAAGGCTGCCCGCGATGCGAGCCGCTCCGCCCGAAGTACTAGCAGCGTTGGCTCCCACCTGGGGAATTCGACTTCCGCCGCCCGGACTGTTGTTCAGAACAGCCACAGCGCGGCGAAGACCGACGGTTAGAAATGAGGCGCAGTTATGTTCTCGTCGCAATGTCCGCACTGTAAATCGGTGGACTTTCGAGGAGTAGGCGTTCGAAACGTTATGGAGCAGGCTCTGCACTGGCTCGTGTGGCCCTATCGCTGCACGCTTTGCGGCCACCACTTTTTCCTGCTGCGCTGGATGGCGCCGGTCGGCGGAACTGCCTAACCGATTTCCCTTCGAACCCATCTTTAACTGCTACTTCTTTGTTTAGGGTCCACTATGTTCCGAGGGACAAAATGGACCCGTTGCCAAAATTGCAATTCCTACACGCACTGGATCTTCTGAATCCGTTAAAGCTAGAAGCGTTCCGAAGATTACCGACAGAAACAATAAGACTCGGGCTTAATCCCGGCCAACCAGGGTCCCTGAAGGTACGGCCAGATGGAACCGTCCTGGATGGCCATCATCGGCTGTCTGTTCTTCTAGAACGGGGCGAGAACATCGATCACCTTCCACGGGAGATAATAGAAAAGGAATAATGAATCCCGACCTGTTCTGGATAGCTGGTCCGTGGACTGGCCGCTTAGCGATCGCTGCACGGCCCCGGGGCGGGGAGTGGCTTGAGGATGAGGCAAATGGCTGGCGCAGGGCGGGGATTGAAGTCGTACTCTCTTTGTTGGAACGCGATGAGGCGGATCAATTGGGCTTAGACGACGAACGGAGGGCGGCCGAGGCAAATGGCATCCGTTTCATCTCGTTCCCAATCCCCGATCGCGGCATCCCAGCCTCCGCGGCCGCGGCTATGTCGCTGATAATCGCTCTCGCAAGTGCATTGGACGCAGGAAAGAACGTCGCCGTCCACTGCCGCCAAGGCATCGGAAGGTCTGGTTTGATCGCGGCCGGAATTCTGGCAACTTCAGGAATGCAACCGAATCAGGCAATCGAAATAGTCAGCGCAGCCCGCGGTTTGTCTATTCCAGAGACGCCAGAGCAGCGTCTATGGGTGCAGCAATTGCCCACCAGGCTGTCGGTTGTGAGTCGTTAACCCCTACCGCCTGCGGCGCGCCGGCGCTTTGCGCCTGGTCTCTCCTAGCTTCACTTCGGCCGAGAAGGCTTGCTCCAGCAATTCCGCAAGTTCCTCTTGATGGCGCTTCAGTGAACCAGACGCTGGACTGGCGCTGGGCGCGCGGCCCGCATAGCGCAGCACACGCTGCGTGGATTCGAGCACCGGCTGCATTTGTTCCTGCACGAAGCGCCAGGCGCCCATGTTGCGCGGTTCTTCCTGCACCCACACCACGTCGGCGGTTTCCGGATAACGGGCCAGAATATCGCGCACCTGTCCCGCTTGGAACGGATAGATCTGCTCCAGCCGGACGATCGCGACGTCTTGAATCTTGCGCTCCTCGCGCGCGGCCAGCACATCGTAGTACACCTGGCCCGAGCAAATCAGCACGCGGCCCACACGCGATAGCTCAATCCCGGTGGTGTCGTCGATCACCTCGCGGAACGTCCCGCTCATCAGATCGTTCACGTTCGAAACGGCCTTGGGATGCCGCAGCATGCGCTTGGGTGTGAAAACGATCAAGGGCTTGCGGACGCCGCGCCGGTCCGGACCTCCGTGCATCTGGCGGCGCAACAGATGGAAGTATTGCGCCGGCGTACTGGCGTTGACGATTTGCAGGTTGTCTTCGGCGCACAGCGTGAGGAAGCGTTCGATCCGGGCGCTGGAATGTTCCGGGCCCTGGCCTTCGTAGCCATGCGGCAGCAGCAGCACCAGTCCGCTCGGCTGCCCCCATTTCGATTCGGCGCTCGCAATGAACTGGTCGATTAAAACTTGCGCGCCATTGGCGAAGTCGCCGAACTGCGCCTCCCACATGACCAGCGTCAGCGGATCCGCCACGCTGTAGCCGAATTCGAAACCCATCACCGCGTACTCGCTCAGCGAACTATCGAACACATCGAAGCGCGCCTGGTTGGGCGCCAGGTTCTGTAGCGGAACATAGCGCTCGCCGGTTTCGCTGTCGTAGAGCTCGAGATGCCTTTGACTAAATGTCCCTCGGCCACTGTCCTGGCCGCTCAGCCGGACGGGGGTTCGCTCCAGCACCAGCGTGCCAAACGCCAAAGTTTCCGCAGTGGCCCAATCGATGGGCGCGCCACGCAGGATTTCTTGCCGCTTTTTCAAGAACCCTTCCAACTTCGGATGCACGTGAAATTCGTCCGGAAAGGTGGTGATGCCGTCGACCACACGCTCGATCGCCGCTCGATCCACGGCGGTATTGGGACGCGGCGCGATCACCTCTTCCAGATCGATGGCGCTGAGTTCCTGGACCTGGTATTGCTCGCGATTCTGCTTGGAAGCGTCGTAGATGTCGTTCAAGCGCCGGTTGATGCTCTTCCGCATCTGGGCCACGTAATCGGCGTCCACCAGACTGTCGCGAACCAAAGCTTCGGCATAGGAAGTGGCCACCGAAGGATGGTTGCGAATCTTGCGGTAGAGAATTGGCTGCGTGTAGTTGGGGTCGTCGCCCTCATTGTGGCCGTGCCGGCGGTAACAGAACATGTCGATCACGACGTCGCGCTTGAAAGTTTGCCGATAATCGTAGGCCATCTGCGCCACGCGAATGCAGGCCTCTGGATCGTCGCCGTTGACGTGGAAGATCGGCGCTTGCACCATGCGCGCCACATCGGTGGAATAGGGCGTGGAACGCGCTTCGTTCGGATTGGTGGTGAATCCGATCTGGTTGTTGATCACCAAATGAATGGTGCCGCCGGTGGTGTAGCCTTCCAGTTGCGAGAGATTGAGCGTCTCCGCCACCACGCCTTGGCCGGCGAAAGCCGCGTCGCCGTGAATCAGAATGGGAATCACACGCTCGCGGGCCGAGTCACCTAGCCGGTCCTGCTTGGGCCGCACCAGACCCTCCACCACCGGATCCACGGCTTCCAAATGGCTCGGATTGAAGGCCACCGATACGACAATTTCGCGTCCCGATGACGACTTGCGCACACCGCTCGCGCCCAGGTGATACTTGACGTCGCCCGAGCCTTGCGTGCTATCCGGGTCGATGCCTTCAAATTCGGAGAATAGCTGCACTAGCGACTTGCCGACGATATTCGCCAGCACATTGAGGCGCCCGCGGTGCGCCATTCCGATCACCACTTCGTGGACATTCGCGTCCGCCGCCCGATCCAGGACTTCGTCCAAAATCGCGATGGCCGATTCAGCGCCTTCCAAAGAGAACCGCTTATGCCCGATGAATCGGGTGTGCAAAAAGCGCTCGAACTCTTCGCCTTCAATGATGCGCTCGAGCGCTCGCAGCTTGCTTTGCGGGTCGAGCGGCCAGCGATTCCCGGTGGGCTCCATGCGGAGTTGCAGCCAGCGCTTTTGCTGGGGAATCTGGATGTTCATGTACTCGCATCCGATTTTTCCGCAATAGGTCTGCCGCAGCGTTTCCAGGATTTCGCGCAGCGTGGCCATCTTCTGCGGCTCGTCGTCGTCGGACATCAAAGTGCCGGTCAGAAATTCGCGATCCAGATCCCAAATGGTCAATCCGTAAGTAGCGGGGTCTAGCTCCGAGTGATAGACGGGCTCCGAACCCAACGGGTCAAAATCCGCAATAAGATGTCCGCGCACGCGGTACGCATTGATTAGCTGCAGCACCGCCGCTTCCTTGACCACCTCATCCTGCTGCGCGCCTCTGAGGCCTGGAACGGACACCGTACGATCCGGCTCCCAGTGGACCGGCTTATGCGGGATCTTGAGATCGCTAAAGATCTTCTCGTAAAATTCGTCTTCGCCTTCCAGCAGCGCTTGCAGACGGCCCAGGAACGTGCCGGATTCGGCGCCTTGCACCACCCGATGATCGTAGGTGCAGGTGACCGTCATCACCTTGCTCAGGCCCAGCAGCGCGCGCAGTTGATCGGTCACGCCATGGTACTCGGCCGGAAAGTCGATGGCGCCGGTCGCGATGATCGCGCCTTGGCCGGGCATCAGACGCGGCACCGATCCGAGCGTTCCCACCGTGCCGGGGTTCGTCAGGGAAATGGTGGTGCCTTCAAAATCGAGCACCGTCAGTTTGTTGTTGCGGGCACGAAAAATAATATCGTCGAACGCCCCGATGAACTGCGCGAAGTCCAGCGATCCGGCATCCTTGATGTTGGGAACCTTCAACGACCGCGTTCCGTCTTTGCCCGCGACGTCGACGGCGATGCCGATGTTCACCTGATCCCGCACCACGCGAAACGGCTGGCCATTGGTTTCGGCATATGCGTGGTTTAAGGATGGATTGGTCCGCAGCGCCTTCACCATGGCCCAGGCGATGATGTGCGTGTACGATATTTTGCTTTTGCCGAGCAACGCGCGATGCTCGTTCATCAAGCGGCGATTCTCGTCGATCACCTTCACCGGCATCACACGCTGCGAAGTGGCCAGCGGGATACTAAGGCTCAAGTTCATGTTCTCGGCGATGCGTGCGGCCGCTCCCCGCAACGGCATCAACGTTTCGCCGTCCACGGTGTGATGTTCGGAGGCTGGCGCGGGTGTCGATGCCCCGTTGTGCAGCGCTACCGATTGCTCGGGCGCTGGTTGTTGCTGCGTTGTGTGAGATCCATTGGCGGCGGCTGGAGCAGGCGCTTCCGGCGTACTGCCGCCGTTGGTGTCGAAGACTTCTTTCCAACTCTGGTCGACGTTCTTACGATCGTTCAGATACTGCTGGTACAGCTCATCTTCAAGCCAACTGTTGATACCTAGTTCGGGTACACGTGATTCTGACATGGAAATATTTGAATGAGGGCGTTCTCTATCATCATATCGTGCCCGGGCGGGCGACTGTTAACCCACTCAGCGCGAGCGACTTCTTCCAACCCGTCAGAACGCGTGAATGGCCCGTAAATCTGTGTAATTCCCGCAACCGAGGGTAGGGCGACCACATCGGATTAAGTGGTGTTAGGAGTGAGGCATATGAAAAAAACAATCCAAAACATTGCCCTAAGCGCTGCAATGCTGTCGGCACTCGCCATAGGGCCCGTTCCTATGTTTGCGGGCACCAACAATCCGCCGGTCCAGGACTTGGCCAGTCAAGTTCACCATGAGCTAGCCATGATTCCTTACTTCGGCGTGTTCGACGATTTGAATTACTCCATCGACAACGGTGTGGTAACGCTGGCCGGAGACGTGATAAACCCTGTCGTGAAAAACGATGCCGAGCGATCGGTGAAGCACCTTCCCGGAGTGACGAAGGTCGTCAACAAAATCAACATTCTCCCGCCTTCGAGCATGGACAACCATATTCGGGCGGCTGAGTATCGCGCTATTTTCGGGTATTCGGACCTGTATCGCTATGCGATGGGCGCAATTCCGTCCATCCATATCATCGTCAACTTCGGACATGTAACGCTCACCGGTGTGGTGGATAGCGAAGCGGACAAGAGCGTCGCGAACATCCGGGCCAACTCGGTTCCGGGCGTTTTCTCGGTGACCAACAACCTGCGCGTCGCCGAAAAAAGCTGACTTTTCTATCGAACCGCGATTAACCGAGCCGCGACCGTGATTAACCGAGCCGCGACCGTGAGGAAGCGGATTCTCAGAGCAGTGGCCGCCGTTTTGACCGACCGGCGGCTTTCTGTTTTTTGTAACCATATCAATCCCCGCAGTTCGGTACACTAAGTTAAACGCATGTGCGCGGAAGCCGCCCGAGCCCCGCTGAAACTCGCAGATTTCCCCGAACTGAACGATCCCACCCTCTATCTCAATCGTGAGCTCAGCCACCTGGAGTTCCAGCGGCGCGTTCTGGAGGAAGCCCGCGACCGCCGCAATCCGCTGCTGGAGCGCGTGAAGTTTCTGTCCATTTTCGGTTCCAATATCGACGAATTTTTCATGGTGCGCGTGGCCGGCGTATTACAGCAAATCGAGAATGGCGTGCAGGAAACCGGCATGGACGGCCGGGGCCCGTCGGAGACGTTGGATGCGATTCGCGCCTCGGTGAGCCGCCTGGTGAATGGCGCTTACGATTTCTTCCGTGAAGAACTACTGCCGGCGCTGGAAGAGAATCATGTCCGCCTGCTGAACCTGAACGAGATCACCATCGATCAGCGCGCGCAACTGGATACGTTCTTCGCCGAGAAAGTTTTCCCGGTTCTTACGCCTTTGGCCTTCGATCCCGGGCGGCCGTTCCCCCATATCTCGAACCTCAGCCTGAATATTGCAGTGGCGGTTCGCGAGCCCGGCGGCGGCGCCGAGCACTTCGCTCGCGTCAAGGTTCCCGACAGCTTGCCGCAATTGCTTCCCGTGGCAGTGACGAACAGCGGTCCGCGCGCGCATGGCTTTGTCTGGCTGGAGCAATTGATCATTGCCAACCTGCACCACTTGTTTCCCGGTCTCGAGATTCTGCGAGCCCATGTCTTCCACCTCACGCGCGATGCCGAAGTCGCCATTAAGGAGCTGGAAACCGACGACCTGCTCGAGACTATCGAGGAAGCCGTGTGGCAGCGGCGCTTTCGCGATGCCGTGCGCCTGCAGGTGGACGCGCGGATGCCCTCCGCGATGATCGATCTGCTGGCCGCCAAACTGGAGCTGGATGCCGCCAACATTTTCCGCATACAGGGACCACTGGATTTGAGCCGGTTGCGCCACCTGTTCGCGCTGGATCGTCCGGATTTAAAGGACAAGCCCTTTCTTCCGCATACTCCGGCCGGCTTCAGCGCGAAGGACGAGGATGTGTTCGACGTAATACGCCAGCAGGATCAACTGCTGCACCATCCTTACGAATCCTTCCAGCCCGTGGTGGAGTTTCTGCGCAAAGCCGCCAAGGATCCCGACGTATTGACGATCAAAATGACCCTCTACCGCCTGGGCCGTAATTCGCCCATCGTGGAAGCGCTGCTGGAGGCCGTCGAGAACGGCAAGCAGGTAGCGGTGGTGGTGGAGTTAAAAGCCCGCTTCGATGAAGAGAGCAACATCGAATGGGCGCGGGCGCTGGAACGCGAGGGCGTGCACGTAGTGTATGGTCTGCTTGGCCTGAAGGTGCACTCCAAAGTGATCCTGGTGGTCCGCCGCGAGGGCGATGTCATCCGGCGCTATTGCCATCTAGCTACCGGCAACTACAATCCCGCCACCGCGCGCCTTTACACCGACCTCGGTCTGTTCACCTGCGACGAAGAGATTGGCGCCGACGCCACGGATTTGTTCAACTACCTGACTGGCTACTCGCGCAAGAAGACTTTCCGCAAACTGCTGGTGGCTCCGCTCAATCTGCGCCAGCGGTTCGAGGAAATGATCCAGCGCGAGATCGACATCCAGCGCCACGGTGGACGCGGCCGCATGATTCTGAAGATGAACGCGCTCGAGGACGGCCCCATCATTAAGCTGCTCTATCAGGCGTCTCAGGCCGGCGTGGCGACGGACTTGATCGTTCGCGGCGCATGCTGTCTTCGGCCGCAGACGCCCGGCATCAGCGAAAACATTCACGTCCGTAGCGTTCTGGGCCGGTTCCTGGAGCACAGCCGCATCTTCTATTTCCGCAACAATGGCGCCGAGGAATGCTACCTGGGCAGCGCCGATTTGATGCCGCGCAATCTCAATCGCCGGGTGGAAGTGCTCTTTCCAGTCAACCGTCCAGAGATGATCAAGCGTATTCGAGACGAAATCCTGCACTCCTACCTGCACGACGAGATCGGCGCTCGCCACATGTCCAAGGAGGGTTCCTATTCGCCCAAATCGCGCCGGGCGGGCGCGGACTGCCAAGCCTGGTTCCTGAGCCAACGCACCTTATCCGCGGTGCGTTGATGCTTTGTCTCTCCGATTGCCATCATGGCGCAACTTGCTGTATCATAAAAGTTTGCGGCTCCGGGCGGTTTTCTCCTGGATGTATCTGCCTGACGAATCAACTTGTTAAGACCTAAGAGGTTAGTTATGTACGCAGTGATTGAAACTGGCGGGAAACAGTATCGCGTTGCCCCGGGCGACGTGGTCCGAGTGGAAACGTTACCGGGCGATGTCGGTTCGGAGGTCGAGTTCGGCCGCGTGCTGGCGGTGGTAAACGATTCGAACGAGCTGACCGCGGGCGCGGCGTTGGCCGATGCGCGCGTCAAGGGCACTATTTCCGAGCACGGACGCGGGGATAAAGTGATCGTGTTCAAGTTCAAGCGTAAGAAGCAGTACAAGCGCACCATCGGTCATCGTCAAAACTACACGGCGGTGAAGGTGAGCGAGATTCTGGCATAAAAATGTATGGCACATAAAAAAGGGTTAGGCAGTTCCAAGAACGGGCGCGATTCTAATGCCCAGCGCCTGGGTGTGAAGCGTTTCGGCGGAGAAACCGTCACCGGCGGATCGATCCTGGTGCGGCAGCGCGGCACTTCTTTCAAGCCTGGCGAGAACGTCGGGCGCGGCAAGGATGACACGCTGTTCGCGAAGGTCCCCGGCATTGTGGTCTTTCGCGATCGCGGGCGGTTGGGCAAGTTCATCAGCATCGAGGCATCTACCGACCAGGCGAGCAACAACTAGCTCGCGTCCACGAGTCCAACGGGCTTAATTCAGCCCAACTGCATGTTTATTGACGAAGTACGAATCCGCGTGAAGGCGGGAGACGGGGGCAACGGCTGTCTCGCGTTCCGGCGGGAGAAGTATGTCCCGCGCGGCGGGCCCAGCGGTGGCGACGGAGGACGCGGCGGCGACGTGGTTTTTGTCGCGAGCGAACATCACAACACGCTCCTGCATTTCCGTTTTAATCCCGAACACACGGCCGAGCGCGGACGGCACGGCGAAGGCAGCAACAGGAGCGGCCGCGAAGGCGCCTCCATCGACGTTCCCGTTCCGGTGGGGACCCTGGTCTACGACGACGAGACGGGCGAGCTGCTGCACGATTTCACCCGAGCCGGGGAGCGGTTCGTCATCGCGCGCGGCGGCAAGGGCGGACGGGGCAATCAGCACTTTGCGACACCCATTCATCAAGCACCTACCGAGCACGAGCCAGGGCGTCCGGGCGACGAAAAGCGGCTGCGGCTGGAATTGAAGCTGCTGGCGGACGTCGGGCTAGTGGGTTTTCCTAACGCCGGCAAGTCGACGCTGATCTCGCGCATTTCGGCCGCGCGGCCCAAGATCGCCGATTATCCGTTCACGACGCTTGAGCCGAACCTGGGCGTGGTCAGCGTGGGCGATGAGAGCTTCGTCGTGGCCGACATCCCGGGATTGATCGAAGGCGCGCATCTGGGGCACGGTCTGGGCGTTCAGTTCTTGAAACATATCGAGCGGACACGCCTGCTGGTGCATCTGGTGGATGTTTCTGAGGCGACCCTCCGCGATCCGGTCGATGATTTTCGCATCGTGATGGAAGAGCTGGAGGGTTTCAGTCCGGATCTGGTTCGGAAGCCAATGTTCCTGGTCGCGTCTAAGGTGGACGTGGCGCAAGATAAGGCCCGAATTGAGGCGCTGGAGGCTTTGGCGGCTGAAAAGCACTTACCTTTCTATGAGATATCCAGCGTGACCGGACAGGGCATCGAAGACCTTAAGTACAATATGGCTCAATTTCTGTCCAAAACTGTCGAAGAGGAAATTAAGCACACATAGCATTAGAAAGCGTGGAAGCGACCGCCAGGCCTTCCAGAGGTTCTTATGACAATTGGAACAATATCCTCCGTGCAAGGGATGCAACGCGCGGAAGCCCAACTCAATCAGGCCGCGCAGAACATCGCGCAGGGCCCTTCCTCATTTTCGGCTTCTCAGGGCGACACCGTGGACCTGAGCGCGCAGGCCGTGGCATTGATCCAAGCGAAGAACAGCTTTGAAGCCAACACTGCGGCGTTCAAGGTCGGCAATGAAATGACGCAGGCGCTGCTTAAGGCGATCAAATAAGCTGGACGCAATTAAATAAGCCGAACGCGATCAACTAACGCGCCGCGGCGAATCTACTTTAGCAGCACGCTCGATTTGGTAGCGAAGTCCAGCAGCACCGACGGGAAGATCCCGAGTACCAGCGTCCCGACCGCTGCCACCCACAGCGTGGCTCCGATGCCCGCGCCCACCGGCTGGATCGAGAGCGTAGCTTCGCCGGGTTCGTTCATGTACATCACTACTAGGATTCGCAAGTAGTAATAAGCGCCCACGGCGCCGTTCAACAGACCAAGAATCGCAAGCCATACCAGGTTCGCATCGAGCGCCGCCTTGAAGATATAGAATTTCCCAAAGAATCCGCCGGTAAGGGGTACGCCGATCAGCGACAGCAGGAAGATCGCGAAGAGCCCGGCAGTCACGGGTTGTTTCCAGCCGAGTCCCGCAAAATCCTCGATGTTCACGAACTTCTCGCCTTGCCGCGAGAAATGCGTCACCACGGCGAACGCGCCGATGTTCATCAGCGCATAGGCGGCCAAATAGAACATGACAGCCGCAATGCCGATCTGATTGTGCGCCGCGATGGCCACCATGATGTAGCCGGCGTGCGCGATGGAGCTGTAGGCGAGCAATCGCTTAATGTTGGTCTGTAACAGGGCCGCGAAGTTTCCGATGATCATCGTCAGCAGTGCCGACGACCAGACGAACGGTTCCCAGCGGTTGGTGATGGGCGCGAATGCCGTCATGAAAACTCGCAGGAAAACCGCGAAAGCCGCGGCTTTAGGACCGGCCGACATGAACAGCGACACCGGTGCGGGTGCGCCTTGATAAACGTCAGGAGCCCAAATCTGAAATGGCGCCGCTGAGACTTTGAAGGCGAATCCAACGAACATCAGGGCGGCCGCGGTGCCAGCCAGGATGAGACTGCTATCGGAGCCGGGCGAGAGCAGGACGTTCCGAATCGTCTCGAGATTTGTACTGCCGGTGGTGCCGTAAATCCACGCGATTCCGTACAGCAGAAATGCCGTTGCGAACGATCCCAACAGGAAATACTTGAGCGCGGCTTCGTTGTTGCGCTTGTCGTCGCGCAGATAGTCGGCCAGGATATAGGTGGCAATGGACGAAATCTCCAGGCCAATGAAAACCATGATCAGTTCATTGGCGCAAGCCATGACGCACTGGCCGGTGACGGAAAACAACAGCAAGGCGTAGTATTCGGCCGACTCGGCATGCTCGCGCTTTAAATATTGCGTGGCCGAGAACAGGCTCAGGATGCCGACCCCGATCACCAGCACGCGGAAAAATGTCGCGAAGCCGTCCACGATGAACATGTTCGAATAGGACAAGCCCGGGCTCGCGTTAGCCACCACGGCCGCCACCAGAGCCGCGACGAAAGCAATGAAGGTGAAGACGGAAAGATTCGACTTTTTGTTCTCGCCGCTCAGCCAGCCTTCGATCAGCATGATCAGGGTTCCGGCGACGGTCATGATGATTTCGGGCAGGATGCGGAGGTAATCCGTACCCGTCGGCATAAAGTTAACGGGCATTGTTTAGCTCCGGGGCTAGTTCCGGCTGCGCCGCCACCAGGGGCGCTTGGGGCGGTTTTGCACGCACGTGGATCTCGCGCCGAGCGTCAATAGGCCCGAGCAACACGGCGTTCGATGCGGAAATCGGTGGAATAAAACTTTGCGTGTAGCTGCCCATCCAGACCATCAAAACGATCAACGGCACGATGATGGCATATTCGCGGAAGTTGAGATCCGGCATGTGGTGCGTCAAGTCCTCGGACGCCTTGCCGAAAAACACTCGCTGGTAAAGCCATAACATGTAGCAAGCCGCAAGGATCGCGCCGATGGCGGCGAATACAGTCCAATGCATGTCGACGAAGGATGTACCTTGCAGCACCAGAAACTCGCCGATAAAATTGTTGAGCGTGGGTAGACCGATGCTCGCGAGCATGGTGATCATGAAGGCGGTGGCCAGCCACGGCGCGGGCGTCGATACGCCGCCGTAGGCTGAGATCTCCAGTGAATGGCGGCGCTCATAAAGGAAGCCGACCAGCAGAAAGAGCGCGCCGGTGGAGATGCCGTGACTCAGCATTTGATACACTGCGCCGTCGAATCCCTGCTGCGTGAACGAAAAGATGCCGAGCACCACGAAACCCAGGTGACTCACCGACGAGTACGCCACCAGCTTCTTCATATTGGGCTGGACCATCGCCACCAGCGCGCCGTAGAGGATGCCGATGATCGCCAGGATCACGATCCATCCTGCGTTGGCGCGCGCCGCATTGGGAAACAGCGGCACACAGAAACGCAGCAGCCCGTAGGTGCCCATTTTGAGCATCACGGAGGCCAGCATCACCGAGCCCGCCGTAGGAGCTTCCACATGGGCGTCTGGCAGCCAGGTGTGCAGCGGGAACAGCGGAACCTTGATGGCGAAAGCGATGAAGAATCCGAGGAACAGCCACAACTGCTCCGATCCGCTTAGCGAGATGGCGCCGCTTTGGAGGCCTGTTAGAATTTTTGCGTAGTCGAATGTGCCGGCCTGGATGTACAGGTAGATGATCGCCACCAGCATCAGGGCCGATCCGGCCATGGTGTAGAGGAAGAACTTGACGGCCGAGTAGATGCGCCGGTCGTGGCCCCAAATCCCAATCAGAAAATACATGGGGACCAGCGAAACTTCCCAGAAAACGAAGAAGAGGAAAAAGTCGAGCGCGCAGAAAACGCCGATGAGCCCGAATTCGAGCAACAACAAGAAAGCAAAGAACTGTTTGACGTGCTTGTCGATGGAGCGCCAGGAGACCAGTACGCACAGCGGCGTCAGGAACGTCGAAAGGATCACCAGCCACAGGCTGATCCCGTCCACACCGATGTGGTAATTAATGGCCGGCGTCTGGATCCAGGCTTGATTGGTCTCGAGCGCGAACGTGCCCGGTTTGGCGGACCAAACGGAGCCGATCAGACCGAGCGAAACCACAAAAATCGCGAGCGACGCGATCAGGCTGAACATGCGGATCGCGTTGTGGTGCTCCTTGGGAAGCGCCATCACGATCAGAAACGCGAGCAGCGGAAGAAAGATGACGGCCGTGAGCAGCGTCATCGCAGACCTCCCGCGAATCCCACTACGATGAGCAAGACGATGGACCCCAGCACCACCCAGGCCGCGTAGCTGCGAATGTTTCCGGATTGAATCAGGCGCAGGATCGAGCCGACGCCCCGGGATCGCCGGCCGACTGCGTTCACTGTACCGTCGATCAGCCCGGCATCGATTCCGCGCCAGAGCACCGTGCGGGAACCTTCCACCAGCGGTTCCACTACGGCCGCATCGTACGCTTCATCGACGAAGTACTTGTTGTAGACCAGGGTGTAGAGGCCGCCCATGGATTTCGCGAACGAATCGGCCAGGCTGCGTTTCGCGACATAGAACACGAACGCAAGGAAGATTCCCAATAATCCAACGGCCGCTGAAAGCCATGCGAGGGTCTGATTTTCGGGCCCCTCGGCGAACATCGATTCCAAAAAGTGCGGCACGTTGATGAAGCCACCGAACAAAGACAAAACCGCGAGAATCATTAACGGCCCAGTCATCACCAGCGGCGATTCGTGCGGATGCGCGTGGCCGCGATACTCACCGGTGAATGCCATGAACCAGGCGCGAAAAACGTAGAACGCCGTCATGCCCGCCGTCAGCACGCCGACCCAGTACATCCAAGGCGCGCGAGCATACGCGGCCACCAGGATGGCGTCTTTGCTAAAGAATCCGGACGTGCCCGGGACACCCGAGATGGCAAGCGATGCGCAGAACAACGTGTAGGCGGCGATCGGCATGTGCTTTCGCAACCCGCCCATCTGCCGCAAATCCTGCTCGCCGTGCAAGCCGTGGATCACCGCGCCCGCGCCGAGGAACAATAGGGCTTTAAAGAACGCGTGTGTCATGAGATGAAAAATGCCGGCCGAGAATGCGCCCACGCCTACCCCCAGAAACATGTAGCCGAGCTGTGAAACGGTGGAGTATGCGAAAACCTTCTTGATGTCCATCTGGGCCAGGCCGATGGTGGCGGCGAAGAACGCGGTGGCGAGGCCGATCACCGCTACGGTATCCATCGTGATGGGCGCTTTCGTGAACAGCGCGGCCGACCGGGCAATCATGTAAACACCGGCCGTCACCATCGTAGCTGCGTGGATCAAGGCCGAGACCGGTGTCGGACCGGCCATGGCATCCGGCAGCCAGACATACAACGGGATCTGCGCCGATTTTCCGGTGGCCCCTACCAACAACAGCAGCGTGATGGTGGTGAGAATCCCGGCGCTCGCTTCCACCGGCAGGCCCTTGGCGGATTCAAACACTTTCGTAAAATCGAGCGTCCCAAATTGCTTGAAGATCAAGAACACGGCGAGTGAAAATCCGAAATCGCCGATGCGATTGACGATGAATGCCTTGTTTCCCGCAGTGGTGGCGAACTGCTCCGTCAAATAGAATCCGATCAGCAGGTAGCTGCACAACCCCACGCCCTCCCAGCCGACGAACAGCAGCAGGTAATTCTGCGCCAGCACCAGAACCAGCATGAAAAACATGAACAGATTCAAGTAGGCGAAGAAGCGGTAGTAACCGCCTTCGTGCTCCATGTAGCCGACCGCGTAGATGTGAATCAGCAGGCCTACGCCGGTGACGACCATCAGCATAATGGCTGTAAGGCGGTCCACCGCGAAATCGACGGCGATGTTCAGCATCCCGCTTTGAATCCAGGTGTAGTAATGCTCGACGTGCGGCGTTTCCAGCGGCCCGAGGCCGACCAGCGTTTTCACCACCCAGGCGAACGAGAAGAGCACCGATCCGACGGCGACGAAATTGATCAGCCACTTCGGCATCCCCTTGCCGAACAGCCCGTTCACCAGGAACCCGAGCAACGGAAGAATTGGAATCAGCCAGAGGTTCATTTTAAAAGGAGACTCATGTCGTCAGTACTTCATCGAATTCACTTCGTCGATCATCAGCGTGGAGCGATTCTTGAACACTGTCAGGATGATCGCCAACCCCACAGCAGCCTCGGCGGCGGCCACTACCATCACAAAGAAGCTGTAGATGTGACCGTCCACTTGTCTGAATTGGTACGAGAACGTCACGAAGCTCAAGTTCACGGCGTTGAGCATCAGCTCGATGGACATGAACACGGTGATAATGTTGCGCCGGAAAATGAAGCCGGCCACGCCGAGCGCAAAAAGAACCGCGCTCAGAATCAGATACCAGCTCAAAGGGACGGGGGCATTCAATACATTGGGCGGCATGGTCAGACTTCCTTTCGGGCGAGCACGATCGCGCCTACCAGGGCGATCAGGATCAAGACGGACGTCACTTCGAAGGGGAGCAGATAGGTGGTAAAGAGCTTTCGTCCAACCTCGAGAGTGGTGCCCTGGAATGTCCCGAAGAGCACGCCCTCCGTTTTCGGCAGCAACGCTTGAATGATGAAGCTGATCAACCCAAGAAAAGCGGCGAGCAGGATCAACCCGAAATACTTGACGAAGCGCGATACCTGAAACGAGGTGGGCTCCGCCCCCGCATTCAACAACATGATGACGAAGACAAACAGCACCATGATCGCGCCGGCGTATACGATCACCTGTGCCGCGGCGATGAATTCTCCGCCCAGCTGCAAATACAGAACAGCGAGCGATCCCATGACGCCGATCAGCGACAAGGCGCTGGCGATCGGATGCGTCTGCACCACGAGATTGATACCGCAAAACACCGCGATACCGGCAAATATGATGAAGATAAGCGCAGTCATTTGGTTGTCAGGGCCACGATCAAACTGGTGACCAGCAGGTTGAACATCGAAAGCGGGAACAGGCCGGTCCAGGCGAAGCGCATCAGTTGGTCATAACGGAAGCGCGGGAGGGTAGCCCGAACCCAGATAAATATGAATAAGAGGACGAGGATTTTTCCGCAGAACCAGAATAGGGCCATCAAAATCGGCTTGGCCAAGGGCACGAAAAGCGATAGCCCGAAAATCGCGGCGATCCCGAGAAACACCAGCGCCGTCGCGGGCAACGTGAACTTGTCCATGCGGCGCGCGGGATTCAGGCCGTGATAGAGCGCGATCAAGCCGCTAATGGCGAAGACCAGGATCGGGACAAAATCCGAATAGGGCTCGGGAAACGGCGGTTGCCAGCCACCCAGGAACAACAGCGTTGCGACGGCCGTGACGGTGACCATATTCGCGTACTCGGCCATGAAGAACGCGGCGAAGTTCATGCTGCTGTACTCGGTGTGAAAGCCGGCCACCAGCTCGTTCTCGGCTTCTGGAAGATCGAATGGGACGCGATTGGTTTCGGCGAACGAAGCGATCAGAAACACGATGAAGCCCAGAATTTCTGGAAACAGATTCCAGCGCGGGATGAAGCCGAGCCAGTAACCGCTCTGGTAGTTCACCATCTCCCGGAAGCTGAGCGTGTTGGCCAGCAGCAGCGGCGCTGCCACCGCGAGCGCGAGCGGGAGTTCATAGCTGATCATTTGAGCGGAACTGCGCAGACCGCCCAGCAGCGAGTACTTGTTGTTCGAAGCCCAACCGCCCAGTGCCACGCCGTAGACGCCGATGGAGGAAACCGCGAGAACGAACAAAATTCCGATGCGCAGGTCGGTAAGCTGCATCCAGGTATCCACCGGGCCGATCTTGATTTCGGGGCCGAACGGAATGACGGAAATCGAAGTCAGCGCGAGCGCCACCGCCACAAATGGCGCCAGCAGGTAGAACAGCTTGTTGACGTGGGAGGGGATCAGGCCTTCCTTGGTGATCAGCTTCACTACGTCGGCCAGCGGCTGGAGCAATCCGTGCGGACCAACGCGGTATGGGCCAACGCGAAGCTGAACGTGCGCGATCACTTTGCGCTCGATCCATTGCAAATACGCCAGCGTCGTAAGCAGCACGAAGGCCACTACCGCCACCTTGATGAGGGTGAGTATGAAGAAATTCATGGAGACTTGGCTCAGCGCGGCTCGGCGTACAAAGCGCCCGGAGCCTCGAGTGTGGAATTCAGCTTCTTCGAGTAACGGCCCAGGGTACCAGATGTGAACAGGGTGTCGCGCGCGGACTGAATCAGCTCCGGCCGCGCAGTCGCCGTCACCCGGCCATTCACCGGCGCGGTCTGCGATGCTCCCCCTGTTGCGAGTACGGGCAAAGGAATATTATAACCATGCACGTTCTGGCGGATCTCTTCAAAAACTTTCTCGGGCGACCAGATCCCGAGATTCACACCCATTTCTTTCGCCAGCAGACCGAGGATTTCGAGATCCGGCTTCGTCCCCATCACCTGCACACCACCCTTCAGCCGCTGCACTTCGCCGCAAACGTTGGTGACGGTGCCGTGCTTCTCGTAAGCGGATGCGGCTGGAAAGAGGATGTCGGCGCGCGACGCGGTCTCGGTCATAAATAGATCCTGAACGATCACGAAGGCCCCGGTAGATGCGAGCGTGGCTGCTTTTAGCGGATTGGCGCCCACTACCCAAACAACGTCTAGATTCGTCGCCGCGAGAATTTCGTCGTAAGCCAAGCCAGGCGCGTTCACTGGACTATATCCAGGCCCGAGATCGGGATTCAATCCCATATCCGATGCGCCGCGCGAATTCGAGTAGTCCACCAGGCAAACGTATTTCACCGGAATCCCGAGCGAATCGCCGAATGCCACCAGCCGGCGAATCAGGTCTCCTTTGATCGCATCGCCAAAAACAATCACCAGCTCCGGTTCGCTCTTCAGTTGTTCGCGCAGGGATTCCACATCCGCCAACTCCCGGCCGGGCACGGTGATGACGCTACGGACGGCGATGCTTTGCTCTCGCACCGGCCCCGGCGTAACGGTATAAACATGCGCGTTGTGATGACGATAATTGGCGCGAATCTGGAACGCCAGGAAGGGATGCTGTTGCGCCAGATCGCTCGATACCACCAGGATCGCCTTGCGCTCGTATAGGTCGCCGGTTGCCGCCAGCGCCTCCTTCTTACCGCTCAGCGCGTCGAGCAGCGTCGCGATGTCACCCGTGCGATGGTGATCGATGTTGCCGGTCGAGAGCACCTGGCGCGCGAACTTTTGCAGATAGTAATTCTCTTCGTTGCTGGTGTGATTCGAACCGATGACCGCGAACTCGCCGTTGCGCGCCTTTACTTCTTGGAGTTTAGCCGCCGCCGCGGCCAAAGCTACCGACCACGATACCGGCTCCAGCCCGCCCTTCTTACGAATCATCGGCGATTGCAGGCGCTCCGAGCTATTCACGAAATCGGCGGCGTACCTCCCCTTGATGCACAGGAATTCGCCGTTGATGCCGGAGCGGTCGCGATTGTTGCCGCGAATGATTTCGTCGTTACGCACGCCCAGCGTAGTCTTGCAGCCGTTCGAGCAATGCGTGCAGATGGTGCCGACGTGTTCCATTTCCCACGGCCGGGTCTTATAGCGATACGCGCCGCTGGTCAGCGCGCCCA
>JBKQHJ010000198.1:0-3383 GCA_052148835.1 Bryobacteraceae bacterium
CAGTGAGCTGCTGGATTGGCCATGGACCATCGGAATCGCGGCGAATAGGCTCAGCCACGTCAGACAAGTTCGGCAAAAGCGATCTACGGACTTACTCATGGCACGCATTTCTCCTCTGGCTGGAATCGGAACAGCGGAATCCAGAAACGCTCTCGCACGCCAACCTAGGCGAGGGCCGCGAGACGGTGCGGCGAGGAACCTTTCGGCAGGGCTAGAACGCGGCGTGGCGACACGGGTTCACGTGGTCTTCGGTGAAGATGTGGCTATCCTGAAGACTTGACCCGTTGCGAGTTTAATAATTATTGCGCCGGGCAAGCGCTCTGTCAAGGTCTATTTCGCCGGATTTTGTCCTGCATTCCGGCCATCGGGACGTTAGGCGATGATGTCGTGGATCACGTTTCCGGCGACGTCGTTGAGCCGGAAATCGCGCCCGCTATAGCGGTAAGTCAGCTTAGTATGGTCAATGCCCAGCAAATATAAGAAGGTGGCGTGCAAATCTTGCACGTGAACGGGTTTGTCCACGGTCTTCCACCCGAACTCGTCGGTCGCGCCGTAAGTCATGCCGCCCTTGACGCCCCCGCCGGCCAGCCACACCGTGAAACCGTGCGGATTGTGATCGCGCCCGTTGTGAACTTGGCCGCCCATGAATCCGCTGCCCACTTCCACCACCGGCGTACGGCCGAATTCGGACCCGCACACGATCAAAGTTTCATCGAACAGGCCTCGCGCCTTTAAGTCCTTAATCAGCGCGGCGAACGGCTGGTCGGAATCGTGACCGGTTTTGCGGTGCAGTTCGATGTCGAAATGGTGATCCCAGGGGTCGCCCTTGGCGTAATACACCTGCACCATCCGCACACCGCGTTCCACCAGACGTGCCGCGGTCAGACAGCCCCGGGCCGTGCTGCCCTCCCCGTACAACTTAATGGTCGCCTCGCTCTCTTTCCGCACGTCGAAGACGTCCGGCGCTTCGGTCTGCATGCGGTACGCGGTTTCCATGGATTGCAACGTGGCATCGAGCTGCGGATCGTCAGCGCCTTCCTGCTGGATCTGAAGCTGGTCCAGCTTGGCGAGCAGGTCGATCTCGCTCTGCTGCTGTTTCAGGTCGAACTTGTTGTTGCGAATGTTCGGAATCAACTTCTCAGGGTCGAATTTCTTGTCCTTCACGCTGTCCGAGATATACGTGCCCTGATAAGCCGGCGGCAGGAACGCGGAGTTCCATAGCGGCGGCCCTACAGTGGTGGGCACTTCCGGACAAAGAACCACGAAGCCAGGCAGATTCCGGTTCTCCGTGCCGAGGCCGTAAGTGAGCCACGCCCCCATGGACGGCCGGCCCGGCTGAATATGTCCGACGTTCATCATCAGCAGCGACGGCTCGTGATTGGGGATGTCGGTGTACATCGAGCGGATCAGGCACATGTCATCCACGCACTCGCCCAACTGCGGAAAAATCTCGCTCACTTCGATGCCGCTCTTGCCATACTTCTTGAAGCTGAATGGCGATTGCATCAGATTCCCGGTCTTCCGTTCGTGCTCCGGTATCTGGCCGGGCAACGGCTTGCCGTTGTACTTCGTCAGCATCGGCTTGGGATCGAACGTATCGATCTGGGACGCGCCGCCGTTCATGAACAGAAAGATAACGTGCTTGGCCTTGGGCTTGAAGTTAGGAATCCGAGCGCCGGGAACTCCGCCGGCGTCCGGACTGGAATCGGCGCGGGCCAGCGATTCTCCCACCAGGCTCGCGAAACTCAGCATGCCGAAGCCGCTGCCCATCCGGCAGAGAGCTTCGCGCCGGGTAACGGGACGTCGTTGCGGTAAATGGAGCATCTTCTCGTTCCTTCCTCTCAAACTCAGTTTACAAATTCGAATTCATTGGAACTCAACAGCACGCGGGCGTATTCCTTCCATCCCGTGGACGGCTGGCCCGCAATCGCAGTGCCCGGCGCATCCGGGTGTGCCTGCAGAAATTCAATGCCGGCCTTCAATTCGGCATCCGATGGCGCGCGTCCGTAAAGGATCCGGTAGAGCTTGCCAATTCGCGCTTCATCGTTGCCTTGATCGTAAACGCGCCTGGCCAGGCTCTCCGCCTGGCGGTAGACGAAAGTGCTGTTCATGAAAAATAAACGCTGCAAGGGGACGTTGGTGGAAAAGCGCTGCTCGGCTGTAAACGACGGATTCGGAAAATCGAATACCTGGAGGAAATTGTCCAGCCGGTAACGGCTAACCTTGCAGTACACTGTGCGGCGATTATTATCGTCCGTGAAATCGGTCGACGGTCCGCCGGCTTTCTTCAAATCCAAAGTTCCCGCCGCGAAAAGTATGGAATCCCGAATGGCCTCCGCATCCAGACGCCGCCGGTTCGCGCGCCAGTACAGCCGATTGGCGGGATCTTTTTCCGTGTTGGCCGGCGACGCCTCCGCGCTGAGCTGGTAGACAGCGGACAACATGATCTCGCGGTGCAGCTTCTTGATGGACATGCCCTGCTCAACGAACCTGTCGGCCAGGTATTCGAGCAGGTCCGGATTGGTAGGCCGTTCGCCCATCTGTCCGAAGTTGCTGGGAGTATCGACGATGCCGGTCCCGAAGTGCCACTTCCAGACTCGATTCACGATCACGCGCGCGGCCAATGGGCTTTGGGCGATGTTGTCGGCCAATTCCAGGCGGCCACTGCCTTTCGAGAACGGCTGCGGATCCCCCGGAGAAAGCACCGTCAGAAAACGGTCGGGGACCTCGTCGCCCAACACATTGGCGTTGCCGCGTACGTTCACATGCATCTGCTTCATGACGGCGGTATCGCTCACGCCGTGCAGATAAGGATAGGGAGGCAGGGCCTTTTTCAAAGCTTCAATCTCGGCGCGCATGTCTGCCACGTGTTCGGCCACTTCCGGCGAAAAGTGCCTCTCCAGGCTCCAGCTGTGCAGCGACAGCAATCCGGGATCCGGCCGCGTATCGCTCTCCGAATCCTGATCGGCCACGAAAAGATCCAGATAAAGGCTGGCCCGCTCGCGCGGCATGGTCTTCAACTCCAGGTCGCAGCCGGGGCAGAACTGATCTTTGGTCTCAAACTCGTTGGGATACGAATCCCGCCGCGGCTTCTTGCGGACATCCGCCTTGGCTTTGATGATGTCGTTTTCTTCCTTGAGCAGCTTGGCCTCTCCCATCAGAGCCAGAACCAGGCTCTGGAAATCCTGAGCCAGGAACTGCGCCTGCTCCAGCGTGCCGCCGCTTTTGACCATGTCCTGCCAATCGTGCAGATACGGATAGTGTTTCTGCGGACGGCCCAGGAACTTGATCCAGCGCTTGATGGCGCTCCGACCGGCAGCTGCACAGTGAAGCGGGAGTCGACAATGAATCCGAACATCAAAGCTACTGTCGTGGGAAGTTAT
>JBKQHJ010000199.1:0-15575 GCA_052148835.1 Bryobacteraceae bacterium
CGCCGGCCGCCGATGAGATGAAGATCGCGACCAGCCGGCCCAGGATGACCGCGGGGCGGGCGGCGCTGATCAGCCTGATTGATCATTACGCGCTTCCCTGGTACCGCGTGACGCTGCTCGAAATCCAAAAACTGGCTTACTTCCTTCAGGCGGCTGGAGAGCCGTTGAAACTGGACTTCGTCAAGGGTAAATACGGGCCCTACGCCGAGAATCTTCATCACGTCCTGCAGCGGATCGAAGGACACTTCATACGAGGTTATGGCGATCGCAGCCGCGCAGCTTCGATTCAGCTTCTAACCGGCGCGCGCGAAGAGGCCACAGGATTTCTCGCGTCCAATTCCGATACCCAGAGTCGGTTAGAGCGCGTCTCGGCCTTGATCGAAGGCTTTGAGACCCCGCACAGCATGGAGCTTTTGGCGACTGTGCATTGGCTGGCAAATGAAGACCCAGCCGCGAGGACGGATCCGAATGCCGCCGTCGGGGGTGTCCAGGCGTGGAACGAGCACAAGAAGCTCGCATTCAGCGCGGAACATGTTCGGACAGCCTGGCAGCGGCTCAAAGAGAAGGGTTGGATATAAGTAGCCCAAAGAACAATCCCGAACGGGCGCAGCGCATGGCCAGCGGGGAACGAGATTCGGGGCTGGTTCGATTCGCTTCTGGTTTTGTGGGAACGAGCATGGGATTTTGCGGAACCGCGAGTGCGCGCCGGAGTAGATGCGTAGCTGTGCCATCTCGAACCGCCGATCCAAGGCGCTCTTAACGTGTCGCGAAGGGCAATCCCCAGCTAAAAGCTTCGGTGCTGATCCTTAAGCTGCTTGGTTGGGAAGACGGGGTCAGGCCGTGACTCTTCGATCTTTGATTTCATCTCCGTGCCCCTCTACATCTTCGGCGAACATTGCCAGCGCTCCACCATTCCAGCGGATTTCTACCATCCGAGCATCGGTTGGTAGAGGGTCCATAACTTCAATAACTTCACGTGAAGGGATGGTTATAGCGATTCGCTTGTCGCCATGCGTTTCAATTGCTACAGTTTCGAACTTCAATCTAAAACGCTTGCCAGTTAACACGGCATTTCCTCCCTGGCGGTTCAGGGTCGGCCACAGGATCAGAGACCACGATAAGCGCTCTCCGTCAAACACCTTGAAGCCAACCACTGCGCGCCGTCATATCGCACCGAACCGCGTGTGGGTTTCCGTCTACCGACGGAGCCATAGCGAGATCCCAGGCCGAAGCCTACGATTCCCGGACGGCCTTCAATTCTTCTTCCGCTCGGAACCAATCTTCTTCGGCTGTCCCGTCAACACGGCCCTTGGCTTCCCACAAGGAGTAAGCGAGCGCGACAATTTGCTCGTGCCCAGGCTGTGCTTCGGAGTCTGTCGGAATTCGAGGAGCAGCAGCAGGTTTCGTTGCTTGTTCGGCCATATGATGTTTTCCTTCCTCTGACTAATTTCAGTGTCCAAGTTTAGCTGCGCTTCCGCAATGATGCTTTCGTCATTCTTCTTGGAACTGGCATCACGGCCAGTGCTGATAGGGCGGTGCTTTAAGGCGGCGTAGTTTATCGCGATACCGAGTAATGCGGTGGTACCGATGTCGATACAGGCAAACTCGCGAAGAAGCTAAACGCGTCGGAGGGTAAGTCAGCTGCAGGTTGAAATCCACATTGCACGGAATTGGATCGTCGCCACGAAATCGCATGGTTCCTGATGTATGGGCTGCGCTCTGAAATCGATCGCTCCACCACAGTATTTCATTCACTCTCTGCGTTTTGGCTGGGCTGATCGTCGTCGTTGAGATAGCGCGACGCAACGTAGGACGCTTGGTAGGGGCGGAACGACGTTGACGGCGAAGATCACTATCGTCAGACCCATAAGCTGCGGGTCGTCAGACTGCTCGCAGGTGAGGCGATATACTTCGTCGGGGCTACGGTTCGGGTCAACTGACGCTCTTCCGCGCCGGTCTATTTATATTCTCCCTTGAAAGTCTGCGAGTAGTAGCGATTACAGATGTCCGTATGGCCGTGATGAATGCACTATTGCGAGCTGAAGCTGCCTGGGCGCACACTTCAGTTGACACAGTGGGATGTGCAATCGTCCATTCGGAAGCGTACGGGCGCTTGAGAAATGTGCTGTAACAAGCATTCTGGGTCTGGCTCGGGTCCCTTGAAGCGCTCGTTTATGACGGCTCGGGACCAACCTGCGAAAGAAGTTACTGATCGGCGAGTGGCAGAGCGAGCCACTAGGCGCAAACTCTTCGTGCTGTTTTCTTGTGACAGAGCATGCTTGGTGCGATTTCTGTGCAACTGGAATCAGGCTCGTGGCAGCAAAAGATTAGACCTATGGAGGGTGCTCGATGTCAGACGCCCCAGCTGACTTGCCCAGTCTCGCTCCGCTTCTGCAAGATTATTCGGTCGAAGTCAGCCCAACAAACAAAAACATTATTGCCTTCTGCGCGGAGCGCCTCGAACCCGGCACGGAAGTCTATCTCAGCTGGATTCCCGGTGCGGATCCGTTCCGCATGGTTGCCCCTGCGTGCGCGCTCCGCCGCGCCGGATTGTTCCCCTCTCCGCATATTGTCGCACGCCATCTCGAAAGCGCTGCGCAACTCGATGACCTCCTAAGCCGCTTCGCCGGCGAGGCGGGGGTGGACCGCGGGCTGTTGGTCGGCGGCGACCGCATCAAGCCTCTCGGGCCGTACGACGCGACCCTGCAAGTAATGGAGTCGGGCCTCCTGCAGAGGCACAAGATCCTTCGCGTGGGTATCAGCGGCCTTCCCGAAGGCCATCCGGTAATTTCCGAACGGGTGCTTGACGAATCGATGGTCGCAAAGATGAACCTCGCGCGGCAGATCGGCCTGCAGGTCCATATCGTCACCCAGTTTTGTTTCGAGGGCGAGCCCATCGTCGCCTGGCTCAAGCGCATTCGCGCCATGGGCGTCGATCTCCCCGTGCGCATTGGCCTCGCGGGCCCCGCGGGCATCGCCACGCTCATGAAATACGCGCTGCACTGCGGGGTCGGCAATTCCATCCGGGCGCTCACCAAATCCCCGTTGTTCGGGTACCTGCTATTCGAGCGTGACCCCGAGCCCGTGATGCGCGAGCTTCTTGCCGCAGCCCCGAACGGCGATACCTCCGCGCCTCCGTTTGGCATCGCGGCGATGCATTTCTACACCTTCGGCGGCCTGAAAAAGACCGTCGAGTGGATCAACACCGCCCTCGGCCAGCAATCCGCCACAGGCTGAGGCGACGGACGCAGTGCGTTTGAACCAGAATTTCCGCTTTAGCTTCGAAATCAGCATCCTGGCCGCTTGAATGAAAGCGCTATGAGACGACGATTGAAATGATCACGGTGAAACGAAACGCGCATATGACCCCATTGCTACAGGCGATGGTACCGGTTTTCCTGCGGAGCGACTTTGATTGCGGGAATCGTCGGTCTAGGTGCAAAGGGTCATAGGGCAAGATTCTCTTACAGGCATAATTGCATCTGTGGGTCGCAGTGCGCCTGGTGGCGGGAGTGGCCTTCACGGCTAATACCAACCTGCTGCTCTGGGACCTGTTCTGGCGGGGCACGCCCGATCACGAGGGCCTGATGAGTCCGCATCCAGAGTCGGTGGCAGCGCGGTAGCCTGAAGCTTTCATGAGTACCTCACAGAGGGTACTTTACAAGAGCCAATCTATTCCACCATGTCTCTCCAGAAGTCGACTCGCGGAATTATGTTTCCGTAAAACCGGTTTGCACTCGGCTCTCTCACATACCCCCTTCACCGATCTGAACGTCGGCAGACCGCGCCAGTCCGGGCGCGTCCAATCCATGCATGAGATGAGCAGGAGGCCGCAAGAAAGTTAGCACGAGGTTGGCGGCAAACAGAGTCACGGCCGTCAGCTCTACCACGGCGGAAATAGGCAAGACCGACCAAGCCTGGCGGAGATAGCCCTCGTACGCCGGAATTTCAGACCCGACCCGTAGAACGCATCCCAGGTTCAACAGCGCCAGCGATGCGAACATCAAGTTCTTGCTGAACAGAACACGCGCACCGCAAAACGCAGGCAAAATTCTCTGGCCGATGGCGAAGACCATGGTTGACAGGAATCCGACGGTCAGCGCGTGCCGCGAAGCGCCCCAAATGCCGCCTTCGCGATCCGCCAGCGCGGCAGCGACCGATAGCGTTGCCGCCACCAGTAGCCAAACATAGGCGCCGCGTACGAAGACCGGGAAACTCGCGTGTACGCCGTTGACTTTGGCCGGCTGCATCGCGGGTTCAAAAACATGCAGGGCCGAAACAGCCAAAAAGGCGGCGATCAGCAGCAGCACAGCAGAGAGGATTGCAACTCCCGACAGCATCGCGGCCACGGCGGCCCAGGCGACGAACAGAGCGGCATACAGACGCCGGCCGTTCGGCGTTTTCAGTCCAAGAAATATCGGTAGCCACCGGGCGTTAAAGCCCCACACCGCCGGAACCAGGAATCCCCAGGTGGGCAGCATCAACAGACGCTGATCGAGGATTAAGGGAACAGCCGGGCCCTGTCCGCTCGCCGCGACGTAAAGGGTCACGCCTATGTTAGCGATGAGGGTCGCTAGAAAACCAATAGTCGAGCCGACGACCACCAACATCCAAGGCTGCTTGGGGCGGGGTGCCGCGCCCGTTGCCGGTTCGGGCCGGTGACTTGACACAGTGCGAAAGAAAATGAGAAACGCGGCGAGTTCCAGCGCCGCCGACGCCGGCAGCGCTACGCGCCACTGCCAGGCGGTGATGTTGACGGTCCAGCGCAACAGGACTCCAGCCGTCCAAATTGCGAAGCAGGTCCAGCCTCGCGAGACCGCGAAGGGCGGCAGATTCCCCATCTTCGACAGCGAATAGAAGCCGATGCCGAGAATGAACGTCCCTATCCAGCCGAAAATCTGCGCATGCCCGTGTGCTTGCAGCCACGCCGGCGACAGGCTGGCGACGGTGTGCGTGCTGCTGATCGAGAGCAGATTCCAGACTCCGAGAAACGTTCCTGGCAAGAGCATGAAGAGTAGGCCGGCGAGGATGTAAGCAGTCAGGAGCCGCTGGAGCCTGACTTCCCGAGTGACGATATCGGACCTGCTCGAATGCATGACGGCGTTAGCTGCAGTCATCACGCCTTCGCATGCACATCGCGTTCCAGGTTGACGGCGCGAGGGAAAAGTATATTGTTCTCAAGATGAATATGGTGATGCAGGTCGCGCTCAAATTCTTCTAAGCCGTGATACAGAGCCCGATAGCTGGGACAGGCGTCGTCGGGCGGGTGAAATCCCCCAGCCAGCCTGCGTATTTGCGCGAGCAGTTCGCCGGCGTCGTCATGTTCGGCGAGCATCCGCGCGATCGGATTCTGAACCGACCCGAAAAATGGCGGAGGCACGGGCTCGCCGGCGAGAACGGCCGACTCCATTTGGGATAGATACGGGAATAGCAGGTGCTCCTCCTTCATCATGTGTGCAAAGAGTTCCTGCGCGATGGCCGCGAACAGATCGCGGATCGATGACAGTTCCGGGTTGCGCTCGCCGTGTTTTTCCGCCACCTTCCCGGTCAAGGCTTCGAGCCGCGGCGCCTCCCGGCGAACAAAGGCGTGGTGTTGCTCGACGATATGAGCCGCCAGATCCGCGAGCTTTGCATCTTTCCAGCGGGCGGCTTCTTCCGGTGAAGGAGGCGTGTTCGTTCCGGCCAGCAACTCCAACGCGCGCTCCACTGGGACTTTAGCGCGCTCGCACGCTTCTCGTAAGGGCCGCTTCCCACCGCAGCAATAGTCGATGCCGAGCGATTCGAAAACGCGCACCGTGGCCGGGTTTTCGATCGCAATGTCTCGTACGGCCTGATCAGCACTGAGTGTCATTTGCTACCTCTGATTCGAGGGTACGGCTGGAGCCAGAGGAACTCAGTGACTTAAGTCACCGGTGCGAGAAATCAGATTACGGAGGCCAGATCGGCTTCCAGCGCCTCGCGGTCGATGATAGTGATTTCGCGGCCGCTTACTTCGATGAGCCCTTGTGCCTGCAGCCGGGCCAGATTGCGTGACACCAGCTCGCGTACCGTGCCGATTTGAGCCGCCAGCTCCTGGTGACTCGCCTGCACTATAAAGGCCAGCCCGCGATCACTGGGATGGCCCCCCACGTTTGCCTGGCGCAGAAGCCAGGAGATCAAGCGGCGACGCACGGTGGTGAATGACAATTCCTCTATGATCCCGACCAGGCGGCGCAGGCGCGCGCCGACTACCTGAAGCACCTTCAGCGAGACCTCAGGATGCTCGAGGCAAACCGCGCGGAAGTCTTGACGCGAGATGAACACAAGTTCCGAATCTTCCATTGCGGCGGCCGATGCTGGATAAGGGCCTCCGTCGAAGACCGGAAGCTCCGCGATGGAACTGCCGGGACCCTCGATGGCCAGCACCTGTTCCCGGCCACTCGGTGAGATTTTGAAGATGCGGACACGACCTTGGGCAACCAAGTACAAGCCTTTGCATGCTTCTGCTTCGGAGAACAGCAGCTGTCCTGCTGCGTACGTCTGCAACATGGAGCGCGCCGCGAGCAACTGGATCTCGGAATCGGTGAGAGCGACAAACAGCGGCGCCGCTCTAAGCACGTCAGTGATCGTCGCTTGGTGACGAGGCATTCTGCTGTCATTAATTGTCACCCGCTGGGCGGTCTTGTGCGGTGCACGAGGCGTCTCTGGTTCAGGCTTAGAGAGGTCCATGTATGGAGGGCCAGCGGCCCTTCATGACAGCGGATGGTTCGACGCGAATTGAAACGGTCGCCGAACTTTTGCAGCGCCAACTGGACAGATCTGGTGCGTCAAGTTTGAGGAGCCACCCCAGTAACATCGTTTTCCGGCACGCACACGTCTATATATTCGCCTGAGCACGGCGAGTAACGCCGCTCAGATGCATGACTGCGTTAGCTGCCGTCATAGCACTTCCGAAAGCAGACCGATTCCAGAGCGGCGGAGCGGGGAAAAACACGTTTTTTTCAAAACGAATATGCCGGAATGCAGGTCGCGCTCGAATTCTTCTAAGCCGACCGCGACAGCTGGGGCATGCGCCATCGACCGAGCCGAAGTAGTGCTGATCAAACGCTTCATGGCACCGCGTCAAGCGGCTGATGCCGCTCGTAGCGGTGACAGAAGTCACAGATATCCGAACTTTTCCGAGTTAACATCGGGCTGGAAATGATCGAGGCGAAACGATGATCAAAGAAGATTCCTTGCTGCCGGACGTGATAGTTGAGCATCCAGCCACTCGTCTGGTGTTTGATCGCTATGGTCTTCACGGTTGCGGTGGTCCGAAAGGACCTCGCGAGACGGTGGGGTGGTTCTCGCGGCTGCACAGCGTTCCGCTGGACACACTTCTATCCGAATTGAATGAGGCAGCGGCCGTGTCACCGCCGATGCGTGTTGAAATCGGACCCTCGCTCGGAGACACTATTTTTCGTCCGTTCTTTCTGGCCGGGATCGCTACAGTGTTCTCGCTCGGATGCCTCTGGGGCGCCGTAAATCTATGGATCATGGGTAAGAATCGCGCCTTCGGCAGTGTGAACTACTCGTGGGTGTTGGCACACGCTGACGCGATGGTGTTCGGATTTGTAGGTTTCTTCGTGATGGGGTTCGCCTACCAGGCGTTCCCCCGATTCAAGCACTCGGCACTGTGGCGGCCCGGACTCGCCTATACGGCACTCCCGCTAATGGCGGTCGGCATCTGCCTGCAAACGATTGGGCATCTTCTGGCGCCGCAGTCATGGTTTCTGGAACTCGGAGTGGCAGGGGGGGTGGTAATAGTTCTTGCCGTCGCCATCTTTTCGGTGGTTATCACACAGACTTTGCGGCGCGCCCACAAGCCCGAACCCTACGATCGCTTTGTCTTTGCATCGCTAGCGTGGTTCGCCGTCGCGGCTCTGGTAAATCCACTGGTCTTTTGGCTCTTTGAGGGAGCGCAGACTCGCGAGGAGTTCTTATACCATGTATCGTCTTTTGACATTCCGTATCGTGACGTAGAACTGATCGGCATCGCCGTTGTGATGATTCTTGGCGTATCACTCAAGTTTCTGCCGCACGCCTATGGCTTCCGCACGCCTGGACCTAGATGGCGTGGGTTTGTCTTCTGGGGCATAAACGGTGCGATCGCGGGTGGCGCGCTCACATTTATTGGCGCGATCGCCTTTGGCAAGTTCTGGATGTTGATACCGAACGAGCTATGTGCCCTATTGCTGTTAATCATTGCAGCCGGCACGATTCGGCAGTACCGCGTATGGGGGCCCGTGCATTCAAGCGAACAGGATCGAGGTCTCAAGTTTATTCGTACGGCGCACGTTTGGTTCGTGGTCGCGACGGGGATGCTGGTGCTCACGCCCATCTATGACGTCGTCATCTTCCAACCGCTCACGCACTCGCCCAGCCCGTTCTCTCACGCGTATCTTGGCGCTTACAGACATGCGCTGACGGTTGGTTTCATCCTCATGATGATCGTCGGCGTATCCAGCAAGGTCGTCCCGACGCTTTCTGGGGTGGACCTCCGGCGAGCAACCCCCCTCTGGCCGACGTTTGTCCTTCTCAATCTTGGCAATTTGCTGCGCATAGGGACTGAAATCGCGACCGACTACACTCCTCGCGCCTACGCGGTGATGGGTGTCTCCGGATTCATCGAGCTGGCCGGATTGGCGCTATGGGGTTTCGAAATTGTCCGGAACATCCGCTTTGGGCAGCACCTGATAAGACATCCTGAACCGCCGGTGTCCGTTCCTGCCGCCGGTGATTGGGTCCCGGGTCCTCAGACGAGGATCGGCGAGATCTTGGAACGCTACCCGGATACTTTGCCGCTTTTCCTGCGGCGCGGCTTCACGCCACTCGCCAATCCGGCGCTCCGAAGGACAGTCGCCCGCATTGTGACGGTCGAACAGGTCTGCCGCCGCGAATCGGTTGATCTCGATTCCTTTCTTGAGGAGTTGCGTTCGTCAGTCGAGACAATAAGGAGGCCATAGCAAGCTTACGGTTCACGGCGTGTACTAGGGGAAACACTTGGCCGGAGGATAGCGTGAGTCATTCCAGTGAATGTAACCAGCCACGATGCAAGGGCGAGGTAGGTGAAACACCTCGGGACCCAAAGGAGAAACCGCAGTTGCCAGAATTCAGCGAGGCGGTAGGTAGCTACTGCGTACACGCCAAGTGGAAAGACGGCTCCCCAGTAAAGGGGATCGTACGACAGCGGAAATCGCTTGATGATGTGCCTCCAGAAGCCAAGAATCACGAGCATTGGGATCCACCACGTAGCCGTGGCCCAAAAAAAGATAGTGAACCCCTCGACGAAGGGGCGAAGTTCGTTGAGGGGAGAAGAGGCCACACGTTGCGTGAGAAGAGCTCCGACGAGAGTCGAAATAGCCATGGCGCCCATGTTAATCCAATAGGGCGGCATCAAGTCGGATGGCGCGAATGTAAAGAACGTATATCGATAAAAGATAAGTGAGATCATCCAGATGTACAGCATCCCGCCCCAGAGCCACAATGCCAAACCGAGAAATAGCAGCATATCGGCGCCGTTGGGAAACGCCGGGATCAATAACAACGCGAGCTGCGCGACCGCCTGCGTGGAGACAACCGCGAGTAGCCAGCCTCCATTGATGCCTTGATCTAGAGCAGGTTTAGTCTCCTTTACCGTAAAAGTCGCAAAGATGGTGTAGGTCAAGAAGATCCATGACACGATAGCGGCAATCCATAGGATGAACGCGATCGAATACCTGCCTGTGATCAGGATTAACTGGCATCCGAGTAGTGCTGAACCCGCGGGGATAGTCAGGAAGCCAGGTGCTCGTGCGTGGCTCGTGATGTCGGCCCAGACCTCATCCCGAAAAACAACGAGTCGCGCAAGCGTCAGAGAAACGAGCAGAACAAATGCACCCAGGTTGAGTACTGTCAGGACCTTTGCAGTGCGGGCGAGATTCTCAATATTGCAACCGATCGCCACAATGCTGGTCGCCATCACCAACGCAAAATAGGCGGGCTGCAGATTACGAATCCGTTCCTTGTCGACCAGTTTGACGAGATACACGAGGCCTCCCGATCCGCAGTGCTCAACGCCATGCGCATAGAGACATTCCATCTGTCGAAAGGACCGAAGCCGAGCGATTTTGTTCACCCGACGTCCTCACCACCATTGCAGACGATCTATTGTATATCCGGGTGTCCGGTGGGTCCACGATCTGAAACACGGATAGTCCGGCACACAGTCCTGGGTAACGGCGTTGTCCGGGGCACTCCTGTGATTGCCGTCGTGGCAGCGGAAGCACCGGGTACAATCAGTGTGACCGATGTTGTTCGGATAAGTACCCCAGGTAACTTTCATGGCTGGGAAAACCGTTGCGGCTGTAGATCGTGAGTAGGGCCTTGCCGGAGGCCTCGACCGCGTCCTTGTGCTGCTGGAGGCGGACGGGTGGGTAGTACGCCAAGAACGAACGTAGAATCCGTCCAGCGGCATCCTCATTCCCTGCATATGGAAACGTGAGGATCGCGACGCTCTCCTTTTTGGCGCATGAGATCCTCTGATTAAGCCGGGCAAATTTACACACACAAATTACTTTACGTGGCGTTTCCACTCTCGGGCCAGACGCTGTGCTTCCGCAATTTGCGCCGGAGTCATTTTGGGGGCGATCAAGTCTCGATTGTTTGGCCCTTTGGCACTGCCACTGGCCCCGGCCAAGCTGTACCACATGTACGCCTGAACGTAGTTTTGCGGAACGCCGATGCCCTTGTCGTACATGAAACCAAGATTCAACTGCGCGCTGGGAGTCCCCTGGTCTGCTGCCAGGCGATACCACTGGATGGCTTCCTTGTAGTCTTGCGGAACACCATCACCTTTGTCATACATAACACCGAGATTGAACTGCGCTGCGGGGTCCCCCTGGTCTGCCGCCAGACGGTACCACTTGAGGGCCTCCTTGGAGTCTAGCGGAACACCTTTGCCTTCGTGGTACATGAAACCGAGATTGAACTGCGCAACAGAATTTCCCTGTCTTGCCAGCGGCAGAAATTCTTTCAGAGCAGCAGCGTAATCGCCTTTCTCTAAGGCTTTTTGCCCTTCCCACCAGTTTCCCGAGGTCGAAAGAGCTGGTGCGAAAGTGAGAAGGGCGAGCCAGCAACCCACAAGAAGAGCGAGCCAGCAACCCGCAATGAGAGTAATCCGACGGCGGTGTTTGAATTTGACGGACAAAGCTCGCTATCAAATAGTGCATCGGTCGAGGAATGGTTCCCCATCGCTAAATGAGAACTTCCCCCGTATGGCACGTGCATCGCTGGGCGTACTGCCCGATTCTGCTCGCAACCTCGTCTGGTCCGATCTTGGATTCGACGCCTTGGAAAGCCTCATACAGAGTATCTTGCTCTTCCGAGGAGAGAACCTGTTCGGCCAACGGTAGAAGAACACGGTTCTCCTTCCAGATGTGCTCGCGATAAAGGCTGGCGAGGGCTCGGAGTGTGCGCAGCAGAGATTTTGGCGCCGAAGCGTGGCCTGCTGCATAGGCGTCAGCCGCTTCCAAGAGCTCCAGGGTAAGGGAGCCAGCCTTGCGGTGCTCGTTCTGGAGAGTAGTGATGGGGCAGGCGGAGTCCGACACGCACTTCGCTTGAAGTGCTGGGAAGAGCAAGCCTTCCTCTTTCGCCTCTTGACACTGGCCGGCAAAAATACGCAGGAAGAAGATCACCTCCGTGAGAAGCGAGGTGTCGATTCGCCTCCCTTGTTCGAGGCGATCCGCGATTGTCGACATAGTGACAACGACTGTCTCGATGCTACGATGATCGTGTTCTAAAACGGCGGTAGCAGTCATGCGTGATAGCTGTGTCATTGCCATTCCTTTCAATTCAGATCGAACTGCGTGTTGACTCCTTCGAGCGGCTCCGTGCGCTCTCCCGATCCTTCGCCTGGGGCCAGCTATCTTGCAGGAAAACCTCGATCCATTTTCAGTGTGGACCACAACACGGAATCTACCAATAGTTTGTTTATTCCAGGGAATAGGACGATTGTTGGATCGGATCGAGCGGAGCTTTTTGCAACCCTTGTAGGTAGTTTGCTGAGTCACGCAGATACCTGCAACGGGCTGCGCTCCAGAGGCAAGACATGAAATACTCACCTTTCAGAAGTTGTCAGGCTTGCCCATTCAGGGATGAAGGGCACTCCCCGGCGGGACGCCATCCGGCGCCCGATGATCTCTTTTGCAGAATCCGACAGCTCCTCTTGCGCCACTGGAAAGACTTCCTGGTCTTCCACTGCAATGTGAGACCGGTACAGATCAGAAAGTGATGTGAGAAGAGTTTTTAGCTGGGCAGCTTCTTGCTCCGTAAGGCGGTCTTGTTGAAGCCAGCGCTCGCCGATCTCATCGACTTCGCGATGCCAAGCTGCCGCGGTCTTGTGCTCGCCTTCAAGGCGGTCAAGGCGCGCGAGTATTCCTGCTACCCGCGGCAGCTCCATTTCCCGAAGCATCGGGAAGAGATCGTCTTCTTCATCCGCGGTGTGTTTCGGTGCGGCGTGGCCAAAGTACTTGAGGGCCGCATCGAGCGCATGGCGGTGTTCCGAGTCCAGCGAGCCACCTTTCACCTCCGTTGTCACTTTGAGCAATGCCTGCAGGAACCGCTCGATGCGGCGATGACAGTCCGACAACAATCCGATCGGGTTGGCGAAAGTGTTTTCGGTCGTTCCAATCGAAACGGGCATTGCTATTTCTCCTGTCTCACGAAATGCTCCGCATTGATCTGTGCGAAGTGCCGCCACTGATCCGGGAGATCGTCCACAGCGAAGATTGCAGAGACCGGGCAAACGGGCACACACGCTCCGCAATCAATGCACTCGACCGGATCGATGTAAAGCTGGGCCAGCTCTTCAAAGCCCACTTCATCCTTCTTGGGATGAATGCAATCGACCGGGCACGCATCCACACAAGCGGTGTCCTTCACGCCGATGCATGGCTCAGTAATGACATAGGCCATGGGAACCGTGGTTTCTGAATCCAGTCTACGGGACTAACCAGCCGAGGGCAGTGACCTAAGTCACACCGCGCACCGGTGCAGCTTCCCAGGATCAGCCGGCATCCGATTTCCGTTTGGTGCAGGCTTCCTCTTCCATGCTAACCGCACGGGGGAACAAAAGGTGGTCTTCTGCATGGATGTGGTCGCTCATGTCCCGTTCAAACGCTCTGAGACCGTCATACAGAGCCAGATAGCCTTCCGGCGCGTCCGCAGGTGGCGTGTAGCCGTTGCTCAGGCAGTTAATCTCTTTGAGTTCTTCGTCCGTCTGGTCGTGCTCCAGGACCATCATCCGGATCGGGTTCTCCACCGTGCCGAAGGGCGGCCAGGAGACTGCGGCCCTCACACGGACTGCCTCTTCCACACGAGCTATATAAGGAAAAAGTGTCTGCTCTTCCTTCACCAGGTGCATCTGGAGCTCCTTCGCCATCGCGGAGAATAATGCCTCCATACGCTTCAACTCCGGATAATCTTTACCATGCCTGGCGATGACTTCTTTGAACAGCGCTCCGAGCCGGGCCACCTCTTGCCGGCAAAAGGTATGATGCTGCTCAATGATATGATCCATCAGCCTGGCGAGCGGCTTATCGCTCCAGGTCTCCGCGAGCTTGCTTGCGTCCCCATTCATAATTCGGTTCCTTTCACCGTACCTCCGGTATCGGAAGCACGGGCTGGCGATGGCGCGAGCTGAGAAATGCCAGCAGCGCAGATAATTGGTCCGAAGTCAGATTGCCGTTATAGGACGGCATGTTCGTTGCACCGCTGTAAATGCGCGTGGTCATTTGGGCAGGATTCATGGTATCGCCCGCATACGTTAGATCCGGGCCGCGGATACCGCCATAGCCGGAAATGGTATGACAATATTCGCAGCCTTTCTCATGGAAGACTCTCGCCCCATCGGCGACGGGGCCACTCGTCGAGCCGACCACCAGCGCGGGCAAGGGCGGCGCCTCCATTCGGGGCGACCACGGAGCGACATGCCCGACTACACCGTAGTACGCAATCATAAAAGTAATAAATGCCACGATGACGAATGACCAGGGACGCCGGAGTGGACTGCGTTCGCCCTTGCCGGCTACCAACGGGAGGAGAATCAGAGCCGCTCCGAAGAGGGCCGGCCCAAGAATGATCACCCAATCTTCCGACCATTTGGGGATCAGGGTAAGGACGGCATAGTACCAGAGAAAATACCATTCGGGTCGTGGAGAGGCTTCGACAATTGTAGGATCCGGCGGTTTGCCCAATGTCGGAGGGCCAACAATCATTGCGAGCGTGACGACTGTCGCAATTACTAGAAACCCAAAGACGACGTCGCGCCAGGCGGCGTCGGGCCAAAATGGCTCCCCATCGCGAGCCAGCAATGCGTGATACCAGGAGCGATAGGTCTTTGGGTCCACAGGGCGTCCGGCCTGTGGCGGCTCTGAGATACCGTTATGCAGAACGAGATAGAGATGGAATCCGATCAAAAGGAAAATGAGCCCCGGAATGAAAAAGACATGCGCCGCAAAGAAGCGGCTCAACGTAGCACCACCAACGGTGTCTCCGGCCAGAATGAAATGCCCCAGCCAGTTGCCGATTACTGGGGTCCGCCCGGCTTGTTCTGCTGCAATCACCACCGACCAAAAACCAGTCTGATCCCAGCGCAGCAGTTGGCCCGTAAAGGCCATCAGCAGCGTCAGCAATAACAGGCCCGCACCGGTAAGCCAGTTCATCTGTCGCGGATACTTGTACGCGGCCATCAGGTAGACGCGGATCGCATGCAGGCCGATCAGAATGATCATGGCCGTGGCGCCGAAGGCGTGAAGGCCTCGCACGATGCGTCCGAAGCTCGTGCCGGTAATGAACACCAGCGAATCGTAGGCCTCGCCGGAGGACGGCACATAACCGCTCGCAAGCGCAATGCCGGTGACGATTTGAATAAGGAAGGCAATGAGCGTCGCACTGCCGAGCACGTAAAACCAGGCTGACTTACGCGCGCGCGGAACCGGGTGCTTCATCAACGGCCCGATCAGAGCAGAAGCGCCAGTGATGTCATCGAACCAGTTCCACGCCTGCTTGAGGATTCGCATGTCTCCCTGTGCCTCTCCTAGGTAATGGGAACAGGGCTTGTCAAGATTTGCACTTCGTCATTTTGGACGCGGACCGGATACTGATTCAGAGGTTTGGGCGGGGGCCCGGAAGCCACTGAGCCGTCCGCATAGAAGACACCGCCATGACAGGGGCACATGAACAGGTTCGCGTCTGCCAACCACCGGACGGGGCAGCCCAGATGCGTGCAATTCATCGAAAACGCGATGAATCGGTCATGGCCAACGCGACGGACCCAGGCCGCAGTCTGTGCCGTCACACCAGACCAAGGCAATGGCGAAGGGTCGAGGAACGATACATTAACTGTCGACCCAAGCCGGAAATCGTTCAACTTACCCACGGTCCGCCAGACCTGTGGCGCCTTTCGAAGGCCGAGCAGAAAGCCGATGCTGGGAATGGCAACGAGTGTGGCACCGATGGCTCCCAGCGTGACGCTGAGGCGGCTCAGAAATTTTCGCCGGCCTGTTTCCTCACAGCCC
>JBKQHJ010000200.1:0-12302 GCA_052148835.1 Bryobacteraceae bacterium
GAGACGGCCTGATCGCGCAACGTCGATTGCGATTGCGACAGGAGCTTCGCGATGTCGGCGGCCTGCTGCTGCGTGGAGTTCTTGTCGCCCTGTTGTTTGAAGGTGGCGGATATGATTTCCTTCTCGCGCTGTGAGATCTCAGCGGATGGATCGCCACCGCCGCCCCCACCACCTCCGCCACCCGAGGTTTGCGATTGCGAAAAATCGCGCTCAAACGGGTCGGCTTGGATGAACATCATGTCGGTGTGCGCTTCGGCGTTGCCGTCCTTAGCCGTGGCGTAAACGCTCACCAGATCGCCGGGAACGAGTTTGAAATTCTCGAGCGATAGTGTGGTCGAGCCATCGGCTTGCTTCTCGCCCTTTTTGTGGAGGACATCGATGGTGGTCTCGGGGCCGCCATTGACCGAATAATGCAGCGCGAGGTCATGCAGGCCGTATTCGTCGGTAGCCTTCGCGGCCACGGTAACTTCTTCAATGGGGTTGGCGCGATAATCGCCGCCGCGGGGACGCACCAGAGAAATCTGAGGCGGATTGGCCTTGCGGGCCTCGATGAAAAAATCCTCGCTGACGCGAACGGGCTGACCCTGCTCAACGCCCGCGACGTGGTAGACGCCGTCGCGATCCATCTTGACGGTGGCGTGATAGATGTTGTTTTGGCCAGCTGTGAGTTTGACAGGCTGTTCGTTATCGAGGGCGATCTGGCCGCCCTGAAGCGGGCGATCGGTGGAAACCTCGAGCTCGGCTTGGGTGCCAATCACGGCTCGCAGATCGCCGCCGCGCTCCTCCACCTCCGGCGGCATGCCGGTCCAAGCGGGGTAATGATAGGTGACGCGGATCTGCTTCACCGCGGGCAGATCGGTGACGCGAATATTGAAGTGCTGCGACGTCATCGCTCCGGCGGTGACGTAATACTCGACGTTCTCAGGCAAACCGGCGAACAGAAATTCATAACCGCCCGCGAAACTGCCGGACGCTTTAGGCAGCATCGCAATTTCTTCCCACTTGGGCGAACTCTGATAGCGCGCGTGCAATTTGACGCTGGGTGACCGCAGGCCGGTGGGGAGCGCGGAAACCATCTGGTCGGCGTGGCGGCGCACGACGGCGTCGCCGGGAGTGACGCGCAGGTCGTAGAGCGCGGGCTTATCGCGATGCGGGCCGGTCCACAGCAGCGACGCGCCATAACCGAGAAATCCGGGGCCGGCGGCGATGATCCAGAGTAGGATGACGAACGCACCGACGCCCGCGCCCAGCGAGCTCCAAAGGCGGAAGTCGGTGACGAATTGCTTGGGCTCGGCGGATTGGGCGACTCCGAGGGTGTCGCCGGCGAGGAGTTCAATGAAAGGATCGTGACCATCGCGCTCCGTGAACGTGGTGAGGCGCTGCTGAAATTGTGGGAAGGCTGCTTCGGCGGTTCCAATCGCTCGGCGGCGAGTCAAGCGGAGCAGGGGCAGCGCCAACCCGGCGGCCGCGGCAATGGCCAAAATCAGCATCAGTGCGAAGCGGGCGGCGGTGACGCTTCCGTGCGAAAAGGCGAGCGCGTTGGCGATGGTGACCAGCACCAGCGTGGCCACTAAAGCGGCGCCGGTGAGGATGGCAAAGCCGCGCAGCACGGTGCTCCAGCGCAGACGTTGTTCCAGTTGCGCGATGTATGCGTGAAGTTGTTCGCGGGCAGTCATTGAGCCTCCAACAGCGAACCTCCAACGGCGCGGGCGGCGTTGTTAGCTAAAGGATATCGCATCGGCGAAGCGGCGGGCCTGACGATCAAAATCGCGAAACCTAATCCTTGCGAAACGTGATAGGCTCTAAAATTATATGCTGCGGTGACAACCCCAGGCATACGCGTATTTGCTATGTTTCGCCAGCTTCGAATAGGCTCTCGAGCTCGGCAAGGGCGATCAAATCCTTCGCTCGGCCCGTGGCCCGTTTGGCACGGATAAGCCCGGGAAGATCAAGCGTCGCGATCTGGCGATCGAATGCCGCCACGGTGACCGAGAGTTGCTTGACTTCGTCGAAGGCCCCGAGGCCGGTCACCTCCGCGAGGAGATCGATTTCGCCGATGTCGGTCTGCAGCGTAAACACCGTTCCGTTGCGCAAAGTCGCTTCATCCCAAACGAAGGGAAGGCCACTCGGAAAGCCTCTCGGTCTGGGATGGAATGGAGCTAGCGCATCGGTGAGCCGCCGCAGGTTGGTGGAGGCCCGAGAGTAGCAAATCTCTAAGTCGTAGGTCACCTGCGCACTGCCATGGAGGGTGGCTGCAAGACCGCCGATTACGAAATCGACGCCTGCGTCGCACAGCACTTGGACGGCTTTCTCGAATTGCATTAGGAACGGCGCGCGGTTCCGCGCACTTGTTCCAGCGAAATGGAGGCCAGTTCCAGTTTTCTCGCCCGTTCGGCCGGCGTCAGGCGCAACTGCTCAACCAGCAGTGTCAAATCGACGCCATAGTTCCTGGCCGCTTCGATTCGGCTTCCGGGCGCTGGATGAAGCAGGCAATCTTCCGCACGCGCCGATTGCTCTGGCGTCAGCGGGCGAAGCGTCTTCATGCCTTCATTTTAGCGCCACATGCTATCGCAGGAGCGATGGAAACGGCTTGCTACTCGGCGGCTACGCCTGCCGTCACCTCCGGGCACCAGCTTCCAGAGCGCGAAGAGTGGTGAATTTCCGGCACGTACCCCTGGCGAAAACATTCGACGATTGGTCGCGGAGTCAAAACCGTAGCCGTCAAGTTCGTCGGCTTGCCGATCCTTGTTGAGTAGCATTCGGGTGTCCAAAGCAGGAGCGCGTCGTCCCACACCAGGTAGGCGTGTCCTTCGATCTGAACGAAACATCCATTTGGCAACGAACCTAAGGCCGCTTCGTAGGTCCGCTTTGTCCTTCGCTCGTCGATTCGCTTCCGATGCAGCTCCGCATCCATTTCGTCGGCGCCAGGAGGGTCATTCTGGTCCCTCTGATTCGCACGTTGCCAGGCCTTCTTGAACGCGTTGAAGCGCTCCCGCCGGCATTCGGCGCATGGCCGGTGCCCGGCGGCAAACGCGACGGCTTCATCGAGGAAGAACAATTCGGTATAGCGGCGCGGGGACATCACGCGGCGGTAGCGGCCACGAAATTCCAGAACGCATGTGATCCAGCGCCTGCTTTTGAAACTGCGCACAATTTCCCGATTGTCGTTGTGCAGCGCACCCCCTCGGTTGCCCATGAATGTGCCACGCGCCGGCGAGCGAAAGATGTTGCCGAAGGGATCGACGCGGTTTTGTAATGGCATTCAAACTCTGAGGCGGATGTTTCGCACCTTGCTACTCCTCGCGCTGGGTGCCGAGGTAGCGGCTGGCCAGCGCCGACTCGGTAAGGGCGGCAGCGAGCACGAGCAGCATGACGTACCACCAGAAGGACTGAGGCGTCTTGTTCTGCGAGGTTGCTTGCGCCGTTGCCGCGCTGGGCGCCGAAGCATTTTGCGAAGATTCGCCGCTTTTTCCGCGCCACAACGCAAGAACATCATCGGGGATCACGTCGAGGTTCGATTCCTTTGGATCGGGGTTCACCCCAACCTCATCCCGCCGTCCATCTGCCAGGCGGATCTGGTAGTAGCCGGCGTCGGTGAGCTGGAACGATTGCGCGGTGGCGGCCTCGCCGAGCGTGAGCGGTCGCTTGCCCTCGGGGTCCGTGACTTCGACCGGTTGTGCCTGGGCTTGCCTCGGTTCCGAGCGTTGCTCCCGGCCATTGCGCAATTCGAAGAAAGCGTCAACAGGTCGCGCGCCGCCCTGGCGTTCGCTGCCCGCAAGATATCGCGCGGTCTGCTCGATGAAGGGGACAAATGCGGGATTCAGTGGGAAATCGTTGGTGAGGTTGTCGAGCCCGGAGGTGAGCAGCACCACGCGGCCCTCGCCGATGCGTTTCTCTAGCAGCAGCGGCGTCTGGTCGCCCAAGCGAACGATTACGCGCGCGGCAGCCGGACCGGCACCTGGGTCGACATCGAGAGCATAATAAAATTTCACGCCCGGCCAGCCGTTGGCTTTGGCCACCGCTGGGTAGGAGGAGTCGCTCGATCCGACCGTCATGAAACGATCGGGGACGCGCGTGTAGTCGCGGGTCTCAATGATGTGCGCGCCGAAAATGGGAATCTGCGAGCGGCCGCCCGCGGAGGTGCCGGCGGCGATCAGGAGATTGCCGCCGGAGCGCACGTATTCGGTGAGTGAATTTTCGAGTAACGAAGGCAGCGTGTTGAGGTCGGAGAGAATGATGAAGGCGTAATTGGAAGGCTTGCGGTCAGCGGCTTCATTTACGTTGATCGATTCGAGCGTGAAGGCCGATTGAGCTGCCGCCGAGAGCGCGGCGCCCACGTAGAGCGGCGACCGATTGTCGCCGTAGTTGTGTATGAGCAGGGCCTTTTGCGGGTCGGAACGCTCGACGGCAAAGCGGCGGAGATCATCGGCGGGGAAAGCGTCGGCTGAGTCGATCTTCACTTCGCAGCGGCTGAAGCCGTAGGGCACTTCGAGGGCGGGGAAGTCGACGGTAGCCCGTCCATTGGCGGGGACTGCGACGGTCTTGGTGGCCGTGGTTTTTCCGTTGACGACGAGCGAGACGGTGCGTTGCGCGGCGGGAGTGCCGTAGCCTGCGATCACGGCTTCGACGCGAACGGGCTTGGCATCCTTGCCCCAGACTTGTCCCGGCGCATCCACCGATTCGACCGTCCAGTTGGGCTGCGCTTTGGTGACGACGGCATGCGTCAGCAGTTTGACGTTAGCCGGCAGCGCCATGTCGGAGAAGGTAGCGGCCAGTTGGCTACGTTGCATGTCGCTGAACAGATGAAGCTCGATCGGAGTGCGGACCGATTCTGCCATGGCACGCACGGCGCGAGCCAACTCTCCGAAATTACCGTGGCCATCGCCGGGCTGAATAGCCAGCACCGCGGCACGCAATGCCGATTGATCGTCGATGGGTTGCGTCATCAATCGCAACTGCGATCCAAACGACGCTACCTGCGCGCGGGCGGCGCCCTTTCCTGAAAGCACGTTGATCGCGGCCGACTTGGCATCGGCCAATCGTGTTCCGGCACGCATGCTGAAGGAATTATCGACCACCAGGAGCACCAGCCGGTTGCTGGAAAAAGCGGCTGCGCTGCGGTTGATGAAGGGATTGGCGAAGGCGAGAATCAACAGCACCAGCCACAGCATTCGCAGCGACAGCAGCGCGTAGTAGCGGAGCCGCCGATGGTGGGTGGAGCTTTGTGTGCGCGCCTCGAAGAACATCAAGGAGGGCATCCGCTTCGGTGTGGATTTGAGCTTCTTGAGCAGATGCAGGTAGAGCGGAAGCGCGAGACCGGCGAGGCCGGCCAGGAACCAGGGTGCGAAGAGTCCCATCTAGTTGCGGCCTTTGTTCACTCAAAGATTGGCGCTATTCTCGCCAGCACTTCATCCATGATCGCATCTGGGATGCTTTCGAGCTTCCTGCCGCCGCGCGCTGCCAGATCGAGAGTCCGGGGCTGGTCGCATCGGACCGCGCCCGTCGTTTTGGTTCCGGCACCCGTGAGCGGCACGGCGAAACCCGCTGTTCGCGCGAAATTGCCGCCGCTTGTGATCGGGAGAGTTACGGGAAGTTTGGTGACTCGATTGAAGGCTTCCGGCGACACGATGAGCACCGGACGGCGTCCCTTCTGCTCATGTCCTAACGTGGGATCGAGACTAACGAGCCAGATCTCGCCCCGCTTCATCAGATGAGCTCACCACCAACAGGCTTACTCTCGAGCCAGTCGAGCTCCTGCTTGGTGCGCCTAGTATTCTTACGACGAACTTTGGGATTGCATTGGGCGAGCAGTTGGTCCAAAGTATACCGTCGCCGAGGCCGCGGCTCCACGACGAGACGGCCGCTTTCCACGGCGATGCCGACCTTGGCGCCCGGTTGCAAGCGCAGGAGATCGAGCAGCGCGGGCGGAACGGCCAGCATGATCGAGCCGCCGACTTTGCGCAGATTGGTGGTGTGCATTCGATGTTCCTGTAATAGTTATATTTTAGTATAACTCAGCACTGGCTTTCTTCAAACAATGCCCCACTTCCGCCGCAGCCACCACTCGGAGAAGCGTAGCGCCACCAACACCAGGAAGACCAGCGGCAAATCCCAAAGATCCTTGGTCTCGCGCATGGTGACGCCAGCTTCGGAAAAAGGGATGGCCGCGGCGAGTTTGCCGAGGTCGGCGGGCTTCCAATATTGCCCGCCGGTTTGCGTCGCCAGGCGTTCCAGTAGCTCGCGATTTTGTTCGGTATGGAAGTTCTCCGCGACGCCGTCCATGCGCTGAAAAGTTAAAACGTCGCGGCCTAATTCGGCGACCTTGCCCGTATCGCGATCAGGGCGCTGTGCCGTGACCTCGGTCAGGTAAGCGCCGGTTTTTGGAGCAGACCAATTGGCTTGGAACTGGCCGGGATTATCGGGTACGGGCGTCATCTCCACCAGCGCACTGACGCCGCTCGGGCCCAGAATATGAGCTTCCACCTTGGCGTCGGAAGCGGGGTTGTACTCGCGATCACGAACATCGGCGGTGATGGTTACGGCGCCGTTGTCGAGCAACATCTGAGCGGGGACCGAAGCCACCACATGGCCCGGCGTATCGGAAACCAGCCATCGCAGAAGCTGCTGCCAGAACAAATCGTGAGCGGTGTCGCCCAGCGGCAAACTCATCTGCCAACGCCAACTGCCTCCGGTGGCCATGATCGCGGTACGGCCGCGTCCGAAGTTTTCCGTAATCAGCAACGGCAGCTTGCGGCCTTCGGGCGTAATCATGTTGGCGAGAACTGCCGCGCCTGGCTTGGGAGCGCCGGGATCTTGGTAGTCCATCAGATAAGGCAGCGTCTTCCACTTGGCGACGTTCGCGGCGGGATCGTCCACCAGGCGAGTAATAATGCTATCCACGCCATCGGGCGCGAGCTCGGATGTCGTATGAGTGGTGCCGTTCCTTGGATCGGCTTCGCGATGAAAGGTGCCCGCTTGCGTAGGCAGAGTGGTCGGGAACAGGTCGGTGAGGTTCGTGGCGTTCCAGCCTCCATCCGCCAGCGAGAACTGGCCGCCGAGCAGCAGCAGACCGCCGCCACGGCGATCCACAAATTCACGGATTAATTGCTGCTGCGCCGGATTAAAATAGCCCGCTTCCACAGACCCAATAATTAATCCCTGATATCCGAATAAATCCTCGGCGCGCGAAGGAAAGCCGCTGGCCAGCTCTTGAGGATTGGAAATTCCCTGGCGATAGATTTTGTTTTCGCTGGTCCGAACCATGGAGACGAGCTGCACCATGCGGTCGCCCTCTTCGGCCTCCCGGATAAACTTGTACTCCCAGCGCGGTTCGCCTTCCATATAAAGGATGCGGCGCGCATCGGAGCCGACGTTCACCACGCGGGTCAACACATTGTTGGCGGTGTTCTCCTCGCCCGCCAGCGGAACAGCCGCGATTTGGAGCGTTTTGGCGCCCGCGCCACCGATATCGAACATCAAGGTCTCGGTCTGGAGATTGCCGTCCTGAGCGAGGCTGATGGTGCGAGCCGCAAGCACCTTCGTCTGGGCCGTGCTGACATCGCGGACCGTCAGATTCATCTTGGCGCCGGCATATCCGCGTTGATGCAAGCTGATCCTCGCGGCCAGGCGAGAATCGGCCAACGCGCGCGGCGCAACCACGGCATCGTCCAGTTCCACGTCGTGTGCGGCACGCTCGCGTCCGAAGCCCACGGTGTGAACGGGGATGTGGCGAACGCGCAGTGCGTTAATAGCGTCCGCGCTAATGCCGCCGGTGTTGTCGTCGCCATCGCTGAGCAGCACCACGGCGCCGATGGGTAGATCGGAAGTTTCATCACTGAACTGCTTGAGGCTATCGCCGATGCGAGTGGACGGCGCGTTGGGTGTGAGGTTCTTTAGGTCGTCGATGCGCGCGGGGACGGCGTCGAAGCGGTACAGACGGGTTTGGAAAGAGCGATTGAGGCTAGCCAAGGTGCCGCCGTCCTGAAGTGCCTTGACGGCTTGGGCCTGGCGAGTGAGGCCGTCCTCGGTTATGGCCATGCTGCGCGAGTCGTCCACCAGCACCGCGATGATGTTTTGTTGCGGCTTCAACTCAGCGATCGTGATTGCCGGCTGCCAAAGCAACACCAGCAGGATCGCAGCGATGAGCGTTTGCAAACTCCAGATCACCCAGACTCGCCAACTGCGCATGACCGGCGCGGCTTGCGAGAGGCGCGAGCGAATCAGCCAGGCAAGAGCCACAGCCGCTGCGATGATGAGCAGCACGAGCAACCACTTTGGCCACGCTCCTAAAAGGGCGAACTGGCCGCGTGCGTATACTGAACGCGGATACTTAAAAAGAAAATCGAACATGAACGCCAGGGCTGCTCACATATTGTACGAAGAGGCGCTTCGGGTTCATGTTAGTGAGTCATGGAGTACGTAATGTAGTTGAGGACGATGCGAAAAGCAAGTCCGGAAAACTTCTCGGGATACTCAGGGCTGTCGGCCCACTCCCAAGCGTCGCCGAGATGCATGTTGGCGCAGATGGCCACCATGATTCGCCCGCGGTCGTTGCGGATGGCGCGCCACTTGGGCACGTAGCCGTCCTTCTCATACGTTCGGCCGGTGTTGACGTAGACCTCGCTCGGGATCTGGAACTTTTCGTTGATGTCGTACAGGACGTGGTAGATCTCGTCTTCATCCTTGAGATCCTCCACCGGCCGGTCCGGCAACACCTGGCGCATGCCGGCCATGAAATGCTGCCAGTCGTCAGTGCCGTGGAAATCGTCCACCATCAGGAAGCCGCCCTTATAAAGGTAGTCGTGCAGCCGTTTGGCCTGCGCATCGGTGAAGGTCCAGGTATTCACGTCGACGGCGTAGATCCACGGGTAATCGAAAAGGTGATCGCTATCGAGATCGGCGACGTTGAGCGGCGATGGGGAGTTGATGCGGGTCAATCGCCGCAGGGCAATCAAGCAATCGTTGTCGGCCTTGGGATAATCCCGGGACCAGGTGCCGCCAAAACGGCGATAGCCATAACTGCCGCCGCCGGCGTAGCTGGAAGTGTACTGGAGCCGGCTCCAATAAAACTCCGAGGGCACGCTGGGTCCGCCGTATTCGGAGTATCGGTCGTAACCGAAGCCTGGGAAGCCGCCGCGTTGCATCGCAAGCAGGGAGAGGCTGAGCAAGAACAGAAGGGGTCGCGCGAGCTTCATCGATGGTTGCCTCGGACTCGATTAAAGCGTATCAGAACCGGGATGGGGTCGGAGGGGAGAGGCGCGGGAAGCGTCGGAGATCCTCGACCCCTGGAATTTCGGAGGATTCTGCTCGACAATAGAAGATGGAATGGCGATTGATGATCCCGTCGCGATAGCGATCCAGCAGGCTCGCGATGACGCCGCGGAGCGGTCGTACCTGCCGTCGCGCCTCATCAGGCTCGGTGCATCCGGTGCGCTGGAAGCTGCTCTGGTGCAGTTCCCGTTCGTATCGCAGATCATGACGACGCTTGTGGCGGGCAGCCCCATCCGCTTCGAGGAGCGCTTCCTTGTCGTCGCCGAAGAGCTGGAAAAGCAGCAGAAGCGGATCGAGTGCAAGATCCCCGACACGGGCTATTATCGGTCGGAGGAGTTCCAGACACTAATCGGGCTGATTCTGGAGCGCCTGCACACCACGCACGACCGTGAAAAGCTGAAGATGTTCGGTCACGCCCTCGCCAACAGTGGCTGCAGCGATTTCCGAGACGATGACAAGGAACAGATAATCCGCGTGCTTCGAGACCTCAGCCCCCACGAACTAGAGGCTCTGAGCGACGACAGGCTGAAGCTGGATGTGTCTCCTGCCAAACCGATCGAGTACAGCTCCGCCGAAATTGCGCGTTTTTCGCGCATCGCCAGTATGGGGCTGGTGCACGATCGGCGGATCTCCGGGTTCGATGGAGGGCCCGGGGTAGGAAGAGACAGGATCTATTCGATTACAGATTTTGGAGTGGCGTTTCTAAGGTTCGTCTCAGAAGGTGGATCAGAAAGCGGGACCGGAGACTCCTGGCCCTCATCCTCGGACGCACGTCGTTGAGTTATCAAAACTGCTCCAACGGTACGGGATGACGTTTCCCTTATGGACCGGAAGCACATTACCGTCGATGTCGAGACAACGGTGCTACTGAAGAGCCGTCGTCGGTGCGCCCTTTGCTTTCACCTGAACGGAGACCTGGCTGAAAAATGCGGGCAAATCGCCCACCTCAACCAGGACCCCTCGGATTCCACGGAGGATAACCTCGCGTGGATTTGTTTGGAACATCACACGCTGTACGACTCCAGGACCAGCCAGCACAAGAACTACACGATCCAGGAGGTAAAGGAAGCACGAGTGAAGCTTTACGAGGCAATCACGCACGCCGATAAAAGCCAACCTGCAGAGCGTAGTCAGGAGAATTCACTCACAGCTAAGGCTGCAATGCCCGTAGCTTTTGTCGAACTTGGCAAGAGGGAGGGTCGGGCTGAAGTGATGGCCCTCTGCTACAACCTCGGTGATTCGCCATTCGTCGTCGACCAACTAATTGTGCGGTTTCCGCCAGATACGGCGAGTTACCGCGACCTCGAAGGGCCTCATGTGGTCCGTCCCGGCGATTTCGTGGCGGTGAGCGTTGACTGCGCCGAATGGCTGAGATCCGCGATGCAAGAGGCGAGCATTGTCTTCCAACTGCAAGGGGCTACCGGGCGTCTAACAACTAGACCTGCCTGGTTTTACTTTTACCCTGAAAAGCCGGCCGGTTATGACTGGCGCGTTGGCCGTCTCGCGGACAGACGGCCCGGCGCGATTGTGCAACAGCCGAGAATCATCCCAGCCTGAGGGATAAAGTGCGTGGCGTGAACGACCGGTTTTGCGAGTCCATCGCCCCTCTAATGTTACGCGTCGCCGCAGCTCGCTGCAGACTGGTCACTTCACCTACCCGGATTATTTCTTATCATCGTCGCCTACAACCGGGTGCGCCGGCGTGTAATTGTCTTTGCACGGCTCCCCGTGCGGGGCAGCTGGAACGTCGATCAGAATCGTGTTGGTCGTGAGCGTTCCGGTCCAGGGAACGCCAAAGCGCGACCAACGGTCCGACAAATTGGCCTCCAAGGCGGGGTCCAGTTTCCGATGCGCATACCGCAGCTTCACGTACACTCGCTTGCCACGCAGGTCGGGATATTTTCTAAACACACCTTTGCGGTCCACTGGCAGCTTGATCTCTTCCTCGAGCGGCGGCGTCAACTGGCCACCGGCCGGAATCACGGCGAAGACATCGTTTTTCGGATCGATGGGACTGTCCGGGCCGACGTCGGGGGGAAGGTGGTCCATTACCTTCATATCTGAATCCAGCAGACCCAGGCCCTGTTTGAATACGCTCATCTGTCCCGGCTTGAGCGCGGTGTAGAGGGTTCGCACATGCTCCAGCGGCAGGATCACCGGGCGGCTCCCCTCATTGAGATACGAAACCGTTACGTGCAGCCGAAGCACCAGGTAGGCTTGCGGCAGACGTTCCGGATTGAGGCCTCGCACGCGGTCGAAGCAATACTCTACGTCGGCGGCAGTTGCGACGGCGGTAGGGCTGACCGTCTTCGCGTTCCGAGCCGTCGCGGCCTGACCGAGCCCGTAACCCAACAAGAGTCCGCCCGACAGCAGTGCGCTCAGGCGCGCGATTGTGAGCTTCGTAGACAGCATCAGACTTCAAGTTTACCCAAATTGCTCGGAGCGAGATGAATAATGGTCGATGCGGGCGTTACCATGGTCGTGTCTTATGCAAAGACGCGACTTTCTCAAGATTGCAGGTTTGGCGGCCGCTACTAGCAGGCTAAGCGCGCAACAACCCACATCATTTCTCGCGCCCTCCGGCTCGCAAGACATCGCCAAGACGGATTTCACGCTTGAAATCGCGCCCATCACGGTGGAACTGGCGCCCAATCGCATTCTTAGCACCATCGGGTACAACGGCATCTCGCCCGGGCCGCTGCTGCGGATGAAGGAGGGCGTGCCGGTCACTGTGAACGTGACCAATAACACCGACGTGCCGGAGTATGTACATTTTCACGGATTGCTCATACCCTCCGACGTCGACGGATCGGAGGAAGAAGGCACCCCGGTTGTGCCGCCGCACGGGAGCCGCCGCTATCAGTTCACGCCCACGCCCGCGGGCACGCGGTGGTATCACACCCACACCATGTCAATGGACGATCTGCATCGCGGCGGTTATACCGGGATGTTCGGATTCCTAATCATCGAGGGAGCGAACAATCCCGGTAACTTCGATCAGGAACACTACCTGGCATTGCGCGATTGGGAGC
>JBKQHJ010000201.1:0-13991 GCA_052148835.1 Bryobacteraceae bacterium
CCGTCCGGATGCACCACGATGTCGTTGGGCGAATTCAGACGCTTACCTTGGAATTTGTCGGCGATAACAGTCACCGTGCCGTTCGATTCATAGCGCGCCACGCGGCGGTTCCCATGCTCGCAGGAAAGCTCCCGCCCTTCGTAATCGAATGTATTGCCGTTGCTGAAACCGGATGGTGTACGGAAGACCGTGACGCGGCCGTCCTCTTCGATCCAGCGCATCTGGCGATTGTTCGGGATATCGCTCCAAACCAGATAACGGCCCACCCCATTCCACGCCACGCCCTCGGCCCATAGCGTGCCGGTGAAGAGGCGCTGGATGACGGTATTGGCAACCATGTAACGGCGGAAGCGATTGTCGAGCGCCACCACATCGGGGTCGGGATATTGGACCAATTGGTCGCCCGACCAACTGCGCGGCGTGGGAACGCTTGAGACTTTTTGTTGCGCGGCGGCGGGCGCGAGTGCCGCGGCGCCGAGAGCTGTCATGAGGAACGAGCGGCGGTCATAAGACATACCAGACAGTTATACATCAGCTAATTTATCCGTGCTATGCGGGGCGTCGCCTACTGATACACCACCGATTGCGAATCGCTGCTGCCGTCGACCGAATAGCTGAGGTCCACGCCGGGGATGGTCACCGGTTGCGACAACGGATGAGGAGCAATGAACATCGCACCTCCCGTTGTGGCTGCCGGCAATGCCGAGAGAATGAAGCTCGGGATGGTGAAGGAGCCTTTACCGGCATCCTCCGCGCACACGAATCCCACGAATGGCGCGGCCTGCGACTCAAAGTATCCTCCGATTACGACATCCCCCGGACTTGGACCGCCCGACCATGTCACCGTCAGCGGTTGACTCCGGTCAATGGTGGAAGTGGCTGATTTGTTGGTCCAAACGATGTTTCCTGCAACCTTCAACGTGGTGCTAAACGCGGCCACATTGGCTCCGCCCGTGCCCGTGAACGTGTAGGTACCAGGTGCATCATTCTGGCCGCTTGGAGCGCTTCCGAACGCCGTCTGGTATTGGCCGACCCGGCTTGATGTCAATGTCCATTTTCCAGCCTGTCCCGAAAGAGCGATCGAAGATCCCGCGTCGAGCCCCATCTCGTTCCGTTGCGCGAACGCGGTCAGAGACGTTTGCACGGTGCACGTGCCTTGGGACGGAAACAGACCGCTCACTGCCGCCGCCACTGTGGCCGGCGTGCTGAATTGGAAGAACGCGGCGTACGCCCCTTCCAGACTCAAGTTCACTGCCGCACTGAGGGCCGCCATCGTCGCCGGATTAATCGCCTTCCGCGATTTGGCGTACTTCGCGAAGGCGCGGATCAGAGTTCGCCGAGTATGATTTCGGCCCTCGAGCAGAAGCTTCGCGACGTCTTCCGGCGATACCCGGGTTTGCAGGAGTTGTGAGAGCCTTGCGGCAATGTCCTGGTTTTGGTCGAAACCTAACGAGCGCAGCACTGCGGTCGGTCCAACGGCAAGAGTCGCCGCCGTCACGGACTGTCCGGCCGCGGCTTGATTCATCAAGCCCACTGGTATCGTCGGCCCGGTATCCGAACAAGGGCCGCCGTCTCCGCTCACCGCGATTGAAACGAAGTTGCTGATATTTCCGTTGCTGCGCACTGCCACGGGTACATAACAGCCCGTTACCCCGGCCGGCAACTGAAATGAGATTTGATCGACACCCGCGCAGCACCCCGAGCGGCCGGCGTAGATCACCGTCGCCGGAAGCGTGCCCACGAAGACCTCCACTCCCGGAAAATTGGGGAAGGCCGAAGGCAGGCTAGCGTCTGGCCCACTGATCGGACCGAGGCCAGTGCCCCAGGCGGTGAGAATCTGGCCGGCCTGAGCGGCGGCTGCGAAGGTGTTCAGCCCACCGTTCGAGGCTGTCACGGAGCCGGGCCCCAGCCCTGAGCTGCTCGGCGTGTAAAGTCCCAGCGCCGACGGAACGATGGTCACCTGTGCTGGAAACGGCGCCATGGTGCCTTTATACGTCAGATTCACCGAGGCGGTTCCGAGCGGCGTGGTCGAGGGCAGAATCGCCGCTGCGGCCCCTGCGACGGAGTAAACCATGGGACAAATCAAGGTCGTCGATCCCGAGGTAACGCTGATCGTGGTTCCTCCGATTTGCGGGGGCAGAGGATAGGAGGCCGCCTGGGCCAGTTGCGCGGGACCCACATTCATCCCGTACACCACGAACAGAGAGCCTTGCGCGAGCGTGCTGCTGTAGCTCGCCGAGTTCACCGCTGAATAGATGAACGGAAAGCTGGGCTGAGCCGTCGCGGCCAGCGTCGCGGTCGAAGCAAGCAAGGTGCAACGAAGAAAGGCCCGTCCTTTAAGCATCGCCACCCTCCATAACTTCCCGCGTCTCAGGTTTACACGAGTCTATCTCAAATTTCTCGCCCTGTGTCGGACTCTTCGAGGTTGCCGCGCTCACTGGGGTCAAAGTCACATATGATAATCAGGATGCGATTCTCGCTGATTCTGCTCGCGATTTCTCTCACAAGCTCTTGGGCTCTGGCGCAGGATGCCGGGGCCACGCACGCCGATTGGCCCCATTACGGAGGCACGCAATTTTCGTGGCGCTACAGCGCACTCGATCAGATCAATACTCAGAACGTCAAGGTCCTTACGCCGGCCTGGCTGTTTCAGACCGGCGATTACGCGGAAAATCTGCAAGCCACGCCGATCGTGCAAGACGGCGTAATGTATCTGATCACCGCCCGGGCGCGTGTCTTTGCGCTGGATGCGGCCACCGGGCGCGAAATCTGGAATTACAAATATCCCGAGCCGCCGCGCAGTGTTCCCGGCTTCGTCGGAAATCGCGGAGTAGCCGTGGCCGACGGGAAGGTTTTCTTCGGAACCAAAGATAACTACGTGGTCGCTCTGGATCAAAAGACCGGACGTTTGGCATGGCGCGTCAACGTCGACGACGCGCGGCAGTGCGGCTGCAACATCAGCGCCGCTCCGTTGGTGACGAAGGACAAGGTGATCGTGGGTGGCACCAACGGCGACGGAGCCCATCGTGGCTACATCACTGCTTTTTCCACCAAAACTGGACGCTTGGCGTGGCGCTGGTACGTGATTCCGGGTCCGGGAGAAAAAGGACATGAGACCTGGAAGGGCGACAGTTGGAGATTCGGCGGCGGCGCTCCCTGGCTGACGGGCTCTTACGATCCCGCGTTGAATTTGGTCTACTGGGGCACCGGAAACGCCGCGGCCGATTTCTACGATGCCGAGCGCGTACCTGCCGGCGCCGACAAGAGCAAGGACCTGAACCTCTATACGGCCAGCGTAGTGGCTCTGGATGCCGACACGGGAAAGCTGCGCTGGCACCATCAAGAAGTCCACGACGATGTATGGGATTATGATTCGGCCTACGAAGTGATCTTGCTGGATCGCGAGATTCACGGCCGTCTGCGGCAAGCGCTGGTCCACATGAATAAGAGCGGGCTGACCTCGGTTCTCGATCGCGCGACAGGCGAGTTGTTAGGCGTATTTTCCGTTCCCGATTTGCATACCTGGATGACGGGGGTCACCGAAGACGGCAAGCTGGTGGGCCGCAACGAGCCGCTTTTTGGCAAGACCACGTACATCTGTCCGAGCGCGGCGGGCGCGAAAAGCTGGAATTCCATGGCGTATTCCCCGCGTACCGGCTATCTGTATGTGCCCGTCAATGAACTGTGCAGCGACGTAACGCCGAACAATAATGCGCCGGAGGAAGGGCAGAATTATATGAACGGCGATTTTCCGATCAAGCTGCCGCCCGGGCGCACCACTTATAGCCATATCGACGCTTGGGATCCGGTGACGGGCAAACGCGCCTGGACCATGCCGTATAAATATGTGCTTCTGGCTTCGATGCTCGCCACGGCGGGCGATTTGGTCTTCACCGGAAATCCCGAAGGGGAATTCTTCGCGCTGGATGCGAAGAGCGGAAACAAGCTGTGGAGTTATCAAACCGGGGCGGGGAATCGCGGAGCATCGGTATCGTATTCGGTGAATGGACGGCAGTACATCGCGACGTCGACAGGCTGGCACACCTCAGTGGTCGGGGGCGCGATGCTGACTTTGTTTCCCGATCAGGACTGGCGGCTCGGATCGACGCTCGTGGTATTCGCGCTGCCGGAGAGTGGACGATGAAGAGCTTCGTGATGGTGGGAGCAGCGCTCGCCATGGCGCTGTCGTGTTTAGGGCAGGATGTGGCAAAACAGGGCGAGCAGATATTTGCGAAATCTTGCGCCACCGGATATTGCCATGGACCAAAAGGCGCATCGAGCGGCGCACCTCGGCTGACGGGCCGGGGCTTCAATCAGGCCTATATCAATGGCGTGGTCGCGCGTGGAGTCCCAGGTACGGGCATGCCGTCCTTTGCCGCGGTGTTGTCGAAGGCGGACTTGACGGCCGTGGTCGCATACGTCGCCACGCTCAATGGCGTTGCTGATCCCGGCCCCGGATCGAGTGACGCGCCCAGCACAGCGTCTTCAGGACCCGCGCTCACCGGCGAAGCTGCTCGCGGCGCGCGGTTGTTCACCGAAGCCGTGCGTGGCTTTGGACGATGTTCCACTTGCCATGAGGTGGGCGGGCTCGGGATTTCCGTGGCTGGTCCCATCGCAAAAGTGCCGGTTTCGGTGGCCGCGCTCAAAGCTCTGGCGACGCCCAACGTGAAGATGGGCGTTCTAGATGGCGAATCGATGCCGGTCCTGGTGCTCAGCGATGCCAAGCAGAGCACCCTGTTCTACGATCTGACGTCGGTCCCGCCGGTGGAGCGAAGCGCCCAACCCGGATCCGTGAAGTTCACCGATGGCAGCGCCTGGCGCCACTCTTCGGTGATCGCAGCGTACAACGACGCCGAACTGGACGCGATTCTCGCTTACTTGCGCGCGGTCAACTAATTCGATTTCTTCTGGGCCTTCGCCTCGGCGCGGCGGGCGCCCTCCAGGATGTCCACGAGCCCGTAATTTCCTTCGTGGCAGGCGTACTCGAAAATCGGCCCCTTGGTCTTCTCCATGAGCATCTCGCCCGACCACGGCTTGGTCCATGTGCCGGGATCATCCATGGTAAACCGGTAAACGATCGTGCCGTCGCCGACGCGCGTGAACCGTTCCGTGACATGCAACCGCGGGCTGGAGAAGATATCCTGACGAGCGGTGGCGGGCGGTCCGCGGAAATTGGTCTCATTGGTGAAATTGGTGGTGTCCACCACCAGCGTGTCGCCTTCCCAGTGGCCGCGCGAGTCCCCGCCCAACTCGCGGATGTTAGCCGCGACGTGCGGACGTCCATCCAGCCAAATGGTGCGAGCGGAGTGGATCATCTCGGTGAGAATCACCACCGAATCCGCGTTCTGGACGATCTGGAAATTGGCGTTGTAAGTAGAACCGAGCATCGGCGGACCGTCGGCGCCCCAGGTGACGCAGCGTTCGGCCAAGTTGCGGGTTTCCGCGCTGATGGCGGCTGCCCGATCGCGCGCCAAAGCCGCCAGTTCCACCGCGTGCTTCTGTCCTTCCGGCGACAACGGGGGAATGCGCCCGTCCGGTGGATCGAACACGATGGATGTTCGCAAATTCGGCGCACCCTTGGCGTATTTTTCGCCTTGCCAAATCACGTTGTCATAGTGAATGTCGTTGGCGGCCTGGCTATGGTCCTCTTCGATCTTCTTCTTCTCCACGGCCGCCGCTTCGGATTCGGTATAGAACTCTTTCGTGCCTAGCTCTTTCGGCCTCTCGAGCGGAATGTAGGAGCCATTGCTCCAGTAGCCCTGTAGATCCGGCTGCCCGTCGGGCGTGCGTGGCGTCGTCCAGCTCTTTTGGTCTTTGGCCGGCGTGGCCGCGTGGCTGGGCCCAAACAAGATCGCGGTTGCCAAGGCCGCCAGCACACACTGCTGAATTCGAAGGTACATCGGACCTCCTTGCCTGCCCAAGATCATCTCACGTTGATTGGTCGAGCGCCACCGGCTGACGGCCTCCGAATTTTTGCAGTAATTCCGCAAAACGTCCCCGTAAAGCGTCACCGATTTTTGGATCTTCGCCCAGCGCCGTTAACGCTTCGGCGATCGATTCAATGGTTGAAAGGCACTCGCGGCGCGGCTCCCTTCGAAGTGAACCATAGAGAGACCGGCGCGAAGGATTCAGCGCGATGCGTTTCAGCTTCAGCAACCAGGGATTTCGCCACCACATTGTTTTGGCCTGCGCCCAGGTGCCGTCGAGCACTACGATCCCATCCAGTTGGGCACTGGAAAGATCCAGAGGGGTATCTTTCAATTTCGCGCTTTCCGCCTTTCCCCCGAGATACAACACACCCCAATTCCCGTGAATCGCGGGCCGGCCGAGCGCTTTCGACAGGTTTGGCCACGAGAGCCCGATGCGCAATGTCGAGTTTTCGAGGGCCTCGTGCGCCAGCCGCGCGGTACCCAGTTCTTTGTCCGGCTCCTGCGGGTGCTGCAAAATGAGGACATGCAGTTTTGTTTTAAGCTTTGCGTCCGCCAATCCTCATGTTCTCACGGCGAGGCGCGGAATCGGCTGTGAAGTCCTACTACTCGACATTCATTCCTGGCTTGGGGCAACCGGTGGAGGAGGCGTTGCGCGCCACTTTGCCGGATTCAAAGATCACGTTGTCGCTCGACGGCTTGGTCGCCTACGAAACGGACGCGCGGCCGGATTTGGTCGCGAAGCTCCCGTTCGTTACGAACAGCTTCTACATTCTGAAGCGGTTCGAGGGCGTGTCTTTAGAGGATATGGCGACCGAGGTTGTCAACGATCGGGCCTGGCATGTCGAGCCACCACGCGGCACGTTTCGCGTCATCGCATCGCTAGCCAATCAGTTGGTTCCTTTGGATAGCAAGATCATGGAGGCGCTCGAAAAGCGAGTCGCCGAAAAAACCAAGCTCCGGCCGAATCGCAGCAAGCCCGATCATGAGTTCTGGCTGCTCGAACGCAGCGAGGGCTACGGATTCTTTGCTCTGCGCGTGAGTCATCACAAGGCCTACGACAAGAGCCTTCAAAAGGGCGAATTGAGGCCGGAACTCGCGAATATCCTATGCCGGCTGTCCGAGCCCGCGCCGAACGAGCTGTTTCTCGATCCGTTCTGCGGCTCGGGTGCGATTCCGATCCAACGCGCGAAATTCTTCTCTTCCGGTTTGGTGATCGCGAGCGACAGCGATCCGAAGAAGGTGGAATCTCTCAAGGAGCGGATTAAGGATCTGGGGCTCAAAAAGCGCGTGGTGGTGCGGCGCGATGATGCGTTGAAGCTCGCGCGTTATGAGGACGGGTCCATTCACAAAATCGTGACGGACCCGCCGTGGGGACACTTTGTTGACGTGCCGACGGCGGAGTTCTATCCGGCGATGCTGCACGAGTTCGCGCGCGTGCTCCGGCCAGATGGAAAACTCGTAATCTTGACGGCCGAAAGTCTGCCGGCGGATGAGCGACTGGCATTATCAAGGAAATTCGATATTTTGGTGTCGGGCAAAAAAGCCGCGGTGTACGTTATGGTGCGGCGGTGACTTTCGCTTCCGGAACGCCCGTCAACTTTCGCAGCAGCGCCACTGTGCTCTCGTGGACATCGCGACGCGAGCCATCGAAGCCGCCGTTGCCCATCAAGCCCATCGCGGCGTCGAGCGGCGTGCGCCCGCGCTTGTCTTTGATGTCCAGCTTCGCTCCGTGATCGGCCAGGAACTCGACCACCTGATCGAAGCCCTTTTGCGCCGCGCCATGCAAGGCCGTGTCGCCCTGGTTGTTGACAGCGTTCACGTCCGCTCCCGCGTCCAGGCACAACTTGATGGACGCGATCGCTTCGGCTTCGGTCTTCTTGCGTCCGGTGGTGTCTTCTTCCTTGGTGCCCAGCCCCGCCGCCGCCATCAACGGCGTGATGCCGGACTTGGTGAACAGTTTCGCATCCGCGCCTTTGGCAAGCAGCACCCGCATGGCTTCCGCATCGCCCGCTTTGGCCGCCCGCAGCAGCGGCGTGGATCCGGTGGTCAGCAGGGTGTCGGCGCCGCGATCGACTTTCGTGCGGTACGGCGTCTGCTTCTTCAATTGCGCGTTCACGTTCGCCCCGTGCGCGAGCAGCGCCTGGATCACATCCATGCTGGTCAGGCGGTTATCAACCTCGCGCGGCGCTGGAAGATTCGACTCGGGCATCGTGTGGTCGTCGACGGCCGCGTAGAGCGGCGTGCGGCCGGTATCGTCGGCAAGGTTCGGGTCCGCGCCTTGGTCGATTAAAAACGCGGCGAAATCGTAGTGTCCGTTGATCAGCGCCATCACCATCGCGGTCATGTCGTGCGGATCCACAGCGTTCATATCGGCGCCGGCCTTCACCAAGACTCGCGCGCATTCGACGCAACCCTGCCGTGCGGCAAACAGCAGCGGCGTCTGTCCGCCCAACGGCATCCATTTATCGCGAGGCTCCTTGGTCACCTGGCGCTCCCAATGCCACTCCACTTGCCGCGCGTTCACATCCGCGCCGTGAGCGATCAGCTCCTGCGCCATCTCGGGATGCGACTCCGCCACGGCCCACATCAGCGGCGTTTGCTGCCGCCATTGCTCTTTGGAATTGACGTCTGCGCCGTGCGCGAGCAAAACCTTCGCCGCCTCCACGTTGCCGGTTCGCGCGACAGTCATCAGCGCCGTTTCGCCTTCCGTGGTTGCCGCATTCGCGTCCGCTCCCGCTTCCAGGAGCTTCGCGATCATTGGCGCGCTTCCATTCACGCAGGCCAAATACAACGGTGTCACGCCATAACGATTCGCGGCCTTCACATTCGCCCCGGCCTTGATCAGCCGATCCGCCATGTCGCGATCGTCTTCGCGCACTGCCCAGTGCAATGCCGTCGTGCCGTCAGCCTCCGGCGCGTTGACGTCGGCGTGTTGCTTCAGCAGCGCAAGGGCGGTCGCATTGTCGCCATCCTTCACTGCATCCGCAAGCTTGGAACTGTCGGCATCCGTGCCTGCGTATGCCAACCAGCCAACAGCCAATAGCAGTGGACCGCGGAATATCGCCCGCATAAACAATAGAAGGCCTCAGTTAGATATTGATCAGTTCGCCCGTGCTGTCGCCGATATTCTCCATCGGCATCCCGCCCTTGTCCAGCAGCGTCAGCAGCAGATTCGCGATTGGCGTGTGATCTTCGTACCGCAGGTGCCGCCCGCCTTGCAATTTTCCGCACGCGCCGCCGGCCACCAGATTGGGCAGCGGGAAATGATTATGCAGATTGCTGTTGCTCATGTTGCTGCCGAACAGGATGATTGAGTGATCCAGCAGATTGCCGTCGCCATCGGGCGTGTCCTTCAGTTTCCCGAGGAACCGCGCGAAAAGCCCGGTGTGATAGTTCTGGATCTTCACCAGCTTCTCGATCTTCTCGGGCAGATTCTGATGGTGCGACGTGGCGTGATGCCCGTCGTGCACGCCCACCTGCGGATAGGTCTTGTTGCTCTCTTCGCGCGCCACCATGTAGGTAAACACGCGCGTGATGTTGGCCTGATACGCCACCACCAGCATGTCGTACATGATATTGATGTGCTCTTCGAAATTGTACGGGATGCCCACCGGCTCAACCGGCAGTTCCAGCGACGCGGTGGAATCGAAATTCCCGCGCTGGATGCGCCGCTCGATTTCACGCACACTGTCCAGGTAATCGTTCACCGTGGCCTGATCGCGCGGCCCTAGCTTCAACTTCAAAGCGCCGGCTTCGGCGGTGATTTCGTCCAGAATGCTGCGGTCTTGCTGGGTACGCAGCGCGCGCTCCGCCGCCGTCCCGCCTTGGCCGAACATCCGCTCGAAGGCTTTGCGCGGATTGATTTCCATCGGCATCGGCGTGGTGTGCGTGCGCCACGACAGCGTGTTCATGTAGATGCAGCCATAGTCGCGATCGCAAGCGCCCAGCAGCGCCGCATGATCCTCGGTCGCCAGTTCAATCGAGGGCAGGGGAGTATCTTGCCCGATATGTTGCGCCGCAATCTGATCGGCCGTGATGCCCGCGTACGCGTCCACGCCCTGCGTCGGCTTGGGCCGGACGCCGCTTAACCAAGTTGTCGGACTCAGCGAATGCACCGCGGTGCTGTCGGCGGCGCGATTGCCCAGCCCGCTCACCACGTTCAAGCGATCCCGGTAAGGCTCCAGCGGCTTCAGCACTCGTGAGAATTCGAAGGCCGTACCCTCCGCCGTCGGCGTCCACTGGTCCATGATCGCGCCGTGCGGAACGTAAACGAAGCCCATGCGAGTGGTACCGGCCGCGGCCGTCTTCTTCAGCAGCGTCTGCGCCGGCAGCATGGCGTCGAGCAACGGTAACGCCAGCGTCACGCCCAGGCCGCGCAAGAAAGTCCGCCGGGGAAGGTGGGTCTTGGTAATGAACATGGCGATCCTGTTTACATCTCCTATTTTACAGGGCGGTTAAAAGCTGCGCTGGTTACGCCCGCTCCATCATTTTCCAGCGCCCGTTTCATCTCAAACGGCTCGCTCTTGACGATCCCCATCACCAACGACGAAAAACGATAATCGTTCCGCGACGCGCTCTCGACGATTCCGCGCACCACCGGCATATCATAGTACTCCAGCGGCCGCCCCAGCGCGTACGTGAGTAACTTCTCGGTCAACGTCCCGACGAAGTAGTCCGGATGCTTCAACAGCGCCTCGCGCAGCCCCACAACGCCATCGATCTTGGTCCCATCCGCCAGTTGCCCGGAGGCGTCGATCGGCCCCGACGCGTCTTTCGTCCGGTATTCGCCTACGCCGTTGAAATTCTCCAGCGCAAATCCGAGCGGATCCATCACCTTGTGACACGTTGAACATGGCGCATTCTTGCGATGCTCCTCCATCAGTTGCCGGATCGAGAGCACCTTGCCGCCCTGCGCTTGATCTTTCAACGCGGGCACGTTGGGCGGCGGCGCCGGCGGTGGCGACCCCATGATGTTTTCCATGATCCACTTGCCGCGCAGCACCGGCGACGTCCGCGTCGGATACGACGTCACGCTCAAAATGCTGCCCTGTCCCAGCAACCCGCGCCGCGCATCGTTGGTCTGCGTGACGCGCCGGAACTGGCTGCCATAGACGTTGGGTATTCCATAATGCTTGGCCAGCCGCTCATTGACGAAGGTGTAGTTCGCCGTCAGCAGATCCATCACGTCGCGGTCTTCCTTCACGATGCTGTCGAAGAACAGTTCGGTCTCGCGCCGGAAGCCTTGCCGCAGGTTGTCGTCGAAGTTCGGGAAGGTATTTTCGTCCGGCGCCAGGCTCTGCACGTTGCGCAGGAACAGCCACTGCTCGGCGAAATTGTTCACCAGGGCTTCGGCCTTCGGATCGGCCAGCATACGCCGCACTTCGCGATCCAGCACCGCCGGATCTTTCAGCTTTCCCTGCGCCGCCACGTTCAACAGTTCGTCGTCGGGAATGCTGCTCCACAGGAAAAACGACAGCCTCGACGCCAGGTCCAGATCGCTTACGTGATAGACGCTGCCGGGAGCCACGTGTGCCGGATCGGGTTCTGACCGGAACAGGAACTTTGGACTCGCCAGTATCAGCCGCAGCGCATTCTCGATCCCGGATTGGAAATTGCCCTGGTTTGTCGCCGCTTGATTTCGCCCAGCTTGGTAGAAACTCAGCAGTGTCTCCATATCGGCGTCGGTCACCGGCCTTCGATACGCCCGCCGCGCCAGCGTCCCCAAAATCTTCTTCGCGCACGGGACTTCATCCGCGGCATTGGCCGGTGTACACACAAAAATGCGCCGCCGGCTGGGCGTGTCGCCAGGTCCCGTCGCGTTCAATGGCCCGGTGATCTGCACGTGATCGATCAACGGAATGCCGTTCATGTTCTGCAAATCCAAGTCGCGCGTGAACGGCTGGAGCGGCTCGTCCGATTCGGCGGAATCGCGCCGCAAAAACGCCACAGCCACATCATGCGGCCCGGCCTTCACATGTACCTTGGTCTTCAACCGCGCATCCAACGTGTCACCCGCCAGCGCCAGGTTGGTGTCGACCATCTTCAGGTCTTCCTCGCCGCCCACCGGCGCGAGAAATACGCGCGCCCCATCGATGCTGACTTCCAGCTGATGCGGAAACTCGAGGCCCGTCAAATACCCGACGATGTTGCGTAGCAGGATCACATTGAACTCGTAATCCGCATCCAGCGGGAAATTGTGACGGATCAGGATTCCACCGCGCGTCCCGAGCGGCAGCCCTTCGATCTGCTCGCCCTGCGCCAAATCCGGCGGCACTTGGATGCTCTCGCTGACCGGCCCAAGCTTCGGATCGCCCACCGCGAGCGCGCTCACCTCGCGCGATGCCGCCAAATACGCTTCCAGCAACGACGGCGACACACGCAAAACTTCCGCGATGTTGTCGAACCCATTGCTCTCGTCGTCGGCCGGCAGCAGAGCCGTCACGTCCACCTTGAGGTCCAGCAAATCGCGGATGGCGTTCGCGTACTCGGTCCGGTTCAGCCGATGCAGCGGCGAGCGGCCCGGCTCCGGATGCGCCGCGTTCGCTTTATCCAGCGACGCCTCCAGCCATGTGATCAACCCGTCGATCTGCGCCTGCTGGGGCCTCGGCATGCCTTGCGGTGGCATCATGCCGCCGCGCAGCTTGCGCACCACCTTTTCCCAAGTCTCGGCGTGCTCGCCCGCCTGGTCGACGTCCATCTTGTCGAGCATCAACCCTGCGGTCTTGGCCTTTTCGTTATGGCAGGTAACGCAATACTGATGAATCAGTGCGTGTTGTGGCGAAGTCGTTTGGGAGGCGGCCGGCGCAGCCTGTGCATGCAAGAGACTTGCGCCCGCAAGCACCACTCCGCCAACACCCAGCCTGGCCGCAAAACCGCTTGGTCTACGCACTACTCCCCCTCTGTCAGGTATATCGCAATCGAGAACCCAGCGTCAACAGACAAACTCAATGTTTCGTATCAGTTCCGCAGATCCAAGCGCGCCATTCGTCCATCTTAGATGACGACATCGGAGCCTATGAGGTAACTGGCGGTCGCCACCACTGGGAGTATATTAGACGATTGGATGATCCCACTTGATCCACATAGGGGGCCACGTTGAAGTCCATTCTATTCGTCATCGCACTGGCCGGAATCGCGATCCCGGTAAGCGCCCAACCGCAGGCCGAATCCCACAACATGGTCCTGGTTGGCCACAACGATCTCGCGGGCAACGGCGACGGCGGTGAGGGACTCGCCATCCAACAATGGCCTTCTGGACAGCGCATTCTCTATCTCGCGCATGAGGCCCAAAAGACCTGCCTGAGCATCGTCGACGTCACCCATCCCGAAAATCCTGTCTTGATCAATCAGCTTCCCTCGCCCGCGCCCGGCATCACGCGCTGCAACTCGCTCGGCCTTTCCGGCAACGTGCTGGTGATCGCCAATCAAGCGCTCCGCAAAGGCGAGAAGACGGCCGGCATGTGGGTGTTGGATGTATCCAACTTCGACAAGCTCCGAAATGCGAAGCGCCTGGAGGATCTGGAACTATCTTTCTTCGATACCTCAGGGCCCAATTCGCGCGGCATCCACTGCGTGTGGTTCGTGGACGGCGAGTTCGCGCACCTGACCACCGGAGCCGCCGACTTCGATCCTACCAATCCCAATGACGACCAGTTCTATATGATCGTCGACCTGCGCGATCCGCCGCATCCTCGCGAAGTGGGCCGCTGGTGGTATCCGGGTACGCGGAAAGGCGACACCTGTTTACCCGAGTGCTTGCCGAAGCGCCATCCCAAGTTCGACGATGGCTATCGGCCTCATCAAACCGAAGTCTGGCCGGACCATCCCGATCGCGCGTACGTCGCCTACATCGACGGCGGCGCGTTCATCCTGGATATTTCCGGACTCGCCGAAGTCAAAGCCGGCCGCGCCCAGAGCTTCACTCCGAAGGTGCTAGGCCAGGCCACGTTCTCGCCGCCCTACCCGGCCTGGACCCATACCTTTCAACCGATCTTCAGCCGCGGCCTGGCATTCGCCTCGGATGAGGACACGCAGGACAACTGCAAGGACGCACCGAAGCTG
>JBKQHJ010000202.1:0-5176 GCA_052148835.1 Bryobacteraceae bacterium
GTAAAGAAGAATTGCTTATCCCCAAAGACGAACTCGCGCGCACCTGGGTTTTGCGCAAGGTGCTCAATCCCCTGTCCCCCGTCGAAGCCATGGAGTTGCTGATCAGCCGGCTCGAGAAAGTCCGCAACAACGCCGAATTCCTCTCCACCATGAACTCGATGTAAGCGCCCCGCACTCGATTGCAAACGGAGCACGACCGAGGAGCAGGACGAAGAACGCCCCTTTCAGTCCCTCGATGTCGGGCTCGAGTCTCCGCCCAACGCGTGCAGCTGTCCAAGCGGGACGCGCCTTTCGATTCTGCTGCCCTCCATCGCCTGGATATCGGCAAAGCCCTGATCGTCCACCGATACGATCACGAACGTCCCCGTCAGCTTCTCCGCCCACACTCGCTGGCCCATGTGCGGATTCTTCATTCCCCGAGTCTACGCTTGCCACAAAATTCGAACTCACCCGCTTGCCGCCGGCAATCTGCGCTTGACGGGCCCCTCCACCCGCGCCAGAATGACTGCATACGGTGCCAGGAGTCCCCATGGCCCACCAAACATTTCACCCGGGAAGAAATGTCTTTGTGGTGAACGATTCGCCCGGCGGTCCCTACAGTGCTTTTTTTGACGACGATGGCGAGGCCGGTTATTTCTACGCTGTCGATTTGACTGCCGACAATCTCATCCTCGACGTTCTTCCTGTGTATGACGTGCGCAGCGCCCCGGATCGGCTCCGCCGCGCGTCGTTCTCGATCGTCTGGTCGCCCGACGGCCAGCAATGCGCCTTGCTCATCAACGGCAATCCCCACGCCGTCTTCGATTTCGCCGCCCAACGCGGTTACGCCCGCGCCCGCATGCCCCGCACCTTCCAGCAAAAGCGAGGCATCTGGCCCTCCACCGATCACGCCTGGTCCGACGACGCCGTCGCCTGGCTCGGCCTCCGCAAATCCGCCTGATCTTCCGCCTCAAACCATCCCGTTCTTGAACGATCCCGGCTTACACCATCTAGGGTTGAAGGGCCGCGGCTCTGCAACTCGCGGAAAAAATCGGTTTTGTATCAGGGCACGGCTTTCAGCCGTGCCATAAAGCTCGCAAATAGACGGGCTTCAGCCCCTGCGGAACGCTGCCCCCTCTAGCTCGATGCGGGGGCGGAACTGGAAGCGATCCCCCGCTGTAGCTTTCTCGACAGCACGATGCTGCCCACGCAGAATCCAATGAACAAGTAATACCCCGGCAATATCTTCGAAGCATTCGTCGGGATCAGGACCTGTTGCACGTTCGGCACCGTCCGCAAGCCATCAAACGCGCTGCCGATCACCCCATTGAACGCGACAAACGACATAAAGATCGCCAGGACCATCACGTCGGCCATCGACCACTTCGATAACTCGAAGGCCAGCAGCTTGACCAGGCGGTTGGTGCGCAACAGCGCTGGCCGGAAGAGACTCGCCGCGAGCGCCAGCATCTTCAGCGTCGGGAAGATCATGCTGAACAGGATCACCAGCACGCCCACCACCGTCATCTCCGGCCGCCCCATGTGGATCAGCGTCTCAAACACCTCAAACACCGTCTTGCTGCGGTAGTACAGCGACTGGTCCCGAAACTCGATGGGCGTGCCCAGCAGGGTCGCGTCAATCCTGGTCACGCGAACCTACACCTCCAGCATGGGGCTCAGCACGCCCCCCGCCAGCATCGCCAGGCAGAACAACATCAGCACCACAACGGCGCCTCGCCCCAGCGCCGGCCTGCCGGCCATCAACAGGATGAATCCCAGCGCCGCCGATGCCAGCACCGTCAGATAGTAGCGATTCAACTTCCTGTCCGCTGCCGCGATCTTGTTGCCAAGAATCTCCTCGCAACTGGCGCCATCCGAGCACCCATAGTGCGTCAGGATGGCGTTATAGGTGGTCATGTCCGTATTGCCGAACGTGTTTGCGACCGCCTTGGCCAGCACGCCGCGAATGGACTCCCTGAAGGCCTTTTGCGTTTGCGCCTTGGCTAGTTCCGCCATCACCACGTTGGTGTACTCCGGCACATGCGGACGCAGCGAATCGATCATCTTGTTCACGAACATTCCTTCGATTCCGCCGGGCTTGCCCGTGGCCTTGGCGCCGGCCTTGGCGCCGGCCTTGCCGCCAGCCGGCGTCTTCATGCTGTCCAGCAAGGCGTACAGCGATCGTTCCACCATCGGCCGAAGCGTCTTGCTCTGTCCCTTCAGATCGAGCTTGTCCACCTGCGCGTTGAGCATCGGGCCGATGAGGCTGCGCCATTGGTCGGCGCTCAGGATTCCGTAGCGCGCGTTGCTGATCTCCGCCAAATCGGTTCGCATCAGACGGCGCGCGGCCAGGCCATCCACCGTCTTCCAGCTGAACCAAATCGCCGGCACGAGCAAAATCACGGCCACAGCTAAGCGGAAATCGAACCAACGCGAATGCTGGCTCGGCGGCGAATCCATCGGTGGTTCCACGATATCCATAACGTTGACCACCAGTATAAGAGCGGTTCCGAGCCGTCAGGAATTCAATCACGAATGGTCGATTGCGGAACGCTGTTGGGATTGGACGTTGCAATTTGTCGCATTCTTATCTACTATCACGATAGTAGGTACACCGTGTTGGATAGTAGAGATGACCAGAAATCCGAAATTGACGAAGCTTGAATTGCAAATCATGGAAGTGTTCTGGACGGGTGGCGAATTGTCCATTCGCGAGATTCTGGAGGCTTTTCCGGAGAAATCCCGGCCGGCCTACACGACCGTGCAGACCACTGTCTACCGGCTTGAGAAAAAGAAAGCACTCAGGCGAGTTCGCAAGGTCGGCAACTTCCACACCTTCGCCCCGGCGTTGTCCCGCGCCAGTGCGCAAAAGCGCCTCATCGACGACCTGCTCGTCCTCCTGGGCGGAGGATTCAGGATTGTCATGGCTCATCTGATTGAATCCGGCAATCTGACCCTGGACGACGTCCGGGAAGCAGAAAAGATCCTTTTGGATCGGGCAGAACAGAAGTCAAAGTCCCAGGGAAGGGGCGTGCCATGATCACTGAGTTTGCTCAGTCGATTGGAAACCACCTCTGGCAGTCCACGCTCTTTGCTCTCTGTGCGGCTGGCCTCGCCTTCATGCTGCGCGGTATCCCGGCACGAACCCGCTACTGGATCTGGTTTGCGGCGTCTCTCAAGTTTCTCGTTCCTTTCTCTGTCTTCCTTTCACTGGGAAGCTCTTTGGCGTCGATGCATCGAACGAAAATCGGCTTGCAGCCGGCGCCTTATTACTCGTTAGATGTTGTCAGCCAACCTTTTACGTTTACGCCGATTCCTCTTTCCCACTCCGGAAAAACCACTTTGCTCGCACCCTGGCATCAATCCGTTCATCTTCTTTCCATCGTCGCTGCAGTCTGGGCAGCAGGATCTCTGATCCTGCTCTGCTGCTGGATCATTCAGTGGCGACGCATCGCCGTCGGTCTGCGAAATGCACGTCCGGCAACGAAGGGCCTCGAATTCTCGGTGTTGCAGAGGGTCCACGCCCTCCACAATATGCGGCGGCCAATTACCATAGCGATTTCGGACACATCCCTTGAACCGGGTATCTTCGGCATCTGGCGACCCACGCTTGTGTGGCCTCTGGGAATTTCGAAACGGCTGAATGAGGCTCAAATTGAGGGAATCATTGCGCACGAAATCGCCCACGCCCAGCGTCGCGACAATCTCACCGCAGCCCTTCACATGCTTGTTCAGGTGATTTTTTGGTTCCATCCAATCGCCTGGTGGCTGCAGAGGCGTTTGCTGGAAGAACGGGAACGTGCATGCGACGAGGCCGTAATGAGGCTTGGCGTCGCGCCACAGGTGTACGCCGAAGGTGTCCTCTGCGCATGCAGATTTTCTGCGGGGTCTCCCGGAACCTTCGCGTCCGGCATCTCGGGATCGGATCTTGCGCAGCGCGTGCGCCGGATCGTGTCAGGCAGCCCCGTTCCCTGCCTTACGCGCACGCACAAACTGCTTCTCATTGGTCTGACTGCTTTGGCCGTTCTGAGCCCGATACTTTTTGGCTTTGTTGATGTACCGCGCGTCAGTGCCGCCCTGTTGCAGAATTCGGGGAGCAAGCCGGAATTCAGTTTTGAGGTGGCAACAGTCAAGCCGAGTAGCGGGCGGGAACCAAACCGCGGAGAAATTACGTCTCCCGGCAGGTTCAGAGCAGAGAATGTGCCCGTCAAAGACGTCATCATGTTCGCGTATGACCTCAAGTCCGGCTCGCAGATTTCCGGATACCCCGAATGGGTGAATGCAGCTGATTACGACATCGATGCGAAAGCCGATGAGATCACGACTGCGGCGTTGGATAAGCTGTCTCCGGATCAACGGACTCGGCAGGCGAAACTCATGGTGCAGGCGCTTCTGGCGGATCGTTTTCACCTTAGGGTGAGCTATCAAACGAGGGAGATCCCCGTCTACGCCCTCGTGACCGCGAAAGGAGGACCGAAATTGACGAAATCAACCGGGCCACTATTATTAGCTGGTGGTGGTACCCGGAGTGGGATCATGGAGAGCAAAAGTGGTGAACTCCGAGGCGTCAATTCTTCCCTGGATGAATTTGCCGCGGCAATTCCTGACCTGATGCCCGAGATCGGCGATCGTGTTGTGGTCAACAAAACAGGGCTCACCGGCAATTACGACTGGACGCTCAGGTGGACGCCTGAGGCGACGGCGCAGAACTTTAGCGGACCAAACGGCGGCACACTTCCTCCGCCAGGCTCCGACGATTCTGCTCCGAGCTTATTCACGGCACTCCAGGAGCAGCTTGGCCTGAAGCTCGAGCCTCAGAAGGGAGCAGTCGAAACGCTCGTCGTCGACTCCATAGACAGGCCAACAGCGAACTGAACGAACCTCGAGGCGTCTCGGCAGCTCGCCTTGGCTTGCGGCGCTTCATGACCTTCGTACTGTGCGCCCCTTCGAATTTGCTTGAACCTGCTGCGCAAAACTCCTAACCTGAGAACAAGCAAAGCTCTGCTCGCCCGGTGATGCACCGGCCCGAACAGAGCTTTTCTCTTTGCCTCTTTGCCGCAAAGCCTGCCCTGAGCGAGTTCGCCTGGGGCGGACGAGTCGAACGGGTCCCGGGCCACGCGCCGAGGGTTCCTGCAGCGGACGATCGACGAGGGTTCCCAGCCGGGAAGGGGGCTAGCCACCCGCTACCAGTCACCAG
>JBKQHJ010000203.1:0-15031 GCA_052148835.1 Bryobacteraceae bacterium
GGCAGATTAGTCTGAGCTACCCGCCGAACGATCTGTTCCTGCGATCGGTGGCCGAGCGCGTTGCTTTGAATGCGCGCGATGTCGGGATCGCGATCCAGCCGGCGTCGACAGGGAATGGCAATTTGCGGTTACTGGAACTTCCGCTCGAATCCACCGACGCGGCCGATGGACTCAAGCGCATCGCAACGCGGTTGGGAGCGGGCAATCGCGCGCGCGAGATCGATTCCTCCAATCCCGAGACTCTATACCAACTCGAAAAGCTGTTGTTAGCTGACCATCGGATCATCCCGCTGGTGCATTTACGCGAGACCTACGGCATTGCGCCGCACGTCCATTTTCAAAGAAACGCCGATCCGTTCACGCTGCATCTGGAAGATGCCTGGATCGCGCCGTGAGTTTTAGAACGAAAATCTTTTTGAGCATCACGGCGACCGTGGTTCTGGCGGTGTGGATTGTCGCAGCGGTCGTCTCGGCGCTAGTCAGCCGATCTTTCGAACGTAGGGACGCACAGCGCACCGCGGCTCTCGTCACTCAATTGCAGCGCGAGATGGATCGGCGGGGCGCGGACGTGGCGCGCCGCGTGGCAGCAGTGGCCGATTCCGACGCGGTCCAGCGCCTGGCCGTGAACCTCGGCGGACAACTGGACACCTCGCAATACTACGCCGAGGCGCAGACGCTGGCGCAAGAGCAATCTCTGGATTTCCTGGAGCTCGTAGGGCCGGATGGCGCGATCATCAGCTCGGCCGAGTGGCCGGCCCGCTTCGGATACAAAGAGGACTGGCTGGCCGCACCGGTGGATTGGAACGCGCAGGGGGTGTTCTTGAAGAAAGAAGATCTGGCCGATGGCTCGGCGCTCGGTTTGATCACCGTGCGAAGCGTGAAGGCGGGCGACGGTACGCTGTACGTGGCTGGCGGCCAGCGGCTGGACAAGGAGTTTCTGGAATCGCTGCCCGCCATTGAAAGCGAGCGCCTGGATCTCTATCGCAACTTCGAGCCGCTAGCGCCCGCGAACAAGCTGGTGGACGAAGTTCGCCGCCAGCCGCGCCAACTCACTCAAGTAAACGATGACGCCAGCACCACCGCCATCCCGCTCTTCGGCCGCGACCAGCAATTGCTCGCGATCCTGCTCATTGAAAACTCCCGCGCCGAGCTCGCCAGTCTCAAGCGATATATTCAAGGAACGGCGGCGGCCGTCGGCCTTGCGGGCGTGCTGTTGGGTTTGATGCTCAGCTTTTGGACGGCTTCGCGCGTCACGCGTCCGCTGCGCAATCTGGCGTCGAGCGTCCGCGAAGTGGCGTTAGGAAAATGGGACACGCGCGCAAAGGTTTCGTCATCGGATGAAGTGGGACGGCTGGCGGCGGATTTCAACGCGATGACTCAGCAGTTGCTGGAACAGCGCGACCGCATGATCCAAGCCGAACGCGTGGCGGCGTGGCGCGAGCTGGCTCGCCGGCTGGCTCACGAGCTTAAGAATCCGCTGTTTCCCCTCCAGATCACGATTGAGAATTTGCAGCGCGCACGCGACGGTTCACCCGAGCAGTTCGACGAGGTGTTTCGCGAGAGCACCACGACGTTGCTCGCCGAGCTGGGGCATTTGAAGACCATCATCGGACGCTTCAGCGATTTCGCCAAGATGCCCGCGCCGCAACTGGAACCGGTGGACGTGAATCAAATCGCGTGGGAAGTGATTCAGCTTTTCGAAGCACAGCTTCGGGCGCCGGGACATTCGCCGGTCGAAACCAAACTCGAGCTGGATGCGGACTTGGGCCAAGTCCCAGCCGATCCGGAACAGTTGCGGCGAGCCTTGAGGAATTTAGTTTTGAATGCGCTGGACGCCATGCCGCAAGGTGGAGTGCTGACCGTGCGAACGTCGCGGCAGGATGGCAAGATCGCGGTGGAAGTGTCGGACACGGGGGAAGGCCTGACACCGGAAGAATGCGATCGTCTTTTCACGCCGTATTACACCACCAAACAACACGGCACCGGGCTCGGCTTGGCCATCGTGCAGTCCGTGGTGAGCGATCATAAAGGCACGATCACGGTACATAGTGAGCCGGGCCGAGGGACGACCTTTCGAATCGAACTAAAGGTTGAGGCGACGACATGAGCAAACTGCTGCTGGTGGACGACGACGCGAACACGCTGGCATCGCTGGCGCGGGCTTTTCGCCTGGCCGGACATGAAGCGGTGGTGTGCGACCAAGCCGATCGCGCGCTCGAACTCGCCAAGGCGCAGCGTTTCGATGTGATCCTCTCCGATGTCGTGATGCCAGGCAAGGACGGGCTCACGCTACTCGCCGAACTAAAGGCTGCGGGAGTGCCGACGCCGGTGGTAATGATCTCCGGCCAAGCCAGCATCGAAATGGCCGTCCGGGCGACGCGGCTGGGCGCGGTGGATTTTCTCGAGAAGCCGCTCTCAACCGAAAAGCTGTTGGTCACGGTTGAGAACACGGTGAAGCTAACGCGTCTAGAAGACGAAAACAAACGGCTCCGCCAGCGCGCGGGCAAGCAGGAATTGATCTGGAAATCGGCGGTAATGCAGAGCATGATGGCGAAAGTGGAACGGGTAGCGGCGAGCGAGACCCGAGTCGCGATTTTGGGTGAAACCGGAGCCGGGAAGGAACTGATCGCGCGCACGCTGCATGAGAAGAGCCAGCGCCGCAATGGCCCTTTCATCACGCTCAACTGCGCGGCCGTGCCAGCGGAGCTGATCGAATCGGAGCTGTTCGGCCATGAGAAAGGCGCGTTCACGGGAGCGGCCACGCGTCACCTCGGCAAGTTTGAACAGGCGCACGGCGGGACGTTGTTTCTGGACGAGATCGGCGATATGCCCGCGCTGATGCAGGCCAAGCTGCTGCGAGTGCTGGAGCAGAAGGAAGTGGAACGAATCGGCGGCGACCGAGCCATCCCCGTCGACGTGCGCGTGATCGTGGCCACGCACCGCAATCTGGAGGAACTTGTGCGCAAAGGCGAGTTTCGCCAGGATCTGTATCATCGCGTTTTCGTATTCCCGATTCTGCTGCCTCCGTTGCGCGACCGCCGCGACGATATCCGGCTACTGGTGGATTTCTTCGCGCAGGCTGTCGCGGAACAAAACGATTGGAAGCCGCGCGAGATCGCGCCGGAGGCTTATGCGGAGCTAGAGCGCTACTCGTGGCCGGGCAATGTGCGAGAGCTCAGGAATGTAGTGGAACGGCTGTTGCTGTTGACCGACGACCAAGTGGACGCCGCCACCGCTCGCCTGGCGCTTCCGTTCGATGCAAGTGCGGCCGCCGCGCCTGCCGCCGAGAACGCCGACGCACGCCCATTAGCGGAACGAATGGACACCCATGAACGAGATATTATTCTCAGCGAACTGAAGAAGCACAATTACAAGATGACGGACACCGCGAAGGCGCTCGGCCTGGAGCGCAGCCATCTTTATAAGAAGTGCCAGCAGTTGGGGATCGAGCATCGGAGCGCGGCGGGATAGGAATGTGGAAAGGTAGCAATATGGAGCGATTCACTGTAAGAGTCGACGGAGCGGGTAGAATCCGGCTTCCCGCCGAGGTTCGAAGGCAGCTCAAACTGCAGCAGGGCTCGGAGCTCGTCGCGCACGTCGACAACCAACAACTGGTTCTTAGAACCAGATTGCAAGCGCTCCGCGCGGCTCAAGCTTATTTCTCGCGATTTCGCAAGAAGGGCGAACTGTTGTCGGAGGAGCTGATACGAGAACGACGCGAGGAAGCGCACCGTGATCTCGATGACTGAGTGCTTGTTAGGCTCCTCGGTTTTAGTTGCGCTGGTGATCCGGCACAGTCGTGCCTAGACAATATTGTCCGCGAAAGCCGCGCGAGAGTACCTTGCGCCGTTGGAACTAACGGCCGAAGCTTGGACCGAAGAAATGGCATACCGGAGCGTGGAGTTTTCTCGATACAACAAATCGCACGGCCTGTCGCTCGGCGATCGGGCTTGCCTCACCCTGGCCAAACAGCTCCATGCCACTGCCGTCACCTCCGGCCGGACGTGGCGCCGGGCGCCGTCGTTAGGCGTCCGTATAATGATATTTCGATGAGAATCGGCGTTTTCACCGCGCTGTTCAACCAGCTCCCTCTGACCCAGGTACTCGACAAGCTCCAAAGCTTGAATATTCACACCGTCGAATTAGGCACGGGCAACTACCCGGGCGATCCGCACTGCCCGCTCGCGATGCTCACCGATCGCCATGCGCTGCGGGATTTCAAGCTGCAACTGGAAGATCGCGGATTTTCCATTAGCGCCCTGAGCTGTCACGGAAATCCGCTGCATCCGAACGCGGCTCTGGCCAAAGCGTTCCAGGAGACCAGCCGGAAAACCGTGCGCCTGGCCGAGAAGCTTGGCGTACCCGTCGTGATCGATTTTTCTGGCTGCCCCGGCGACAGCAACAGCGCAAAATATCCGAATTGGATCACGTGCCCCTGGCCGCCCGAATACCTGGATGTTCTCGAGTGGCAGTGGGAGAAAAAAGTCGCGCCGTTTTGGACCAGGCACGCGCGGTTCGCCGCCGATCACGGCGTCAAAGTCGCCATCGAGATGCATCCGGGATTCGTAGCGTATAGCCCGGAGACACTGCTGAAGCTGCGTTCGATCGCGGGCCCGAGCGTCGGCTGCAACTACGATCCCAGCCACATGTTCTGGCAGGGCATCGATCCGATTGCAGCCATCCGGGTGCTGGGTGATTCCATTTTTCACGTGCACGCCAAGGATACTCAGATGTACGCCGCGAATCTGCCGAAGGCCGGAGTGCTGGACACCAAGAAATATACCGACGAACGCAACCGATCCTGGATTTTTCGGACGGTCGGATACGGGCACGCCTACGGCTGGTGGAAGGAATTTATTTCCACATTGCGCATGTACGGGTACGATTACGTGCTTTCCATCGAGCACGAGGATTCGTTGATGTCGGCGGAGGAAGGCCTGGCAAAAGCCGCGGGATTTCTGAACGACATCGCGATTCAGGAGAAGCCGGCGATAGCCTGGTGGGTTTAAAGTTTAACGGACCAGCTCCGCCTGGCGACGCGGCCCTTCGGCCGACATCCTGCGAAACCTTGCTGGTGTCATGCCGGAGTGCTTCTTGAACAGCGCGCAGAAGTGGCTTTGATCGGAGAAGCCGCAGGCGCTGGCGATTTCGGCCAGGGAAAGCTCGGACTTCGACAGAAGTTCGGAAGCATGGTCGACGCGCCGCTTGCGGATGTACTCTCCCACGGTCATGCGATAGTGCTTATGAAACTCGCGCGAAAGATGCACGGGATGAACACCGGCGATGCCCGCCAACGTAGTGAGACCAGGCGCGTCGAGATAGGAATCCTGCAGCACTTCGTGGACTCGTCTGAGCCAACTCGGTGCACCCGATGCGTGCGCGTCGTTGGAGGAGCGCGCGCTCTCCGCCAGCATTTCGAGCAACACGCCTTCTATGGCCAGCGACGCCACGTCATCCTGCGACAGGAATTCACGCAGCATCCGATTGGCAAGCCAGGTGGACAGCGATCCCGTGATTTCGCGCGGCTCCGAAAGGAAGCGCGCGTGTTCGGCGCCCCAGCCCTGGATCGCCGCCGGCTCGATCTTCACGCGCAGCAAACGCGTCGCCGTTTCGAATCGATTCTCATGGTGTTCTCCGGCCGGCAAAAGATGTAACGCGCCCTCACCCCAGTGAAATTCCCGATGCGAATGTTTTTCACTGTAGCTGCCGGAAAGAACCAAAGTGAGATAGCAATGCGAGTGGCAATGCCGCGCGAGCGACGTGCCTGCCGCATAGAGAGCCTCGGTGAGAGAAAATCCCGCCACTTCGCGGCGGCGGAGGACGTCTCCAGCGGCGTCCGTCACGGGACAATGACTACTTGGTTTCAAGACCGCCTCAGCAACACTCATAAAGTTATGTACGCACCTCGAGACTGTTTCGTTTGCTCGATTGATTCCTCCCGCGAAGAAAAGGTTGCCAAAAAGAGAGGCTGCCGCGCGCTATTCCCACACATGAACACGCGTTCCCAAAAGCGAACATGAACGCTGAAAAATGATTTACGCCGGAGGTTAAGCCGATACCAGAAATGTTTAGAACGGAGGTATAGCGCTATTTGAGCTCGGGGCTACTGGCGGTAGCCGCCTCGGCGGACCAATTCTGATGGACGATCATATTCTGATCCGAGTAGAAGGTCCTCCGCCCGGACGTATTGAACACTTTAGGATTGGCATTCAGAGTGTAACCGGAAGGTGTTCCAGTGAGCGTGAAGATGTAACCGTCCTTGTCACCGCCCGATAGCGAACCGGGAATCAAGTCGGCTGCTTGCGGACCGGCTGTGCCGCTGGTGGGCGGCCCCAGTTCGGCGAGTGTCGTCGCGAAACGTCCGAACTGCGACATGTATTGCGTCTGCATGGTATTGATGGTCTGCATCTCACGGATCACCGCCATTTCGCTCGCGTTCATGCGGGCGTTGCCCAACTTGGGCACGGCGATGGCCAGAATAATGAGAATGATCGCAATGACGATCAGAAGCTCGATTAGCGAGAAGCCGCGAGCGCGGCGGCGTATGCGAAGCTGCTCCATGACTATAATTATGACGCGAAATCTAGCGGACGCGTGCAGGGGGTTCGTTACGCTACACGGACGCCGGCCGCCAGAGCGATGGCTCCCAGCACACCCACGCGCGCGCCGAGCTTGGGAGGCACGATCTCGGGCGGTTGCAGATAGCCGTTCAACAACTCACCGACCCGGGTGCGGATCTTGGGAAAGAGCTCCTCGCGCTGCATAATGCCGCCGCCCAGCACGATGGCCTGAGGCGAGAGCGTGCAGGTCCAGCACACGATGCCGAGCGCCAGGTACTCGGCTTCGAGGTCCCAAGCGGCATGCCCGTCGGGAAGCCGACACCCCGCGTGGCCCCAGCGCGCCTCAATGGCCGGCCCGGCGGCGAGTCCTTCCAGACAATCGCCATGATAAGGGCAGTTGCCGGCGAAAGGATCGCGCGCGCGATCGTGAGAGATGCGAATGTGGCCCATTTCGGGATGCTGGCGGCCATGCAGCAAGCGGCCATCGATGAACGCGCCTCCGCCCACGCCCGTGCCGACGGTGACGTAAAGGAAGCTACGCCAGCCGCGTGCGGCGCCCCACTGGGATTCGGCCAACGCCGCAGCGTTGACGTCGGTATCGAATGCAATCGGCGATCCTAGCGCGCGCCGCACTGCTCCGGCGAAGTCGAAATTCCTCCACGCAAGTTTCGGCGTCGACGTGATATAGCCGAAAGTGGGCGATTCCGGATTAGGATCAATGGGCCCAAAAGACGCGATTCCGATGGCCTCTACCGGGGGACGAGCACGGAAGAAATCGATCACCCGCGCCATCGTCTCCGCAGGTGTAGTGGTGGGAAACTCGGCGAACTCGACGTCGTCCGGACCGCTTGCGACCGCACAGCGAAAGCTGGATCCCCCGGCTTCGATTCCTCCAAAACGCGGCACGGTTTTAGTTTAGGGGTTTTAGTTTACGCGCGCCGAAGGGCCAGCCGGACCGGGTACAATAAAAGCACGCATGAAATCATTTGCATTTGTCCGTGTATTGACCCTTTCCGGCCTCGCCGCCGCCATGCTGGCGCAGCAGCCCTCCCCCGCCAATCCCTCTCCTGGAACCCCGGCTCCGCCGGTGCTGGCCCCGGTGACCGCTCCCGATAACAATGTCGCGCCCGACACCGTGGTCCTTACCATCGGCGCTCAAACGCTGACGCGCGCTCAATTCGAAGTGCTGCTCGCGGCCTTGGCGGAAGGCGGCCACCCGGCAAAGACGGCGGCCGACAGGCGGAAGGTTGCTGAACAGTTCGCCGATTTGGAGACCATGGCTCAGGAAGCGCGCAAGCGGAAGCTGGATGAAAGCGCCGAAGCCAAGCAGATGATGCAAATTCAGAGCGACAGCTTTCTCGCCAACAGCTTGGCCAAGAAGATACAGGACGACACCCACTTCACCGATCTCGATCTCCGTTCGTATTACGACACCCACAAAAATGAGTTCGAGGAAGCGAAGGGGGCTCACATCTTGATTCGCTTTAAGGGTTCGAAGGTGCCGCTGAAGCCAAACCAGAAGGATCTAACGGAGGCGGAGGCGCTGGCCAAGGCGCAAGACATTCGGAAGCAAATTGTAGGCGGCGCGGACTTCGCGACGCTAGCCAAGACCGAATCGGACGACACGCAAACGGGAGCGAAGGGCGGCGACCTGGGCGCCTTCAAACGTGGACAAATGGTGGGACCGTTCGACCAAGCCGCGTTCTCATTGCCGGTGGGTGAAGTCAGCGAGCCAGTCAAGACGCAGTTCGGCTATCACATCATCAAGATCACATCGCGCGATGCCAAAAGCTTCGACGAAGCCAAGCCACAGATCGAAAAAGAGCTGAAGCCGAAGCTGACGCGAGATGCCTTGGATCAAGTGAAAGCGCATACGGCCGTCACGCTGAATGAATCGTATTTCGGCGGGCAACCCACGTCGAACGGTCCGCAAACGCTGCCCACGCCGACGCCGGCGAAGTAAGACCACTCCCTTACGGTCGCGGCTCAGTTAGGCATCCGGTCCGCCCATGCCAGGAAGCGCTTAAGGTCGCGGCGGTGCTGCCACATAAAACGCCAGAAATCGGAAAAGCCGATGTTCTCCGCCGGAATGCCCCAGTACGTTTCCATGCGCCAGCGCAAGTACGGACTGCGCCAGGGACAAAACCGATAGCCCCTAGCGGCGCGCCACAGAAAGCGCAGCATCAGTGCACTTGGGTCAGGGTTTTCTTTTGCGATGAGTCGGGCGTGGCGTAATAGCCGGTTCGCGTACGGACTATCGGATGGCCGGGACCGGTCACGGTAACCTTGATCTGGCGGAAGCTTCCGTCCATCTCTTGCACGGTCGGCGAGTAAGCGATGGTGTACTGATTGCGGATCTCATGCGCCACCTGCAGCGCGATGGCATCCACCTCGGCCGGGCCCTTGGGATAAAAGGCCAGCCCGCCCGAATCGCGGCTGATGGAGTCCAGCGCACGCTTGGCCAGACGCGCCTCGCGATGCTCTTCCTCGTTTAACAAACCGATGGCGTAGATGAGCACTTCATTCTGCTGCGCGCGGCTCACCAGCTTTTCGAGACTGATGGTGCTGGCATTATCGTTGCCGTCGGTGATCACCAGAATGACTTTCTTCTGGCGATGGCCTTCCTTTTTTATATAGGTCATCGCGCCGTCAATAGCCTCGCGCATGGCCGTGCCGCCGCGAGAATCGATACGTGCGATGCCCTCTTCCATTTTCTTGATGTCGTTGGTGAGGGGGACGTCCAGATACGGGTCGTCGTTGAAGTTGACGATGAAAACCTCGTCCATGGGGTTGGAGGCTCTTACCAAATCGAGCGACGCCGACTCCACCTTCTGGCGCTTTTCGCGCATGCTGCCGCTGTTGTCGATGATGATGCCGAGCGAAATCGGCACGTCCTCGCGGCGGAAGATCTTGATGGGTTGTTCGACGCCGTTTTCATAAACCTTGAACGCCTTCTGAGGAAGGTCGGTTATCAGCTTGCCGTCCTTATTGACGACGCTGACCGGCAAGATCACTAAACGCGTATCGGTCCGAAAAGTCGGCTCTTCAGCAGTATCGGAGGAACTGTCGGCCTTCGGCGGCGGCGTTTGCGCCCAAACCAGACAAGAGGAAACCAGCAGGGACAGGGTTAGAAAACTACTGAGTGGGCGCATAATACCCGAGGCGGAAAAACGCCTTGAGCGCAGGAAGGCCACGCGGCTGCACCAGCTTAACGTTGACATGACGATACTTCCCATCCCGGGCTTGGTTGGTGGATGAATAGTAGAGTACGTATTGATTGCGAAGTTCGATTCCGATTTTTGCGGCAATGTCAGCTAGCTCGTTTAGATTCTCTACATTATAACTGCGTCCGCCGGTCAACTCGGCGACTTCGCTCAAAAGGCCGGGACCCATCTGCTCTTCCGGAGTCCGGCCGCGCGATCCGATGGGCTCGAAAATACCGATTCCATAGATTTGTACATCGGCCTCGCGGACCGTGTTCTTTATCTCACTCTCAGTATAACGGCTGTTGTTATCGCCGCCGTCGGAGATGATCAGAATGGCTTTGCGCGGGTTGCGCGCTTTCTTCATCTGGTTCATCGCCATGTATACGCCATCGAGAAGCGCCGTCTTGCCCTTGGATTGCGCGAACTCCAGGCGGTTCTGGATATCGTCGGTATCGGCGGTGAATGGAACCACCAGCTCCGGCCGGTCGTTAAATTCAATCAAGAAGAACTCATCCTCGGGATTGGCGGTCTTGAAGAACTGTACCGCGGCCTGCCGCGATTTTTGCAACTTGGGGCCCATGCTCCCGCTGGTATCGAACACCAGCCCGATAGAGAGCGGCGCGTCTTCGCTCGAGAAATCGCGGATCTTCTGCTCGATCTTATCCTCAAAGAGCCGGAAGTGCTCCTTTTCAAGACCGGTAACGAAACGATTCAACGGGTCGGTGACCGTCACATTGATTTGAACGAGGGTGGTGTCCACCCGAATGCTACCGGCACGCTCTTCGAGAACCGTTGGTTCGGTCTTGGGAGCTGATTTCGCAGGCGGAGTGATGTTGACTTTGTCGTCATCGGCCGAACGGGCAGCCGGCGCAACAAAGAGCAACCCAACAACCGGGAGGAGAGATGCGAGAAGACCGAAACTTCGAACCCGAGCTATACCGCGCGCCACGTAACACCCGCTTAAGGCTACAACTTTTTACAGTATAGCATCGCCTTTCGCGAACGAATATGAAAATCTGAATCTCTTTCGCCATCGTTACGGCCGGTACTCCCAACGAAACCAGCAGGGAAAATTTGCAGGGCGGAATGGCCCGCAGGCTACTGGCCAAGCAAAATAAAGGCCTTCCATATTGGCTGCATAGTTGCAAAAAAAATGACGCCAGTAACCCGGCAGGCGGCGAGGAGGTCCCAGCATGAATCGGCGAAGCGCGATTCTACTATTTACAGTAGGATCATTTCTGGCGGTCGGCCTATGGGCGCAAGCTCCGGCGCCTCCCGAGAACAACGGCGGCCAACCGATTTTCCGCGTCACGGTAGTGGAGCGGACCACGAACGCGGTGAGCTATCGTCATCGCAGCGGCTGGACGAAAGTGGATTTGCGGGGTACGCCGCTGGCGCCCGACGCGACCGGCCACGCCGACGTGAATAGCCGGCCGGGTTACATCGAAGTGAAAACGGAAATGCACAAGCTGCTCCCGGCATCGCAATACGGGCCCGAATATCTGACCTATGTGCTCTGGGCGATCACGCCGGAAGGCCGCGCGAAGAATCTGGGCGAAGTGGTTCTGGATGGAGGAAGCTCGCATCTGGACGTCACCACGGACTTGCAGGCGTTCGCGCTGATCGTGACGGCCGAGCCGTATTTCGGCGTCAGCCAGCCGAGCGACGTGGTGGTGATGGAGAACATTGTGCGAGAGGATACCCTCGGGAAGATCGAAACGACCAGCGTGAAATACGACTTGCTGAAGCGCGGCTCGTATACGATGACGGGAACGCCCGCTAAGTTCCACGCGGTGAAGACCGATAAAGCCGTACCGCTGCAATTGCTGGAGGCCGAGAACGCGGTCCAGATCGCGCAAGTGGCCAATGCGGACCAATACGCGCCGGACACTTATCAGAGCGCCGACAGTCTGCTGCGGCAAGCGGAAGTTTACCAGGCTCGCAAGGCGGGGGCGAAGCCGGTGATCATGACGTCGCGCGAGGCGGTGCAGAACGCCGAGACAGCCCGGTTGCTGGCATTGAAGCGTCAGGAGGACGAACGGATCGCACGCGAGAAACAGGCAGCGGCGGATCGGGAAGCGGCGGCGCGAGCCGCGGCGGATCAAGCAGCGAAGGAAAAAGCTCTAGCAGACGCGCAGGCCGCGCAGGCCGCGCAGAAAGCAGCGGAGGAAAAGGCGGCGGCGGACGCGGCGCGAGCGCAGGAAGAGGCGGAACGGCTGAAGGCTGAACAGGCCAGGCTGAGCGCCGACGAGCAGCAAAAAGCGGCCGAGTTGGCTCGTTTGCAAGCGCAACAGTCCGAGCAGAAGGCGCAGGAGGCGGATCGTTTGCGCGCTCAGGCCGAGCAGGCGCAGCAGCAGCTACGGCAACAATTGCTGCAGCAGTTCAACTTGATTCTGGAAACGCGCGACACCGCGCGCGGGCTGATTGTCAACATGTCGGACGTGCTGTTCGACTTCAACAAGTACACCTTGCGCCCGGCGGCGCGTGAGAAGCTGGCGAAGATTTCGGGCATTATCCTTTCGCATCCCGGCCTGCGCCTGGAAGTGGACGGGTACACGGACAGCATCGGCAGCGAGGACTACAACCAGAAGTTGTCCGAAAATCGGGCGGGCGGCGTGCGCGATTATTTAGTCGGCCAAGGCCTTGCATCGGACAACGTCACGGCAAAAGGCTTCGGCAAGGACGATCCGGTGGCGTCGAACGACACGGCTGCCGGGCGTCAGAAGAACCGGCGGGTGGAGATGGTGGTGTCGGGCGACATTATCGGGACTCCGGTTGGCGGCGGCGCGGCTGGGATATCGGCGGCAGCGAAACAATAAGGACCGTGCATGAAGTCAGCGTGGCTTTACCACCAGGTCGAACTGGTCCTTGAGTCCGACGGTTAACTCCTCCGACTCAGGGTCCACAATTCGGTACATTGCCCCATGCAAACGGTCTGCCTCTAGGGTCAGCCTTACGTAGTGATAGTTCGGGAACAAGATACTTTGATAACGATCGTCCTGGCCGCGCTCCACAAAATGAGGTGGTGCTCCGCCGCCTCCTGAGACCAGATAGGTGACATTATCCACCACATTGCGTTCGTAATTATGGATGTGCCCGGCGCTGACCAGGAAAGTTGCGTGGCTCGTCGGGGCGGCTTTGGACAGGTAGTCTCGTAAAGCGATTTCATTCGGCCGTGGATTATGATCGACTTCGATGTGTTGTTGAACGTCGGCCACTGGAGGATGGTGCAGCGACACGACGACGAAATCGATGGAGGATGGAAGTTCGTCGACCTGTTTTTCGATCCAGCGAGCCTGGTCGCTGCCGGGCAACAACGATGCGCCGCTGTCTAAAGCGAGCAGATAGAGCCGGGATCCAAGCTGCGCGGAATACCATCGCCGGTTTCGCAACTCCGGAAAAGCGTTCCACCAGTTGTCCAGAGCTTGCTGAGCATCGCCGTGCCACTCGTGATTTCCCAGCACGGGAAACACGCGCAGGCGCATGCCGCGCCAAGCCTTGGTCTCAGCCTGAAAGACCGCGTAATCGTTTGAAACCTCTCCAGACAGCGGAACATCGCCATTCATAATCAGCGCGGCTGGATGCTCCGCCGCAATCTGATTCACCAGCCATTGGCGAACGCGCGGGTTCGTTTTCCGCGTGTCGGTGGGGTCGGTGAAGCGCTGGTCCCCGTAGGTAATTAAGACCAGCGGGCTAGGCAACTGGCCATCGGCGATCCGAAACGTGGGTCCTGATTCGCTGAGGAGTTGACTGGTAGGAAGCGCGGCGGAGTTGGGCTTTTGAGCGAGGAGCGCGACTGAAACCAGGGCCAAGCAGCACGCCCACGGAATCGCTGCCTTCAGTTTGTTCGCCTTATCGAGCATTTCCACATACGAAAAACGCGTTCGGTGAGCCTCGAGTGATTTTACCTCGCCCAATCCGTCTATCTTTCCAATGAGTTCCAGCGCAAGCCCGCTCCGATGGTTCGGTTATAGTATTCGCGCTGGACCGGCCAGATAGGGCTGCCGTTGTAGAACCCGAAGACCTCGTTCGTTAAGTTCTCGCCGAAGACGATTAACTTGAATCCTTTGGGCATCCGATAACTGCCCTGCGCGTCCACTTGCAGATGGGAGTACAAATAGTTGTCGCCCATGGGCCCAGTCAGACCGAGAGGCGCCCCATCCTGGTATTGGTAGGCATAGATGCTGGCGCCGTTGTAGGTCAAGCCCATCGTCACGGTAAGTCTGCCGCGAGCATAGGTTGGGCCAAGATTCCAGTTATTGGGAGCTTGCCGCAACAACGGCGGATGATCCGACCGGCCGGGGAGCCCAAATGTGGCGGAAGTGGTCCAGGCATAGTTGCCGGAGAAGCCCAAGCCTCCCAAAACGCCTGGCAAGAACGACCAGCGCTGTTGATAGGCTATCTCCCAGCCCCATACGTACGCGCTGCCCGCGTTCTCGGGTTGATCCTGGATGAAGCTTTCCGGAAAGCCAGGGTACATCACGCCTTCCGTTTGGATAACAGCGTACGGATCTCGAATATCTTTGTAGAAGAAACCGGTCGTAAACAGACCGAGAGGCTTCAAATACTGCTCAAAGAGGATGTCATAGTTGTTGGAAAATGTGGCTTTCAGATTCGGATTGCCCAGGCTGCTGGTGTTACCGGTGTTTAGCCCGGGGGTCTGGCTCGATATGGTTAGCGCTAGATTTGGCGCCAAGTCGCCGAATTGCGGCCGCGCAATTCCCCGGCCATAGGACAGCCGTAGCACGGAATTACTCGCCAACGTGATGCTCAGTGCAGCGCTGGGCAGTACATCCACGTAGGTGAAGTTTTTCGTCAAGCTCGAAACGCCAAGGAAATTCCCTTGATCGTCCTGCGACAGCACAGGAGCAAACACGTTTTCGGTCGTGCTTTCGAAGCGGACACCGGTGTTTAGACGAAACCGGCCGAAACTGATGACGTTCATGATGTAGCCCGCGCCAATGCGCTCCACCAGGTCGTAATCCCCGCCGACGTTGTTTACCAGCGTCTGGATGGAGTTCACCGTGAACGCGCTGGGGTTGCTGTTATAAAAGTTTTCAATTGAGTTGAATTTGATAGCCGGCGGCGGCCTGTAGGTTCCGTTGTAGTAGTTGGTCACGGTCTCCTCAATTGGGAACATGCTGAGGGGAAGTGAAGCGGGATTGTTGGCGTTGTACGTGATGTCGTCATCGTTGGAGAATTTGTGCGCATTGCGAATCTTTCCCCCAATCTGGAGCGCTCCGGAGTGCCCATTCCAGTTGTATT
>JBKQHJ010000204.1:0-71869 GCA_052148835.1 Bryobacteraceae bacterium
GATTTCCGCGCGCGTGCCAACGTGAACGATGCGGCCGTTTTCGATCAGCATGGCGCCATCGGCGATAATCGCGAGTTCGCGCATGGCACGTCCCACACGGGGACCGGCCGGGCCCGCGAGCGTCACCAGTTGCGCGCAATTGGTAACGATGGTTCTCACGAAGCCGTTTTCCGAGAAGGATCCATCGGGATGCGGATGTTTTTTTCGTGCGCGACTTCGATAGCCTCGGGATATCCGGCGTCCACGTGACGGATGACGCCCATTCCAGGATCGGTGGTGAGAACGCGCTCCAGGCGCCGGTCGCAGGCTTCGGTGCCGTCGGCCACTACTACCATTCCCGCGTGCTGCGCGTATCCGATGCCGACGCCGCCCCCATTGTGAATGGACACCCAGGACGCGCCGGCCGCGGTGTTGACGAGCGCGTTGAGCAGCGGCCAATCGGCAATGGCATCCGATCCGTCGCGCATGGCTTCGGTCTCCCGATAGGGCGAAGCGACGGACCCGGCGTCCAGATGATCGCGCCCGATGACGATGGGCGCTTCTAATTTTCCGCGCCGCACGTAGTCGTTCATCGCCAGGCCGAACTCGGCGCGCTCACCGTAGCCCAACCAGCAGATGCGCGCGGGCAACCCTTGAAACTGGATGCGTTCGCGGGCGATCGCGAGCCAGCGCTGCAGCGTGGCGTTGGCGGGGAACATTTCGAGCGCTAGCTGGTCAGTGGTGTGGATGTCGGCGGGCGATCCCGATAGAGCCACCCAGCGAAATGGCCCGCGTCCTTCGCAAAACATCGGCCGAATGTACTCGGGCACGAAACCGGGGATGTCGAAAGCGTTCGCGACGCCGGCGCGCTTGGCCTGGGCGCGAATGTTGTTGCCGTAATCAAACGTCACGGCACCCATTTCTTTCAACGCCAGCATGCCTTCCACGTGTTGTCCCATGGCGGGGATGGAGCGCCGGACGTATTCGTCGGGATTGGAAACGCGCAGCGCGAGCGCCTCGGCGAGCGTCATGCCATTGGGGACGTAGCCCGAGAGCGGGTCGTGCGCGCTGGTTTGATCGGTCAGGATGTCGGGCACGATGCCGCGCCGCGCAAGTTCGGGAATGACGTCGGCGCAGTTGCCGACGAGTCCCACCGAGATCGCCGCCCCGCGCGCGCGGGCTGCATCGATCACAGCGAGCGCTTCCTCTAGATTCGATGCGATGCGATCGCAATAGCCGGTTTTGAGGCGCTTCTCGATGCGCGCCGGATCCACTTCGACGCCGAGGTAACAGGCCCCGTTTAGCGTGGCCGCGAGCGGCTGCGCGCCGCTCATCCCGCCCATGCCGCCGGAGACGATGAGGCGTCCCTTTAGCGAACCTTGAAAATGCTTCTCCGCGGCGGCGGCGAAGGTTTCAAACGTCCCTTGCAGGATGCCCTGGCAGCCGAGGTAGATCCAGGAGCCGGCGGTCATCTGACCATACATAATGAGGCCGAGCTGCTCCAGGCGATGAAACTCGTCGTCGTTGGACCAGTGGCCGACCAGGTTCGAATTCGCAAGCAGGACGCGCGGGGCGTCGGCGTGGGTGCGGAAAACGCCGACCGGCTTGCCGGATTGCACCAGCAGGGTCTCGTCGCCTTCGAGCTCGCGCAAGCACCGCACGATGGCGTGGAAGGACGGCCAGTCCCGCGCGGCGCGCCCGGCGCCACCATACACGATGAGTTCCTCGGGCTTCTCGGCCACCTCCGGATCGAGATTGTTCATGAGCATCCGTAGGGCGGCTTCCTGAATCCACCCCTTGCAGGAAATTTCGCGGCCGCGAGGGGCGCGGATAGCGGGAGAAGTTGAGATCATCCTGCTATCAGTATCGTACCCTCCACGTTTCTCAGTGAGACGATCGGACGATACGGTCCACTAATTCGCCGTGAAAGACCAAACCACACTCATCGACACCAAACTCATGGACCCCAAATCGAGCGACAATGCCGCCCGCCAACGCGCCATTGACGCGGCGCTCAGCCAAATGGACAAACAATTCGGAAAGGGATCGGTGCTGCGTCTGGGGTCGCGCAATGTGCTGCCTGTAACGGTGATATCGAGCGGCTCCATTTCGGTGGATAACGCGCTGGGCGTGGGAGGCTTCCCGCGAGGCCGGGTGGTCGAGATCTTCGGTCCCGAGTCCAGCGGCAAGACCACGATGGCTTTGCAGGTGATCGCGCAAGCGCAGAAGGTTGGGGGCGCGGCGGCGTTCATCGATGCCGAACACGCCCTGGACGCCAGTTACGCCCGCAAGCTGGGTGTGGACATAGACAACCTGATCGTCTCGCAGCCGGATTACGGCGAGCAGGCGCTCGAGATCGTGGGAGCGCTCATCGGCTCGGGCGGAATCGATGTCGCGGTGGTGGATTCCGTGGCCGCGCTGGTGCCGAAGGCGGAGCTGGACGGAGAAATGGGCGACAGCCACATGGGTCTGCATGCGCGGCTGATGTCGCAGGCCCTGCGCAAGCTGACCGGGACCGTGGCGCGCACCAACACACTGCTGATCTTCATTAACCAGGTGAGGGAAAAGATAGGAGTGATGTTCGGCAATCCCGAGACTACCACTGGCGGTCGCGCTCTGAAGTTCTACTCTTCGGTGCGGACCGAGGTGCGGCGGATGGCGGCTATTAAGGACGGCGAGAAAGTTGTCGGGAACCGGACCAAGGTGAAAATCGTCAAGAACAAAGTAGCGGCTCCTTTCCGCGAAGCGGAAGTCGACATCTTATATGGAGAGGGCGTTTCGCGCGAAGCGGATTTGCTCGACCTGGGCGTGGCTCAGGAACTGGTGGAAAAGAGCGGCTCGTGGTTCAGCTTCGATGGCCAGCGCATCGGCCAGGGGCGCGAGAATGCGCGTACGTTTCTGGTGGAGAATTCCGCGCTGGCGGACCGCTTAGACGCTCAATTGCGCCTGCAGCTCGGGCTAGCCGCGGGCTCGCCGATTAGCGCCGCGAGCGAGCAGGCGGATTTTGCCAATACGGCTCGAACCGCGTAAAAACAGTCTTTCAGACGGCGTGTTCGCTCGAAAAGCCCATTCCATCGGCCTGCCAGACGTGCTACCCTCAGAAAACTGAGGGAAAATGCGGATTTCAGGCATTCTTCTCTTTACAACCGGATTGTCATCTCGTATGATTTGGTAGGAAACAATTCAGCGCGGTTATGTTTTGGATACCGCGGTCGAAATTGGAAGAACCCAGATCAGCACAATCAGACCTAAGAGAGAGATAAGGAGAAGTACATGGCAGCAGCAAAGTTGACGCAGACGCAAGTGATCAAGGAACTGGCCGGCTCCACCGGTACAAGCACCAAGATAGCCAAACAGTTCGTCACAAGTTTCTCTGAGCTGGCCGTTCGCGAAACCAAGAAGAACGGCATGTTCGTGATCCCCGGCATCGGCCGCCTGGTGCGTGTGGACCGCAAGGCGCGCATGGGACGGAATCCCGCGACCGGCGAGGCCATTAAGATCCCCGCTAAGAAAGTGGTGAAGTTCCGGGTAGCGAAGGCCGTCAAAGACGCGATCGTACCGCCCAAGAAAAAGTAACTCAGGGCCGAAGCAGTAGTTCTGCAGTTTGGTTCTAGCCTAAAATACAAACCCCCGCGTAGCCTCGCGGGGGTTCTACTTTTTAAAGTCGATTTAGGTCCGCTCAGAGTGCGAGCAAATCCAGGAAGCCTTACGCCTGCTTCTTATTGTCGACGTCGTGTTCCTCTGTCTTCAGAGCGTTCTTGAAGTTCTTAATGCCTTCACCCAAACCTTTTGCCACTTCGGGAATTTTCTTTCCGCCAAACAGCAGAACGGCTACTACCAAAATGACTACCAGTTCAGGCAAGCCAATGGATCGGAACATATGGCCTCCTTATACGGACACTACTTAATTGTAGGGAGCTAAATCACTCCCCGTCAAGCCAGTGCATCCGAGCTAGCCCGCAAAGGGTGCGACGGCTCCCTCAATACGCCCAATCAACGAAGCCGCCGCACTCCGTTTTGCGGCTGTTACTTAGAAGCGATGACGGGATCTCGGAATTCAGTGAGACTAGCGCCACTCGCCGGCCGGATTGGGGGGATTGTCGTCGGTACGTTCATCGATTTGCTCTCGAAGCGACTTGGGATGTTCCGGGGTCTCGATGGGACGTCCCGACTTGAGGCTCTCGATATGCTCGCGCAACCGCTTGGCCCGTTCGACCTGACCTTCCAAGGTGTGCTGGTCTGAGCTGTCCTGGTCCGGACTGTCCTGGTCAGACATTTTTGCTCCTCTCTCATTTTATCGGGATTGCGAGCGGTGAAAAACGCGGCGGCCGGAATCACCGCCGCGCCAGATCCTAGCTTTTCCGGCCGCTCATGGTGCCGATAAAGTCCCGCAACGACTTGGCTCGTGCACCGCTCGATTCGGCCACGGCGCCTCCGGCGCGAGCCGCTTTGGCAGCCAGCGGTTTCTTGGTCCGGTAATGATCGTCCCTGCGTACGTTACGCACCAGGTCGTCAATCGTTTCGCGCAAGCTCCGGCCGTTGCGGCTCAGCTTCCCCAAATCGCGCACCTGCGCCTGGCCGTTCGTCACGACGATCTGATACCACTCGTTCGTCACCGGATTTCCGAAGCTTACGTACCCATTGTCGAGCACCGTATGGGGCCCCTTAATGTTTCCGCGGAAGCTGTACAGCGTGCCTGTGGCGCCGTTGGGATCGTAGTAGTGGGGCGTGATGAAATCGGAGAGCTGCTGGCCGTTCACGCCATAGGCGAATTGCGCGTCCTCGCACGGATCGCAAACTTCCACTAGGTAGACCACTCGCCCCAGCGCGGAGATCGGCCGAGGCGCCTGGGGCGGCGGCGAGCCGGCTATGGTGCGGTTACCGGAAGGATCGGCCAGCATCTCCAGCGTCTCGTGACTGGCGGTGAGCTGCCACTGATCGTCGGCCTGCACCAGCGAAAACGGTTGGCCATTCTCGTCGGTGTGATAACCGGCGGCGCCCGGCTGATCAATGTCATCGCGAATGATCACCGGCCAATAATCTACTGGGACCGACTCTAAGGCGTCGAACGCACTGACCGTGGCGTTCACCTGCCAGAGCGGCGAGAAATCCCGGGTCGCTTGCTTCTGCAGCGCTGCGGCCACGGACGAAACATCCGCGAAGCTCACGCTGGGAGTATCCGACACCAAGGCCACTTGATTCGGGAGCGTACTCATGATTATCCTCCTCAATTGAAGGGGAGATGGCTGGACCGCCTTTCGGCGCAAGTGCGGGGGTGGCTCGGATCGAGCGAACTCAGAGCCACTGGAATGATAGCACGTTAGTGCAAAGCGCAAATTGGGCTTCGTGCGCGTGAAGCTAGGTGGACAACTAGAACGCTAAATAGCCGAGGTACCCGAGCGCCGTGCCGATCGCCGCGCCGGCCACCACGTCGCTCAGGAAATGCATGCCAAGCAAGATGCGCGACGTCGCAATACTGAGGGCGCAGAAGAGCAGGCCGATGCTGAGTGTCGGATAGAACAGAGCCAGCGGTATGGCCACGGCGAAAGCCGTCATGGTGTGGCCGGAGGGGAACGAGAATTGGTCGGGCGGAAGCAGCGTGGCCCAGCAATGCGGCTCAATCTGGCAGGGCCGACGGCGTCCGGTGACGCGCTTCAGCCACTGGAACAGCAGGATACTGAGCATGGAGGAGACGCCCGCGGCGCCCACGGCTTCGAAACGCGTTTTGCCGCCTAGTATAAGAATCGCGAGGCCCATCGCGTACCACAGCCAGCCGTCGCCACCGCGCGTCGCACTGATGAGGTAGAACCGCACCCAACGCGGCGCCTCCCAGTTGTTGGCGCGGCGCATCACGCTGTAGTCGCCTTTGGTGATTAGACTTCGCACCATCCTACTTCAGAATATACCGGCGAGCCATTACATTTTGTTGAAGAAATGATTTCGTCTCGGTGTTGGCCTTTTATTTTTGGCCAATTTCTTCAACATCTTGACTGAAAACGTAACTGTGACAAACTGTTCTATTGGATAGTACTACGCTAGATTGCATGGTTCTAGGCCTGGAACGGCTGGGCGTACTGCGGCGCCGGGGTCGACATTGAAGCGGCTGGACTTCGTTTTCTTTGACGCCGGCGGAGGTCACCGCTCAGCGGCAAACGCGCTCAAGGCTGTGATCGAGCAGCTGGGCCGGCCGTGGGAAATCCGGCTCATAAATCTCCAGGAGATCCTGGATCCACTGGATATTTTCCGCAAATATACCGGTATCCGGATGCAGGACGTGTACAACGTCATGCTGCAAAAAGGCTGGACGCTCGGGTCGGCGCAAATGACCACGCTGATGCACGGGCTGATTCGCCTGTATCACGGCGGGCAGGTGCGGCTGCTGCAGGAATTCTGGAAGCAGGGCGAACGCGATCTGGTAGTTTCGCTGATCCCGAATTTCAATCGGGCACTCCGCGAGAGTTTGCCGGCCACGCCTCTGGTAACAATCTTGACAGACCTGGCCGATTTTCCGCCGCATTTTTGGATAGAACGTCAGGACCAATATTTGATTTGTGGGACCGAGAAAGCGGTGGAGCAGGCGCGCGCGCTGGGACATCCGCCCGAGCACATTTTCCGGACCTCGGGAATGATTTTGCGCCCGAGTTTTTATGAACCAGTGACTGCGGATCGCGCCACGGAACGCCGCCGCCTGGGACTCGATCCCGATTTGCCTACCGGGCTGGTGTTATTCGGAGGGCAAGGCTCGAGCGTGATGCCGGAAATCGCGCGACGCGTGACGGCCGGCCCGCAGTCCAACTTCCAGTTCATTTTCATTTGCGGCCGCAATAAGAAGCTCGCCAAGTGGCTGCAAGGGATGCAAACAAAATTCCCTAAATACGTGGAAGGTTTCACCAGCGAGATCCCGTATTACATGCATCTGTCGGATTTCTTCGTCGGCAAGCCGGGGCCGGGCAGCATCAGTGAAGCGATCGCGATGCGGCTACCCGTGGTGGTGGAGCGCAATGCCTGGACGCTTCCACAGGAGCGCTACAACACCGAGTGGATTCGCGAGAAGCAGGTGGGCGTGGTGCTGCCGTCGTTTCGCGCCATCGACGCTGGGCTGCGGGAGCTGCTCGACCCCGACAATTTCTCGCAATTTCGCGCGAACGCGGCGGCGATCACCAATCGGGCGGTGTTTGAGATCCCCGATATACTCGCGTCGCTGCTGGAACGGGCCCTGCCGTATAATGAAATGGGTCACCACTAAGGGTGCTCCGCCTCGAAGTAGTCCATGTTCAAAATAGCCCATGTTTGATAACTTATCCGACAAGCTGCAGCGCGTTTTCAAGAACCTGCGCGGCGAAGGTAAATTAACGGCCGAGAATATGGACGCCGCGTTGCGCGAGATTCGCGTGGCGCTGCTCGAAGCCGACGTCCATTTCCGGGTCGTGAAGCAGTTTATCGAGGCCATCAAGGAAAAAGCCCAAGGCGAAGAGGTGCTGGCCGCGCTTTCGCCCACCCAGCAGGTGATCAAGATTGTCCGCGATGAGCTGATCAAAACGCTGGGCAGCCATCAATCGAAGCTCCGAATGGCGAACGAGCCGCCGACGGTGATTATGATCGTTGGCCTGCAGGGATCCGGCAAAACTACGACCACAGGCAAGCTGGCGCGCTGGTTGTCGAAGAACGGGCACAATCCGATCATGGTCTCGGTTGACGTTTATCGTCCGGCCGCCCGGCAGCAGTTGAGCGTGATCGCTCGCGACATCAAGCTGCCCATCTACGACGGCACCCCCGAGGAAACCAAGCCTCTGGAACTCGCGAAATCGGCGCTGAAGGAGGCGCGGCAAACGGGGCGCGACACGGTGCTGGTAGATACGGCGGGACGGCTGCATATCGACGATCAGTTGATGGCCGAGTTGCAGCAGCTTAAAGACGAACTCGCCCCTACCGAAATCCTGTTCGTTGCCGATGCCATGACCGGGCAGGACGCCGTGAAATCGGCCGATGAGTTTCACAAGCGCCTGGGCATCACGGGCGTCATGCTGACCAAGATGGACGGAGATGCGCGCGGCGGCGCTGCGCTGTCGATTCGCGCGATTACCAATCAACCGCTGAAGTTTGTCGGTGTCGGCGAGAAGTTCGATGCGCTGGAGCCGTTCTATCCCGATCGCGTGGCACAGCGTATCTTGGGCATGGGCGATATGCTGTCGCTGATCGACAAAGTTCAGGAGAACATCAATCAGAAGGACGCCGAGGAAATGCAGCGCAAGCTCATCGAGAATGAGTTTACGCTGGAGGATTTCCGCGATCAGTTGCGGCAGATCCGCAAACTGGGGCCGCTTGAATCGCTGCTCGGCATGATGCCGCAGATGGGGCCGATGAAAGATCTGAAGAACATGAAGGTGGATGAGAACGAGATAACGCGCGTGGTGGCGATCATCGACTCGATGACGGCCAGAGAACGCGCCAATCACATGATCATTAACGGAGCGCGGCGGCGGAGAATCGCCAAAGGCAGCGGCACCACCGTCCAGGAAGTGAATTCCCTGCTGAAGCAGTACGCGCAAGCCCGTAAAATGATGAAAAGTATCACCGGCGGAGGATTCCTGGGCAAGCGGCTGGGCAAACTCAAGCTACCGATGATTCAGTAAGAGAAAGCTGCTAAAGTAGGAGAAAGCATGCTAATGATTCGCATGGCGCGATTTGGCGCCAAGAAGAAACCGACGTACCGCGTCGTGGTCATCGATAAGGAGCGCGCTCGCAACAGCCGCTCGGTGGAAGTAGTGGGTTTGTACAATCCAGTCAGCCAGCCGCAGGTGGTAAATCTGAACCACGAGCGGATCGCGTATTGGATGAAGAACGGCGCGCAGCCGTCCGACACTGTCAGCCGGTTGTTGAAGAAGAATCCCGCGCCCGCGCCGGAACCGGCCGCGGTTTAGTCGAGAAGCCTCAGCGCCCAGCTAAACGTCGCTATTGCGGCAGCGAAGACCACCACGATAATTACCAACTGCTGGCCGGTGAGGCCGAGCGCTGGACGAGTGTCCTCCGCCGCGATCCCCCGGCTTGCGGGCTCATTCACTTCCCGATCGGGGGCCGGGGTGGGATCGCTTAGGCGCTCCTTACGATTGCGGTGCAGCTTGTTGAGCTGCTGGATGGCCCAGCCCAGGAACGCGAAGTAAAAGATCGCGAAGAAGACGCGCATACGCACCAACTCAGGGCTGCGGAACATCACTTTGTAGATGAGTGCCGCCAGCGCGGTTTCCGTGAGGATGGCAGCGTAGAGAAAATACTCGAAAGCCGTGCTCGTTCTGCGGGGCGAATTCGAATCCATGGCCGGTATACCTATTGATCGGCCTTAGCACGCATCCCCGCGATAGGTGGAACACCCGACCAGCGGTTACTTCGAGCTCACCACCCGGGCCGCCGAATTGCTGCTGAACGTTTTCTCCAAAGCTACTGTCAGAACCAGGACGGGATTGCCCGAATGTTGGTAAGCGTCCGAGATCTTGGACTGCCGGGCGCCATCGCTCTGAGAGCGGTCCAGAAGCGTATGCGGTTCCACGAACCATTCGCCCGGGCTTTGCTGATACATGCCCGAATTACTGATGAAATCGACGTAATCGGCCAATATTTTTTCGCTCTGAGCGCCGGGTGGAACCAGATCGAGCAAAGAAGTGTAGACCAGGCATTTCTCGTGATAGTAGACGGCGTCGGATGGCTCTTGATCCGGCGTCCAATCCGCGATCAGATTCAGATAGTCGGCCAACTGCTGCTGCCATTCCGGCGTTGCGCGATCGGCGTCCGATAGTGTTTGCGTGTTGGGAGCGAAGCGCAGCTTTTTTCCAGCCTCGAGCAACTTTTGCGCGGCCGTGGATTGCCAATAACGATCGAGCTTGGGCGTGGCGCTTTTCTTTGCGGCGTCGGTGGAGGCGTTCGCGGCATCGGTTTCACAGCCACGACTTTTTCCCTGGAATTTATCCATCGCCGCTTGGATTTCGGATGCGCGTAGATTCGTGATCTGGACCAGTGCCGCGCCGAACGATCGTTGATCCGGTTGCATGCTCTCCAGCAGTCCGCCGAATCGGACCCACAGCATCTGGCGCTGCGCTGCGCCGACGCCCGCGCTTTCGATGGCCTTCGCGAGCGGCGCAAGCTGCGAGGGCGAGGTCGCTAGGCCCACCGCATCCTGCATCAAATTGAAGGGCTCGTCTTTGGCTTTCTCCTTCGGCGTGAAGCCCCCGTTGACGACGGCACTTAAGGCTCGGTAGTATTCCGACGGTTCGTAGACCAACGCATCATCGCAGGTCAGCGGCGCAAGCGTTGGTTTTACGATTTCCCCAAACAGCTCGCGGGCCTTCGACGGATCGAGCGGCAACGTGTCCTCGACCGCGCGGCTCTGCAGCGATAACGCATCGAGTTTTAGATCATAAGCCCGGCCGAGAGAGCCCGACGCGGTGTCGGTAGTGGTGCCGGGCAAGCCCTGCATTCGAACCGGGAATTTGGCGGAAGCCGCTAACTGGAACGCCTGCTCGATCAATTGCAGGCGAACGTTTTTATCGGCCAGCTTGCCCGATTCAACCATGCGCAGCAACCCGTCGGCTGTGAATTCAGGCGGCGCGGCGGCGGCCAGATCGGCGATGGAGCGAAACGGTTCTGGAAGTTTTATTGGCTCGGCGGCCACGAGCGACGGGATCAGGAGCACAAGCGCGAGACGCATCGTTCAAAAGTTTACGATAGCCGCGAAGGAGGCCGGATCCAGGCTCGCGCCGCCCACCAGCGCTCCATCGATCTCCTCCTGCGCCATCAGGCCCTTGACGTTGTCGGGTTTCACACTGCCACCGTAGAGAATGCGGCAAGCGTTCGCGGCGTCGGCGCCGAATTGTTCGCGAAGCTGGCGGCGGATGAAGGCGTGCGCATCGGCGGCGATCTCGGGGGTAGCCACTCGCCCCGTTCCGATGGCCCAAACAGGCTCGTAGGCGATGACGATGTCCTGGAATTGCTCCGGCGTGAGGCTACAGGCGCAGCCGCTGAGCTGGCGGTCGAGCACCTCCTCCGTCTTTTCGCCTTCGCGCTCGTGCAGCCGTTCGCCGACGCAATAGATCGGCCTGAGTCCAGCTTCGAGCGCGGCCAAAATTTTCTTGAGCGCGGTCTCCTCGGTTTCGCCGAAGTATTCGCGGCGCTCGCTGTGCCCCACGATCGCCCATTGGCATCCCACGGCGCGCAGCATGCCCGCGGAAACTTCGCCGGTAAAAGCGCCTTCCTTAGCCCAATGCAGATTTTGCGCACCGATCTCGATGCGCGTTTTCCGTGCGGCATCCACCGCGGCCGGGAGGTTCACGAAAGGCGGGCAGACCACGATTTCCGCGTGCGTGGAATCGGCCACAAGCGGCCGGAATTTCTCGAAGAACGCGACGGTCTCCGAGGGTGTCTTATACATCTTCCAATTGCCTGCCATGATGGGGCGTCGCATAGTGTTTGTAAGACCGGCTCCCTTACGGTCGCGGTTCAGTAATGGCTCCTAGGAAACTCGTGCCTTCGCCGATTCTTGTGCCGAAGTTCTCGGCCACTGTTTGGCCGATGTCGGAAAGCGTGGAGCGCAGGCCCAGATCGCTTGGTTCCGGCTTGCGGGGACGATACGCCAGCAGCGGCACGTACTCGCGGCTATGATCCGTGGAGGGCGTCGTCGGGTCGCAGCCGTGGTCGGCCGTTATAATCAACAGATCTTGATCGGACAATTTTCGATAGAGCGACGGAAGCCAGGCATCGAACTCTTCGAGCGCCTTGGCGTATCCCTCGACGTCGTTGCGGTGGCCGTAAAGCTGATCGAAATCGACCAGGTTCACAAATAGCAGCCCGGTCTCCAGCTCATCGAGCGCCTCGAGCGTCTTGGCCATGCCGTCGGTGTTGTTCTTGGTCTTTTCGTGTTCGCCGATGCCGCGCCCCAGGAAGACGTCGAAGATCTTGCCGACGCTCGACACCTCGACGTTATGCTCCTTCAGTTGATCGAGCAGCATGCCGCGCGGCGGCGGCACCGCGTAGTCCTTGCGATTCGGCGTGCGCGTGAAAGAGCCCGGTTGGCCGGTGAATGGCCGTGCGATCACGCGTCCAACCTCCAACGGCCCGCGGAGCATCTCGCGCGCGGTTTCACAAATCTTGTACAGCTCCCACAACGGAATCACTTCTTCATGCGCGGCCACCTGAAAAACGCTGTCGGCCGACGTGTAGACAATCGGCTTGCCGGTCCGCATGTGCTCTTCGCCCAACTCCTGGATGATCTCGGTCCCCGAAGCAGCGCAGTTGCCGAGCGTGCCGCGCCCGATGCGGCGCTCGAATTCCTGCATGAGATCGGGCGGGAAACCGTGCGGAAAAAGCGGAAAAGGTTTGGCGAGGTGAATGCCCACCATCTCCCAATGGCCCGTGGTGGTGTCCTTGCCGGGCGACGCTAGCGCGCATTTTCCGAAGGCCGCGATGGGCCGATCCACGGGGCCGACGTGCGCCAACGGCTTAAGGTTCCCCAAACCGAGCTGCGCCATGTTCGGCAAGTGCAACTGGCGAGCGCGAGCGATGTGACCTAGCGTGTCGCTACCCGCGTCTCCGTAAGCCGCGGCGTCGGGCATTTCGCCCGCTCCTACGCTGTCCAGCACGATCCAGGTGACGCGAGGGAAAGGAATCATTGATGCGTCGTTGGACTGAGCTGGCGCGCGGGACTGGGTTCCGATTTTGCGGCCGCCGGCGCTGATTTTGTCGCCGCGGGCGCTGATTTTGTCGCCGCGGGCGCTTGCAATCCCAGCGCCTCGTTCACTCGGTCCGTCAGCATGTCGACGAAACGGTCCGGAAGATATCCGACCATCCGGGTGAAAACCTCGCCTTGCTTGCCGAGGATGATGGTGGTGGGGATCGACGAGACCTGCAGCAGGCTCTGCAATCCATCTTCGAAATACACCTTCTGGCTCCATTTCACCTGATTCAAAAACGGCTTCACCAGGCTGCGGTCCTCGTCGGTATCGACGGCGAGAAACACCACGTCGCCGCTGTCCTTGAACTTGGCTTTCACCTGTTCGTAAAGAGGATGCTGCTCGCGGCAGGGAGCGCACCAGGTGGCCCAGAAATCGATGACCACCACTTTGCCGAGCAACGATGACAGTTGCAGCTTGTCGCCCTCGAGTCCGGAGAGCGTAAATCGGATTGGATCCTTGAGCTGCGAATTCGGATCGAAAGCGCGCAACTCCGCGCGGCGCGCCGCTAGTTCGAAGGAAGTGTCGTCGTAAGCTTTGAGGATCAGGTCCCCAAGCCCGGCTTCGGAGCCGTGCAGCTTGCGATACAGCTCGCCCATCCGCGCACGATCGCTCACACCATCCGCGTCGGCGGAATGCAAACCGGCGATAGTGAAGGCATTCGCGAAATACTGCAGGGCTTCCTGATCCCGGCCCGCGGCGGTGAGCCAGCGCGCTGCTTCCCGCGCGGCCTCCACGCTCGAAAAGATTTTGTAGCTGGACTCCGCCAACTGGATGGCATCGTTGGTGTGGCCGAGCAGGCCATTGGCGCGCGCCTGCAACAGTAGCACTCGGGCGCGTCCGCGGTCGAAGTCCTCCTTGCGCTTGGCCTCTTCGGGTCCACCGCCGGGTTGGAATTTGTCGTTCTGATAAAGGGCTTGAATCAGGTCCGCCAAATGGCGCGCGTGATCGAGGGCGCGCTGGGCGTTGGGTTTGTCGCCTTGGTGCAGCAAGGCCGTAGTCACATGCTCCAGCAGCTGCAAATTGTTGGGATCGCGCGACAGCACCGTTTCGCCGAATTCGATCAGCCGGCGGTCGTCGTTGAGTTCGATGGCCTCCTTCACCAGCGCGTTTTCCAACTCGGCGCGGCGCGGCGAATTGGGGTACTTCTTCAAATGGTTTTCAATCGCCAGCGCCAACTCGCTGGGACTGTTCCCTGCCTCGCTGAGCGCTCGCTGCAGGTCGCGTTGCTCGTCCTGGGACAGCGTTTGCGAGTTCAAACGCACGCTCGAAACGACAAGCAGGACGCCGGTCGCTAGAATCCATCTCATCATTGATTTTTGTCCTGCGGGGCTTTATCCTGCGCCGACTTCTCTTGCGCGGACCGCGGTTTGCGGATCGCTTCTGCGAGCGCGGCGGCGAGTTCCTGTGAGATATGCAGATAACTGTCGTTTTTCGCGACGCGGTCGAGCAGCGGCAGAAATTGCTCGGGATCTACCAGCCGGTTGTGTTCCCAGGTTACCTGCATCTGGAGCAACACCTCATTGACGCCCAGCTTGTCGAAATGCGCGGTACGGTCCAGATTCGCGTAATGCTGTTCGGTTTCCGTGATGCGCTCGAAGCGATCCAGAAGGGCTTGCGCATTGGGGTCCTCGGAATAGTTGAACTGGATTTCGTGATGCTCGGCCCCATCGGAAAAGCGAAACGTCTTCAAGCCCAGGTTGGCGACCTTCAAGCCGGACTCCAGCGGATGCTGAAAGCGATCCAGCTTGTCGGTGAGGTCGAACATCTCCAGAACCGAGGCGCCATCCAACTGCAGCTTGATCGGATTGTCGTCTTCCTTGGCTTCCTGATAGATTACCTGGCCATCGCGCTCTATCGTAATGGAGACGTATTCGGGCACACTGCCCTTGAAATATTTCGAGTAAAAGAGCTGAGGCGCGGCGCCAAGCGTGGCCGAGAACGCGAGCACCAGGACGAAAATCTTCATCGCGCGGCTCGCAGGCGCAGTTCGGTAGAGGTCCGTGTGGCGTGGCAGATAGCGACCGCCATGGCGTCGCAAGCATCCTCGGATTCGATGCGTGTTTCCAGCGCCAGCAGCGAATGCACCATCAGCTTTACTTGTTGCTTTTCGGCGCGGCCATAGCCCACCACGCTAGTCTTGATTTCGAGCGGTGAGTACTCGCCGACCGCGATTCCGGCTTCCGCCATGGTGAGCAGCACGACGCCTCGGGCGTGCGACAGCTTCAGAGCCGTCTTGACGTTTTGAGCGTAGAAGACCTCCTCCACTGCAGCCGACTCGGGCGTGTGCGCCTGAATTACTTCGCGCAGGCCTTGCGCGATGACGAGCAAACGAAGTTCAAGCGGCTGGCGCGGACTGGTTTGGATGGATCCGGCGGCGATCATGCGATGCGAGCGGCCGTCACTCTCAATCAGGCCGTAGCCGGTGCGTTCGGTGCCACAGTCAATGCCGAGAATGCGCATTGGCTCCTTTTAAACCGACTCCCTCACGGTCGCGGCTCGGTAAGGGTGGTTCAACGCACCGCCGCCATTCTGAGCCGTGCGCGTGAGCAAGCGGTTGCTAGCTTTTTCGACATCGGCTAGGCCATGGCTTCCAGCTCTTTTTCGTCGACGTCAAAGTTCGAGTACACGTTCTGCACGTCGTCGTGCTCTTCGAGCGCCTCACTCAATCGCAGCATGGCCGCGGCGTTCTTGCCTTCCAGCTTGGTCAGATTCTTGGGGACCATAGCGATTTCGTCGGAGGCCGTTGTGATGCCCGCCTTGCGAATGGATTCCAGCACCGCATCGTGCGATTCGGGCGACGAGATCACTTCCCAATCTTCCCCGTCGTCGCGCATATCTTCGGCGCCCGCCTCCAACACCAGGTTCATGAGCTGGTCTTCGCCCGCTTTGTCTTTCTCGACGATGATCTGGCCCTTGCGCTCGAACATCCAGGAGACGCTGCCTTGTTCTCCCAAATTCCCGCCATTCTTGGAGAACACGTGCCGAATTTCACTCACGGTTCGGTTCCGGTTATCGGTGGCAACCTGGACCAGCACGGCGGCGCCGCCCGGCCCGTAGCCTTCGAAGGTGATTTCATCGATCTGGCCGCCCTCCAGTTCGCCGGTTCCACGCATGATGGCGCGCTTGATGTTATCGGCGGGCATGCTAGCAGCCTTGGCATCGCTAACGGCCTTACGAAGACGGGGGTTGGCGTCCGCGTCGCCACCGCCGGCACGGGCGGCAATCATAATCTCCTTGATAATGCGGGTAAACGCTTTCCCGCGCTTGGCGTCGGTGGCGGCCTTTTTGTGCTTGATGGTCGCCCATTTGGAATGTCCTGACATGGTGAAACCTCTAGCTCGCGCTGGCTTTCTTTGGATGGCCGGGGAGCCTAACACATTAGAATATCATGTGAGGCCTGACGGCCTCGCGATTGGCCGTTGGCTGTTAGCGCGCAACGCACTGTGAAGACAAACGCTACGCGTATCCTGGATGATTTGGGCGTGGCCTACACGCTGCGCGAATACGATGTGGATCCCAACGATCTGAGCGCCGAGACAGTGGCTGCCAAGGTTGGGCTGCCCGCCGAGCAAGTGTTCAAGACCCTGGTGGCGCGCGGCGATCGCGGTGGTGTTTATCTCGCCATTATTCCCGGCAACATGGAGCTGGACGGCAAAGCGCTCGCGCGAGTGACCGGAGACCGCCGGGTGGATCTTGTTCCGCTGCGCGAAGTGCAACAGCTCACCGGTTACATCCGCGGCGGCGTGACGGCGTTGGGCGGCAAGCGAAATTATCCGGTGTATGCGGACGAGACCCTCCAGCTGTTCGATGTCGTCTCGATCTCGGCTGGAGTTCGAGGTACGCAGATTCTGTTGGCTCCGGCCGACTATTTGCGAGTCACTCACGCCACCGTGGTGGCTATCGCACGACAAAAATTGACGGGTTCGTAACGCCTGGAGCGTTGGCCAACTCACCAACAAAAATTCCGGCAAGCTTTTTCTCAAGATTCTCTTGACGCGTGGCTGAGTTTAGGGGTATAAAACGGTTTCCCCCATTTGGTGAATGGAACGCTTGCTCGGTCCTGGGGTGGGTCTGTGAGCGTTCGAAAGGGAATATCAAACACGAATGTCCGCCGCCGCAGTCCTTGCTGAAGCTTGCTACGTAGACGCTTCCGTCGCGATTCCTTCCACGCCCGCCGCTATTCCTTCCCCGGAAGAGCGGTTGCGCGATTTGGTTCATGAATTGCGCCAGCCGCTGAGTTCCATCGAGGCGATCGCATATTATTTGGAGATGACCTTGCCAGCCGGGCAATGCGAGGCCCGCCAGTACATGTCGCAGCTCCAGCGCTTGGTGGCGGACACCAATACAATTCTCGAGCGCTCCGTGGGCACTACGCGCAAGGGTTGCGCGCGAGCGGCTGGCGCGCTGTAGTCAGCCGTCTTCTCGTTCAGTCTCTCGCTCGAATCGCCTTTCCATCTCCGCGATTTCCTCGCGCAGTTTCGGCAGTCGAGCCAAGTTGGCTAGTTGCTCCAGATATTCTTTCAAAGGACGCGCCGGTGTGCCCCACACCACTTGTCCTTTGCGAACGATCTTGGAAGTGAGAATGCCGCAGCCGGAGCCAAGCACCGCGCCGGTTTCGATGCGAGCTTTGTCTCCGATGCCCACTTGTCCGCCGATGACTGCGAAATCCTCGACCACCACGCCGCCCGACAGTCCGGTCTGCGCCGCGATGACAACGTGTTTCCCAATGCTGCAGTTGTGGCCGATGTGCACCATATTGTCGAGTTTGACGCCGTCGCCGATGCGAGTGACCCCGAGCGCGGCGCGATCGACGCAGGAGTTGGCACCGATCTCGACATCGTCTCCGATCTCGACGCGTCCGATCTGCGGAAATTTTTGGTAACCGTTCGGGCCGCGCACGAATCCGAAGCCGTCGGCGCCGAGGACGCAGCCGGAGTGGAGCACCGCGCGATCGCCTATCGAAACTTCATCGTAGATGGTGACGTGAGCGTGCAACAGGCCATCCGCGCCGATGTGCGTGCCGGGTCCGACGGAACAGCTTGGGCCGATGACGGTGCGTTCGCCAATTCGAACGCGCGCGCCAATGAACACGTGCGCTCCGATGGCGGCGGAGGGAGCGATGTCGGCGTCCGGCGCGATCACTGCCGTGGGATGTGCGCCGGGCGTAATGTGGGGCCGCGGGTAGAGGAGGCCAACGACGGTGGCGAAGCTTCCGCGAGGGTCGGCGACACGGATGATGGTACGGCCAGCGGGGAATTCTTCGGTGGCGAGCAGACAACCGGCGCGCGACGGAACGGCCTGGGCCGCGGCCTTGCGATTGCCGACGAACGAAATCTCGTGTGGTCCCGCGGATTCAAGCGGCGCGGCGCCACGAATCTCCCAATCGCCAGCTCCTTCAAAGCTAGCCTTCAGATGCCCCGCGATTTCATCTACGCGCACCCCTGTATGATACAAACTTATGCCACAAACTTATGCCAGTTGATCCGTCGGCCAGCGTGGCCGCCACCGCGCGCGTTCATCCGCGGGCGCGCATCGGACCGCAAGTCCAGATCGGTGAGTTCGCGATCGTAGAAGAGGATGTCGAGATTGGAGCGCACTGCCGCCTCGATCCATATGTCTACGTAAAACGCTGGACCACCCTGGGCGAACGAAACGAAATTTCGGCCGGCACGGTGCTGGGGACCGATCCGCTGGACAGGCACTTCTCGGGCGATCGCAGTTACCTGCGCATCGGCAATGGCAACATCATTCGCGAGCACTACACTATTTCGCGAGGCACGCAGCCGGAGAGCGTTACCGAAATCGGTGACGGCAATTACATCATGACCTCGGGACACATAGCGCACAACTGCCGCATCGGAAGCAACACCGTGATCGCGAGTTGCGCGCTGGTGGCCGGGCATGTGGAAGTCGAAGATCAGGCGTTCATCTCCGGCGGCGTGGTGATCCATCAATTTTCCAAGATCGGGCGGCTGGCGATGATCGGCGGCAACTCGCGCGTGAATCTGGATGTGCCGCCGTTTTTTCTGTACACCCATTTCAACGTGCGGCCGAATGGGTTGAACCTGGTCGGGCTGAAGCGGGCCGGGTTAACGGCCGAAGAGATCGCGGCACTAAAAGCTGCGTACAGGATTCTGTATCGGTCCGGTTTGCAGCTCAGGGACGCTCTCGCGCGAATCACCGCGGAACTCGACACCGAACCTACACGGCACCTGGTGAAATTTATCGAGCGCAGCGAACGCGGTATTTGCCGGCCATAATGAAGCGCGACATCGCAGCTTTGTTAAAGAGTACGCGGGCGGGATTGAAAGCCGCGGCCGATCCCGAGTTCGAAGCCGGACTCCGCTGGTTTTTCAAAGAACCAGTGAAACCCTACGGCGTTCGTACACCGCGAGTGCGCGAACTGGCACGGCTCGCCTACCGCGAATTGAAGCTATGGCCCATCGCCGATCGCGACCGGTTCGTCGACCAATTGTGGAAGAGCGGGATGCTTGAGGAAGGCGTGCTGGTGAGCCATCTCTACCGGCGATTCGCGAAATCGTGCACCGAACGCGAGTTTGCGATGTTCGAGCGGTGGATCGATCGCTACGTTACGAATTGGTCCAACTGCGACGGGGTTTCCACCTGGTTGATCGCTGCTTGCATTCAAAATCGGCCAGGATTGGCGGACCGGCTGGCAGGCTGGACCAAATCGAAGAATCGATGGAAGCGGCGCTCGGCGGCCGTTTCGTTGATTCAGGAGGCGAAGCGCGGACGGCAGACCGAAACAATTTTCCACATTTGCGATTTATTGCTGGGCGATTCCGACGACATGGTGCAAAAGGGCGTCGGCTGGCTGCTAAAGGAAACGTACCCGAAAAAGCCACGCGCGATTGTGGATTTTCTGGAGGGTTGGAGAACGCGCGCACCGCGGTTGGTGCTGCGTCTCGCCGCCGAAAAGATGAAGCTGGGGGATCGTGGTTGGCTGCTGCAAAGAGCTAAAGGCCAATAGCCAGTTTGCGGACCCCTTGCTGCTCTAATGCCGTCAGCATTTCGCCCGCGGTTTTTCCCGTAAGCGGATGCCGGAAGTCCGGAGCGACTTCAGCCAGCGGTTCCAGGACGAAGCGGCGCTGTGCGATACGCGGGTGCGGCACTTCCAATTCCGCGGCGGCGATCACGGCGCGTCCATAGAACAAAATGTCGATGTCGATATTGCGCGGGCCTTTCGGAGCCACGCGCCGGCGTCCCATTTCGCGTTCGATCCCGCGCGCGCGCGCCAGCAATTGCAGCGGAAACAGGCTGGTTTCAATCTGCACCACGGCGTTTAGGAACCAGGGCTGATCGAGCAGCTCTTGGGGCGCGGTTTCATACAGCGACGAGCGCCGTGTGATGCGCAGATCGTCCGCCTCCAGACGTTTCACTGCGTCGCGCAGGTTGCCCTCGCGGTCACCGATATTCGATCCAAGCGCAAGGTACGCCGTCTTCAAACAGGTCTCTTTAGAACAAATCACTCTGCATCCCGCGCGAACGCGGGGGGATCTTGAAATATTCGAATGCGCGGGCTGTTCCGACGCGGCCGCGCGGCGTCCGGTCGATGAAGCCGAGTTGCATCAGATACGGCTCATACACCTCCTCGATGGTGTCGGCCTCTTCGTCGATTGAAGCGGCAATCGTGTTCACGCCCACCGGTCCGCCGCCGTACTTCTCCAGCAGCGTGAGCATGATCTTCTGATCGATTTCGTCCAGCCCGTAGCGATCCACCTCGAGCAAATCCAGGGCGCGGGTCGCCGCCGCCAGATCGATGTGACCTTCGGCGCGGACCTGCGCGTAATCCCTGACGCGTCGCAACAGACGATTGGCGATGCGCGGGGTCCCCCGGCTGCGGCGCGCAATCTCCTCGGCGCCATCCAGATCCAGGGTCACACCCAGCAGCTTTGCGGAGCGCTCGACGATTGCCGTTAACTCGGCCACGCCGTAATGATTCAAGCGCAGCACCAGGCCGAAGCGTCCGCGCAGCGGAGCACTCACCAGACCTTGCCGCGTGGTGGCGCCGATAGCCGTGAAGTGCGGAATGGAAATGGAATGCGTGCGCGCTCCGGGGCCGGTGCCGATCAAAATATCCATGCGAAAGTCTTCCAGCGCGGCGTACAGGATTTCTTCCACGTCCGGAAGCAGGCGATGAATCTCGTCGATGAAGAAAACCTGACGCGGACGGATATTGGTGAGCACGCCCGTCAAATCCAGCTTCTTCTGGAGTATCGGACCCGAGGTTTGCTCAAAAGCCACGCCCAGTTCGGCGGCGATGATCGTCGCGAGTGTCGTCTTGCCCAGCCCCGGCGGCCCGTAGAGCAGGACGTGATCCATTGCTTCGCCGCGCTTGTTGGCGGCCTCAATCGCGATGGAGAGATTTTCTTTGAGCTTCGGTTGGCCCGTAAAATCGGCCAGACGGGTGGGACGTAGCGCGGCTTCGAATTGACGTTCGCCTTCCAGCGGCGATCCAGGCTCGCGCATGCTATCGCACCAATTCCAGCGCTTTTCGGAACATCGGCTCGAAGGCGGCAGTGGACTCGGCCGCTCTGGCTTTTCGCACGGCGGCGTCAGCGGAGGCGCGATTGCAACCCAAATTCAGCAGCGCGGAAAGCACGTCTCGCTCGATGTCGCTGAGCGGGGACTCCGCTTTTGTGGCCACGCCGGACGGCGCGGCGGCTCCCGCTCCCAACCCTTCCAGCTTATCTTTCAACTCCAGAACCATTCGTTCGGCTGTCTTCTTGCCGACACCAGGGATGCGCACCAATTGCTCGACGTGCCCGCTGCGAATCGCGTCAACAATGGCGGCCGTCGCAAGACCGGACAGCACCTTGATAGCTAACGATGGACCGATACCGCTTACCGAGATCAGTTTTTCAAACAGCGCCTTCTCCTCCGGCGTCAGAAAACCGAACAGCGCGAGTGCATCTTCGCGAACGTGGGTATGAATGCGCAGAGCCACCTCGGCGCCGGAATCGGGCAGCGCGGAAAATGTCGAGATCGGTATCACCACGTCGTAACCGACGCCGGCCGTCTCCACGATCACTTGATTCGGATGCTTCTCAAGCAGCTTGCCGCGCAGAAAGGCGATCATGTCTCATGGCTATTATGCGGCATCGCCGGCGGACTTCACATTCGACACGTGGGCCCCTGTTCTCGGGAGCGTAAACATAAACCGCGAACCCTTGCCTGGCTCCGACTCCACCCAGATGGTTCCACCGTGCCGGTCCACGATTTTTTTGCAGGTGGCCAGGCCGATACCCGTTCCCGGATATTCGTCGCCATGCAGCCTTTTGAAGATGCCAAAAATCTGCGCCTGATATTCCTGTGGAATGCCGATGCCGTTGTCTTCCACCGAAAAAACCCAATCCTGCCCGGCTTCCGCAGCGGTCACTAAGATACGCGGCGGCTGTTGGGAGCGGTACTTGAGTGCATTGCCGATGAGGTTCTCGAATACCTGCGTCAGGTGCAGCGGGTTGGCCTGCACGACGGGGAGCGGACCCAGCGAGACTTCGGCGCCGGCTTCCAAGATGGAACTTTGCAGGTTGCCGATCGCGTCTTTGACAACTTTATCGACGACGACGGATTCGAGCGGAGCTTCACCCACCTCGCCGGAACGCGAATACTCGAGAAGCGCCTCCACCAGCGCGTGCATGCGTTGCGCCCCAGCGACGGCCACGTCGAACAGTTGCGCTGCCTGGTCGTCCAAAACCTTTCCGGAATATTGGTTGCGGATGAGCTGCAGGTAGTTGGTGACCGTGCGCAGCGGTTCCTTCAAATCGTGCGACGCGGCGTAGGAGAATTGCTGCAAGTCCTGATTGGTTCGTTTTAAATCGCGGTTCAACCCGCGCAATTGTTTTTCCGTCTCCTGGCGTCCAGTGACGTCGCGAAACACTAACACGATCCCGATGATTTTACCCTCCGCGTTGCGGATCGGCGCGGCGCTATCGTCAATGGGACGTTCCACGCCATCGCGAGAAATCAGCACCGTGTGATTGGCGAGTCCGACAATAACCCCCTCGCGCAAAGCCTTGTCGCCGGGATTCTCCAGCGGCAAACGGGTTTCCTCGCTGACCAGCGTCAATACGTCTTTAAGCCGCTGGCCCTGTGCCAGCGCCTGGGTCCAACCGGTCAACTGCTCGGCGACTCCGTTCAGAAAGGTCACTCTCCCGGCCTGGTCGGTGGCTATCACGGCATCGCCAATGCTGGTTAGAGTGGTGTGCAATAAGTCCCGGCTGGCCGTCGTGCGCTGGTTAGCCGATGCCAGGTCTACGATCAGGCGGTCTCGTTCGGCGGTGGCGCGTCCGATATTTAGGGTCGCGAGCAAAAGGAATGCGAACAGAATCCCCGCCCCGAAAGCCGTCGTCAGGCGCGTGGTGGATCCTTGCTGTTGCCGTTCTCGAATACCTCGCACCAGGCCGCTATAGACTTCGTTCTCAAGGGCCATTCCGACCTGTCGAATGTCATCCATGGTGTGCTTGCCACGATTGGTTTCCACCACGCTCAGCGCGGCTTGGAATCCCTGCTTCTGGCGTAGGTTCACGGTTTCCTTCAACTCGTCTACCTTCTCGGAGATCAGGTTGCGGAGCGTCTCCACGCGAGTGCGTAGCGCGGGTTCGTTGGCTACCGAGGCGCGCAGCGTGGTTAACTCCGCGGGAAGGGCCGCGACCGCCGCATTGTATGAGTCCAAATACTCGGAATCGCCTGTCAAGACGAACCCGCGCTGTCCGCTTTCGGCATCCCGGATGGAGGACATGGTGTCTTCCACCTGCTGGAGCAACTGACGGCTATGCTGGACCTGAGATGCGCTGCGCTGAAAAGCCGACCAATCCTGATAGGAGAGAATCGTAACCGCTAGCAAGATCAGTAAAGCGCCGGCCAGATACCATCTATCGGGTCTTCGAATTCGCCGCAAGCTCCGCTCCGAGGAAACTGAATCCCAAAGCTTCCCACTGTAGTTCAGGCTCTAGAAGCAGCGTAGCAGATGACAGAAGCAAGACCGGCGTACAGTAGACTCATGGCCCGCCGCCGCTTTTTCGTCGATGCCGTCGAGTCGGGGCGCGCGCGGATCACCGGACCAGAAGCCCATCATTTGACGCGGGTGCTGCGCGTGGAGCCGGGGCAGCAATTTGAGATTTCCGACAATCACAGCGTTTACCTGGCGGAGGTGGAGAGCGCGCGCAAGGATCTGGTGTCGTTTTCGGTTCAAGAAAAGATGATGGCGCCGGAGCCTCGGGTACGCACGGCGGTTCTCGCGTCGTTGATCCGTTTTGAACGCTTTGAGTGGATGCTCGAAAAGGCCACTGAGCTGGGCGTGGCGAGATTCGTCCCGGTGCGTGCCGAGCGCAGCGAAAAAGGACTGGAACGGGCCGCTGAGAAGCGCATGTCGAGATGGAATCGTATTGTCCGGGAAGCGAGCGAACAATCGCGCCGCGCGCGTTTGCCTGAAATCGGCGCTCCCGTGGATGTCGCCGCTGCTCTGGCAAGCGAAGCCCATTGGCGTTTCGCGCTGGAGGAAGGGCCGGCGCCGCCTATTCTTTCGGCTCTGCCCGCGCAACGCGAAGCGGGCCACTCGGTGGCCGTGCTGGTTGGACCCGAGGGTGGCTGGACGGATCGCGAACGCCAGCAGATCGCCAATACTTCGTGGCGTCCGGTGTCGCTAGGGACCGAAATTCTTCGAGCCGAAACCGCGGCCATCGCGGCGCTGGCTATCGTCAACGCGGCCTGGGGCGTAGTAAATGAATAAAGTCGAGCTATACCAATTCATGTCGGCTCACAAGCTCGGAGTGCTTGGATATCTCGCTCCCGAGGGCACGCCACGCTCGGCGCTGGTCGGCATCGCGGTCACCCCGGAACTCGATATTGTCTTCGACACGGTGAGCAGCTCGCGCAAGTACCCGAGTCTCGTCGCGAATCCAGCCGCATCTTTCGCCATCGGCTGGCATGGCGAAGTGACCGTTCAATTGGAAGGACAAGCATTCCAGCCAACCGGAGGGGAGCTGGCACGCTATCAGCAAGCTTATTTCACGGCCTGGCCTGACGGTCCCGACCGGTTGAGCTGGCCTGGGATCGCGTACTTCGTGGTTCGTCCCAAGTGGATCCGCTATAGCGACTACGACCAGCGACCGCCGTTGATCGAAGAGCTCACTTTCTAGGAAGTTCCCAGCAACACGTACCAGACGGCTGAGCGCTCTCCGAACAAGACTGCGCACATGGCGGCACAAGTCTGTTCGGAAAGCCGAAAAACTTCAAATCTCGCCAAATCTCGCCGGACGCCCTGGTTAATATGTGGCCGCCGGACTCATCGGCAGAAAGAAGAAAACCCAAAATGAAAAAACTCTCGATTGCGATTGCTGTCCTGGCCGCGGCGGTTGCCTCCGCTGGCTCATTGACTCACCACAAGTGGAACACCCCTTCTTCGAAACAAGCTGTATTTCCCGTCCCGTCATGTCCGCCGGATTGCGCGGTTCCTACACCAAGCCAGGCTCCTGATTAGATTGTTAGCGGTGGTGCTCGATATGCCCGCCGTGTTGCTATACTTAGCGGCACGGCGTGGAAATATTTTTCCCCATCGAGCGCGTGCTTTGGATCGCCTCGGTATTGGCTGAGGCGGTGGTCGCGGTTCACTTTCTCCGTGAGGGGCTACTTCGCAGATACCCATTCTTCGTGGCGTTCTTGACCGCCGAGGTAATTTGTAGCATCGTACTAATGCAGTACGATTTGAAGAGCCGGAGCTATGCCGACGCGTACCGTATCTGCGAGCCAATTATTACCATATTTCGCCTGGGCGTGGCTGCGGAACTCTACGAGCGTATTTGCGAGCACTTCCCCGGAATTGGAGTATTTCGGGCTGTTATGGCTTCCACTCTGGTCCTCTTGGCTGCCTTCGTTGCGATCTTGAGTGTTCGTCCGAACCTCGCCCAGCGCTGGACGTTCCCGCAGACGATCCCTGTCGTAGTCCTGCGCTATCAGGGTGAGGTCTTTGCCGGCGCGCTCATTCTCACCTGGTTATTTCTGCGCTTCGTTCTAAGCATCCGGCAACCCTTCCGGCCAAATGTCTTGACACATTGGACGATTTCGACGGTTTATTTCGGCGCGATCGGTGCGACATATGTGGCCATTCTGCTGAGTAGCGGAGGAAGGGCCGTATTCCCCATCAACAGCGTAATGATGGCGGTTCAACTCGGCTGCTTCATCGCCTGGTATGGTCTGATGCACCGCTCGGGAGAGGAAATGCCTGCATTCCCACGGCTCTCGCCCGATCAAGTCCAGGCGGTGGCGAATTACAACCGAGAGCTGCTGCGCACGGTCAGGTCGTTGCCAGATCAAATTTCGGCCCGACAAGCAGAAAATCGAGACATTCCCTTACATCGCGCGCGGCCACTTTAATCCCCATGGCATGCCGGCAACCGAGCCATCGCAAGTAAAGCAGGGAAGATTCCGACAAAAGAGCATGCGCCAGCAGGATCCAGAAACTCCACTTTTCCTGGGAGGCCATGGCAAGAGTGCGGAGCCGTCGAGCGGCACGGACTTCCCGAGTTAGACGGCTTACGTAACAGAAGTAACAGTGTCGGTGCTCCCGCCGCACGCTCTTCGCCAATGCTGGAGCGCCGTGCCGCACAAGAAATAACTCATCGTCAGACGCGAGCAGGCGCTGCATGGGAGCGTAACGCTGGCTCACCGAAAATCCGGCATCATCGAGCATCAGTGTGAGTGGCGCGTCGGCTCCAAAGCGCACGGATTCCGCCGTGAGCAATCGAATGAACCCATTATTAATGCGCAAATCACGTCCCGAGTGAAACCTCGCAATTCGCTTAAAACGAAACACGATTCGAGAAATATATCCGGAGTACTTTTTATTGTCAAGCCTTACTTCTTCCGTTGTCAGCCTTACTTCTTCCGCCCGTCCTATTCTTCGGTTTTGAGCGAAAGTACGCTCGACGATACACGTTGTCTCAGGCGCGACTGTGTTGCAGGAACGTTACTAGAAAACCGGATATTTTCCTCTTGGCGTTGACGTTCAGATCGCCACCACCGCCGCGCTGACAGGCTTCGATCCCACTGGAATCAAGGTGAAAAGCGGACCCTTTTTCCACCGCCGCTCCTCCCTGGCGGCGCTGGTCACGTTGGGGATACGAATCACGGCCATGTCTCCGGAGGCCCGGTTCAACACCAGCGCGTATTTGTCGTCCGGGGTAATTGCAATGTAGGAAGGTTCCGCGCCAACCGGCGTAACCATCAGCACCTTGCTGGTCTCGATGTCCAGGATACTCACGCCGGCGGACTTCGGATTCGCCACAAAAAGGTAGCCAGGAGACGTGGAGGCAGCCATGGCGCCGGGGCTGCGGCCGGCCAAAACAGTCTCGCCGATCTGAGGCGTGAAGTACGGATAGACCACCACTACCGCATCCATGCCTTCGCCTGTGATAAACAGTTGTCCACCGTCGGAATTGAAACACAAGTAATCGGGACGCACGGCTAGCGGTAGATTCACCATCAGGCGCCGGCTCGGTACATGGAATATCGAGAGCATGCGCTGGCTGACATTGGCGGTAATCAGTTGTTTCGAGTCGGATTGCGCGCGCGCCCGGTCGCCATGGTACGGCTGGAATCTCACCAGACCAATTTCACCCGGCGTGCGCACCGGAGGGAAGGCGCGCCGCTCCCCGAGATCGACGAAAGTGAGCGAGCACCCGGAGCCCGAGCTGACCGCGGCGGTGTTCCCGTCAGGCGAGATATCGAAGTCGACGGGATCGTCCGGCAAGGACAGAGCCCAGGATACCTGGAACGAATCCAAGGCCACCCGTACCAGTTGTTTTGGCTTCTGACAAAGGACGTACAAAGCGTCGCCGGTCGGCGAAAGCCGCATCTCGATGGCCTTGGCAGCTACCCGAAGTTTGCGCGAAAACGTGAGATTGTCGGCGCGGATCTCGTGTACCGAGCCATTGTCCGGGGTCAGAGCATAGACCCGCATTTTGGCAGGATTCGCCAGCACGGCCGTCGGCGAGCCATCCACGAGGATGTGCCGCGCCACCGCGAAGACCCCCAAATCCACCACGGCGATCGCACCGCCCTCCTCGTTGGCGACGAAGGCGTAGCCCGAGAATCCCGTGGCTCTGTCCCGGTTGCGGCAGCCGCTCAGGGCGGTAAGACCACCGGCGATTCCAGCGCCCAAGCCTTGGAGGGCGAACATTCGCCGCGTTAGCATCTAAGCTGATTCTGCCATACTGCCGATGTACTTATTGTGTGCGGTAATTTACCTTAGATTTTCGCTGAAAAAATTGAAGCCAGAACGTTGAATATGTTACGCTTATCTAGGACCGTCGAGGGCCTCCCGTTACAACCTCCGAAAACCGCACCATGCGCGTACTACGGCCTCTCAACGTGCTACGGCCTCTCAAGATGAAGGAGCCGGAAAAAGTCTCTACATGAACGTCCGCTCGCTGTTTAGCCTATTCTCATCGGATCTTGCCATCGACCTGGGAACCGCCAACACCCTGGTTTACGCCAAAGGTAAGGGTATTGTCGTCAACGAGCCATCCATCGTCGCGATCAACAAAACCAACGGCGAAGTAGAAGCCGTAGGCAAGGAAGCCAAGGACATGCTGGGGCGCACGCCCGGAAACATCGTGGCCATCCGTCCCATGAAGGACGGAGTGATCGCCGACTTCAAGGTCACCGAGCGCATGCTGAGCTACTTCATCCTGAAGGCGCACGGCCGCAAAGTGCTGGTACACCCGCGAATCGTAATCGGCGTGCCAAGTGAAATTACCCAGGTGGAAAAGCGTGCTGTCATTGACTCGGCTTATCGCGCCAAGGCTAGCGAGGTGCATCTGGTGGAGCAAGCCATGGTGGCGGCTATCGGCGCCGGCCTCCCGGTGACCGAACCGTCCGGCAACATGGTGGTGGACATCGGCGGCGGAACCACCGACGTAGCCGTCATTTCCTTATCCGGCATCGTCTATTCGCGCTCCGTTCGCGTGGCGGGCAACGCCATGGACGAGGCCATCATGCAATACCTGAAGCGCAAGTACAACCTGCTGGTGGGCGAACGCACCGGAGAGGCGATCAAGATCCAAATCGGTTCAGCCTATCCTCTGGACAAGCCTCTGACGATGGAAATAAAGGGCAGAAACTTGATTGAGGGCGTGCCCAAGACGCTGACCATCGACGATAGCGAAATTCGCGAAGCGCTGTCCGAATGCGTGGCTACCATCATGAATGCAATTCGGGTGGCCTTGGAGCGGACGCCTCCCGAATTGAGCGCCGATATCAGCGATCGCGGATTTGTTTTGACCGGCGGCGGGGCGTTGTTGAAAAATCTAGATAAGCGCATTCGTGAAGAGACCGGGCTGCCCGTGTCGATCGCCGAGGATCCACTCGCGAGCGTGGTTTTAGGGACCGGAAAGATGTTGACGGACTTCAAATTGCTCCGTCGTGTAGCGATCGAGTAACCCGGCCTGAGCTAACGTGATGTAACTTTTATGGATTTCTTTCTCAGCCGCTACCGCCATCTCACGGTCTTGCTCCTCGTGATCACGGCGCAGTTGGTGCTGATCGCCTACCAGGTTAAAACTAATAATGACATTCCGTTGATCCGTGTGTGGGCGGTCACCGCCGTCACACCCGTGGAGCAAGGCCTGGAGATAATCCGCCACTACACTTGGGGATTCGTCGAGGACTATTTCGTCCTGCTGGGTGTGCGCAGTCAAAACGAAAAGCTGCAGCGTGAGAACGGCCAACTCAAGATTGAGAATAACTATCTGAAGGCCGAGCTATCGACGGCCGATCGAGCCCGGGCACTTAGCGTTTTCGAGGCCCGCTCGCCATCCAAAACCGTGGCGGCACGCGTTATTGGGAACGGCACCGGCGCCAATTCCAAGGTAGTGTTTGTCGACCGCGGGTCGACTAGCGGAGTCGAAAGCGGCATGGCGGTGGTGACGCCCGACGGAATCGTCGGCAAAGTGGTGGACGCTTATCCAACCTCGTCGCTCGTCATGCTGGTCACCGATCCGACATTTGCAGCCGGTGTTGTTTCACAAAAGAACCGCGTGCACGGAACCTTGAAAGGTCTGGGCCATGCGGAATGTCTGGTGGATTACGTGCAAAATGAAGAGCACGTCGATATCGGCGAGTGGTTCTACACCTCCGGCGACGATCGTATTTTTCCCAAGGGCTTTCCCGTCGGCCAAGTCACGGCGGCTCCCAATGGCAAAGCATTTAAAGAGATTTATGTTTCGCCCAGCGGGATGCAAGGGGGAGTGGAAGAAGTTCTGATCGTCCTGCAGGGAGTCCATCAGGAAGTTCCGGGCGCCGAAATCGCATCTCCGGCCTACTCGATTTTAGCCGCCCCTACCGAAGCTGCCGCGCAAACGCCGGAAGGTGCCCCGCAGCCCGGCGCATTGGCCACCGACGCGGATCGTTTACGCGCCATTTACAAGGATGTCGGGGCGGAGCAGAAACATACCTACGGAGAAGGACCGCCCGGGTCAAAGCCGCCCGATTTCACTAAGCTTCCCTCGCTCCACGGGGTGCCTCCGCCGAACGCCGGGCAGCCCACACCGGGGCCATCGGCTGCCGCGCAGGCCCGCCCGGCTCAACCCGCGCCTAATCGATTGCAGCCGAATCCAGCCCAGCCGAGTCCCGCAAAACCGGTTCAGCCCAACTCCTCGACGCCCGTCGTCGCGAAGCCGAAACCAGTGCCGCCTCCTTCGGACTTTGACAACGCCGATGAAGACCAGGCCGAACCGGGGTCGGCGACCAAGCCTGCTGCTCAAACCGCCGCGCCAGCCGCGCGCAAGCCTGCTCCCGCGTTCCCGATGCGTCCGCACTTGCCGGCCACGAGCCCTTCGTCGAATCCGGGGGCTAACCCTGGGTCTAACCCAGCGTCGAATCCGAGTCCTGCCTCGAATCGCCCTCTTATTAATCAGTAATGACCGAGTACACCGAGCGATTGCTGACCGAAACCCCGCGCAAGGGCACGGCCGATCGCCTGCGGATTGTTTGGCTGGTGATCATTCCTTTGGTCGCCGTGCTGTCCCAGGTTTATGTTCCGCGCTTCATACCGTTTCTTGCCTACCTGGAGCTGCCGCTGCTGATCACCGTGCATTTCGCGCTCAGCCGGGGCGGCCCGATTCCGGCGTTATTCTATGGCATGTTCATCGGCTTGGTGCAGGACTCGCTGTCACACCAGCCGATCGGCATGTATGGGATCGTGAAGACCCTGGTCGGATACTTCGCGGCCTCTGTCAGCATGCGGTTCGACGTTCAAAACCCGGTGGTCACTTTTATTCTCGCGTTCTTCTTTTACTTCTTCCATCAGTTCTTCTATTGGGTCTTGTCGCGCGCGCTGTTAGGCGAGACGCTGGGGTTCGATGCGCAGCAAACTCTTGTTTTTGGGCTATTGAATGCCGCCGTGGCCCTGCCGCTGTTTCGTCTTTTGGATAAACTGAGTGTAGCCAGCTAGAAAAGACTATTGTGAAAGTTCGCATCGCCCGCGATGACGGTTCCGCCAACACGCTTTTGCGCGACGATCCGAAGTTCGCCTCGCAGAAAATCGCTTTCTTTCAATACAGCACCGTCGCCGTGTTTCTGTTTCTGATCACCGGCTTTTGGGACTTGCAGATTCGCAATCCAGAGGTTTATCAGGAGCGCGCGCTCGAAAACAGCGTCAAGTCGATTCCCGTGCTCGCCCCGCGCGGCAAGATCCTCGATCGCGACGGCCGAGTGATCGTGGACAACCACTCGTCATTCAGCCTTTATCTATCGCGCGAGAGCTTGAAGATGGAGCACCTGCGGCCGATCGCCGAAGGCCTGAATCTGGATTACGACAGCCTGGTGGCGCGGGTACGCCGTTTTCAATCGCGCGGGGCTCCGCAGTACCAGCCGATCCCGATTAAGGAGGAGCTGACGCCGGGCGAACTGGCCTTTGTCGACTCGCACAAGGACCTCGCCACGTTCCCCGAACTCGAAGTGGTGCGCGTGCAGCACCGGCTGTATCCTCGCGACGGCATGGCGGCGCATGTCATCGGGTACGTCGGCGAAATCAGCGAATCGGAATTGGACTCGCCCGAGCTCGCTCGTTTTCACCAGGGCGACATTATCGGCAAGGACGGCATCGAGCGCGAGTACAACGATCAACTCATGGGCGTGGATGGCCAGAAACGCGTCGAAGTGGACAGCTTCGGCAACGAGCGCCATGTCCTGGACGACAAGGAAGCCGTTCCCGGGAAAGCTCTGCAGCTCACCATCGATCTGGATCTACAGGCGGTAGCCGAACTGACGCTTGAGAACCGGCGCGGCGCCGTAGTGGCGCTGGATCCTCATACTGGGGAAGTGCTGGCCATGGTCAGCCGTCCGGCCTTCGATCCGAATCTCTTTGCCGGCCGCATCCGGTCCAAAGATTGGAAGATTTTGGTGGACGATCCGGCTCATCCTTTGATGAATCGCGCCATTCAAGCGCAGCAAGCGCCAGGATCGACGTTCAAACCGATTGTGGCGATGGCCGGCCTGGAGACCGGCGCCATCGACGATAGCTTCAGCGTGAACTGCCCCGGTGGCGCGAGCTTCTACGGCAGCTATCACAAGTGCTGGCATGCCCATGGCACCATATCGCTGCATCGCGCCATCGTTCAGTCCTGCGACACGTTCTTCTACAATGTCGGCAACCGCCTGGGCATCGATCGAATCGCCGAGTACGCCGAAATGGTGGGTTATGGCCACAAAACCGGCATCGATCTTCCGCACGAGGCCGAAGGACTGGTGCCCTCCAGCAAATGGAAGGTCCGCAACTTCCGTGAGCGTTGGTATCCGAGCGAGACCATCTCGGTCGCTATCGGCCAGGGAGCCACCACGGTAACCCCGTTGCAGATGGCGGTCGCGATCGGCGGAATGTCGATCGGGGGCATGTGGTTCCAACCTCACCTGGTGAAGGACACCGTTCACATAATGCCCACGCGCCGCGCCGACATTAACCAGGAAAACCTGCAGAAAGTCATTTCGGGCATGTGTGGCGTCGTGAACGAGGGTGGCACCGGGGTCCGCGCGCATCTTCCGGCGGTCGAGGTGTGCGGGAAGACCGGCAGCGCTCAATTGGTCTCTAATGCAGCTATTAAGAAGGGCTTTAAAGTCGCCCAGGACATGAAGGACAACGCCTGGTTCGTCGGCTTTGCGCCCCGCGAGAATCCCGAAATTGTGGTGGCCGCTCTGTTTGAAAATGGGGAGCACGGCCAGCTGGCCGCTCCCATCGTACGCGATGTGATCAAGGCGTATTTCGACAAGAAGGCTCGCCTGGGCCAGCCGCAACCGCAGATCGCGCACATTCCGACCGGTCTGTTCCAAGCGCCTCCGCCGGCGACCTCGACCACCGCTTCCGTCACTCCCTAATATGCCCGCCCACCGCTCGCTTCGCGATTTCGACTGGCTGATGCTGGTTCTGGTGTCGGCCATCTGCGCGCTCGGCATGCTCCAGATTTACAGCGCCACGCGCGACACCCAGTTTACCGAGGCCTGGTGGAAGCAAGGCATCTGGATCCTGGCCGGCTTCTTCGCTTTGTGGATTGGAACGCTGATCGACTATCACACATTGCTCGGGCAGGTAGCGGTCTTCTACGGTCTTTCGGTGGCCACTTTGATCGCCACCTTTGCGGTCGGGACCACCGTTTTCGGCTCTCGCCGCTGGATCGGGACACCCAGCTACCATATTCAGCCCTCGGAATTCGTTAAACTGGTGATAGTTCTCTTAGTGGCCCGATATCTGTCGGAGTTCAAGGGCGACCGGTTGGAGCTACGGGATCTGCTCAAGCTGGCGGGCTTAATTGGTGTGCCGATGATCCTGGTGATGATTCAGCCGGATCTCGGCACGGCGTTGACGTTCGTACCGATCCTCGGGGTCGGGGTATTTTTGGCAGGGTTTCGTTGGCAGTATGCGGTGGCGATCCTGGTGCTGATCGCCGTGATTGCGCCGATTAGCTATTGGCTGGTGTTGAAGGATTATCAGCGCCAGCGGGTGGTGAGTTTTCTGGACCCCAGTCAGGATCCGAAGGGATCCGGCTATCAGGTGATCCAGTCGAAAATAGCAGTCGGATCCGGCGCGCTCTGGGGGCGCGGCGTTACCAAGGGTACACAGACCCAAGGGCGCTTCTTGCCGGTGCCGCAAAAGGACTTCATCTTTTCGGCCTTTGCCGAAGAGCACGGGTTCGTGGGCGTCATCGTGGCGCTCGGGTTGTATTTTTTGTTGCTGATGCAGATCGTTCAGAACGCCCAGACCGCTTCCGATAGGGCCGGGATGTACGTCTGCATGGGTGTGGCGGCCTTGTTGCTGTTTCACGTATTGGTGAATGTCGGAATGGTGGTGGGACGGATGCCGGTAACCGGTATTCCCTTGCCGCTGATGAGTTCCGGCGGGTCGAATATTGTAGCGATGTTTTTAATGCTGGGGCTCGTGAACAACGTCCGGCTCCGGCGATTCGTAAATTGAGTGGCCGAGAGACGGCCGGTTTTCGAGAAGATTGAGGGTCAGCAAGTTCGATTCGATCTGCTTCTGGTCCGCGTCCCGGATTTCTTAATCCAGACCAGAGGTGGGGTTGAGCGCCTCTGCGGGCGGGCCCCGGTGACGGGTTATCGTTGCCACGGGTCTTCTCGCTTTCGTGGAGCGCCGCATGGGCGGCCTTCCCACGGGCAGGGTGTTTGAGATTTGAGTTCTCCGCCTTGTGAGGCTATAAGAGTAAGGCTGAAAGATTTCAAGTTCGCGCGCTTCGGGCAAACGGTCCAGTGGATCACCCGGGCCAGCGGGCTGACGGTGTTCTCCCTCGCGTTTCTCTTAAGCTCCGGTTCTCAGGCATGAACTGTAGGAGCATTCATGAGCAAAGAATTGGTGATTTCAGCGAATCGCCACGAAATCAAAGTGGGGATTCTCGAGGACGATCAGCTGGTCGAAGTGTTCTTTCAGCGCGCCAACGAGTACTCGCTCGCCGGCAGCATTCATAAAGGACGTGTCACCCGCGTATTACCCGGCATGCAGTCGGCGTTCGTCGACTTGGGCCTGGAACGCGACACGTTTCTTTATGTTTCGGATTTCTCCGAGGAAGGTGAGGACTTCGATCGCGTATCGGTGAGCCGTGAGCCCGGACGCGGCGAGTCTTCTCGCGGCGAAAACCCGCGCGGTGAAAACCGGGGTGAGAACCGTGGTGAAGGTCGAAATCGCCCGCCGGTCGAGCGGCCGCCGCTGCCAGAGTCGGCGCCTGAGCCGCCGGAAGCTGCCGCGCGCCTTCATGCCGACGAAAGTGGCGTGCCCGCGGCGGTGGCAGGATCCGGCGAACCGGAATCCGCTGTCGCCGCGCCGCAATCCGATCGTGGTGAACGCCCGGGTGAACGTCCGGATCGAGAGCGCGGTGGCCGCCGCTCCCGTCGCCGCCGTGGCAGGGGACGTGGATTCCCGGATTCCAAGTACGCCTCCTCCGATGTTTCCCGGCCTCCACGTTTCAGCGAAGCAGCGCCCGCGGCCGAGCCTGTTTCCGCTCCCACGGGCCCAGCGGCGCGAAGTGAATCCGGCCCGCATCTGGTGAGCGCCGGCGCCATCGATTTCTCCGTTCTCCCCGGCGAGTCGCTCGCGAAGTATACGCGCTCGGGCGTTCAGCCCCCAGACGAAAGTGAAGAAGACGAGATTCAGGATCGGCGGGCCTCCGCCGTCGCGCCAGCGTCCGACACGTTGGCCGAAATCGCCGAGGAAGCGATCGAAGAGCCCGACGATGCGCCGGTGGCCGAGGAGAGCGAAATTGTAAGGTCCGAGCCGGAGATGGAAGTTGCAGCTGTCGTCGCGGCCGAGAGTTTCACAGAAGAGTCTGAAGAGACTGAGGAAGAAATCGAGCTCTCCGAGCTAGAAGATCAGAGTGAATCGCCGGAGGATCTGGAAACTGAACCTGCCGACGCCGAGGCATTGGCTGACGAAGCTCAGACCGCAGCGGAAGCTCAAACCCCTGGGTCAGAATCTCAACCGGCAGCCAGCGCGCCACCGCTCTCGGCGCAGGTCCGCGAGCAGGGCGGACGATTCCCGCATCGCATGCCACGTCGCATGCGGCGTAAGATGCGCGGCGCCGGCCAGGGCGAGGCCAGACCCGGTGAATCAAGACCGGGTGCATCGAGATTTGAAGATCGCGCCGAGGCCGGGCCGACCCTGGCATCCGGCGAGGCGGCCGGTCCCAAATCCGACCAGCGAACCTTCGGCCGCCCCGAAAGAGCACCGCTGCCTTCCATCACCGAGCTATTGAAGGAAGGCCAGGAGATCATTGTCCAAATCGCCAAGGAGCCGCTCGGACAGAAGGGCGCACGCATTACATCGCATATCGCGCTGCCTGGCCGATACGTCGTTTATATGCCGACGCTCGAGCACACCGGCGTCTCGCGCAAGATTGCGAGCGACGAGGAGCGGCTGCGGCTAAAGCGCATCCTGCAACTCCATCACGCCGGAATTCCCGGTGGCTTCATCGTGCGCACCGCGGGCGAGGGCAAAAGCGAGGAAGATCTCGCCGCCGACATGAATTTTCTCTTCAACCTGTGGCTGGACATCCGCCAGAAGGCGGAGAAAAAACCTGCGCCGCTGCTGCTGCATCACGACCTGGACATTGTCGAGCGTACGCTGCGCGACCAGTTCACCGAGGATTTCAAAGCCATCTGGGTAGACAACGAGGAGCTGTACGAAAGCGTGCTGCGCTTCGTGCAGCGTTTCCAGCCAAGCCTGGTCACCCGGGTGAAGCTGTACACCAGGCCCGAGCCGATTTTCGACGCGTTCAACATCACCGCCGAACTCGAGAAAGCCCTGCGCCCCAAAGTCTGGCTGAAGTCCGGCGGTCACATCGTCATCAATCAGACCGAGGCGTTGGTGGCCATCGATGTCAACACCGGCAAGTACGTCGGCCGGTCGAATCGTCTGGAAGACACCATCGTCAAAACCAATACGGAGGCCGTGAAGGAGATCGTGCGCCAAATCCGGCTGCGCGATCTGGGCGGCATCATCGTGGTCGATTTTATCGACATGGACGAGCGCAAGAATCGCCAAAAGGTGATGCAGGCGCTCGAAGACGCCATGCGCACCGACCGCGCGCCGTACAAGATTCTGCAGTTTAACGATTTCGGACTGGTCGCTATCACCCGCAAACGAGTGAAGCAGAGTCTGGAGCGCGCCCTGTGCATGCCCTGCCCCCATTGCGAGGGCGCCGGTTATGTGAAGAGCGTGCAAACCATCGTGACCGAAATTCTGCAGGAGGCCAACAAAATTGCGGGAGCCATCGAAGGCAAAGACGTCGTGCTGCGAGTGCATCCGGACGTCGCGAAATCCCTCAAGTCGAACCAAAATAAATATCTGGAAGAACTCGAGGAGATCCTGCGCCGGCCGGTGCTGGTGAAAGCGGATCCTCTGCTGCATCACGAAAAATTCGACCTGGGATGAGAAAGCCTTGAATTCCTACGCGCATCCCGAAGTTCTGGTCGATACCGATTGGGTAGCTTCCCACGTCCAAGATGCAAAGGTTCGAGTGGTGGAAGTGGACGTTGACACCAGGGCCTATGACGAAGGCCACGTGCCCGGCGCGATCGCCTGGGCTTGGAACACACAGCTTTGCGACACCGTGGTTCGCGATATTCTGCCGAAGAGGTCTTTCGAAGCGCTCATGACGCAGTCGGGAATCGGCAACGACACCACCGTCGTTTTGTACGGCGACAACAACAACTGGTTTGCAGCCTGGGCTCTCTGGCAGATGAAGATTTACGGCCACCAGGACGTCCGCATCATGGATGGCGGACGCAAGAAATGGCTGGCCGAGGGCCGCGATCTGGCTACGTCGGCCACCAAACCCGCGCCCGCCGCTACTCGTTATAAGGCCACCGATCGCGACGACTCTCTTCGCGCGTTCCTGCCGCAAGTCCAGCATGCGGAGAAATCGAATAGCGCGGTGATGATCGACGTGCGCAGTCCACAGGAATTTACCGGCGAAATCCTCGCGCCCCCGGGGCTGCCAGAGACCTGCCAGCGTGGCGGTCATATTCCCGGCGCGCGCAACGTCCCCTGGGGCAAGGTCTGCAATGACGATGGAACCTTTAAGCAGGTCGACGAGTTGCAGAAGCTGTATGGCGCCGAGGGTGTGAATCAGTCCAAGCCAGTGATCGCCTATTGCCGGATTGGAGAGCGATCGAGCCACACCTGGTTCGTGCTGAAGTACCTGCTCGGCGTGAATGATGTGTTGAACTATGACGGCTCCTGGACCGAGTGGGGCAACCTGGTTGGCGCTCCGGTCGAAAAAGGCGCGGCCAAGTTGGTAGGGCAAGCGTGAAGCCGGAAAACTTCAGCGAGCGCAAAGTGGACGTCGACGGCTGGGAGGTGAATCTCACCACTTACAAGCTCGGCGGGAAGTGGCATACCAAGGCCGACAACGTGTCGCCGGGCGCTGCGCTGTCTCGGATTGTCGCCGACACCCGCGAGGAAGCCGAAACGCGTGCGCTGGCGCGCGCCAAAGAGCTTCTGTCTCGAACCAAGCGTCACTCTGTATAACGCGGTTCGCATGTTAGACTGAAATGCGCGGGCGGCTCACGCCTCGCTCACGAGACCCCGGAGAGATGGCCGAGTGGTTGAAGGCGCACGCTTGGAAAGCGTGTATAGGGGAAACTCTATCGAGGGTTCGAATCCCTCTCTCTCCGCCATTAGAATCAATAACTTAGGGTATTCTTGGGGCAATTTTTGGGTAATGCTTCCGTCGAAATCTCTCTCTCCGCAGTTTCCTCCCCTAGTTCCAAACGCAGATGACTGCGTATGATTTGGAGGCTTCCGACGCCGTTCGGAACGAACTAATTGAGCTAGGAGTTTGGCATCGTTGGTTCGAGTTTTGGCAGTCGGGGTGGCATTGGCAGACGAACCCAGAGTGCGAGAGTGGTGGCGAATTGGACTGATCTCCTGCTCTTTACGCAGGAGGAATAGTCAGTTGAGGTCAAGTTCAGACGCGTTAGCTCCTGCGCGTTCCGTTGGCGCAAGGTGCTTCCATGACTTCACACTAACCGGTCAATTCACACCCGTGACAATGTCACCATCATTGGATCGAGGGCGCGCGCTAGTCTCGGTCGGAAGACGAAGGACAACCGTGACTGGCGTTGGCCCAATCTCGATCCGCTGAATAAGGGCGCGGACAGTCGGCGCTCTTCACATCGATGTCGGCTATGCGAGTTCTGGTTCGATTCATTCGAGCCGTGAATTGGTCGTTCCCAATCACCCCTTCGGCGAGACTGTCCATCAGGTGATCCATCCGTGCCGCGGTTTTGCCGCTGTCCCTTCAGCGTATCCACGTTCTCCTGCACAGTCGGCTTCATGGAGACTATAAGGCTTACTCACCGCCCTTGATATAAACGAACCCGGCCTCTTGCTTGCGGACCAACTCCGCAACCCCTGAATCCACCTGTGTGGCGAAGGGAAAGAGGTCGTCGCCGGTTACCTTCATGGCGCGCATCGTGTTCTGGCAAGCGGCGATAACCACCCCGCTGTCCGCGGCGGCTTTCAAGCGTTCCGCGTACGCGGAGTTGGTCTTCAGTAACATAGTCAGCCCTTTGCCGAAGAATACGATCTCGACTTGCGTGCCGTCGGCGGCAAAGACCTTTTGAACGTTCTCGACGTTGTGAAACAGTTGATCCCAACCTGATGGCGACGGAGCATTGAGCTCAAAGACCACCTTGTGTTTGGCGGCCTTCGGCGTCTGTGGAAACGCGGCGATGGCAAACACGAGTGCCAGCGCAATCAGAGAAAAAATCGGATTCTTCATTTCAGGCTCCTTCTTCGTCATGCTCGACACGAATCTAGTTCAATCCCACGTGCACGTAACCACGAAGCTGCAAATCGACCAGCGTCGTCAAAGCCCAAAGATCGACCTCGATTTCCGGCAGGATGGTCTTGGGGTCGATTTTGCTCGCCAACACGCCTTGGCCGCAAACTCGAAAATCGACCCCGGCCTTCTTCATGCTCTGAATCAAAGCAACATTTGGATTGTCGTGGCCCTGATTGCGAGCCTTAAAAGTTTCGTTGTTTACAACGATGTCGGTCCCGCCGCGATGGAACACAACCGCGATCTTTCTATGCTCGACCGGTACACCATGCTTTGCGAGTGTATTGACATACCGCGCCACCACTGTTAGTCCAGGATTAATATCATCCACTTTGGGAGCGGCTTTAGCGATGTCGAACACAACCTTGTACATCACGTTCGGGTCGGGCAGTTCTTTCGCGCCGGGCAGGTCCTTGGCAACCTCGCCGCCCGGTATCGGCAACGCTTGATCGGATTGCGCAAAAACTGAACCGGGAAGTCCTATCAGGACGGCCAATAGGGCGGCAATACCGAAGAATGGTGTCTTCATCATGACCTCCTTCAATGCGGATCTTCGTCTTGACCACCAGCATCGGCGGCCACGAAACGAAACTATTGTATATGAAGTAGTCGGGCCCGACCCGTGGGACCGCGGTTGACTGCTACGTGGCCGAATCTGGCCAGGATTCCGCGGATCCAGTCCTGGTGACGGTTGAGGCCGTCAAATCTCCGACAATTCAGAAATCGTCCCCTGCGGTATCTTCGGTTGCAGGCTAAGAAAGGCTGAGACGACGCCCTGTAGCTCCTTACCAACGCCATCGAAGTCCCACTCTTTATGCGAGGGCCTGCCAGCGATGCGTTGTGCGGTGAGATGGTGCAATTCCTTGCCTGCCCGTGCTCGGGCGCTTTCGAGAAGAGGAGTAATCGGCGGGCAATGGGCGTCCCAATTCGCAACGTAATCGGCTGCAAGCACGTCGTCCGCGCCGGGATTCGACGGATAGAAGAATTCGATTAAGTTCTTGAGATGGAGCGCGAAGCCCTCGACTTTAAGGCTCGACTCGAACTGATCGCGCGGCTTCATTGCACGACAAATAACGAACATCTGTGCTTCATGGAAAAGGTGCTCCCCAGCGAAAGAGAAAAGGTCAATAGTCAGGGCCACCCGCTTTGCTCGCGATTCTGTAGGCATCCCGGGCTCAATTTTATCATCGTCCGAAACCACCGGCCTGGTGATTCGAAGCGGCAAACTCCAGAATGTCTACCGGTCCGGCGCTCACGGTGCGCTGCCACTCAAAACCCGCTGGTGCGGCCAAGTCGACGTATTCACGCTCGGTGCGTTGTTTGCCGCCGAACAAGGCCAGCATGAAGATATCCATCATCTGCGTCCAGTTGGCGGTGGGCTGATCGGGAATCAGGCTCTCGATCAACAAGAGCCGACCGTGGCCGGGCGTCGCGCGGCGCACCGACTGCAAGACGCGCGATGCGTCCGGATCGGTCCAGTCGTGGATCACTTCCATCAAGACGTAGGCGTCGGCTTCCGGCAGCCGGTCCTCGAAGAAATCGCCGCTGTGAAACTCCAAGCGGTCCGAAGCAAGGCTGGAAGCATCGGCGATCACGTGGGGCTGGTCGAAGAGCACGCCTTGCGAACGTGGGTAACGATCGAGCACCGCGCGGAGCAGGTGGCCGCGGCCACCACCGATATCGGCGATGCGCCGGAAAGAGGAAAAATCGTAGGCATCGAGAATGGCCGCGATCTGCGCATGGGCTTTGGCCTGCATAGCGGCATCGAACAACCGGCTTTCTTCCGGGTGTTGCGCCAGGTACCCCCAATACCCTTCCGGGTAGGCTTGCTCGGCGGACGATGCGCCGGTCTCCACGGCATGGTGCAGGTGTTCCACCGGCCGGGCGTTGACCGGTGCTCCGATCATCCGCACCATCGAGCGCAAGGATTGCGGGTGAGCCGACTGAAGCAGCAGCGACTCGGGCGTGTGCGACACCATCTCACCGTTCACCGCGAAGATTCCGTGGGCGGCCAAGAGGCGCAGAACCCGGTGGAGCGCGCCGACGTCCACCTTACAAGCGGAAGCGAGGGCCGTGACGCTCACCGGCTCGGCTTCGAGTAAGTCCGCGATCGCGAGATCGGCCACCGTCAGCAGGCATCGGGCCGGCACGAAGCCGCCGGCGGTTTGCAAGACGCGTTCAACTGGCGACACGGTTTAGTGAATGTACTCCCAACCAGCTTTTTGTTTGCGAACAAGTTCCGCGACGCCGGAGTCCACCTGCGTAGCAAACGGAAAGAGGTCCTCCGTCTTCACGTTGAGGAACTTCATCGCATTCTGGCAGGCCACGAGGTTAACCCCGCTATCGGCTAACTGTTTCAAGCGCGCCTCATAGGCGGTGTTCTTCTTCAGCAGCATGTTGAGTCCCGGGCCGAAGAACACCACCTCCACTTGAACGCCGTCCTTGGCAAGGGCTTTCTGCATATTGGCGACATGCATCGGCAACATGTCCCAAGCCTGTCCCTCCGGTTCCATCAACTGAAAGACAACCTGATACTTAGGTTGACTGGGGGTTTGCGATAAGACGGTGACCCCCGCGATGATCGCTAGCGCGGCAACAGCCAGAATTGTTTTTTTCATAAGCTCCTCTCGATGAACTGCAAAGTTTCTCAAACATGATAGTGCATTTGCGCGAGATCACCGATTAGTGTCAGTATGTTCGTTGCCGATGAACGAGAAAGGTAACCTGGTCGCCGCGCCCGCGGTGGAAACTCGGCTGGTGTACGCGCACGGATTGGCCGCCATTGTGACGCTGCTGATCTCGGTGACGTTCGGCATCCTGGCGTCGATCGAGTTGCTCGCTCCGGATCTGGGCGCAAACCACGTGTGGTTGAGTTGGGGCCGGCTGCGTTACGACCACACGCAGGGCATCATGCTGGGATGGCTCGGCAACGCGTTCTTCGCTTTTCTCTATCACGCGGTGCCGTTGCTCACCGGCCGTCCGGTCACCAGCGTGCGGTTGGGCCAATGGATATTCGGCCTCTGGAACTTCGCCGTCGTCGCGCCGGGCTGGATACTCGTACTGGCGGGATTCAGCCAGCCGCTGGAGTGGGCGGAGTTCCCGATCGTGGTGGACGCGTTCGTGGTCCTCGCGCTCGCGCTGGCGATCATCCAATTTTTGCCGCCGTTTTTCTGGCGCGGCCTGGAAGATCTCTACGTATCGAGTTGGTACGTCATTGGCGCGCTGGTGTTCACGTTGCTGGCCTACCCCATGGGCAACTTCGTACCCGAATTTGTTCCGGGAGCTCGCGGCGCGGCCTTCAGCGGGCTCTGGATTCATGATGCCGTCGGCCTGTACGTGACGCCTCTCGCGCTTGCCATTATCTACTTCGTTATCCCCGCTGCCACGCGCCGCCCCATCTTCAGCCATTTTCTTTCGATGCTCGGCTTTTGGCTGCTGTTCTTTCTATATCCGCTGAACGGGACGCATCATTATGTCTTCTCCGTCATCCCTATGAGCGCGCAGATCGGTGCCATCACGGCATCGGCGCTGCTCGGAGTGGACGTGATCATTGTGGTCGCCAATCTGCTGCTGTCGCTGCGCGGATCGGGAGTTTTCCCGCGCGACGTGGCGCTGCGCTTCGTTGCCATGAGCACCATCTTCTATTTGGTGGTGAGCATCCAGGGCTCGATACAAGCGCAGATGTCCGTCAACCAGGCGATCCACTTTTCGGACTGGGTGATTGGGCACTCACATCTCGCGATGCTCGGCTTCGCTACGTTTGCGTCCGCAGGCGGGCTGGCGCACGTGTGGCAGCGCATCCCCTGGGCCCGTTATAATACGCGCGCGCTCGAGTGGTCGTATTGGCTGCTGTTCGCCGGCGTGATTTTGATGGTCACGGATTTGACGATCGCGGGGATCGTGGAAGCGCGGTTGTGGCAGTCGGCTGCGCCGTGGCTCGATTCGGTGCGGGCTGCGCGGCCATACTGGATCGTCCGCACCGGGTCGGCGATTCCGATCGCGGCAGGGTTCATTGCGCTGCTCGTGGGCCTGACCACTGGCCCGCGGGGCGGGGGCCTCGAATCCGTCGAACAGACCATCGGGCTGGAGCCGGTTCATGAAATCGCACCACGCCTCGCGGCAGCGGAGGTTTCGTGAGCCTCAGCGCGGGACGCTTTCTGCGCATGTCCTACTTGGTGGCGAGCGTCGCCGGGGTGGCGTTCTTTGCGATGTCCGTCGCGCTGCTCGGCATCTGGCCAGGCCGCGTGCTGGAAGACGAGACCCGCAACATGTCGCCCGCGCATCCACTCGGCCTCACGGTTAGCGAGCAACGAGGGCGGGTCATCTACGGCCGCGAAGGTTGCGCCTACTGCCATACGCAGCAGGTCCGTTACCTGCACTCCGACATGGCGCGATTCGGAGCGCCCACTCTCGCTTGGGAGACGCGTTTCGATTACCCGCAGCTTTGGGGTACGCGGCGGATTGGACCGGACCTGGCGCGCGAGGGCGCCACACATTCAGAGGACTGGCATTTCTCGCACCTCTTCGCGCCACGCTCGGTGGTGGGGGACTCGGTGATGCCGTCCTACCCGTCGATGTTCAATGGGTCCGCGGATCGCCCCAGGCAGGAAGCGCGCGATCTGGTTGCATACCTGAACACGCTTGGCCGCGCGCGCGAACTGGCCGGACCGGAAGGCGAAGCGCACGCCCGCGCCGCTTGCAACTGCCCGAATGACGAAATGGCGCAGATGGCGTTCCATGCGGCCGCACTGAATGCGAATCCTGCCCGGGCACGGAGGCAGGGCACCGTTCCGCCCTTGGCCACAACGGGCGACCTGGCTCGCGGACAGCAGCTCTATGTCCGCAACTGCGCGAGCTGCCATGGATTGCGCGGCGAAGCCAACGGGCCGGGCGCTCCGGCGCTGCACCCGCAGCCGGCGAATCTGGCTGGGCACGAATACAGGGTCGATCACCTCGGGGAGGTCCTGTGGAACGGCGTCGCGGGAACATCCATGCAAAGCTGGCGCGATCTTTCGACCGAAGACCTGGCCGCGATCGCTCAAGTGGTTCGCGGATTTTACGTCGCGCAGCAGGAGCCGACGCTTCCGGCGAATATCGTCGATCTCGGCGCGCAGGTCTACACAGCCAATTGCGTGCAATGCCACGGCGAGCGAGGCGCGGGAGATGGATCGGCCGTGGGCGAGTTGTCCATGTCACCGGCCGACTTTCGCGGCGCGCGCCCCAGCGTGGCCGAGAGCCTCCGCGCCCTGCGCAACGGTGTGGACGGCACGCCCATGGCGCCGTGGACCGGAAGATTAAGTGAAGCAGAGCTATCGGCGGTCGCTTACTACGTTCGCGGATTTTTCCAGGGGGGGCCATGATCACCGGCGTCATTGTTTTCTCCGCGATCGCCTTTGCCGCCGCGTTTTTCGTCGCGTGGCTCATGCGGCCCGATCTGCGCGCCTGGATCGAGCGGCCCAAATACAAGTTCCAGGCCAATGTGAAAAACTATGATCACATCCGCTGCAGCGGCCCGAAAGGAGCAAGTCCGCATGACTGATCGCCAACCGCGGAACGAGCGAGGCGGCATGGCCGGCGTACTTGTGGTCTGCTGTGCCGTGGGAGCGATCATCGTCGGCGCTACGTTGACCCTGGGTCTGCGCCGGTCCTTCACAGCGCACGCGAATGTTCCCGACATCGCCACCGAAGAGTACGGAAAACGTCTTTTAGCCCAGACTTCGGAACTGCTCGGCCCGCACAATTCCGACCCGAAAATGCGCTATTCCGGCAGCGGACTGAATTGCGGCTCGTGTCACTTGGGCACCGGCACCGAGCCTGGCACATTGGCTCTGATGCAGGCCACCGAACATTACCCGCGATTCTCAGGGCGCACCGGCGGCATGACCGACATCGAAGACCGAGTCAACGAGTGCCTGCAGCGCAGCATGAACGGCCGCGCTCTCCCCCCGAACAGCCCGGAGATGATCGCCATGGCGTCCTATATTCGCTCGCTCGGCGATCGCAATGCCGCCATGGGAGCCAGCCTTCGCAAGGCGAAAGAGGCGCCGGCGTTCAAAACTCCTAGCCGCGCAGCCGATCTAAAAGCCGGCCAGCAGGTTTTCGGCGACCGTTGCGCTATATGCCACGGCAAAGACGGCGCTGGTCTGCTGGCCACCGCCAATCCTCTCCACGGCTACGTGTTCCCTCCGCTGTGGGGCCCCGACAGCTTCAACGACGGCGCGGGCATGCACCGCGTTCTTACCGCCGCCAAGTTCGTCAAAGCGCGCATGCCGCTGGGCAAGGCCGATCTCACCGACGACCAGGCCTTCGACGTCGCGGCATTCATCAATTCGCAGCCCCGGCCGCACATGGCGAACCTCGATCGCGATTTCCCGGATCGCAAGGCCAAGCCAGTCGACACCGGTTATGGGCCCTATGCTGATTCCTTTCCCATGGAGCAGCACCAGTTCGGCCCGTTTGCGCCCATCGAGGCGTATTATAAGAAGCTGAAGAAATCTAAGTGATTCGCGGGTCAGAAAGGCTGACACAATGAAGACTCGATTGCTAAGTTCCCTGTTTCTGTTTTCGCTCATCGCCGTGGCCGCTCCCGCCGTGCGGAGCGACATGCTGGTTTCCACTGCGTGGCTGGCGCAGCATATCAATGACCCGAACATCGTCCTGCTGCAGGTATCGCGCGATCATACGGCCTATGATGCCGGGCACATCCCTGGCGCACGATTCCTCGCTCTGTCGGACATCGCTGTTACACGTGACGGCATCTTGAACGAACTGCCGCCCGCGGCCGCCCTTAAGACCGTATTCGAGCGCGTTGGCGTGTCCGACGATTCCCGCGTTATCTTGTATGGCGACGCGTCCGTTCTCCCCGCGACGCGTGCTTATTTCACACTCGATTATCTGGGGCACGGGGCAACAGCTTTGCTGGATGGCGGACTGCACAAGTGGACGGCGGAATCCCGTCCACTCGCCAAAGAAACTCCCGAGGTGAGGCAAGGCCGGTTGACTCCACGCCCACGTCCGGAAGTGGTGGTGGACATCAATGCGGTGAAAGATCTCTCATTCGCCGCCACCAACGCCCCCGCGTCTTCTCCGGTGTTGGTGGACGCTCGCACCGCGGGAGAGTTCGCTGGAACCACTGCGGCGTCTTCAGAGATCCCACGGCCCGGCCACATCCCCGGCGCAGCCAATCTTTATTGGATGCAGACGCAGGTCAGCAAAGACGACATGTCGTTGCTATCGGAGGCGGACCTTCGCAAGCTTTACGAGTCTATTGGAGTCACGCCGGACCGCCCGGTCGTCACGTATTGCAATACCGGTATGCAAGCGTCGCAATCGTACTTCACTCTGAAGTACTTGGGCTACGACACGCGCATGTACGATGGGTCGTTCTCGCAGTGGAGCGCCGCGAAGGATGCTGACGTGCAGAAGTAACTGCCAACGCAGCTATTCGGCGATGGCGTCGAGTAGGGCACGGACATCACCCATAAGCGCTTGATCACGCCCTCCCTTGATCGCCTCGCCACGGCATTTTGGATTGCCTTGTCGGACTTCTTCCGCGCGTGCAGCTTCGCTTCCAGTTCATGGCGCGGCACCATCAAATTGCTGTAGCAGCGATGCCCCGTCGCTTGGATTCCACGCGGGCACACGGCAGATCCGCCTGGGAACCAACCATGGGGGAATGATGGGCGCGATCAATTCCACGCTATTCACTGTCACCGGATGAGCCGGTAGCCGGCCACGCTTGTCACCCCGGCTGAAGAATTGCATCGTCACAAGTAGAAACCACGGAAAAGTGGCGTAGAACGCCCGATTTCATGTGTTTGCCGGCTTGCCGTTCCGTCGCTTGCCGCGTCACCCAGCCCAGAAATGGGTGAGGTCGCGCAGTCTGGGTCTCTGAAAAGGAAAATGTGATGAACAGAATGCTGAGAATCGGCTGTCTCCTGGCGGCCACTTGTGCTCTAATCCTCGCCCAGCCACCAACGGGTGCCATGAAGATGGGACAGGGCATGAAAATGACCCGCTATGACATATCCACCGAAACCACCATAACGGGCACCGTTCAAGATGTGCTTCAACCGCACATGGGCCGGATGATGGGGACTCACCTAATCGTAAAGACGGCAACCGAAACCATCGAGGTGCATGTGGGGCCGTCCAACTTCGTTGCCAGTGAAGGATTCACTTTTGCAAAAGGCGAATCGGTCCAAATCCTCGGATCGAGGGTGACCATCGACGGCAAGGAAGCTCTCATTTCGAGAGAGGTGACCAAGGACGGCAAAACGCTCACTCTGCGCGACAAGACGGGGCGGCCGCTGTGGGCGGGCCGAAAATCGTAAACGCTCTACAGGAATCGACAAGAGGCTGAATCGATGCTGAAGGCGCCTTCCATTTTTTTGCTACTGTGCGGTCTGCCAGTCTTGGCGCAGGATGCGCTATCTCTGAAGGAGGCTGTCCGCACAGCCTTGCAAAAGAACCGGTCCATTGAGGCATCCGGAGCGGCTCAACAGGCGGCTGAGAGCAAGATCCAAGAAGCTCGCGGGGGATTCCTGCCGAAAGTGAACTATTCGGAATCCTGGACCCGCAGCGACAATCCGGTCTTCGTGTTTTCCTCCTTGCTCACGCAGCATCAGTTTGGCGAACAGAACTTTCTACTGGGTCCGCTCAACCGCCCGGACTTTCTGAACAACTTTGAATCGCTTGTTACAGCCGACCAGACGCTTTTCGACGCTGGGCAGACCAAGCACGCCGTCCGCTCGGCCGGGTTGACAAAGGACATCGCGGGCGAAGATCACCGGCTCACCGAGATGGACGTGATCGCGAGCGTTGTGCGGGCCTACTATGATGCAGCACTCAGCGCCGAGGAAGTGAAGGCGGCGGATCAGGCGCTGCGCTCGGTCGAGGCGGATTTACGGCAGGCCGAAAACGTGCGCTCCGCGGGTTTGTCGACCGACGCGGATGTGTTGTCGATTCGGGTACATCTAGCCGGTGTGCGCGAGCAACAGATTCGCCGGACGGCCGATTTGGATGTGGCGCGCGCGTCTTTGAACGACGCATTGGGGTTGCCGCTCGACACTGCGCATAGCCTGACTACGGACCTTGCGCCTGCGAACTTGCCGGCCGGATTGCTTGCGGACTACGAAAAGAGCGCGGTCGCCGACCGTCCCGAAGCTCGCCAGGCAAAACTCTCCGCCAGTCTTGCCGAAACTCAAGCGGCGGATGCACGCAGCGGCCTTCTACCGGGCATCGTATTGCACGGCGCCTTCGAAGCGGACCGGCAGGGATTTTATGATCGGGGCGGGGCCAATTGGCTGGTATCTGTCGGGTTGCACTGGAATCTGTTCAACGGCTTTAGCGACAAAGCGCGAATTCAAGAAGCCAAATCGTTGTTGCGCCGCAGTGAAGCCCAGCAAGAAAGCACCGGATCGACGATCCGGCTGCAGGTCCGGCGGGCATTCGCCGATCTGCGCGCCGCCGAACAGCGCATCGACGTGGCGAAAGCGTCCGTGGCGGAAGCCGAAGAGAGTCTTCGCATCACCCAGAACCGCTATCAGGCCGGAATGAACAATGTGACCGACCTGCTTCGCACCGAAACGGCAGTGCTGGATGCACAGACGCGGTATCTGGCGGCCGTTCATGACCAGCGCATCGCCGTAACGATGCTTGCACTGGCTGCCGGCACGCTGAGTGCGGATTCGGAGGCCTTGAATTAGATGAAGAAGGCGACGCTCGTCTTGATTCCTTTCTTAGCGTGGCTGGCCGGATGCGGCGAGCCTCCGGAGGTCGCGCCCGCCGCGCGGTCGCAGGCCGTCGCGGTGAATGTCGTAACTGCGAGCATTCAACAATGGCCATCGATATACGAGGCGACAGGTACGGTGCGTGCCCGCTCGTCGGCCATCATTGCCGCGAAATGGATGGGCTACGTTCGCGAGGTGAAAGTGCAAGTAGGCGACCGCGTTCGCGATGGCCAGTTGCTGGTGGTCCTCGATGCACGCGACTTGGACGCCAGCGCGAATCAGGCTGCGGCGGCACGAGAGGAAGTCCGAAATGGTGTTCCCGAAGCCGACAGCGCAGTAGCGGCAGCGAGGGCGAATCTGGACCTGGTGCAAGCGACTTTCAAGCGCATGAACGAGTTGTATGAGAAGAAATCGATCTCTGATCAGGAGTTTGATGAAGCGTCGGCCAAGCTGAAGGCGGCGCAAGCAGAGTTCGAGATAGCACGAGCCAAGCGGACTCAACTGGACGCGAAGCTGGCTCAAGCCGATCAGGAAGTGCGCGCGACACAAGTGACGCGGAGCTACGCCGAGGTGGTGGCGCCTTTCTCGGGAATCGTCACGGCGAAGTCTGTAGATCCGGGAAATCTCGCGACTCCCGGCGCGCCGCTGCTCACCATCGAGCGCGATGGCTATCGGCTGGAAGCCTCGGTGGAAGAATCCAAGCTGAGCGCGATTCGAACTGGCCAGCCAGCGTCAGTAACGCTGGACGGGATCGATAGCACCATCGACGCGCGAGTTTCCGAGATCGTGCCCGCGGTGGACGCGGCATCGCGCGCCTACATCGCCAAGATCGATTTGCCCGCGGAACCGGGTTTGAGGTCGGGCATCTTTGGCCGCGCGAAGTTCCAACTGGGTAACCGGCAAGTGCTTGTGATACCCGCGCTAGCAGTCATCGAGCGAGGCCAACTGCAATCGGTGTTCGTGGCAGAGAACGGGGTTGCTAGAACGCGCTTGATCACGCTGGGCGACAAAGCCCCAAACGACAAAGAAAAAGCCGAGGTGGAAGTGCTGTCCGGACTAAGCGCCGGGGAGAAAGTGATTGTCCCCGTTCCTCAGGGCCTCATGGACGGAACGCGCGTTGAGGTCAAACCGTGAATGAACCTCGAAAACTCGGTCCCGCGGGGAAGCTTGCCCAAGGCTGGATCGGCTCGAAGCTGACGCCGCTCGTCATCGTCGGATCGATGCTGCTCGGCCTTTTCGCTGTGTGGAAACTGCCGCGCGAGGAGGAGCCGCAGATCATCGTGCCGATGGTGGACGTTTCGGTCGAGATGCCGGGAGCATCGGCGCGCGAGGTAGAAGAGCGCGTCACCAAGCCGATGGAGAAGTTGCTGTGGGAGATTCCGGGAGTGGAGTACATCTATTCGACTTCGAGCCCGGGTACGTCCATGGTCATCGTGCGCTTTCTGGTCGGCCAGGACGAAGAGAAGAGCATTGTACGGCTGAATCAGAAGCTGTCCGCGAACATGGACCTGATTCCGCCGGGCGCCTCGCCGCCTCTGGTGAAGCCGCGCTCGATCGACGACGTGCCCATCCTCGCGCTGACATTCTGGAGCAAACACTACGGCGATTTTGAGTTGCGGCGGATCGCGGCCCAGGTGGACGACACGATCAAACAGACGCCCGATGTTTCGGCGGTAGCGCTGATCGGTGGAGAGCGGCGGGAGGTTCGCATCACTCTGAACGAAGCGCGGCTGGCGGCGTATCATCTTTCGCCCTTGCAAATCACGGGCGCGTTAGGCACTTCCAATCGCCGCTTGTCCGCGGGTGCATTTGCCAGCGGCAACCAGGAGTATCTGCTGGAGACGGGGCAATTCCTTACCTGCGCGGACGATGTTCGCAACGTCGTGGTCGGCGTCGTGGGATCCGATACGGCAAATGCCAAGCCGATCTTCGTGCGTGACGTCGCCGAAGTCACCGACGGCGGCGAAGAGCCATCGCAATATGTGCGCTTCTCCGACGGAAACGGTTTCTATCCCGCGGTGACCGTCGCCATATCGAAACGCAAAGGGACCAACGCTGTCACCGTCTCAGAAAACGTTCTGCACCGGCTGGAACCTCTGCGTGGCAGCGTGATTCCTTCCGATGTTCAGATGAGCATCACTCGCGATTATGGCGAGACGGCTAAGGAGAAATCGAACGAGCTGCTGTGGCACATGCTGATCGCGGTCATTTCGGTGAGTTTGCTGGTCGCCATCACACTGGGGCTGCGCGAGTCGCTGATTGTCTTCATTGCGATTCCTGTGACGTTGGCGCTCACGCTCACGGTCTTCTATTTGTACGGCTACACGTTGAACCGGATCACTCTGTTCGCGCTGATTTTCTCCATCGGCATCCTGGTGGACGACGCGATTGTGGTGGTGGAAAACATCGTGCGGCACTGGCGCATGGCGTCCAATCAGGGGCGGCCTCCGTTCGAAGTGGCCGTGGAGGCCGTGGACGAGGTCGGCAATCCCACGATTCTCGCCACGCTTACCGTGGTGGCTGCAATTCTGCCCATGGCCTTTGTCGGCGGACTGATGGGGCCGTACATGCGGCCGATCCCGATCGGCGCTAGCGCCGCGATGTTGTTCTCGCTGATGGTGGCGTTCCTTGTGACGCCATGGGCCGCCGTACGAATCCTGAAGTCGAGCGGGACGCATCACACCGGCGAACGGGAAGCGTTTCTGACACGCCTTTATCGCCAAGTCATGGGCGGGCTCTTACATCGGCCGCTCATTCGATGGAGTTTCCTCGGGGGCGTCGTGATTCTGCTGCTGGCCTCGATGTCGCTGTTCTATATCGGCTTCGTGAAGGTCAAGATGCTGCCGTTCGACAACAAAAGCGAGTTTCAGGTGATTGTAGACATGCCGAATGGCACAACGCTTGAACAGACCGCGCGAGTCACGCAATTGCTGGCTGAAGAGACGCAGAGGCAGCGCGAAGTGATCAATGTCGAGACTTACGCGGGAACGGCATCGCCTTACAACTTCAACGGGCTGGTCCGTCATTATTACCAGCGGAAAGGGCCGAACGTCGCCGACATTCAGGTGAACCTGCTGCCCAAGGGCAGCCGCAAGCTCCAAAGCCACGAGATTGCCAAGCAAGTACGATCGCGGCTCGATCCGATTGCGCAACAATACGGTGCGCGTATCAAAGTCGCCGAAGTCCCGCCCGGCCCGCCTGTGCTCGAAACGCTGGTCGCCGAAGTGTACGGCCCGAATCTGGATGGCCGGATCGCGCTGGCGCGGCAGATGCGCGATCTGTTCAAACGCACTGACGGCGTGGTCGACGTGGATTGGTACGTAGAGGACGACCAAATAAAGTATCGCTTGATCGTCGACCAGGAAAAGGCGGCTCTGAACGGAATCTCCGAAAACGACGTCGCGCGCGCGATGCAAGTGGCGGCCGCGGGCTACGATGCCGGGTTGTTGCATCAGGCGTCCGAGAAAGAGGACATTCCGCTCAACGTGCGTTTGGACCGCCCCACGCGATCCGATCTGGAGCGGATGCTGAGCCTGAAGATCGCGGGGCGCGACGGACGCCTAGTGGCGCTCGGCGAACTTGTTCATGTGGAGAAGGTGTTGGAGGACAAGAGCATCTACCACAAGAACCTGATGCCCGTGACCTATGTCACCGCTGACATCGCGGGCGCTATGGAGAGTCCGGTGTACGCGATTCTTAAGCTGGGTCCTGAGATCGACAAATTCAAAATTCCCGAGGGTTATCAGATCGAACAGCACATGGCCGCGCTTCCTACCGATCCAGGGCGTTATTCGATGAAGTGGGACGGCGAGTGGCAGATCACCTATGAAGTGTTCCGCGATCTGGGTATCGCGTTCGCCGCGGTGTTGATCTTGATTTACGGGCTGATAGTCGGATGGTTCCAATCGTTCCTCACGCCGCTGATCATCATGGCTGCGATCCCGTTTTCTTTGGTCGGCATCCTGCCCGCGCACGGCCTGCTGCATGCTTTTTTCACCGCGACATCGATGATCGGCTTCATCGCGGGAGCAGGTATCGTTGTCAGAAATTCGATCATCCTGGTGGATTTCATCGAGCTTCGATTGCGGGAGGGCATGCCGCTGGACCAAGCCGTGATCGATGCGGGCGCGGTTCGCTTTCGGCCGATGATGCTGACGGCCGCGGCGGTAGTGGTCGGGTCTTCAGTGATACTCTTCGATCCAATCTTCCAGGGCCTGGCCATTGCGCTCATGGCGGGCGAAATCGCTTCGCTGTTGCTCTCCCGAATGACAGTCCCGGTTTTGTTTTATGTCTTCAACCAAAGGAGGAAGCTCGTATGAACGTTGAACGTTATCTCCGCTTGATCGCGGGCGCCTTTGTGATGCTGACGCTGGCGCTAGGCTATTGGGTCAGCCCGTATTGGTATCTGTTCACCGCTTTCGTTGGTCTCAATCTGTTCCAATCGGCGTTCACCAACTGGTGCCCAATGATGTCGATTCTTCGTAAACTCGGCGTGCGAAGCAGTTGAGGTGGTTCTAGAAAGGAGGTCCCCTTATGTCGCGAGTCGTAGTTCTCGGAGCTGGCATATCCGGCCATACCGCAGCCGCGTTTCTTCGTAAGTGGCTGCCGCGGCGTGATGAGGTCGCAGTCATTTCACCCCAGCCTGATTACAATTGGATACCGTCCAATATCTGGGTTGGCGTTGGCCTGTTGCGGAAGGAACAAGTCTTGGTTCCGCTGGCACCCATCTACCAGCGGCACGAGATCGATTTCAAGCAGGCGAGGGCAGTCGCTTTGTTCCCCGAGGGAGATGAAGCGAACTCGCAGCCTACTGTCGAGATCGAATGGACTCTCGATGCGAAGCGTGGGCAGCGCGAGAAAATCGCGTATGACTTCCTGATTAACGCCACCGGACCCAAGCTCAATTTCGACGCCACCAGCGGTCTGGGCCCAGGCAAGAATAGCTTGTCGGTCTGCACCGCCGACCACGCGGAAGCGACTTCGCGGGTGTTCCTCGAGATGGTCGAACGAATGAAGCGCGGCGAGAAGAAGCGGTTCTTGGTTGGCGTAGGCCACGGGGGCTGTACCTGTGAAGGCGCCGCTTTAGAGTACGTCGTCAACCTAGAGTTTGAGTTGCGCGCCCACAAGGTTCGCGATAAGGCCGAGATCACCTTCGTCACCAACGAATACGAGTTAGGAGATTTGGGTATCGACGGCGTGTATGTCCGGCGCGGCGGTTATGTGACGCCCAGCAAAATCTTTACCGAGTCGCTGTTTGCCGAAAGGGGAATTCGCTCGATCACTAAGGCTCATGTGCGAGGGGTCGAGCCGAATGTCGCTTACTTAGAGACCTTGGATCAAGGAAAATCGGAAGCGCCATTCGATTTTGCGATGCTATTGCCCCCGTTCACGGGAGTGGGCCTGAAGGCGTTCAGCCGCAAGGGGGACGACATTACGGGCGCCGTCTTTGCGCCTAGCGGCTTTATGAAAGTGGATGCAGACTACGCGAAGAAACCTTACGCGGAATGGAAGCCTGGCGATTGGCCGCGTTACTATCAGAGCCCGGCCCATCCGAATCTCTTTGCAGCGGGGATTGCATTTGCTCCGCCGCATCCTATCTCCCAACTCCGAACGAACGCCGATGGGTTTATGATCTCGCCGGCCCCGCCACGCACGGGAATGCCTTCGGCAATGATCGGCAAGGCGGTGGCTCACAGCGTCGTGGATATGCTGGGTGGAAGCAATGTCCCCACTCATGCCGCTTCCATGGCGGAAATGGGTGCGGCGTGTGTCGCGTCAGCCGGCGCCAACCCGTTCACAGGCACCGCGGCATCGATCACTGTTTTTCCGATTGTCCCCGACTACGAACGTTACCCCGAAACTGGGCGTGACATGAGCTATACGTTCGGCGAGATCGGTCTCGCAGGGCATTGGATCAAGATCCTGCTGCACCACATGTTCCTGTATAAGGCCCGTTTGCGACCGGGCTGGGCATTGATCCCAGAGTGAGGATTCCGGAGTAATTATGAACCCTTTACTGACACAACCGAAGGCGACTGAAAGCATACCGAAGAGCGAATGGTTCTACGCCACCAAGCCGACACACTGGACCTTGTTCCTGCGAACGTTCTTGCCATGGCAGGCCTGGCGGTTCCTGTGGATCAACACAAAGATGATCAAAATCATCGGGCGTGGCCATAGTGGCCATGGATCGTGAGGGGGAGCAGCATGCCGGACTGGTTGGAAATTGTTTTGTTGCTTGCGGGCTACTTCGCGTTGATGCGGTGGGTTCTCCCCCGTTTCGGCGTGCCCACATGAATGTCGAACTCGTGCGGTGTCGAGTCTCGACACGAACAAAGTCGGTCAGCGGAGGCCGAAGACGACCAAGGCGAGCGTCTCACTAAGACTTTCAGGAAACAGTGAGAAAGAAGCGCGTGGATCTCGAATCGAGCCGGTGGCGGGGGAAGTGGAAGACGTGATCCTCCAAATGATGCGAGATGCCGCCGGCGAAGATTCGGTGCGTGGAATCGCTCTCCCTTGAGTCAGGTGGCTCAGCAGCATCGGAAATGCCGCTAAGATCCTAGCTCGGGTCCGGCATCCCGATTGCTGAGTTCCTCTTTGGAGCGAGCCACGAAGGCGTGAAGGAGCAGTCGACTGGGGTCGTGAAAAGCGAGGACACAGGTTATGTCGGCGGTTGGTTCAGCCCTGGAGGCGGAAGAGCATAAAACTTCATTCGCAAAATGCCCGGCCCCGGCAAATCCGTCGAAAAAACGAGCCGGAAGGTTCTGGGTGGGGATTCGAAGTCTACTAGCCGAACTGGCCGCTTTTCCCTTGCGCATCCTGAGAAGCGATAACAAGCTGCTCGTGATGGCTGACCTCCCCGGCCTCAACAAAGAGGAGGTCAGAGTTGAACTGACTGATAGTGTACTCGTCATCGAAGCCGAGCCGAACCGCGAGGAGGAAACCTTCTTTCGTAGGGCTGGCCGCCGGGTAATTCCGCTCCCAGATGGCGCTCGAATAGACAGTGCAAAGGCTCAGTTGAAAAGTGGTGTCTTGACGGTATCGTTGCCCGTAGCGAGCTTCAGGAGCGGCCGGAAGCTTTCAGTGGACGAAATCATCGATATTGAGTTTCAAGAACCTGGCTACCCCCAAGTCGCGCGAAAACCTGCACCGCCTCTACCAGATGAAAAATACACAGCTCCATGATGTAATCGCGTTCGGAGCCCATCCGGACGACGTTGAAGCGGTGATGGGGGCAGCCTTAGCGCGAATGATCGAGAAGGGACGGGATGGAGCGAGAGGGACGTGGAACCGCAGGCGGAAGTGCTGAGCGCTTGGCGAATCCTTGAATTGTTTCGCAGGCGCAATTGACGCTTAAGGATGGTCCTCTGCCTCGCCCTTACATCCATCAACGAGACGAGCAGAAGAGACCATGTCATTTGTGGTGTGGGTGGTTCTCGGTCTGACGGCGGGGTTCATAGGCAGCAAGCTTGTGAAAAAGAGCGGGCAAGGCATTCTCCCCGACGTCCCGCTGGGAGTTGCTGGTGCTGTGGCAGGAGGCTGGTTGCACTATGCGTTCGGCCCCCCGGGTGTAAACGGACTCAACCTCTTCAGTGACTTCGCGGCGGTTAATGGCTCGCTGATCTTTCTGCTTACTTATTATGATCTCAGACGGGCTTAGGCGGGACCTTTCTGGCGAAACAGAAAGCCGACCAAGCACGAAGACAGTGTAGTCGTTGCTTGGCGCCGGCCGAAAAACACGCGACTCGGCCGGCCGGAGCCCTCGGAGGAAGAGCTCACAAAGCCGGCCGTTAATCCCAGCAGAAAACTACACTACACTGCTAGGAACATCGTGCTGCCCTGGCGGGCCACCAGTAAGAGGACCGGCTGGTCCTTCGTCGAGGAGCCAACCGCTTGGTCGAATTCCTTCACACTGGTTACGGGCTGATGATTCACCTGCTGGATCACGTCGCCGGGCTGTAAACCAGCTTCGGCCGCGCGGCTGGCGGGGCTCACTTGATCCACCACTACACCTTTGGTCGAGGCTGGAATCTTCAATTCCTGAGCGGCTTCCGGCGTAAGGTTCTCGACGGCAACACCCTGGAGGCTTTGGTTCGATGTTGCGTTATCCACGCTGGCCCGTTCCTCTTTAGAGGGGAATTCGCCCAGCGTGACCGCCACTTCTTGGAGCTTTCCGTCACGCAGCACCTTCAGCGAGACAGTCGCGTTCGGGTCCATGACTCCGATCTTCGAGCGCAATTGATTAGCGTCGGCGATGGGCTGGCCATTCACCGCGACGATAATGTCGCCCTGTTTCAGGCTGCTGCGGGCAGCGGGGCTGTTCGGGGTAATCTCTCCAACCAGCGCTCCGTTCGTTTCGTTCGAGCTGAAGGCCTTGGCCAATGCCGGCGTCACATCCTGCGGAAGTATGCCAAGATATCCATGTTCCACCTTGCCGTGGGCCAGAATCTCATCCAAGTCATGGCGCGCCATGTTGACCGGAACCGCGAATCCGATCCCTTGGTTACCGCCCGAGTTGCCAGAGAGAATGGCGGTATTAATGCCAATCAAATGCCCTTCGTCATCCACCAGCGCGCCGCCGGAGTTGCCTGGGTTAATCGGCGCATCGGTCTGAATGAAGTCTTCCAACTGTTCGATTCCGAGTCCCCCTCGGCCAGTCGCACTCACGATGCCGGACGTAACCGTCTGGCCGACGCCGAATGGATCGCCGATAGCCAATACGATGTCACCGATCTCAACCTTGCTGGAGTCGGCCAGCGTCAGCACTGGAAAGTGCGACCCATCGATCTTGAGGACTGCGATGTCGGTACGCGGATCCGTGCCCACGACGCGGGCCTTCATCTCCCGCTTGTCATGCAGCGTCACGGTAACCTCGGTGGCGCCTTCCACCACGTGATTGTTCGTCAGAATGTATCCTTCGGGGCTGATAATGACGCCCGATCCGAGAGCTTTCTCCCTGCGTTCTTGTGGAACATTGAATTTTTGCCCGAAGTCATTTCCAAAGAACTGGCGGAAGAAAGGATCCACACCCTCGGGCGATTCCTGCGCCGTTTGCTTCACAACTTTCGAGGATGAAATATTGACCACGGCTGGCAGGACGCGCTTCAGCATGGCCGAGTACCCGCGCCCAGCAGCGGACTCGGAGCGCGAGACCGTTCGAATGGTCGGCGCCGGATTCTCAAAGGGCAACTTGCCCAATTCCGCGGCCCGTAACCCGTAGAAACCAGTTACAGCAACTGCCGTCGCTACCGAAGCCGCCGCTAACCACCGGCGACCTCTCAGGAACTCGATCTTCATGTCTACTACCTCCTGTTCCAGCGTAAGGGTGAAGAGTTTTACTTCCCATAGCCTCCGTTGGGTAGATTGAGTCCCCAAGGCCGGTTAGAAAGGCGGATGAATATCGGGGATAACCTCGCTTCGATAGACTAGGGCCGAGGTGCACATCTTGTCTTTGGCGAAGACGGCACAAACCACTTCGGCAGGCGTGGATTATGCCGCACGGCGCCTGCGTTTGACTCTCATGATCGGATTTGGCGGTATGGCCATAGTCTTTTTCCTTGCGACCATCGATGCGGTCCATTTGCTGAGAGCAATGCGAACTGAAAACAAACTGCTCCGAGACGCGGCGCTCCAGCGTACCAATCATCTGGCGTCCATTCGCACCTCCATCTTGCTCACGCACGCCTACCTTGGTGACTATCTCCTGGACTCGGACCAACAAAGTTCGCAGGCCGACCTTGCGGAAATCCGTGATGCCAGGTCTCGCTCATCATCCGATTTAGCAGACTATCGGTCGAGCACCCTGGATGAGCAGGTTCAAGTAAAGCGGCTGGAAGATTTGCTGGATCAGCATTGGCAGTACATCAGCCGCGCCATGAGTTCACCGTCAACCGGAACGGTCCGCAGCGCATCCTTCTACCATGACGAGATTCTTCCGCTGAGGACCTCCATCGTTGAAATCACTACCCAGTTGCAAGGTATCGACGCTAAACAGGCCGCTTCGACGGAAGTCCAGATTCAAAGCGAATTCGAGCACCTGGGCGCCGGGCTGAGCAGGGCGCTCAATCTGGCACTGGGGACGGCGCTTGTGCTTGCTGCCGGGTGTTTGCTCTATATCATCCGGATTGAGAGGCAGAACAGCAGCCGGTACCAGGAGGTTCTCAAGGCGCGCGGAGCACTGGAGCAACTGTCGGCAAGGCTCGTGGATGCGCAGGAAATGGAGCGCCGCACTATTTCGAGGGAACTTCACGATCAAGTGGGACAAACCTTGAACGCTCTGCTTGTGGAGGCCGCCAATCTGGCAAAACGGATCCAAGCGGATGACGCGATCAGTCTTCGATACCTGGACAACATTCGAAAGTTCGCCGATTCCAGCGTCAATTCGATCCGCGATATCGCCCTCCTGCTGCGCCCGTCCATGCTGGACGATTTGGGCCTGATGCCGGCTCTGGAGTGGCAAGCGCGAGAAGTCTCCCGGCGTGGCGGCGTCAAGATCGCGGTTGCAGCCGAAAATGTTTCGGATTCACTGCCCGACGAAATGCGCACGTGTATTTATCGGGTGGTGCAGGAGGCGCTTCAAAATGTGTCTCGTCATTCCGGGGCGAAAAGTGCCGTCGTCACGGTGCGGCAAGACGACGGCTCATTGTTTCTAAGCGTGGAAGACGATGGATCGGGATTCGATCCCGAAAAGACACGAGGGCTTGGAATGCTGGGGATGGAAGAGCGTGTCAGACAACTCGGAGGGCAGTTCGAAGTTCAGTCCGCGCCCGGAAAAGGTACCGTGCTGAAAGTCAGGTTGCCCATCCTGGTGGCGGCCGCTATTGAATGATCCCTTTCCTCACGGCGTAGAGAATCATCTCAGGCACTCCGTGCAGGTTCAGCTTTTGGAGTATGTTGCCGCGGTGCGCGTCGACGGTGTGGACGCTCAACTGAAGGAGGTTGGCAACTTCCTTGTTGGTTCTGCCTTCCGCAAGAAGTTGCAGGATCTCGCGTTCGCGTGAAGTCAGAAGATCGTAGCGATCCTCCACTTGCTTGTCTCGTATCTGGCGGACATAATCCTCCAGCAGCATCTTGCTGATCACCGGGCTGAAGAAAGACTTTCCGTCGGCAACCGCTCGCACTGCTCGAATCAGGTCCGCCTCCGCCGAGTTCTTCAAAATGTATGCGCGCGCCCCGGCCTTCAGTGCCCTGAGGACGTAACCTTCATCCGAGTGCATGCTGAGAATCACTACTTGTGTCTGGGGTGTCTTGTCGGCGATTTGCTGAGTTGCCTCGATCCCGTTGAGTTGTGGCATACCAATATCGAGAACGGCAACGTCGGGATGTTGCTTGGAGACCAGCTCCACCGCTTCTCGTCCATCGCCAGCCTCCGCTACAACTTTGAAGTCGGGCTGCTGCTCGAGCAGCAGACGCAAGCCCGACCGAATGATGGTGTGATCGTCAGCGAGCAGGATGCGAATCTGTCCCAAGTGTTAAGTGCGGCCTCGACCGCCAGGATACTGCATCATCCGAAGAGAATGCGAGGATGCCGACATTCGCGAGACCAGCGCAGCCCCTGAACGCAGCCGGTTCAGTCTTTTTTTGACACCGTTTTGACGACGATTCTCCTACAGTGAAGACGTGGGCGCATTTGGAAGGCTGGGTCGGGAACCGATCGGTACGGCTGCGTCGGAGTTGATACGATCGGCCGAAGTGTGACATATTTTTCTTGCCCGAGCCTCTAACCACTGGGGGCTGGTCCTAGCGCGTGCCGTTCGGCCGTGTCCGGATCCGGTCCTCTGAACGAGAATCCTTTTACGCTGGGGTCGGCCACGGATTACTAAGACCGATCGGAAAACGACAGACTCAAATGCGCTTACAAGACAAAGTCGCGATTGTGACGGGTGCAGCAACCGGGATCGGTCAGGCGATCGCCGTTCGTTTTGCACAGGAAGGGGCCTCCGTGGTCGTCGATTACATCGGAAAGCCGGATGTGGCGAGCAAGACTCAGGAGCAGATCGCCGACTTCGGTGGAACAAGTGTCGCAGTAGCGGCTGACATCTCCAAGCCCGACCAAGTCCAGAACTTGATCGATGGCGCGGTGAAGGCCTTCGGCAAGCTGGACATTGTCGTCAACAATGCGGGAGTGGAGAAGAAATTCGCGTTTGTGGACTATCCGCTGGAAGAACTGCAGACAATTTTGGATATCAATCTGGTTGGGCCTTTTCTGGTTTCGCAAGCGGCTGCTCGTCAGATGATTCGACAGGGGCACGGCGGCCGTCTGATCAATATCTCGTCGGTTCATGAGGATCTTCCGATGCCAACGAACTCAGCCTACTGCGTGAGTAAAGGAGGCTTGCGGATGCTCACCAGAACCATCGCCGTGGAATTAGCCAAGGACAAAATCACTGTGAACAACATCGGACCTGGAGCTGTATTTACGCCGATCGATGCGGATGTCGAAGCGAAGCCGGAAATGGAGAAAGCGCTGATGAGTGAGATTCCGTTGGGTCGCTGGGCCAAACCGGAAGAGATTGCCGGGTTGGCTGTGTATCTGGCATCAGACGAGGCGGCATATATCACGGGGTCCACGTATTTCATCGATGGCGGGATGTTGCGGGAGTCCGGAAGCTATTAGGCTGTTCGACGAGGAACCGTGACAGCAACTGGACGGTACGACATCGTCATCATCGGAACAGGCGCCGGCGGTGGAACGCTCGCGTATCACTTGGCCAATGCTGGTAAGCGCGTCCTCATTCTCGAGCGCGGGCCGTTTCTGCCGCAGGAAAAGCCGAACTGGAATACCACTGACGTATTCCTCGAAAACCGTTATCACACAAAGGACGTCTGGACGGACAAAGAAGGACACGATCTGCATCCCGGTACCGGCTACTGGGTGGGCGGCAACACCAAGGTGTACGGCGCAGCTATGTTCCGCTTGCGGGAAGAAGATTTTGGCGTGCTTCATCACAAAGGCGGCATCTCACCCGCATGGCCGGTGAAGTACGACGTCTTCGAGCCGTACTACACAATGGCCGAAAAGCTATTTTGTGTGCACGGAAAGCAGGGGATCGATCCGACAGAACCGCGACGCAGTGCAGAATATCCCTACCCAGCGATCTCAAATGAGCCGCGCATGCAGGAGATTCAGAATGATCTCGATCGCATGGGACTGAGGCCGTTCCCGTGCCCACTGGCGTTGAAGTTGGACGAAGCGGATCGAGTGGAAAGCAAATGCATCCGCTGTGACACTTGTGATGGCTATCCATGCCTGATGCATGCAAAATCGGACGCTGATATCAACTGCATCCGCCAGATCATGCACCTGTCGAACGTGACTCTGATCACGCAAGCCAAGGTCACGCGCGTGGTAACGAACGCGACGGGAACTGCCGTCGATGCCGTGGAAGCGGAGTTAGATGACTCGGGGAAGAAGACTACATTTTCTGGCGACATCATAGCCATTTGTTGCGGGGCCATTAACTCGGCGGCGCTGCTGCTTCTGAGCGCCAACAACAAACATCCCAACGGCCTCGCCAACAGCTCCGGCATGGTGGGCCGCCACTTCATGTTCCACCAGGCTGACGCGATCCTCTCGATCGGGGGAGAGCCGAACCGGTCTTCCTACATGAAGACTTTCACCCTGAATGACTTCTACTTCGGCGACAAAGATTATCCTTATCCGATGGGAAACATCCAGCCGATCGGGTCCTTTCACCACGAAATGATGAAGGCGGACGCGCCGCCTCTCACGCCCGCTTTCATTTTGGAATTGATGACCAGCCATGCAGTGCCGTGGTGGCTGACGACGGAAGATCTGCCCGATCCGAACAACCGCGTGCAAATTCTTAACGGGAGGGTTCGGCTGGATTACACTCCAAACAACGTGGAGTCGTTCGAACGGCTCCGCCACAAGTGGATCGACGTTTTGAAGCAGGCTGGCCATGCCGATCACTGGTTCCACCTGCACTCCTATTTCAAGCAGCGGATTCCTTTAGAAGGAGTGGGGCATCAAAATGGAACCTGCCGCTTCGGCACCGATCCAAAACAATCGGTTCTGGACACAAATTGCCGCACCCACGACGTCGACAACCTGTATGTCGTCGACGGTTCGTTCTTCGCGTCCAGCGGCGCCGTTAACCCTTCGCTGACCATCATCGCCAACGCGCTCCGGGTGGGTGATCATTTGCTCGAAAGACTACATTGACGGCACCTTCCGAATCGACACGTTCTGTTGTGCTGGGAGCCCTGCTGATTGTGCTCGCGTTCGCCTGCGTAGCGGTGATGAGTGCATTCGGTAAGGCGGCGAAGGGTGTACCGACCGGTATTCTGGTACTGTTTCAGAACTTCATCAGCCTGGTGTTGTTTACTCCCTGGGTTCTTGGCAAGGGTATTTCGGAACTGCGAACGTCTCGCACCTGGCTCCATATTGTGCGTGCCGTAGCCGGCCTGCTTTCGCAAGTGCTGATGTTTGTGGCGGTCAAGAAAATGCCGTTGGTGAATGCCGTTCTGCTTAGTAACTCCGCGCCGCTGTTCATTCCTCTGGTTACCTGGGTGTGGCTGAAGGAACGGATCGGCGGGATGGTTTGGATGAGTCTGTTGATCGGTTTCGCGGGCGTGATTCTGATCTTGAAGCCTGGTTTGGCGCTGCTATCCGATCCCATTGCGCTCATCGCCATCAGCGCGGCGGTCTTCTCAGCCCTGGCCCTGGTAGCCGTCAACCAACTCTCGAACACGGAACCTCCCCGTCGAATCCTGTTCTACTATTTCCTCTACTCTTCCGCCGCTGCGGCGCCATTTGCATTGCTGAAATGGAGGACTCCTACCTATCGGGAATGGTTGTTCCTGGGCGGCATTGGATTGATGATGGCTGTGAGCCAGTTGCTGATTATCCTGGCCTATAAACACGCCAGCGCCGGCCGGATTGCCCCTTTTAATTACACCGTCGTCATCTTCTCCGGACTGATCGGCTGGGTGGTCTGGAACAACGCCCCCGATTTGCTCTCGTTGGCTGGGGTTCTACTGGTCACAGCGGGCGGCGTGTTGAGCACCAAATTTGGCGGTCCGAATTCCAGTGGCCATCTTGGATGGCTCGGCTATTGGAATCATGCCCTTCATCACGAGCAAGCTTCATGAGCGTACGGACCATATCAGGCGATCATATCCGGTGCGTGCTCCCATGGCAGGCAATGGTTGGAGAATCTCCCATCTGGCACCCGGAAGACCAGAGCCTCTATTGGGTCGACATCCAGAATAAGCAAATCCATCGCTTCGACCCCTCTAGCGGCACGAACCAAACCTCCGATCTGCCTGAGATCGTCACCTGCATCGCCCTGCGGGCGGCCGGGGGTTTGGTCTTGACGCTCAGGAAGCACTTCGCGACATTTGATTCAGCGACAATGAAGCTGGAACGGCTAGGAGAAGTGGAAAGCGATCTTCCCGACAATCGCTTTAATGACGGGAAGTGTGATCCGCAGGGCCGTTTTTGGGCCGGAACGATGGATGCGGTGCATTGGTCGGCCCCATCCGGCAATCTGTACCGGCTGGATGCGGACAAAACTATTTCGCTCATGCAGCGCAATGTCATCTGTTCCAATGGCAGCGGCTGGAGCCCGGACGGACGCAAGATGTACTACACGGAAAGCTTTCGCTACGCGATTGTTGTTTACGATTTCGATCCGTGCGGGGGCGCCATTTCGAACCGACTCCCATTTGCCACTCTAGACAGCAACAGCGGCGGATTTCCGGACGGGATGACTGTGGATGCCGACGGCTTTGTGTGGAGCAACGTGGTGGGACTGGGACAAATTCATCGCTACGATCCTGAGGGCAAGCTGGAACGAATCGTTCAGCTGCCGGTGCCACGAGCGACGGACTGCACGTTTGGCGGCCGAGATCTGAAAACCCTTTACGTGACCACTGCCCGCGAAACCATGACGCCGGAACAGTTGGCAGCGGCACCACTTTCAGGGAGCCTGTTCGCTATCGATTGCGATGTGAGAGGGCTTCCGTCCAGTTCGTTTTCCGGCTGATAATCCGAGGAGGATTTGAGGAATGCAGCAGCAGGGTGATAGAAGCGACCAAGCCTTCGGAGCACCAGGCATTGAACCACGATGGACCCACGGGAACAAGAATGGCGTTGGGACAGCCTACGCGGCGTCGAGCCGGATATGGTTCACACTGTTTGGCGGCATTGTCACGGAAGTCTATTACCCGACGGTGGACCGCCCGCAGCTACGCGATCTTCAGTACCTGATCACGGATGGGAAGAGCTTCTTCCACGAAGAGAAACGGGATATGAAGACCACGGTGGAAAGGATTTCCGGTCATACCTTAGGCTTTCACTGCACGAATTCCGACCCCGGTGGGCGCTATTCCATTTGCAAGGAGGTGATCACGGATCCGCATTTGCCGTGTCTGCTGCAGCGCACGCGGCTGACCGGCCCGGACGACGCGTTTCTCAAGACACTGAAAATGTACGCGCTCTGTGCCCCGCATCTTCAAGTAGGCGGATATGGCAACACCGGATACGTTACGACCGCCAACGGCTGGCGCATTCTTATGGCCTGCAAGCAGGGAGTGTGGCTTGCGATGACGGCTACTGTCCCCTTTTCGCGAATGTCCTGTGGTTACGTGGGGAAGAGCGATGGGTGGACGGACCTGCATAGCGACTTTCAAATGGATTATCAATTCGATCATGCTACGAACGGAAATATTGCTCTCACCGGCGAATTGGATCTCAATAAGTCGCGGGAATTTACACTTGCCGCGGCGTTCGGACTAACTGAACACCGCGCGATTACCAATCTACTTCAATCCCTGGGCACCCCGTTTGAGGAACATCTCGCTCGGTACCAAAAGCAATGGGACGCGGTGTCGGCTCATCGCCGGCCATTGGAGAATTCGTCGTTCGACCAAGGCAACCTGTTCCACAGCAGTTTTAGCCTGTTGCTGGCGCACGAGGATAAATCCTACCCCGGCGCTCTGATTGCCTCCCTCGCCATTCCCTGGGGAGAGGCCAAGGGTGATCAGGATCAGGGCGGATATCACCTGGTATGGACGCGCGACATGGTCAACAGTGTGACTGCGCTCCTGGCTGCCGGCGACACAGCCACCGCTTTGCGAGCGTTGATCTTCCTTGCCGTCTCACAACACGAGGATGGCGGTTTCGCGCAAAACTTTTGGGTCACCGGCGAGGCGTATTGGACAGGCATCCAACTGGACGAAGTGGCATTTCCGATCATGCTGGCGTGGCGTCTGTTTGGCGAGAAGGGACTGGGAGACTTTAATCCGGACGTGCTAGTGCGCAAGGGCGCTGCCTACCTAATCCGCCATGGCCCTGTGACGCAGCAGGAGCGCTGGGAAGAAGCCAGTGGCTATTCACCCTCCACGCTGGCTTCTAATATCGCCGCTCTGATCTGTGCGTCGTTGCTGTTCCGCGACAGGGGCGATACGGCATCGGCCGAGTTTGCGGAGGAATATGCGGACTACCTGGAGTCCCACATCGAAGACTGGACCGTAACCAACCAAGGGTCGCTTTGCCCAGGAATTAGCCGGTATTACATTCGTATTCTGCCTGAGCAAGTGGGAGAGGCGAACCCTGCCGAAAATCCGGAATCGCGCACGCTTCAAATCAAGAATATTCCTTACGGTCAGCAAAGCGGATTCCCAGCCAAGGACGTGGTGGATGGCGGTTTTCTGGAACTGGTGCGCTACGGTATCCGTTCCGCGAACGATCCCATCATTGTGGATAGCCTCAAGGTCATCGATGCGGTGCTGAAAGTTCAGACTAAGGCTGGCCCCGTGTGGCATCGCTACAATCACGACGGCTACGGCCAGCAGGAAGATGGAGGCCCTTTTACCAGCGTCGGCGTCGGGCGGGCGTGGCCACTGCTTACCGGTGAGCGAGGTCACTACGAACTAGCGGCCGGTCGAAGCGTTGAGTGTTATCTCCGGGCGATGGAGCAGTTGGCCTCTTCCACTGGGCTGCTGCCGGAACAGGTTTGGGATGAGCCGGACAAGCCAGAGGCTTTCTTGTATCTAGGCAAGCCGACCGGATCCGCCATGCCGCTCATGTGGGCTCACGCTGAGTACATCAAGCTGCTCCGCTCGGCTTCCGATGGCAAAGTCTATGACTCGATCCCCGCAGTGCGCCAGCGCTACCTCGGCGATCGCAAGAATCGCAAACTGGTGGAAGTCTGGAAAACGGACCGGCAGGTGCGATTCATGCGTAAGGATTCCATTCTGCGTATCCACGGCGCTGAGCCGTTCCGTCTTCACTGGTCAAGCGATGGTTGGAAATCCCAGAACGATACCGAATCGAGCGTCAATGCTCTGGAGATCGACTTTGTTGACTTGCCAGTCACAGCGTCCTCATCGAAAGATACCAGCATCCGCTTCACTTTCTTTTGGCGAAATAGCAATCGGTGGGAAGGACGGGATTACGATGTTACGGTTCAATAACCATGGGTTGTCCGGGCCCCAACTTTCGCATCAGGTCAGTGCATACAGCGAAGTAAGGCGGCTCGTCGGGACTTTTGTGGGTAACCAATGAGTTTCAGCTGTTGAGCGTCAGTCATCGGAGTAGCCGCCTTGCGGCCCGGAAGAGCACCGTTACGTCTCGGTGCCGCGGCGGAAGCGCGAAGATCGCTGGGTTGCCCGACTATGTCCGGCACTCACCGACCGAGCGGCACAGCCGTTGGCACCTCAATCCATCCACGCATGTGGGCGATTCTGACCAGACTGTTCTGAGAAGCAAGCCACGACGCCGACACGCAATGCGTAGCAATGTCGCGAAGCTCTCCCAGAGTTCCTCAAAACGCGCAGGGCACGGTGAGTGCCAACAAACAAACCAGAAACGCACCCGCGCCGTCAGTAGCATCAACACGAATTGCAGGGGCCGTTTATTTCTCGAACACCCCTTCAATCTGGCCGACTTTCTTTTGTACTTTGCCGGCGAGCCTTTCTTTTTGACCTTCAGCCGCCAGGTTAGGGTTATTCGTGACCTCTCCGGCCTTCTCTTTGGCTTTGCCTTTCATTTCGTGAACCTTGCCTTTGATCTCATCCGTTGTACTCGGTTTCATCGGATTTTCTCCTACGTTCTTTCATTACACGCTTCCACCACTAGATCCTGGGCTGCAAAGCTCGACACGATGCTTACCGGTGCGCCGCGACTTCGCTAACTACCGGAGAGTCCGCGCTGGCTTCACCAGACGATGAAATATCTTGAGCGCCTGTGTGCTTTAGCAGATCTTTCGCGCGAGCGATCTCTTCCGATGTATCGCAGTGGACCGAAAGCAAAACTCCGCCAGCTTTGATGTGTCCTTCGTAGCGCTTCGCTTCATACTCCGGGATGCCCATCCCAACCAGAGCGCCAATCAAGCCGCCAACCGCGCCGCCGACTCCCAGGCCCGCGAGAGCAGCCATGATCGGACCGGCTGCAATGAAGGGACCGACTCCAGGAATCGCAAGAACGCCGATACCGGCTAGCAACCCAAGAGTTCCGCCAATTACTCCGCCGGTCGTAACACCGGCCGTCGTACCTTCTGGGTAAGCATCCGATGAACACCACTGGCCCGGCGGGGGAAGGCCGCGGTACATAGTGGTGGCATGAGAAAACGAGAAGGGCAAGCCGAGCGGCGGAAGTTCTGGGCCGAACTGATCTCCCGTCACAAGCAAAGTGGGAAGACGGTAGAAGCTTTCTGCCAGGAGAACGGAGTGGGCAGTCCGTCGTTTTATGCGTGGAGGAAGCGGCTCGCGGAAAAGGGCCAGCCGATCGGCTTCGCGCTGGTGGAGACACCAGCCCTCCGAGCGCAACGTGGTGAGCCGGTGGAGCTGATCTTGTCCTCTGGTGACCGGCTTCACGTTGGCCCTGGTGCGGACGCGGCAACGGTGCGGCTGGTGCTCAGCATATTGCGCGAAGCGCGATGATTCATCTGCCGGCCAGTGTGCGGGTGTATCTGGCGACTGCGCCCTGTGACATGCGGCGAAGCTTCGATGGGCTGCACGCGCTGGTGAGTGCCGTGCTCCAGTTGGACGCCTTCGCCGGCCATTTATTCGTGTTCGGCAACAAACGCCGCGACCGCGTGAAGATCTTGTATTGGGATCGGGATGGATTCGCGGTGTGGGCCAAACGGCTGGAGGAAGGTACCTATGCGATGCCGTTTTCTGAGTCTGGAGAAGTACGGCAAGAGATCACCGCGCAAGAGCTGGGAGCGCTGTTGAGTGGGATCGATCTGAAACAAGCAAGGCGGCGCAAGCGGTATCACAGGAGCGCCGCATCCACACATTAAAAACGGATTGAGTTTCTTGGAAAATCGAGGATTCGAGGTTAGACTCATTCTTGCCCGTCGATCCCAAGGCGCTGCCTGGCGATCCCGAAACACTTCAGAAAATCATTGTGGATCTGACGGCGCAACTGGATCGCACCGAGCGCTTGCTCCGGCAGTTGCTCGAAGCCAAAACGGGGCGCAAGAGCGAGCAGCTTTCGCGCGAGCAGTTGGCCTTGTTTGCCCAGGAAGCGGGGATTTCGCTGCCGGAGCCGGAAGACTCGGCTGAGGATCACGATCCAGAACCTCCGGCGAACGCTTGTTCATCAGGGACGGGCGCTGCCCGCGGACGGAAGCCGCTGTCCAAACATCTGAAGCGTGAGCGGATCGAGCACGATCTGCCGGACGCAGAAAAGCACTGCTCCGAGTGCCATCAGGCCCTGCGCAAGATTGGGGAAGAAGTCAGCGAGCGCTACGAATATCTTCCGGCGCAGATGAAAGTGATCGAGGATGCCTGTTTCACCTATGCGTGCGCCTGCACGGTGAAGACAGCCAGCAAACCGCCGCAGCCCATCGAGAAGAGCACCGCGAGCGCATCGGTTTTGGCGCACGTCATTGTGAGCAAACTGGCCGATCATCTTCCTTTACATCGGCAAGCCAAGATGTTCCGCCGGCACGGCGTCGAGATCGCGGTGCAAACCCTGTGCGGCTGGATGGCGCAGAGCGGGGAGCTTCTCTATCCTTTATATGGGCGTCTGAAGCAGTTTGTGCTGGACTCGGGAGTCGTAGGCACCGACGACACGCCGGTGAAGGTGCTGGATCGCAAACTTCCGCAAGCGCGGAAAGGACGCATCTGGCCCTATGTGGGAGATCGCGATCATTTCGCGGTGGTCTACGATTACACGGCGACGCGGGAGCGAGCGGGGCCGGAAAAGTTTCTTCAAAACTATCGGGGATATTTGCAAGCGGATGCGTATGTAGCCTACGATTCCTTTTTCCTGAAGCCCGAACGCGGGATGGTGGAAGTGGGCTGCTGGTCGCATGCGCGCCGCCATGTCTATCAAGCGCTGGAAAATGATTCCTCGCGCATGCGGACCCTGCTGCTGATGATCGCGGAACTGTATGGGGTGGAGAAGCTGGCGCGCCAGCGCGGACTGCGTGGCGAAGAACTGAGGCTGCTGCGGGAACAGGGCGCGCGTCCGGTATTACACAAGATCCATGGCTACTTGCTCCAGATTCGCGAGGAGCTTTTGCCCAAGAGCGAGGCCGGACAGGCGGCGAACTATATTCTGAAGAACTGGATCGCCCTGACGCGCTACTGTGAGCATGCGGATCTCTCGATCGACAACAACCACACAGAACGCTCTCTACGCGGCTGGGCCGTGGGCCGCAACAACTGGACGTTTTTCGGCAGCGACCGCAGCGGCCAGACCGCGGCAGTGCTACGCAGCTTCGTTGCCTCCTGTGAACTGGTGAAGGTGGATCCGTTCGCCTGGTTCCAGGATGTGCTGTCGCGAATCGCTTCGCATCCCATCACCCGGCTCGACGAACTGCTGCCCCATCGCTGGGCTCCTCTGGCCTAAAACCATAGTTTGAGGCCAGCTTCCGCTACCCTGCGGAAATGCCCACAAAACAGATCTTCCCGCATACGCAATCCCGCCGGGTTTTTGGCCACCCTTCCGCGTCGGCCTCTATGCTGGCGGAGTGACGTCGAGAACTACTTGCTTGTCTTTCTCGATGATGACCTTGTCGCCTGCGACGGGCACCTTGCGGTTGGGCCAGGTCGCCGGATCAGACCAGTTCGTCGCCTTGGCTGCAGGCGCTGCAGGACTCTGGCCTGCACGATAGTGAACACGCAACGAGCAACGATGCTGAAATCAACGACATCAGAAGGAACGAGCGATTCTTCTTCCTCATGACATGAACCTCCGATACTTGAAAAATGACCACGATCTAGCCGTACAGGATAGCGTGAAACGGACGCGGATAGGCGTTTCAAGACGCGTTTCGGCGATGCAGCCCCTCCAGCCTCATTCCATCTCAACGTCGCGAAAGATCGATTTTGAACGGACTATCCGCCGCACAAAAAAGCCCCCGGCTCGCGCCGGGGGCTTTGTTCAGTTCGCGAATAAGGTGCTTATCGCCTTACCGTAATGCTGGTTTGAATATCCAACGGGCCAAACTGATCTCTGCCAATGCCCTTGGGGGCGGTCGGGATTACCAGTTTCACCCAGACGGCATCCGGACCCTTGAAATACGAAGTCTCGGTCGCCTTGCGCAGGGCGTCGATGCTGTCCTGCTGCTTCCCGGAGGTCGCGTTGGCGAAACCC
>JBKQHJ010000205.1:0-3258 GCA_052148835.1 Bryobacteraceae bacterium
CAGCGACACCAACAGCGCGAGGCTGGAAGCGGTGGTCCAAGACTTTACCAGCTACAAGAACAGTGGCGCGGCCATCTGGGCCCGCGGCGAGAATCATGTATTCAAGGGCCTGAAACTGGCCGACAGCGGTATCGGCTACACACATGCGTACCCTGGTGTGGCCCCGTACCACGGCGACTTTACCTCGAAAGTCGAGGACTCCCTGTTCGTGGGCGAAACCGACAATAAAGGCACCCCCAAAACCGAAGCGGAAATCGCGTATGGTCGAACCATGCCTCGCAAGGACGCGGATTACCCGATCCGTGGCTTCGAATACTACGACTTCACACACCATGTGATCAATACCAAGTTCGTCAATTTTGTGGACAATGCCACTCGCAAAACCGGAGCCATCTCGTACCTGCTGTACACCAGCTTTCCCATCAGCACCAACAACGATGTCGAAGGCCTGAAATTCCAAAATGCCAAGCCGGTGTATTTCCCACCGACGGAGGATCGCCGATGGTCCTTCTCCGGTGAATTCGGAAGGTTTGCAGGCTGGAATGGCGCGGTGTTCCACGATATCGACGTGTCGGTCGGCGGCGTCCCCGATTCCTACATTGTGATTGACAACGGGATCGCGGACGATCCTCAACACTGTCAAATCAAGCCGGACTGGAACGCTGCCGTCTGTAAGGGCGATATGGGGCGCCTGGGGATTAACGCCGGCGGTGGCGCAAGAGGCGGAGGCTTCGGTGCTGGCTTTGGTGGAGGTCGTGGTGGACCTGGCGCGCCTGCCGCTCCTGGCGGTCCTGGCGCACCTGGCGCCGCTGCAGCGCGAGGCGGATTTGGCGGAAGAGGAGGTTTCTTTGGAGGCGCTCCACAGGTGGTTCTCAGCCGCAATGGTCGGAAACTTACCGTCAGCGGCGACACCACGGTGCTCGCCGGTACCGAGATCCGGGCGGAAAGCGAATCGCCGTCCCTGAACCTTAGCGTAAGGGAGCTGGACAAGGGCTCATGGGTGATCGTCGAATTACCGGGATACACCAGCGCAGCCACGGGCACGGCACAATCCAGCCTGGATGCGCTGCGCAGCGCTAGCGACACCTCGTACTACAAGGGCGATGGTTCACTCTGGGTGAAGCTTGTATCTGACGGTGGCGGCGCTCGCCCCGGTCGTGGCGGCGGAACTGGAGGCAGTATCCAAGTCAGCAGGTAAGCTGACCGTGCGGTGTTAAGAGAACACCAGTCAAGTTGAGCAGGGGGATGTCATGAAACTGAATTCCATTCGTCAGGCGGCCGCGTTGGGGCTGTGCAGTCTCGCACTGGCAATCGCACCGGCTGCGCGTGCGCAAGACAAGATAACTGCGCAGTATTTGATTGACCGTCAGCTGATCCTGGATCAGATCACGCGTTACTACTACAACTTCGGCAAAGTGGATCGGCAGAACGAAGAGAGCTTTTATGCCGAGGACGGCGAGTTGATTCTCGGCACGAGGCACTACAAGGGCAAGGAAGGCATCAAGCAGGCATACAACCGTGCCCCCGCGGCGCCTCCAGCTGGCGCGGCACCTGCGGCTGGAGCGGCGCCTGCTGTCGCCGCAGCGCCCCCGCGCGAGAGGACTGCTTTCAACGTGGCGATCGAGAATCCGCTGATCATCGTGCACGGCGACACGGCCACCTCCCAGGTCATTTTCACCGAGTACCGGCAGGAGAAGTTGGGCGATCCGATGAAGATGACGACTCAGGGAAAGGAGTACGCCACGTGGGTCAAGGTGAATGGCCAGTGGCTCTACAAGACCCGCCAGATCACGAGCGGCAGTAACCCGCCGGAAGGCTGGAAGCAATAAGCACCCGGCGCATTGGATGCTCTGGCGTCCGAACCGCTCTGCCCAGATCCAGAGGGGCTGGAGCCCATCAGCCGGACGCGTTTTTGAAGCGGCGACAGTGCGGGGCCGCGAGCGAGTCACGCCCCACTCGTACGGAGCACTGATCGAACGAATCAGCATCTGTTTCTCGGGGCACGAGGATTGCAAAGTCCGTGTCCTGTTAATCCGCAATATCGGTTCACCGCAAGGCTTGGAGGCAACTGACCTGCCAGGTCGGATTCGAGGGCGACGACTGGGCGCCAAGACAGTACCAAGACTGTGGCGATCACGTGACCCGTTCATTTTTTGCTGAAATCGAGCGATACACCAAGGAGGCTTTTGGTGTCACTAGGGATCAGCTCCCGCGCCACGTCTTCCTGGTTCAGTCCGTGAAGGTCTTTCAGTTCCAAGGCAACGCTAGCCAGCCCCAAAGCCCGGGTTCGCCATGATCTCCCGTCAGCCAGATGCCGCAGATTCAATGCGCCAGAAACTGCAGACGGACCTGCGCGCGGCCATTAAGGGGAGGCAAGCCCTTGATGTAGCAGTCCTAAGGGGGCTCATTGCAGCCATAGACAACGCTGGTGCCGTGCCGCTTGCCGCCAAGTCGGAACCGCCTCAACACGAAGTCGAGCGGCGCCATCTGGACCCAGGTGATGTCCAGGCAATCCTACAGCGCGAATACGAGGTTCATCAAGCAGCCGCGAGGGAGTTTGCGCGTCTGGGCCGCAGCGTTGAGTCCGAGCGGGCCAATTTCGCTACGGCTATAGTGAGCCGTTATTTGTCGGCGTTCCACTAGTTATTAAAGATTGCTGAGATACCATGCCCGAGATCATGGAATTCGATTGTGTCCCCATCTTCCCAGAGGGTTGCCTTGTCATCGGGATCGTGCATGATAAAGGACGTTGTCATTCACAACGGGCCTCTGAAAATCGCCACTGGAACCTTCGTCTGTATGGTCAGAAAACTGGATACAGGGGGAGCAGTGCGGCCCGCGAAAAGCCGTCTCCGGGTAGCGCGTCATCCGGCCAGACCGCCGTCCCGGCGCTTCCCAGATCCGGACTAACTTGTTTCAAACGGAGAAGTGCCATACGACGCCAGCAGCAGCGAGAACCAACGCGAGCCCTGTGTAGGTGAGTACGCGCCGGGCGCCACAGAAGTAGGGGGAACGTGAGTGTGAGCGATCCCAACACTCCCAACTCCGGAATCGGCAACTCGCAAGTAACGTAGAATTGATGGTCGAACCGATTGGTAAGGACAAAAACACCTCGATGCCGACTACCCATGCAGGGACGAACGTGAACGAAGGCGAAGTGCCCTCGCGGTGAAATAACGGCAGCTTCTGGCGGTCTCGCCGGGGTTGGCATTGCAGGCGGGATGAGGATCAAATGAATCGAAGGGATTTTGTGCGGCT
>JBKQHJ010000206.1:0-6273 GCA_052148835.1 Bryobacteraceae bacterium
GCACCTTGTCAACTTCGTGCTGCCAGAATTCCAAGGACAGCCAGGGAGCTACCCCATCCTCAGATGGTTTCTCAAACACCTTGGCCAGCCACTTCTCAAAATCCTTGGGGTAGCGATCCTTTCCCTGCGGTAGAGGATGCAAAGCTTTCACTCGCTCGTGTGCCAAATCCTTCCCTTGCCTGTTGTCCTCGATGCCATCCAGCAGGATGACGTCGAGTTCCCTTGTCCAGGCGGCACTTTCCTTTGCGCCGTGTTTCGCGCTCATGTAGACCCCTCAACAGCGATACCCCCAGGGCTCTCAAAACGCGGGTACCACGCGCACGCGGGAAAAAGAGCCCCTATATAAATAGCCATTCGGAGAGGCCGATTTCGCCGTTTCGATTGAAGTTTTTTTGAAGTGGAGCAGGGAAGCCTTCCGCCCGGCTGGCAACTCGGTAGTATGCCGGTGGTATTAAGGCCCTTGACGATGACAATTTGCAAGTTCGCCCGTTCAAATGACGTTATTTTGGCAGTATAATAAGGGCATTCTGATCGGGGCCGTAAATGCCGGTCAAGCCTCCCCCACTAGTGGCTCCCGACTCGGGCGGGCAGTCGTCGGAAGGGTTTTCGTGCGTCTCCGCGCGCGCGAAGGATACCGTTCGGCGCGTGCGGGCTTACTTCCGTGGCCGGGGCTCCGCGGATCTCGAATCTATCACCAAAGAATCAAAAGCACTGACTCCGGCCCAATGGTCCGCCGCCCTTCCCGAGCAGCGACGTAATGGAAAACTCGTTTACCTTGACCGGCCCTCATTGGAGCGAATTGCCGACCCGCGGGGGGATCTCTTCGAGACCGTCTATCGCCAAGAACTCGTGGCGCTTTTGGAGGCGCAGCTTTCACCGGAGCAGATTCCGTACCTGGACGCATTCCTCGCTGACGACGATCCCAGAGACATCGCTCCGCGCTTGGGCATCAGCCCAAAAGCTGCTTCGGCACGAATGAGGCGGTTCAAGGCCAAGCTTGGGGTAATATACTCGGGCCTTACGACGCGGATTAAGGCGCCACACTGACTGAGACTAAGGCATAATATGCTATCGAATGAACATCGACCGCGTCCGCAAAGAACTGCAGGAGTCTGCGCTTAGGGAGTTTCCCAACCCAGAACGTGTGGGGTGTCCCGACGCCGAGACCTTAGCCGGTATGTCTCGGCGAATCATACAGATGACGCAGGACCAACTGCACCACGTCACTCATTGTTCGCCTTGCTTCCAGACGTTTCTGGCGATCCGCCAGGAGATGCGTCAAAGGCGAGTCGTTAGGTTTCGGATCGCGGCCGCTGCGTGTGCCGCCGTCCTTGTCCTCGGCGCCATTATTTACTGGACCGGCGTAGTCCGACCAACTCCCCCCGTCCAAATCGCCAGCGTCACCACTCCGGCCACTCTCGACCTTCGACCGCTAACCGAGAATCGTGGCGTGGAGCAGGGCCGCCCGAACCCGCCAAAGCCTCCACTGATCCTTCCGAGAAAACATCTGCGACTCACTCTCTATTTCCCAGTCGGTGCAGACGAAGGCCAGTACGCATTGCAGTTGCTCGATGGCCAGTTGCGCACGCTTCTAAAGCAGCATGTGATCGCAACGCTCCAGGATCACATCGTAACGGCTGTCGCGGAACTCGACCTCAGTTCTTTATCGCCGGGCCTCCACACCCTCGCCATCAGAAAGAACGGCGATGAGTGGCGAACCTATCCTGTTGTCCTCCAATAGTGGGTCACAGTTTGTTTGCCACTTCGATTGCCCGCTGCAACTGAGCATCTCGGCCGTTGCGTATCTCTGCCACGGAGAACGGCTCCTCTATATCGGGCTTTACGCCTCTTCCCTCCAGAAAAGTCCCGTTCCACGTGTAGTAGGCGGCTACTGGCAGGGCAATCCGGTATCCGTTCCCGACGCGGAAAGAATGTCCACCGAGAAGCCGGCCTGGCGTTTTTGTCCCGACAATGGTGGCAAGCTTGTTTTCCGACGCGAACGCGGCAACCATTTCGGACGAGCTCGCGGAATGCTCATTCACCAAGAGAACAACCTTGCCATGAAAGCGCTGTTTTCCAAGCCTCTCGGTGGCTATGGCTACCGATTGGTCACGACGCGCAAATTTCAGCACCAGGCCGATGAGGCCGATTTTCTTCGACGGAATGCGGTCGAACACGGGCAGTTTCTCTTTTGAGAACGATTGCTCTGCCCTCCGCCGCGTAACACTATAGCCAACGGGAACTCGATCTGGCGTCAGATGGCTCATTAGCCGCAGACAGCCGATTCCCCCGCCAGTATTGCCTCGGAGATCGATGATCAGTCGCTCGCAATCCAGGCTCTTGATTGCCTTGTCGATATCGCGCGCAACATCAATACCGATCGCGCCCGGGAACATGCAGACCTTCAACCAACCGACCTCGCCGTGCTTCGTAGACGAGACTGGTTGCAGCTCAATCAGCGGCCGCTCTTTCGTCTTCGACTTCGGCACCTCGATCCGCAGTCTCACGTGGGTGCAGTCCCGCCTCTTGATATCAATCGGAGTCGTTTCCCCCAACGGAAACAAGGGAAGTTCGGGGGGTGTAATCTCGTTCTCTCCGACTCGCAACAGAATATCGCCCGGCTGCACGCCAGCCTTGAATGCCGCGCCACCGGGATGAACGTCCTGGAAAACCCAACAGCTTCGACCGTCCTCTTCCGCCTTGAAAAGCGTAGCGCTGATGGCCATCTTTCCCGCAGCGCGAGGCCGCTTCTCGTGATAGAAACCCGCGTGACTGACCTTCAATTCCTTGATCAGCTCATTGAATTCGCGCTCGAGTTCCTCGTCGTTGGCAGCAGCGAGGATTCGCTCCTTCCGTTGTTCGGCCACGTGGCGCCAATTGACGCCATTCAGCTTGGGATCGTAGAGCTTCTTCTCACACGTGTCCACGACCTTCCGGAACATCAAATCCAGCTGGTCTCTCGTGAGCGAGTTCATTGATCCTCCGAATACTTAATCGGATAGAAGGCTCCGTCGGCTCTCACCAACCATGATGAAGCCCGCCCAAAGACGTGGCGAAGCAGCATCCTGTCCGTACTTCCGAATCATCTCCAGCTTTGCCTGCTGCAATGCGCGTCCCTTATCCATACCCGCCGCCAATCTGGTATAGAATTCGCGCATCAGGCCGCGACTGAAATCATCGTTGGACTCCCATAGGTTCGCGACCACTGTGCGAGCACCCGCGATCAGGAACGGGCGCACCAAGTTCGAGACGCTTTCTTCTCCCACAATCAACCCGGAGCCGACATCACACGCAGACAGCGTCACCAGTTCCGCATTCAATTGAGTTCGCGCAATCTCCCGTGCCTGCCAGAAGCCGTCTTCGTTACTCGCGGGATCCGCGTTCAGAAGCAGCGCCGATCGGTCAGGAAAGTTCGTGCTCACAAGGCCATGGACAGCAAAATGAAGCACGCGGAACTGTCCGAGCGGTTGCTTTTTCAAGACGCTTTCCGTTGCAGCGTCCGCTAACAGCATCACAGAGTCCGGGCCCATCATTCCGGCTACCATCCGAGCCTCGCCGTTGGCGGCCGGCAGAGGTTTGAGCTGAGATGACCCGGCGTCGAAGATCTCGCGGTTAATGTTCCCAAGACGCTGTTGTTGATCCGCCATTCGAGCACGCGCCTCGGCCAAAGAATCAGTTCCAGTTGCTACCGCAAGCAGAGGAAGGGATGGCCGGCTCCCCTTCTTTTCCGACAAAAGCGTGAATACTGTCCCCGATGGGGCGTACGTCACAACGTGAGAGGCCAACAAGCGCTGGTCCGGTCGAGGTCCGAGCATCTCCAACGGAAGTTGGTAAAGCGGGCCGTCAGGAACGATGGTCAATCTGGTCTTGGAAGAGACCACACTCGCCATGGGTCCAACCACCGTCGCATATAGAGCCGCCTCTGCTCCTGCGTCCGTGCCTCCCTTTCGGAGCGCAGTCAGAACCGCTTCAACCTGTTTGCCAATCTGACTACGTCCAGCCAAGTGGAGCACCTCGATATGGTCTCGGGTGATCGCCAAACAATATGAAACCGGGTCGGTCAGCACATATTCTAGGAAAGCCTCATCTTCTCCCAGAGCTCTTTGCAAGCGTGCAAGCGGGATCGGTTGCACTTGCTGGCGCAGCCACGGCGGATCTTGTCCGGCTTCAATTTCAATGGCTCGCTGCTCGAGGCTGAGCAAATCCGTCAGCAATCGCTTTCTCTCCCGGGTGCTGCTCCTAAGAAACCGAAGCTGAAGCTGGGAGATCTCCTTTTCGGTGCGCGTGAGCGATGCTGGCTCGGGCTCACGGCTCACTCTCCTGAACCGCAAGCTGTCGGCTATCGACCTGCCCCGAACTCCTTCAATTACCATAAACGCTTTGCTGGGGCTATTCAGGTGCATTGCGGCCAACTCGAAGTGGCCCAGGAAGATCCCGTCCATAGATCCCGCCACGGAGCTTTTCGCGTTTGCGGTCGTCGTCGTTGAGAGGATGGCCTCTACGACATCTGTCGCCTCAGTGAACAGCTGATCCGCGATGTGATATTTGCCTCTTGACTCCTCCACCGCGGCAAGCTGCGCCAGGGATCGAGGCACTAAGAGCTTGTCGCCGATCGCCCGGCTTGCCTCCACACTTTCCTTCGCCGCCAATTCTGCCTCGCCGTAGCGTTTCTCTTTCGCCAGCACCTTCGACAATTCCAGGTCCGCTTCACTAATGAGGTTATGCCCGTCAACTTTCGTCGCAGCGGCAACGGCTTGTCTAAAGTGATCGATCGCCTGCGTGTCTTGGCCCGTCCTCTCTTCGAGCTTCGCCAACTCCAGCAAAGCTTCGCTTTCGTAACCAAGAGCGGCTCTCTTGTGGGAGATATCCAAGACGCTTTCCAGCAGTGTTTTCGCTTCCGAGGTCCGGCCGAGAGCGGCTAACGCCTGTGCCTTTCCGGCGTATGTCATCACAGGTTGCCCGAGTTCTGGAATAGTCTGCGCTACCGCCAGCGCCTGATCGAACATGGAAATTGCTTGCTCGTTCCTCTGAAGCTGAATCAGGCCAGCGCCGACCAAAGTGAGATATCGAATCTGGGCCCCTATGTCATTCAGTTTCGTGGCCTGTGACAGGGCGCCCATGACTTTTACGGTTCCGGTCCGATAATCGCCCTGAACGAAGCTGATGATTCCGAGTTCGCCATTCGCGCGATTGACCCACGCTGCATCCTCCAGTCGCTTCGCAATTGACAACACTTCCGTCCAATCGCGCGCAGCGAGAGCTGTATCGAAATCCAGATCGACATCCCCTTTCACGGTCAGGCATCGAAGCCGTAGGCGAGCGTCCTCTTTTGTGAGAGGGTCGTCCAGGACGGACGCCAGATAGGTTGAGGTCTCGAAAAGCCCGCGGCTTGGCAACTGGCCTCGCATGCGGCTGATCCGCGCGTACAACTCGTTGCGCTTGTCGCCGCGCTCTCGGAACAGGACTTCTGCCTTCTCGAAGAATGGCTCCGCTGCCTGCCAGTTCTTCAACCACGCAAGCTTATCGCCCTGGGCGATCAGACGCTCGGCCTCACCCTGCTGCCCGAACGCCGAACGCCCGAGCACAAACGAAACAGCGTAAACTGCGAGGACCTGAATACGTACAGCTTTCATAGGCAGTTAGCCTCGAAAGACGAGAGCGACCTTCCCTATGGTAAACCGTCTCATTTACCGAAAGTTGCGGACCAGCGAACGTAACCGAGTTGCAACAATAGAGGCTCGAATTCACGCGCGAGCCGTCAAAAACCCAATAGACGCGGGGAAGGTTGAATCGGGTACTTTGTCGTCACCTTAGTCGTCGCCTTAGTCGCCGCGTACTGAGCCGCCGTACTCCTTCTCACATATATTCCAAAATCCGCAGAATTTGAATCAGGCTGACCGTCTTTCCTTTTGTCACGGTGTCCAACCGGCAGGCCCCGCTTGCGGCCGGCGTGATCATCACATAGCTCGTAAGCTGCAGGTGATGATCGTGCGCGATCCCCTTGATTGGCTTGAGCGCACTTTTGGCGTCGATGATCCTTCCTTCGATATCGAGCAGATCCACGTAGCCCGACACCTTGACGCCGCCAATCACGCCGGAGACTCTGGATTCGACAGCGGCCGGCCGGACTAACGGCGCGGCATCTTCAATGTATTTTGTGACCATGGTCTCTCCCAATTCGAGCAGTTCCATGGGATGTTCGCCCTTCTGTAGCTTGGCTTCTTCCAGTTGCGGTCCCAAAACCTTCCGGAAGCAGTCCAGGCATTCCGCGAC
>JBKQHJ010000207.1:0-37072 GCA_052148835.1 Bryobacteraceae bacterium
GCAGACGCTCGGCTCCGGTTCGGTGTGGGACATCGCTTTTTCGCGCGACCCGCAGCAAAAGTTTCTCTATGTCGCCGACGGTGAAAACGATCGCGTGCACATCGTCGATCGCGAGTCGCTCGAAGTCCTGACAACTTTCGGCGAAGGCGGCCGCCAGCCCGGCGAATTCTATGGCGTGCACAGCATCGCTACCGATTCGAAAGGCAACATCTACACTACCGAAACGTACCGCGGGCAGCGAGTGCAGCGATTCGTCTATAAAGGAATGGCGCCGGTGACAAGCAAAGACCAGCGCGTGCTGTGGCCCAAGCACTAGGAGATGATTATGCGAACCAACCTTCTCGCTCTCGCCATTCTGTCGGCTGCGGCGCTTGCGGCCCAGGATTCTCATCCGAGCTGCAACAAATGTTCGGGTACGTTCATCAAGGCCGAGGAGATCCAGGCCTACATCCAGCGAGCTCCGTCCGACGCCGTCGCCGATCAACAGGTCCGCGCCGTTGATGTCGGCAAAAGCCACGTCGATATCGGTGTGGTCTATCGCGGCAAAAAGACCGCGGGCGGCGCGGTGGCCGAACACGATCTCGTCAGCGAGGTTTATCACATCATTGATGGATCGGCGACGCTGGTTCTTGGCTCCGACATCAGCGGATTGAAAGCGCGTCCCGCCGACGATCGCGCGGTCCGGTTGCTGAACGGCCCAGGCGGCAACGGCGTCTCTATAAATAACGGCGCCACGTACGAACTCAAGCCCGGCGACGTTGTCATCATCCCGGCCGGCGTCGGACATTGGTTCACTAAGATCGACGATCACATCTCTTATCTGATGGTGCGCATCGACCCCGACAAAGTAACGCCGCTCAAGGACGAAGCCGCGTCCAAAGCCGATCTCGCGGCCGGCTACAGCGGGCGATAATGAGAGCGATGAAAATCGTACCAGCCCTCGCGCTGCTCGCGGCCATTCCCTGCGCCGCGGCGGTGTCCGGAGAAGCAGTGTACCAACGGCGCTGCGCCGCCTGTCACGACTCGAACGTCGAGCGCACCCCTCCCCGCGCAGCCCTGCAACAGTTGTCGGTCGCGCGCATTCTCCGTACTCTCGATTTTGGAGTGATGGTCAACATCGCCAATACGCTCGATCGCGAGGAGCGCGAAGCCGTCGCTACCTATCTCGGCGTCCAGCGGAAGGACGACGTGCCGGTGCCTCCGCAGGCCTACTGCAAAGATCGCACCGTGAGCATTGGCGCGTCCCCCAACCCGATTTGGAACGGATGGTCGCTCGATCCTGAGAACACGCGGTACGTCACCGCCGGCGGTATCGCGCTCAGCCAAGTGAGCAAGCTCAAGCTGAAATGGGCCTATGCTTTTAACGGCGACGTGACCGCGTTCGGCGCGCCCACCGTTTTGGGGAACACATTGTTCGTTGGCAGCGCGGGCGGCGCGGTGCAGGCTCTCAGCACGGATTCCGGTTGCGTCCGCTGGGTCTATCAAGCCGATGGCCCGGTGCGATCCGCGCCCGTCGCGGTCCCCAACGGCAAAACAAACGTGCTGGTGTTCACGGATCTGATCGGGTGGGCCTATGGTGTCGAGGCCGAAACGGGGCGTCCTCTTTGGAAGAAAAAACCTGAGCAGCACGAGTCCACCAAGCTGACCGGCTCGGTCGCAGCGCACAACGGAATCGTTTTCGTCCCGGCCGCATCGTGGGAAGAAACTCGCGCGACCAATCCCGATTATCCCTGTTGCACTTTCCGAGGCAGCGTGACCGCGCTGCGCGCGAAAGACGGAAGCGAGCTTTGGAAAACCTACACCATCCCCGAAACGCCGAAGCAAATTGAGAAGGGCGGCATCGGGACCTGGGGGCCGTCGGGCGCGAGCATATGGGGAACGCCCACTGTCGATGCCAAACGCGGCCTGCTGTACGTTGCGACCGGCGACAATTTCTCCACACCCGCAACCGATCTGAGCGATGCGATTCTGGCGCTCGATCTGAAGACCGGACGAATCGTGTGGGCCAAACAAGTGATGCCCGGCGACATTTTCAGCGGCGCGTGCACGGGAAGCAAGTGTCCGGGGCCGGATTACGACTTTGGATCGTCGGTAATTATCGAGAAACTGCCCAGCGGCCGCGACGTTCTGCTGGCGGGGCAGAAATCGGGAGTCGTTTATGCGCTGGACCCAGACCACAAAGGCGCAATTCTGTGGCAGACTCGCGTCGGCAAGGGCGGCACCAACGGCGGCGTGCAATGGGGCATGGCCAGCGACGGCCAAAAGGTCTACGCAGCGGTGTCCGATCTCGCGAGAAGAGGCGCGGGCACAGGTTCGGTCCAGGTGGGAATGCCGCCCGATCCCACCAAGGGCGGAGGACTGACAGCGCTCCGAATATCGAACGGCGAGAAAGTCTGGTACGCCGCGCCGCAGCCCTGTGGACCCAAGCCCGGATGCAGCCCAGCGCAGCCAGCGGCCGTGACGGCGATTCCAGGCGTTGTGTTTTCGGGATCCGACGATGGACATTTGCGGGCTTATGCCACCGAAGACGGTCGAGTCCTTTGGGACGTGGATACCGCTCACGATTTCGAGACCGCGAACGGAGTCCGGGGCAAGGGCGGGTCTATGGACGGAGCGGGGCCGGTGATCGCCGGAGGCATGCTGTTTGTGAATTCGGGCTATGCGCGCAACGGCGGCATGGCCGGCAATGTCCTGCTGGCATTTGCGCCAGAGGAGTAGCCGGCACCGCATTTTATTTGGCTCAGGGCAGGCCGAAAACGAACAGCGACGATCCGGCCGCGATCGCCACCTGTTGCTTGCCATCGATCGCGAACGACGTCGGATTGGCACGAATGGCTGCGCCGAGCTGCAGTTGCCAAAGTAATTTGCCGGTGTCGGCGTCCAGCGCGAAGAAATTTCCTTCTTCGGTGCCGCCAAAAACGAGGCCGCCCGCGGTGGACAACAGGCCCGCCCACGGAGGCGTGATCAGCTTGAATTCCCAGCGCAATTTTCCCGTGGTTGCTTCCAGCGCGCGCACCGCGCCATAGGCATCGTCACCAGTCTTCCTCTCTCCGCCGCCTCCCGTATACGCGGTGCCGTCCTTATACTCGGCGTCGCCCTTATAGTAAATGCCGGCGATTTCGCGCGCCGCCTGATAGAACAATTGCGTCTTAGGGCTATAGCTGGGACTCCACCAATTCGCTCCGCCCGTGATGTCCGGGTACACCAGCGTCCCATTTTCCTTGGGGTCCGCGTCGCGGCGGGCAAACGGCCGGCCCTTCGCGTCCAACCCGTCGGTCCAGGTTTGTTTGATGTAAGGAGCAGCCGTCAGGAACTCGCCGGTCTGGCGATCGAGCACGTAGTAAAAGCCGTTGCGGTTCGCCATGGAAACGACCTTGCGCAAGCGGCCATTTACGTTGGCGTCGAACAAAATCGGAATTTCGGTGGCGTCCCAATCGTGGACATCGTGCGGAGTGAATTGGAAATGCCACTTGATTTTTCCCGTGTCGGGATCGAGAGCGAGCAGCGAGCAAGTATAGAGGTTGTCGCCCGGACGCGAATCGTCGTTCCAATCCGGCGCGGGATTTCCGGTGCCCCAGTAAATCAGATGCAGGTCAGGATCGTAGGAGCCGGTGACCCAGGTTGATCCGCCGCCGTGCTTCCAACTGTCGCCGCCCCAGGATTCATATCCGGGATCACCCGGGCCAGGCACGGTCCAACTGCGCCACAGCCGTTTGCCGGTTTTGGCGTCATAGGCGTCGATGAAACCGCGAATTCCCGTTTCGGCGCCCGAAGTTCCGACAATGATTTTGCCGTCGATAGCCAGCGGAGCCGACGTAATGTAATAGCCTTTCTGGTTGTCGTCCACTTTCACGTCCCAGCGGACGACTCCGGATTTGGCATCCAGCGCGATCAAGTGGCAATTCACGGTTCCGAAAAACACCATGTTGTCGAGAATGGCCACGCCGCGATTAACGGGCGGCGAGCCAATGATGATGACGTCGGATGGAATCTTGGGAGTATAGGTCCACAGCGGCCGGCCAGTGCGAAGGTCGAGCGCGGTGGCCGTGCTCGGGGGTTCGGTGATGTACATCACGCCATTGGAGACGATAGGCGAAGTTTCGACGATCCCCGAGTTCTGCACCTGGTAAACCCAGCTTAATTTCAGTTGGGAGACATTTTGCCGGTTAATCTGGTCCAATTGGGAGAAGCGCTGGGCTTGATAATTTCCCGAATAGGTGACCCAGGTGGAAGGGTCGGCGTCGGCGCCGACGATGCGCTGGTAGGGCACCTGAGCGAAAGATGTGGTCATAGCCACACACGAGGCCAAGAAGACGAAGAAGGGTGACTTCATTTCGGGCCTCCGAGGCTCCACAGATAAGCAACCAGATCGTTGAGTTCGGAATCCGAAGCTTTTCCGCTGTAATTCGGCATTAAGCTTTTGCCTATTTCTTTATCTAAGGTTTGCAGGTCAGCTTTTTGAAAAGAATATAACTGGCTGGAGGCGTCCTTGATTTGAATAGTGAACGAATCTTCGTTCACTCGCACGCCGCTCACTTCCTTGCCATCGCGTGTGACCACGCGAACGGGCAGATACTCGTTGAAGCCGCGGCCAGGGACCAGCATTACGCCCTTCGGTAATGCCGCAGCCGGATCGACAACCGCCTGGCGCAGATAATCGGGAGCGCGAAACCCGGCGATATTGGTGAGCTCAGGACCAAAATTCCCTCCCTGGCCCGCGATAGTGTGGCAGGATGAACAGCCCAATTTAGCGTAAACTGCGCGGCCTTTTTCGGGATTTCCAGCAACCGTCGCCGCTCCGGCCTGGGCCAGGGAGCGAACGTAGACCACCAGCGAGTTGAGCTCGGTATCCGTCATCCTGCGAACGCGCGGCATGCCGCTATTGGGAATTCCATCTCGAATGATGGTGAGCAGCGCCTTGTCGTCGGGGGCCAGCTCGAGCACCGGCCGGTTCAGGTTCGGCCCTTCGCCGCCGCCTCCGGTGAGTCCGTGACAGCGCGAGCACATGCCGGAGAAGAGCTGTTTGCCTTTGGCCAGAGAGGCGGTGTCTTGCGCGGGTAGTGAGAGTGCGGATGCCGCGAGGAGTGTGAGAGCCGCAATGAGTCGATGTAGGGGCATAGTTATGCCTTCTCGTCTTCCCAGGGGTTTCCTTTGCGATGCATGATTTGTTCCAGGCCCGCGGGTTTGGGGCGAAACTCGGCGCCGAAGTGCTGGTCGACGTCCTGCTTGTTATTCATGCGCGGTCCCGGATAGCCGATCAATTGCCATCCGATCAGGTTCACGTTGCCGCCGTGCATCGGATCCGAGAACATGCCTTCGATGGTGTGCGCGCGCAGCAATTGGAAGAAATGCGTTTTCTCGAGCGACTGCAGCTTCTGGATTTGTTCTTCCACCGCCAACTCGTGAAAGTTCGTGCCGAGTTTTGCAAGGCCCTGTTTATAAGTTTCGCGCGGATTTTCCTTGCCCTGATAGCCGTGCTCGGGAACTGATTCCACCCATGGTCCTTTGGTATACCGATACTTGTCGGCGCCGTACGGGCCGGCCAGTTGGCGGTCTATATAAATGACAACGCCGGCTTCCTTCGCACCGGGGCCGGTGGAGTCGCTCGGAAAAATTCGCTCGCAAGCCGCCGCGATGACGCGAGCTTCGGCGGCGGTGAAGAACCGCAGTGGAACTTTGACGTTTCCGTCCTGCGCCTGTAGACGGATTGGTTCGCGGGCGAGCGTGTAGAGCAACACCCCGCCGAGGGCGCCCGCGGGGATGGTAAGAAACTCTCGGCGCTTCATGCTAACCTCCCCGGGTTTTTCAGATATTTGTTGATCATTGCGTCTGCTGCCCAATAGGTGGTGGCCAGCACCGTGAGCGTCGGGTTACCGGACGCAGTTTGCGGGAACGACGACGCGCCGATCACGAAAAGATTCGGCACATCCCAATGTTGGAGATAGGGATTCACCACGCTCACGCCGGGCGATGCGCCCATGGTGGCGCCTCCTTGAATGTGCGTGCTCTGATAATTGATCACATTGTATTTGGCTCGCGAAGGACGCCTGGGGTCGATCCTCGCACCCATCGCCGGCGCAATCTTAGCCGCAAGATCGTAGGCGAAATCGCGTTGCTTGTGCTCGTGCTCGGTCCAATCGAGCGTGAATCGCAGCAATGGATCGCCGAATTTGTCGGTGTAAGTGGGGTCCAGATCGATATAGTTTTGGCGATAGGACATGTGTTCGCCGTACATATTGAATTGCGTCACACGGTCATGCCACTTCAGCGAAGCGGCCTTCCACTCCGCGCCCCAATTGGACTTTGAAGCATCGGGAGGGATGGCGCCGAACGCACCGATGGGCAAATCGCCATTGCCGTTCAAGCTCAACATTCCGTAACGAAGCAGGCCGTTATCGCCAGCGAGACCGTTGTCGCCGTCGAAATCGGAAATACGCCTTCCAAGCGATCCCGCGCCCATGAATGCATTGAGCGGCTGGTCGAAAAAGATGCGGATCCCGCCCTCCACTTGATGCGTGAGGTGACGGCCAAGCGTTCCTTTTTCCGTCGCCGGATCGTAAGGCGTCCCGATCTTCGACAGGTACAGCAGCCGCACATTGTTCAACGTGAACGAACAGAGAAGGACGGTTTCGGCGGGTTGGAAAAATTCTTCGCCGGCGGCATCGGTGAACTGGACGCCAGTGGCGCGCCCGTTTTCATGCACGATGCGGCGCACCCAGCTTCCGGTTCGCAGTTGAAAGCTCTTGTGCTTGCGCAGCACCGGAAGCAAGGTATTGGAGGGCTGGGACTTGGCGCCGATCATGCAGCCGAAGCGGGAGCAGTAGGAACAATAGGCGCAAGCGGCTCGCGAGACGCCGTCGGGATTGGTGTAATCCTGGCTCAAGTTGGCGGCGGGCGTGGGGTAAGGATGATAGCCGAGCTTGCGCGTCGCCTCTTCGAAGAGATGAGACGCGTAGGAATTCTTGAGCGGCGGCGTCGGATACTCGTGCATACGCGGCGATTCGAAAATGTTTCCGCCGTCGATCAGCTTGCCGCGCAGGTTACCGGCCTTGCCGCTGACGCCCATCATCTGTTCGGCGTACCAGTAATGCGGCTCGAGTTGATCGTAGGTGACGCCCCAATCTCGGACCGCGAGACCATCGGGGAGTCGCGCGGCGCCGTGCTTTTCGGTCAGGTGCGTGCGGAGGGTGAATACGCTCGGGAGATACCGGAAGCACATGCCGGTCCAATGTTCGCCCGCGCCGCCGACGCCAGTGCCTGGATGAAACGAGCCGTATTGGCGGACGGGAACCGCGGAATCTCGCGCCGAGTGGCGGTGTGTGACGGTCTCTTCGGCGATGTTCTGCATCATCCGCAGGCGGATGTTGTAGTCGAGCTCGTCCATGTCCATGGCGTAGTCGGCGAGGCCACGGGGGGCGCCGCGTTCGAGCGCCAGGACGCTCGCGGAGGTGCGGGTGACGAGTTCCTTGGCCATGGCGAGACCGGTCCAGCCGCCGCCGACGATGGCGACATCCACGGGTTTGAGGTTGGTCATATTGGGGGCGTTGTCGCCTAGTTATTGAGGCTATTGCTATTGGAGGCGCGCGTCAAGCAGAGGGGCAACGCATTCGCGTGCCGGGGTTGGGGATTTGGGATTGGCGCGGCCGGGATGCGTGGACTTATCCGTGGCGAAGGGCGATCATGGGGTCCACGCGCGAGGCTCGCCGCGCCGGAAGGTAGCCGGCCAGAGTGGCCACTGCGATCAAGAGAATCGAGGCCAGCACGATCACCACCGGATCGACGCCGCCGACACCGAACAGCATGCCCCGGATGAGGCGAGTGCCCGCCAGCGCCAGAGGAATGCCGATCGCAATGCCCAACGACACTACCAGCAGGGTCTCCAGCAGCACTAGTTGAAGAATGCCGCCGGGGCGGGCGCCGAGCGCCATGCGAACGCCGACCTCGCGAGTGCGGCGCGTCATGGTCCACGTCATCACGCCGTACAATCCGATGCTAACCAGCAGCACGGCGAGCAGGCCGAATGCGGCGGAGAGACGCGCTACCAGCCGGTCCCTTGCCATCGAATCGTCTACCAACTCGGCCACGGCGTGCACATCGACTGGCGGAAGAGCCGGGGCGGTTTCATTCACTAACTGGCGCAGCGCCGATGCGACAGTGGATGGATCGCCGAAGGTGCGAACTTCATATACCGCCGAAGGCGTGTCCCACAGAGGCCTGAAAAACGAGGTGTACAGCCGGGTGGGAGTCTTTTCGCGGAGGCTGTTGTAGCGTGCGTCAGCGACCACGCCGACGATGGTCATGTCGGCTGAAACGCTGGGGTAAGTGTCGCGGACGTGTTTGCCAAGCGGATTGGTATGCGGAAAGAATTTACGGGCGAAAGTCTGATTGATGACGGCGACGCGCTCGCCGGCGCTATCCTGGGAACCGATTCCACGGCCCATCAGAATCGGGATGCCGACGGTGGAGAAATAGTTCGGCCCGACATGATCCATCGGAGTGCTCAATTGCTCGCCTGACTGCGGTGTGTAGCCTTCCACCGCGATGGGATCGCCCGATTCGGATTCTTCAAAAAGGCCGTCGGCGGTGAGCGAAACGGAACGAACTCCGGGAACGCTAGAGAGCCGATCGAGTAGTTGTTCATGAAGACGCAAGATGGCGGCGCCCTTCCATCCGCCAGCAACGGGGTTGACGCGGAACGCGAGCAGGTGCTCGCGATTGAAACCGAGATTCACTTTGGCTAATTTCACCAGGCTATGGACGAACAGGCCGGTCGAGACCAGCATCACGAGCGATACGGCCACTTGCGCGACTACCAGGAGCTTTCCAGCGGAGAGGCGCCGGCGAACCGATCCGCCGCTGGCGGAAACTGGGCCGGACTTCAGAGCCTCCGACAAATCCAGACGAGTGAGGCGCAGCGCGGGAGCCAGACCGAAGAGGACGCTGGTCAGTACCGCGACGGCCGCCGTAAAGAGCAGCATGCGCGCATCGGGATGAACGTCGAGCTGAATGGCACCTTCTCGCCCGCGAGTTGCCGACACCATGTGAAGCAGGATGGAGTCGGCCCATTGCGCGAGCAAGAAACCCGCAATGGCGCCGGGAACAGCCAATAACAAGCTTTCGGCGAGGAGCTGGCGAATGGCACGGCCACGTCCTGCGCCGATGGCGAGCCGTAGCGCGAATTCCTTTTCACGCGCCGCGCCGCGCGCCAGCAGCAGATTGGCCACATTCGCACAGGCGATAAGCAGTACCAGGCCAACCAGAGCCATCAACAACCGCAGCGGTTCCGCGAAGGCCCCGCGCAAGATGGATGCGCCTTGCGCCCCCGGCCGGAGGATAAGACGCTGTCCACCATATTGACGCCGGTCCTGGGCGGACAGCGTTCCGATGGCGAGCTCGGTCATGCGTCGAAAGACGATGGCGATGTTAGCGTCGGCTTGCCGTACGGTGACGCCGGGTTTGCGGCGCGCCATCACTTGGAGCCACATGCGCTGGTCGAGAACGCCGGGCGTGGTGGCCAATAAGTCGACGCCGGGATAGATGGCGTCCTGCATGGAGAGCGGAACCCAGAGATCGGGCGACTCGCCGACGGTCTCGCCAAAGAAACCGGGAGGCGCGACGGCCACGATTTCGAACGGCGTCTGGTGAATCGATATTTTCGTACCGAGAATCGAGGGGTCGCGGGCGAAGCGTCGATCCCAATAGCTGTAGCTCGCGACCGCATAGGGAGCGCCGCGCACTTTGTCGGCTTCGGGGCCAAACGCACGGCCCAAGATCGGCGTGACGCCGAGCGTGGAAAAATAGTCGCCGCTGACGAGCCGGACCTTGGCTTCTTCTTGAGTGGCGCGCGAAACGATCACTCGCGACTTTGACAACTGGCTGTCGGCGGCGAAAATTCCCGACCATACATCGTTGTGGTCGTGCAGGTACTGGAATTCCCAATAGGCGAGGAGGGAGCGGGTGCCGGAGTCGCTACCGTAGGAGTGGCCGTGCCACTCGGGATCGGTGAGCAACACCAGTTCCTCGGAATGGGGCACCGGCAGCGCGCGCAGCAGGACGGAATCGAGCACGTGGAAAACGGCGGTGTTGGCGCCGATCCCTAAAGCCAGGGTGAAAATCGCGACCATGGCGAAAGCGGGATGCTTGGCCAGCGTGCGAGTTCCGTAGCGCAGATCTTGAAGAAATCCGTGGAACAAGCCGTTCATGCGATCCTCCTTGGACGGTGAGCGCGGCGATATACGATATTGTGCATGATCGCGCGCCAGCGGTGTGTCGCGCGGTTATTTATATCGTGTTACGATATAAGCGATGAAAGATCTTTCGCTGGACGAATACCGCTCCTTGGCCGAATTCCGCTATCAGATCCGGCGATTCCTCGGCTTCAGCGAAGAGCAGGTGCGGGCGGCGGGGATGGAGCCGCAGCAACACCAATTACTGTTGGCGGTGAAAGGTCTGCCCGAAGGCGAGAGGGCGACCATCGGCGAACTGGCGCGGCGTCTGCAACTGAAGCATCACAGCACAGTGGAGCTGGTGAATCGATTGGAAAATCTGGGCTACGTCGCGCGGGAGGCGAGCAACCAGGACCGCCGCCAAGTGATGGTTCACCTGACGCATTCGGGCGCCAATATTCTGCGGAAGTTATCTTTGGCGCATCACCAGGAACTAGAGATCGCCGGACCGGGGCTGGCCAAGTCGCTGCGCACCATTGCACGCCAGCACGGCGTCAAAAGGAGGAGCGCGGCATGAGTCGCCTAAGTTCGAACTCGAAATCCCGCCCGCAAGAGTTAGGCGACTTTACCACCGATTGGCGGGTGATTCCGATTTCGGGGCTGGCCATTGCGATCGGGTTGATCAGCACCGTAGTGGCCTGGGCGTTGCTACGGCTGATCGGCCTGTTCACGAATCTTTTCTATTACCATCGCTGGAACACGGCGCTGGTTTCGCCGGCTGGAAATCCGCTGGGAGTGTGGGCCGTGCTGGTGCCGATCGGCGGATCGCTGATCATCGGTCTGATGGCGCGCTACGGGTCGGAAAGAATTCGCGGACATGGGATTCCGGAAGCACTGGAGTCGATCCTGATTAACGGCAGCCGCGTGGAGCCTCGGCTCGCGATTCTGAAGCCGATCTCGTCGGCGATCTCTATCGGCAGCGGTGGGCCATTCGGCGCCGAGGGGCCGATCATTATGACCGGCGGAGCGATCGGATCGCTGATCGCGCAGTTCTTCCGGCTGACCAGCGTGGAGCGCAAGACGTTGCTGGTGGCTGGAGCGGCGGCGGGGATGTCGGCGACTTTCGCTTCGCCCATCGCGGCGGTTCTGTTAGCAGTGGAGCTGATGTTGTTTGAGTGGAAGCCTCGCAGCCTGGTTCCGGTTGCATTGGCCAGCGCGACCGCCGGAGCCGCGCGCCGCTACATTTTGGGCGTCGGTCCGTTATTTCCGGTTCCGGCTCATCCGGTGTTTATCGGGCCGATGGGATTGCTCGGTTGCGTGATCTGCGGACTGCTGGCCGGGGCGCTGTCGGCACTGCTCACGGGCGCCGTGTACGCGGCTGAAGATACATTTTTGAAGCTGCCGATTCATTGGATGTGGTGGCCGGCTATCGGCGGGCTGGTGGTAGGGCTGGGCGGCCTGATTTTCCCGCAAGCGCTCGGAGTGGGGTACGACACCATCGGCGCGCTGCTCCAAGGCGAGGTGGCTCGCAATGTGATTCTCGGTGTCTTGCTGGTCAAGTCGATCATCTGGGCGGTTTCGCTTGGGTCGGGCACATCGGGAGGCGTGCTGGCGCCCTTGTTGATGATGGGCGGAGCGCTGGGTGGCATCGAAGCGATGTTTCTGCCGCACGAGGGCGCCGGATTCTGGCCGCTGGTCGGGATGGGCGCGATTCTGGGCGGCACCATGCGGTCGCCGCTCACAGGCGTGATCTTCGCACTGGAACTGACGCACGATATCAACGTGCTATTGCCTCTGCTGGTGGCGAGCGTTATCGCGCACCTGTTCACGGTGCTGGTGCTGAAGCGGTCGATCTTGACGGAGAAGGTCGCGCGGCGCGGTTATCACTTGAGCCGCGAATATGCCGTGGATCCGCTCGAAATTCTTTTTGCGCGCGACGCCATGCGAACCAACCTGGTGGCTTTTCCCGCCGAGAGCACTTTGGAGCACGTGCGGTCGATCATGAATACCAATCACGCGCCGCGCGGGCAGTATCTTTATCCGGTAGTGGATCAAGACCAGCGTCTTAAAGGAGTCATCACCAGGAACGATTTGCGGAAATGGCTGGAGAAGCCGCATCCGGCGAACGAAACTCTGGGCGAGGTGGTGACGGAACCGGTGATCGCTTATCCCGACGAGCCTTTGCGCGTAGTGGTGTATCGCATGGCCGAAACCGGATTCACGCGCTTCCCAGTGGTGGAGCGAGGCGAGGAACGCAAGCTGGCGGGCATGATCGGACTACAAGACCTGTTATCGGCGCGCACGCGGAATTTGTCGGAGGAGCGGGATCGCGAGCGAGTTTTGCACATTCGCCTTCCCTCCACCGGCAAGGGCCGCGAGCCAGCGGTGCAGAAGGCGCATTAGCGGCATTAGAAGCGTACAACGGCTATATCTGTCGCGGTGAAATCACGCCCCGTCGCAAGCACTGGTTCGCCCCGGAGCGCGGCGAGTCCATAGACCGCGCAGTCGCCGAGATTGAGCTGAGCACGATGGCCCATTCCTTTTCCAAAGCGCCCAAAGGCGGCGATCGCGGCTTTTGCTTGGGCTTCGTCGAACGAGACGATGCGGCAGCCCAATTCCTCGATGAGGCCGTACAGATACGGAAGCGATTGCGCTCCCTTTCGAGCCCGTAGAACGATGCCCGCTTCCAACAACGAGATCGAACTTATCTCTCGAACACCGCCGCGCTCGATGGCGGCCAACAGCTCAGGCGCGGACGGTTCGTTGAGGACGATTGCGACCAACGCAGAGGAATCGATCACCATGGTTGGGGCCGCGTAACTCAGCGGGGCAAGCCGAATTCGTCGTATCCGAGGATCTCCTCATCCGAGCGGGTATCGAGTACGGGTAGGGAGGCAATCTTTCTTTGAATAGCGGCGACCTTCTCCGGGTCGATCGGCCGCGCGGGCCCGCGCAATTGCTCTTCAAGCGAGTGGATTACCGCATCTGTAAGAGTCACACCCATTTTCTTGCTGACTTTTTCGGCCAGACTATGGGCTTTCGGGTTCTTGATGTACAGGGTTCGCCGACCGGCTTTACGCACAACTTCTATTGTAGGGCAATCCTCGAGGATATACGCAAATCCCGTACGGGTGACGCACGGATTTGAGACTTCTGCCGACGGTAGAGTCACGTGTTGGATAAAATCGAAGCTCCATGGAGTGGCTCAGTGACGTTCGCTTCAGTCTTCGGAATCTGATCAAGAATCCTGGGTTCACGGCGGTGGCCGTAGCCATGCTCGCGCTCGGCATCGGGGTGAACGCGACAGTCTTCACGGTGACGAATGCCGTGCTGTTCAAGGGATTCCCGATGGTGGCCAACAACGATCGCATCGTTTATGTCAGCAACAATGGTTGCTGCCTCTCTTACCCCGATTTTGAGGACTACCGGACCCAAGCCAAATCGTTCGAAGGGATGGCCATCACCCACGGCGTCGGCAGCACTTTCACCGACGGGAAAGGTTTCGCCGAGCGTCTGGATATAACTGAAGTCAGTGCCAACGCGTTCCAGTTGGTTGGACAGCATCCGATTATCGGACGCGATTTCACCTCGGCGGATGAACAAGCAGGCGCGCCCGCCGTCGCGATGCTCAGCTATGGGTTTTGGCGGAGCCGCTATGGTAAGGACCCTGCCGTGATCGGCCGAACGGTGCGGATGAATGGCGCGCCCACTACCTTCGTCGGAGTCATGCCGGAAGGATTCTCGTTTCCGCAAAAGCAGGACCTTTGGGTGCCGCTGGTCAAGACGGCCAAGGTCTTGAATCGTGTCAATCACGACACCTGGATGGCGTTTGGCCCTCTCAAACCAGGCGTGTCGATCGAGACCGCGCGCGCGGAAATACTAACGATAGCCAAGGGGCTGGCCGCCGCCTACCCGGCGACAGATCAGGATTGGGTCACGGTACAAAATTTCCGTGAATTCATGATTGGCGAGAACGCCATGGCTATCTACAGCTCCATGTGGGGCGCGGTTGGTTTTGTGCTGTTGATTTCGTGCGCTAATCTGGCGAACCTGCTGCTGTCGCGCGCGCTCGGGAGGTCGCGAGAGATTTCCGTGCGGATCGCGCTCGGCGCGGGGCGTTGGCGGATCATTCGGCAACTGCTGATCGAGAGCGTGGTGTTATCGGGGGCGGGCGGCGTCGCCGGCTGGTGGGTTGCGAAATGGGGCGTACGCGCTTACGCACTGGCGATGGCGCATAAAGAGTCCTGGTTGATTGTCGACTATACGATGGACCAGCGCGTTCTGGGATACCTGATCGCGATCTCCATCGGAACCGGGCTGCTATTCGGGCTCGCGCCCGCGCTCCGCCTCTCCGCGCTGGACGTCAATTCAACGATGAAAGATGGCGGCCGTGGCGCCACGGGCGGAAGCCGTGCCAAGCATTTGTCTTCGCTGCTGGTGACGGGAGAAATGGCGCTGGCGATCGTGCTGCTGGTGGGTGCGGGCGTAATGATCCGAAGTTTTCTCAAGGTGCAGACCGCGAATGTAGGTGTCGACACGGCGCGCCTGCTCGCCGGCGAAGTGGTTCTTCCCGACAGGTATTCGAGCGCGGAGTCGCAAATCTCCTTGTTCGATCGCTTCAAGACCCGTCTCCAGGCGCTCCCAGGCGTGGAGTCGGTGGCCTTCGCCGGCGCCCTCCCCGCGGCCAGCACTCCTCGGATGCCCTATGAGATCCCCGGCAACTCGAACCCCACTGCTAACGGCGATGAACGTCGGCGGCCAAAACTCGCGGTTATGACCGTCGGCCCGGATTACTTCCACACGCTGGGAGCCGAGGTGCTCTCCGGCCGTGAATTTAACCACCATGAATTCGTTTCGGGGCCACCGGTGGCGATCGTGAATCGGCGTCTCGCTCATGCGTTCTGGCCCAATGAAAACGCGCTCGGGAAACGCCTTCGTCTGTTCACGGGCAATACTCCCGGTGCGTGGCTTACGGTGGTCGGCGTGGTTTCAGACATCGTCCAAAACGACCGAACGCGGCAGAGGTTCGATCCGGTGGTTTATGTGCCGTACGGCGAAATACCGGCGGCGTGGGTGATCGTGCGGACGGCCGTTCCTCCGCGCAGTCTCGGAACTGCTTTTAGACGCGAGTTACAGGCGCTCGATCCGGATCTTCCGGTTTATGGTCCCTTGCCGCTGGCACAACCGTGGGACGTATATACAGACACGGCATTCTACGGAAGTTTGTTTCTGATTTTCGCCGCCATCGCGCTGCTGCTCGCCTCCGTCGGACTGTACACCGTCATCGCGCATTCGGTGGGCCAGCGCACGCAGGAGATCGGCGTCCGGATGGCGATGGGCGCCACGGCGCGGGATATTCGCGGGCTGGTGTTGCGGCAGGGAATGCTGCCCTTGGGGATCGGACTGGCGATCGGCCTGACGGCATCGCTGGCCGTCAATCGGCTACTCGAAGCCGAGCTGGTCGAGGTGTCGACTTCCGATCCTGTGACGCTCGTGGTCGCGTCCGGAGTTTTGATTTTGGCGGCGATGCTCGGTTGCCTGATTCCGGCGCGGCGGGCCATGCGGGTGGATCCGATGGTGGCTCTCAGGCACGAATAGCCCGGCTGAGACGTGCCAGAGATCGGGCCAGCGAAGCCGACACCGAGCCGAGCGACATATCGAGAACCTGCGCGATTTCCCGGTAGCGCAGCCCTTCGGCGCGCAGGGAAAGGCACCACCGATCTTGCTCGGCGAGCGCGCCGAGAACCGCTTGGAGGCGTTGCTGTCGTTGGCTCCGCAGCAGCTGTTCTTCGGGATTCTCGGCCGAATCGGCGCGCGTTGCGGCCAGCTGGTCGAATGCGGCGCTCGCGACCTCTCGTCGGCTGGCGATCCGCCGCTTTAAGCCCAAGTTGTGAGCCACGCGAAAGATCCATCCGCGCAGATTGCGTTGCGACTTTCCGCGCCGCAGGTGCTGGAACAAGGCGAGGAACACTTCCTGAATCACTTCTTCGGCATCCTGCGCGGGCAGAGAGATGGTGAGGAGATAGCGCAACAGCGGGCTGCGCAGCTCATCGAAAAGCCGGATGACTTCCTGTTCGTCGCTGGACGGCAGGGGAGCGCACTCGGATCTTCCCCGCGCGGCAAACTCGCACCGGGCCACTGCATCTGGTTCCGACATCGGTAAACCTTAGCTACATTCTGGCATGGGCAAAGAAGCGATCTGTGACCGACTCCCTTGGCCCTTAACAGGGCGCATCCGGTCGCGGTTCAGAACGTGAACTTGAGGGCGGCTTGCATCAGGCGCGGCGGTGCGGCATTGACCACTTGGCCGAACAAGGCGCTACTGATATCCCCGTTTACCGCCGCCGGGCCGAAGAAATTCGCATGATTGAACGTATTGAAAGTCTCCAGCCGGAATTGCAGCGCGCGGGCTTCGGCGAATTGGAACGACTTTAACAGCGCCATATCGAAATTCACTTCTCCGGGTCCAAAAAACGACCGGCGCGAGGCGTTGCCGGGGGTCCCGAGGGCGTTCTGGCTGAATGCGGAAATATTGAAATACGGCAGCCCGTTGCGAGGATTGCCATTGAGGTCGAGCGGAGCGCCGTTGTAATCGGGCAAATCCAGGCTGTGATTATTCACGCCATTGGGAATGCTTCCCATCAAGGAATTGTCGCCATCGGAGTGCAGCGTTACTGGAAAACCCGAGCTGACGCGCGTGATTCCGGAAATCTCCCAGCCGCTGGTCAGGCCCTTGATGTGACGGACGAAATGTTCGAAGGGAAGGGTGTACTGATAGCTCGCGACGAAGTTCTGGGGAAGATCGAACGACGAAAGGGCGCGGGTGGCCGTCAGGTCGTAGGGATTTCCGGGATCGGAAATGCTGGACCCTTGATCGATGGACTTGCTGTAGGTATATCCGATCAGAAAAGTCAGATTCTTCGTGGTATGCCGGAGCGTGATCTCGAGCGCATTGTAATTGGAGTTGCCGACGCTCGAGTCATAATCGTCGTTGGAAAACGCTGGACCCAAGCCTGAGCGAGTTCCTTGAATGGTCTGGCCGGCGGCGGTGACATAGGTGGTGTCTTCTCCGAACGGTCCGCAGGTAGGCGAACCGGGAGCCACTGCACTCGGCCGGCTCAACGCCAGGCATAACGCGGGATTGCCTGGGTTCGCCGAATAAACCAGCAGCAGGTGATGGGCCTGCGATCCGACGTAGGCCACGCTGAGCACCGTGTTCCCGCCAAACTGCCGCTCGATCGAAAAGAAGTAATTCTCGTTGTAGGGGTAGGTGTTCCACGGCGGAGGCGCGGTCATCCCGGCGATGGGTTCGAATCCAGAAAAATCGACGCCGGCGTTGGGATGGCTGGGCGACGCATTCAACGGCGGAAAATTCAGTGGGAACGGATTTCCGGTAAAGGACCCGTTCGAGGCCGTCATGAAAGGCGTCGCAAACAGCGGTGGTCCCGGACTGGTATAGCTCAAGCCGTAAGGCGGCTGCGGCTCATCGATCGCCATGGTGTTGCCTTCGATCACCGAATAGTAGATCCCGTAGCCGGCGCGGATGCTGGTTTTTTGCGGTCCGCCCGTAAGCTTTGCCAGCAGACCGTCGGCCCAGTCCGGCGAATAAGCCAGACCGATGCGCGGCGAGAAGCGATTGCTCGAAGGCACCAAGGTGCTGGGCACGCCCTTGTCGCCGACATAAACCAGTCCGACGGGCGCATTCGGATACACCACGGACTGCTCGCCGGGAATGAAGGTCGGGATCTGGTTGTACTTCTCCGACCAGTATTCCATGCGATCCCAGCGAACGCCGTAGTTGAGCGTTAAAGTAGGGCTCACGCGCCAGCTATCCTGCGCGAAGCCCCCGAAATATTTGTGCCGTATGTAATAGGCCTGCGAATCGGCTTGATTGTAATTGCTCGCGACGCCGATCAAAAAGTCAGCGAAGTCAATTCCAGTTTGCGAGCCGGAGAACAGGAACGACCCATTGAAGGTCGGGTTCGGATTCACGTTCACTTGCTCGAAGCTCAATTCGAGTCCGGCCTTGAAGGTGTGGGATCCCCAGACCTTGGACACGTTGTCGTTCACCCCGTACGTATTATTCGCCTGTTTCAAATTGGTGATGGGCGTACCCATCACAAACGAATTGAAGATGGTATTCTCGACGCCTTCGATGGACGGCGCGAGCGGAACGATACCTGGAGTGCCGACGCCGGTTACGAAGCCTTGCGAAGCAAGACTTGGCCCGACGCCGCCGGCCGGTTGCCCGACGTTGTTGGAATCGCGCATGTAGCTGAGACGAAGCTCGTTCACGGTAGAGGGCCCAAACGTTTTGGTATCGCCTAGATTGATCAACTGCCCGCGTCCGAGCGTCAATGCATTGAAGCCGGGAACGCTCGCGCCGCCTTGCCCGGTGGGATAGGGATTGTTGAGCGTGTAGTCGTCGAAGAAATAGTAAGCCGACAAAAGCCCGAGGCGGGCGTTGTTGGCGTCGATGCGAAAGCTGCCTTTGTCGTCGCGAATGGTCTCGCCGTACGCACCGGTGGTAAATGTCGAGGGTCCATCGTTGGGAAGCGGAATGTACTGCAGAAGATGCTGGGCCGGCGCGGACCAGACAGGTTGCGGGATGATCCCGCCGGGAAAAACCTGGTTATACGGCTCATTGGCCGTAACCGGATAGCCCAGCTTTTGCGATAACAGATTCGCCAGATAGGGGCCGCTCACCGATCCTGAAAGGCTACCAAAATCGCCCGACCGCTCGGCCATGGTCGGCACCGCAATCAATCCGGTATCGAGTCCCTCCGCGGTGCGCGTACCTTGATAATCGGCGAAGTAAAAGATCTTGTCCTTCTTGATGGGGCCGCCGAAGGTGCCGCCGAATTGATTTTGCCGGTAGAAGCTGCGATCCGGCGAAAAGAAATTGCGCGCGTCGAGATCGGTGTTGCGCAGAAACTCGAATGCGCTTCCGTGGATCTGATTGCCTCCACCCTTGGTGACCACGTTGACGATGCCACCGCTATAGTTGCCGTATTCGGCGTTCACGTTGTTGGTGAGCACACGGAACTCGGCGATGGAATCGAGGTCCGGAATGATCGTCGTGCCGCCGTTCATCAGCTCCTTGACGTCGCCGCCGTTCACCATGAAGCCGTTGGCGTCTTCACGCTGGCCGCTGATGGATTGATTGCCTGCGTTCAGACCGCCCGAAGGAGCAATGGCCACCGATGCGCCGGCCATGACGATGGAATCGGGCAGTTGCGTGGACATGGGGACGATGCCCGGTTGTAGAGCCAAAAGATCGGTATAGCTGCGTCCATTCAGCGCCACCGAAGTCATCTGGCTTCCGGTCACCACTTCTCCCATCTGTGAGCTGGCGGTCTCCACTTGCGCGCTGTTTTCCAAGACCGTGACCTCTTCCACTTTTTCCGCCATCGTGAGGGTCAGATCCACCGTGATGGCGCTATTGGCGTCCACTTGCAGGTTGTTCCTGGCCTGGGTGCCGAAATCGGTTTCCGCCACCTTGATGTTGTAGCGTCCCACCGGCAGGCTGGGGAAGGCGTAGTAACCCTTGTCGTCGGTGACGGTCTTGGTTTGAACGTTGGTAGCGATGTCGGTTGCGGTCACGGTGGCGCCGGGAATCACGGCGCCGCTCGGGTCCATTACCGTGCCTGAAATGCTGCCGGTGGTCGCCGCCCAGACCAGAGCGGGCAATAGAGCCGCAAGACAGAGCAGAATAATGGTGACACGGTTTGCAGACACGCATCTAGTCTATCGGCTCATCGCACGAAGGACCTGCCCGCTTAAGTCACTCCTGGTCACTGACCGGAGCGTGACGTTCCCAGGCTCTTACTTTCAGGCAGATGCGCTTCGGCTTCAATGCAGATCGAGCGTCACCTTGCGGATATTGGCCATGTTGGATCCATCGCGCGCGCGGAAACCGCTGACACTGACCTGATCGCCGGGCTTCAGTGAATCCACCTTCCAGCCCTGGCTCAACAATCCATTAGGACTGGCCAGCTCCAACTGCCAATTCGCAACCCTGTTTTGGTCGTCCTTCACTTTCAGGAACATCAGGACATGAGGGTTGTTCCAGTCCACTTTGGTGATAGTCCCCTTCAACGTAATCAATTGGGTTTCGTCGTATTGCGCCTTAAACGAATGGTGCGCGGCGACAGGCAGGGCGGCCATAAGCAAACCGGCGGTGGCAAGCAAGGTAAGTTGCTTGATTCGCATGGTGTACCTCCGAACGACCCTTTCGGGGTCCGTAGGGCGAGTATATCACTTTTTAAGATTGAGGCCCGCCATCATGCGGAGATCCGACAAACACCTTACGGCCGTTGGCTAATACTACCTCTCGAGCTGACGCGACATGGGCTCCATCTCTGGCGCGGTAGCCAACTACCATGATCCGGTCGCCGATCCTGAGCGATTTCTGGCTCCAGCCCTGGCGCTCCAACGTGTTTGGGCCGGCGGTTTCGCAAGCCCAATTGGCGGTCCTGCCGTCCGCGCTTACGTCCACGTACAGATAGACATGCGGGTTCATCCAGTCGATCTTAGTCACCCGGCCTTGCAAGGTGATCCGCTGGCTCAGGTCAAACTCCGCGCTGACGGAATGGTGCGCGTAGGTGGGCGTTCCGGGCCAGGTGAGCCCGAGCAAAAAAACGAAGCCGGCACCTCGAAATCCCATTTTCTTCAAAAACAGACTAACACGGCTCTGAATAAGCGGCCAGTTTTGGCGTGGTCACATCCGGTAACAGGCCGGTACGTGACATCCGGGCCGCTATTTCTGAGGCTGGTCGCGATAGACCTTGTGGCAGTTATCACAGGCCTGGGTGACAGAGCCCGTGCACGTGCCGATGGCATCCTTGGTTTTGATCAACGCGGCCTTAAGGCATTCCTGCCCGGCGGGCGCAAGCGTGGCGGCGAACTTAGCATAATCGGCGGCCTGGACCGGCGCCGGCTGGCCATTGGACTGGATTCGCCCTGGAATCATGATCAGATTGGAGGCTTCCTCGATGGCGACTGAGGCGTTGACCACGGCCTGCCACTCGGTGTCGTCCTTGGGCGGCTTCGTCTGCAGTCCGAGTAGGACGTTGGAATTGGGCAACAGCACACTGCGCATCACCTGCTTGAGATTGCCGTAGGGCTTCGGCGTGTAAGAAGGCGCCTGGGCGATGGCCGCGCCGGCGAGCAGGAACAAAATGAGCTGTCGTATCTTTTGCGGGATCACGACAGCAGGCTAGCACGCGTGTGGGCGGCGAGGCTGATCCGGGCCGACCTAACCTCGCGGGAAGGTACTATGGTGATGTGAATCAGGTTCTGGCCACCTTCAATGAGTATCATGCCGGATAGAATTCCCCAGGATCTTGCGGAAAAAGCGGCGGCCATGCGAGAATTCGGGCGGCTACGAAACGCCGGCCTGCCGATTCCAGCCGAGATTCGCGAACGTCACATCTGGGCTACAAACGATGGCTATGCAACTGGCCCGGATCCGGGGGAGCGGATTCCCGATTTCGCCCTGCCGGACCAGTCCGGCGCTGTCCGGGCGCTAAGCGATCTGGCGGGTGAGAACGGCCTGTTTCTGGTGTTTCACCGTAGCGCGGACTGGTGACAGTATTGCCGCTCCCAGCTCGTGGAGCTGGAACAATCCCGAATGATGCTGGAGAAGAACGGAGTTCATATCGCGGCGGTGAGCTATGACTCCAAAGAGATCCTCGCCGCGTTTGCGCAGAAGCATTCGATCGGGTTTCCCCTGCTTTCCGACCAAGGCAGCCAGACGATTCGTAAATTCGGCATTTTCAATTCCAACATGGCTCCCGACCTGAGAGCGTTCGGAGTCCCGCATCCGGTGGAGTACTTCGTGAATCCGGATGGCACCGTATTGAAGAAATATTTCGTGCCTAACTACCAGCATCGAGTGACCGGCTCCGCGGTGGCGTTGCGCGAATTCGGAACCGTCGCCAGTGACGCCCCCATGGTGACTCTGGAGAGCGGAGCTTTGGCCGTCCAGATTGGTCTCGCCTCAGCCAGAGCGTTCGCGGGGCAGGAGGTCAGCTTCTTCGCCCAGTTCGCGTTGCAGCCTGGATGGCACATTTACGGCGCGCCCGTCCCGGCGGGTTATATCACGACATCGATCACGTTCGAGGGTCCAAGCATTGTACGTCAGGAGCTGGAACTTCCCGAAGCGGAATTGTTGAACCTTCCCGCGCTGGGTGAAACCCTGCCCGTGTATAGCAGTTCATTTAGGGCAACCGGCAAGCTGCTTCTGAGATTCCCTCTGCCCGAAGGGCGGCTCGTGTTGCCAGGCCACCTGGCGTGCCAGCAGTGTAGCGATACGGTTTGCGAGGCACCCGAAGTGCTGTTTTTCGAGCTGGCGCTGACCTTAGAGCCCTTTATGGTCTCGGAGCTGAGATAATCCCAGCCATTCTTCAATCCAAACCGTGGATCACCGGTTTCGCTAGTGTGGGCACGGCAGCGGATTCACGCACGGGAAGATAGCGCGTTGGCTTAACCAGGGCCGTCACGGCCTCCGCTGGCCCTACCAGCATTGCGTTACCGGCCACCGGAGTAGCTTCCAACGCGGATCGAGCGGGGGCAGTGCTGAATCGCTTCCACGTCCGGTGACCATAACGACGGTCTGGCTTCGGCCGACCGAGATCGCCACCTGCTGCACTCCCGATTAGCCGCTCCAGTACGTTGTCAACCTCCGTTGGAGTGAGGCCAAGGCGCGCTCCCAGCTGTGCGATCGCTTTGCGAGCTAAGGGCTCGGCCGCGAGTGTCTTGCCATGAAATCCGACCAGTGTATCGGCCGAAGGATCCGCGAAGCGCCAGTCGATGGCGCCGGCTACAATATCGGCCGCAGTCACGTTCACTGCTGGGAATGAGTCCGCGCCCACCCCGCGAAAGGAATCATTCTTTCCTTTTGGCTGAGGCTTGATTGCAAAGTCGCTCCCTTGGCATTAGGGAAGGCCGAAGTTCTTGAAGCAAGCTTCCTGCATGCTAAAGCGCTGGTGGCCATATTGGCTATAAAGGCTGGCAGCTAAAAGGAGGCCCGCGACAAGTGTTCGCATATATCGATTCTGCGGGTGTTTGCAAGCGCTCTGGAACAAGGCATTGCGGTGCCCCGTCCATCTTTACCGCTCTCGAGGAACAGCTCGGGTTGAAACTGGAACCGGCCAAAGGGCCGGGCGTTAGCCTCGTCATTGACCGTGTGCGGAGGCCGTCGGAGAATTAGATCGCAAGAATGCCCGATGGCCGCCGCCGATGCCGCCGCGCACGGCGAATCCGTATGTAAAAATCATTGCAGGGGAACTATTGGAACAGGAAAGCAGCACTCCCAGAGCCGCTGCTCCGGGCACGTTCGGCTCGGTGCGATTGATGGGCGTTCCCATTCGGCTCCATTTCACCTTCGTTCTGCTGGTTATTTGTTTGATTGTCTTTGGGCTGAGCAGTAATCAGTCGCCCACGAGTTACACCTTATTCTTGCTGGCGGTGATTGTATCGGTGCTGCTGCACGAGTGCGGGCACGCGGTCGTCAGCTCGCTCTACCGCATCCGGACGCTCGAGATCGTCATGTATCCCATCGGCGGCGTCGCGCGACTGGAACGTCCCGCCCAGCCGTGGGAAGAATTCTGGATGGCGCTCAGCGGGCCCGTGGTCAACCTGCTTATCGCCGGAAGCATCTTCGCGCTGCTGTATTCCGAGAAGCGCAGCGTCAATCTTTTCGCGTTGACCTGGCCCTCGGATGCGAACCTGGCCGAGCGCATCGCTCTCGCCAATTTGATTTTGGCCGGATTCAATTTGCTGCCCGCGTTCCCCATGGACGGCGGCCGTATGCTGCGCGCTGTTCTGTCGCGGCTGAAATCGGAATACGAAGCCACGCGCATCGCCACCTCTGGTCCGGCCGCATGCTGGCGCTCAGGATGGGACTTTACGGGATGATCAACATGCCCACGCTGGTGATCGTGGCGTTCTTCATTTATCTGGGCGCGGCCAATGAAGGCGCGGCGTCGCGTGGCCGGTCGCTCACGCAAGGCATTCCTGTGCGGGCCGCCATGATGACCGACTATCGCACGCTCACCCACGGCGCCACCATCGGTGAGGCCGCAAGCCTCCTGCTTTCCACTTCGCAGCAGGATTTCCCGGTCGTGTTGGGCGGCCAGGTGCTCGGACTGTTGGGCCGCAATGCGCTCATGCGCGGGATGGCGCAGGAGGGGCCGAATGCCTACATCGCCGGCTACATGGAGCGCGAGTTTCCGAGCGTCTCGCCCGACAAGATTCTCGCCGACATTCTGCCGATGATGGCGCACTCCGGCGCCTGCGTGCTGGTGATGGAGGACGATCGGCTGCTCGGCTTGTTGAGTTCGGAGAATCTTTCGCAATTTCTGCTGCTGCGGAGCGTGGGCCTGCAACCGGCGGAAGGTTAGGCCATGCGGAAGCTCTGCTTCTTGCTTTTTGCGATCTCGGCGGCGGCAACGGCGGCCAACGTCAAGCTCTATTTCAAGGACGGAAGCGATCAGCTGGTCCGCGAATATCAGATGGATGGCGACCGCGTTCGTTTCTACAGCGTCGACCGCGACGATTGGGAAGAAGTGCCTGCTTCGCTCGTCGACCTGGACAAAACCAAGGCTGAGATCGCAGCGCACGCCGATGCCGTCCGCGCCGAGAAGGCCGCTCAAGCGGCCGAGGATAAAGCCGAGCGCGATGCCCGCAAAGAGGTGGCGAGCGTACCGGCCGATCCCGGTGTCTACCTGATTGACGAGCAGGAGTCAGGCCCGCCGAAGCTCACGCCGATTAAGCTGGGCGAATCGAAGGTGGTCACCAACAAACGCCGCGCATTGCTGAAGGTGATTAGCCCGGTGCCTTTGGTTCCCGGCAAAGCTACGCTCGAACTGGATGGATCGCACGCGACGCAAGGCACCGCCAATCGCAGCCCGGAATTCTACCTTCGTCTTTCGGAAGAAGAGCGCTTCGGCATCGTGCGGATGGGCGAGCACAAAGGCAATCGCGTAGTGGAGAAGCTGACCATCCAGCCCGTAGTTAAAGAGACGGTGCAAGAGCCGGACCTGGTGGATGTGTTTAGCCAGCAAGTGGGTGACGATTTGTTCAAGCTCTGGCCGCAAAAGCCGCTCGATCCGGGCGAGTACGCGGTAGTTCAATATTCGCTGGACAAACTTGATATGCAGGTCTGGGATTTTTTCATCGCGCCGGGGGCTGGAAAATGAGCAGGAAAATGACCTGGCACTAAACGCGCCGAAAAAACTCCAAACTCTTGCGCGCACATATCTCCCAGCGATATTCGCTCTGTGCCCGCGCGATGCCCGCGGTCCGCAATTGTTGCTGTAGCCGCGGCGAGGTCAGTAATTTTTCCATCGCTTCTCGAATGTCCGCGGCGCTTCGAGGATCCACCAGCAACGCAGCTTCGCCCGCGATCTCGGGTAAACATGACGTGTTCGACGTGATCACCGGAACACCCGCCGCCATCGCCTGCGCCACGGGAAATCCGAAGCCTTCGTAGAGCGACGGATAGACGAAAGCGCTGGCACCCGCTATTAAACCGGGGAGTTCGTCTTCGGGCACGTAGCCCAGGTATCGCACTCCAGGCGGCCGCGCCGCCAATCGCTCTAGCGTTTTCTCGGCTGCCCATCCGCTCGCTCCGGCGATCACCAAGTCGAAATCGCCGCGAAAACGAAAACCGCTCCACGCATCCAGCAACGTGTCCACGTTTTTGCGCGGCTCGAGTGTGCCCAAATATAAAACGTAGGGTTGTTCGTTCGGCCGCGCCTGCGCGCCAAAATATACCTCGGGTACGCCTGGATAAATCACTTCAATTCGCTCGGTATCTAGCCCTAGCAGCCGCGCCGCGTCCCGTTTGGTGTTTTCAGAAATCGCAATCAACCGATCGGCGCGCGCCAGAATATGCTTGGCCAGATACTCATCCGCCTGAATGTTGGCAGAGGTGTGGAACTCCGGCATCAGCCGCACGGTCATGTCGTAAAGGGTCGCGGTCAGCTTGACGCCCCTCGGTGGAAAGCGGATCTGATTCGATACATGGAAAACGTCCGCTTTAGGCATCGTCCAGCGTAGCAGCGGCAGCGACGGAGCTCTATTCGAGGCGAAGACGCGCCCCAGGTGCAGGAACGTTCGCGCCCGTCCCGCAATGGATCGTTCGTGATCGAGAGGGCCGAGGCTAGCCAGCGCCGGCAGCGTCATTATGCGATCGTTGCGCGCCTGCTGCCATAGATTCTGAATCCAATAGTAGGTGTAATTTTTGACGCCCGCGCTCCTGAGCAGCAGTGGAGTAGCGTCAATCAGAATCTGCATGGGAGCTGACTTTCGAGGTTAACATGGCCACGCAACAATCCCGGCCAGATAGAATGGTTTGGACAAACAATGGGAATTATTAAAGCCACACGCGCGTATGAAACGTGGCTCGCCGGACACATCCGCCTGCTGCCCGGCGATCTTCGTCGGAAACATCAGGCCATGACGGAGGACGTGTTCCCGTTCCTGCGCGCCACCTTCTATCGCTGGATGCAGCTCTGGCCCAAGGTCTGCGCCGATGCGGCTCATGCCCCGCGTGTGCTGGCAGTCGGGGATCTGCACGTCGAGAACTTCGGAACCTGGCGCGACGTCGAAGGCCGTCTGGTTTGGGGCATCAACGATTTCGACGAAGTCTACGAACTGCCCTATACCATCGATCTGGTCCGCCTGGCCGCCAGCGCGCACATTGCGATTCGCGAGGCGCGTCTTGCGATCGCCGCCAAAGACGCCTGCGACGCCATTCTCGCCGGTTATAAGAAGGGCCTCGAAATGGGCGGCGCACCTTTTGTCCTGGCTGAAGAGCACGAGTGGCTGCGCCATCTGGTGACCGGCATAGAACGCGACCCCGTGCAGTTCTGGAATAAGCTCGACGGTCTGCCTACGCTGAGAGGCCGAGTTCCCAAGAGCGCGCGCCGTGCCATCGAGCGGATGATGCCGGAGCCGGGACTCGAATACCGGATCGTTCATCGGATTGCGGGCCTGGGCAGTCTGGGGCGTGAGCGCTACGTCGCCATTGCGAACTGCCACGGCGGACGAGTGGCGCGTGAAGCCAAGGCCCTGGCCCCTTCGGCGTGCGTCTGGGCCGCTACCGCAAGGGCCTCCGAACGTATCCGCTACCAGCAGGCGCTGGACAGCTCCGTTCGCGACATCGATCCGTTTGTGCGCTTGCGAGGAAGCTGGATCGTCCGCCGGCTGGCGCCCTATTGCTTGCGTGTGGAGCTCGCATCCATGCCCAAGGAACGCGACGAGTCGAAGCTGCTCCGCGCCATGGGATTCGAAACTGCCAACGTGCATCTGGGAACTCCGCGCGCCGGCAAATTGATTCTGCGCGATCTGGGCAAACGGCCGGTCAACTGGCTCCACGAATCGGCCACTGCCATGGTCAAGGCCACCACCGCGGACTGGCGTGAATGGCGCGCCGCTTCCCGGCCTAAATCTAAATCTCGTAAGGCCGTAAAATAGAATTTGCGTCCAACATTTCTGGCAATTTGCGTTTTTTCGTGGTTTGTCATTCTAGAGCTGCTTGCCCAGCCAGAACTGCTCGCCCAGCCGCCTGACTCGGTTCTGATCGTCGTCAATCGACCTTCCGCGCTTTCCCGCAAGATCGGCGAGTATTATGCTGAGCGGCGGCGGATTCCCGCTTCGAACATTTGCCGTCTCAACGCCACCGCGGACGAAGAGATCTCGCGATCCCAGTTCGACGATCAGATCGCTCAACCCATCCAAAACTACCTGCGCCGCCACAATCTCACGGAGCGGGTGCTCTACATCGTGACTACCGCCGGAGTTCCTTTGAAGATCCACGGCAACCTCGGTCTGGCGGCCGAAGCAGCTTCGGTAGATTCGGAATTGACGCTGCTCTATTCCGATATGCACGGCCATGCTCACTCCGTGCCAGCCGGCGTCGCCAATCCTTTCTTCGGGAAGATCAATGCGCCGTTTCGTCATCCCGATTTCCCGATCTATCTGGTGACTCGTCTGGCCGGATTCGATTTTGACGACGTGAAGGGCATGATCGACCGCGCGCTCGGGGCCCGCAATCGCGGAAAATTCGTGATCGACCTCAAGGGGAGCGATACTACGCAAGGCAACCGCTGGCTGCTGGAGGCCGCCCAGCGGCTTCCGCGCGATCGGGTAGTGCTGGATGTTTCGCGCAGCGTGGTTTATCACAAATCCGACGTCATCGCCTACGCTTCCTGGGGCTCCAACGATCCTGAACGCAGGGAACGCCACCTCGATTTTCAATGGCTGCCCGGCGCCATCATGACGGAATACGTATCCACCAACGGACGGACTTTCGCGCGTCCGCCCGATAGCTGGAACATCGGTGCGTGGGGCGATCCCAAGGCCACCTTCGCGGGCTCTTCGCAAACGTTGACCGCCGACTATATTCACGACGGCGTCACCGGCGCTTCCGGCCACGTCTATGAACCATACTTGCAATTCACGCCGCGGCCCAATATCGTGCTGCCGGCTTATTATCACGGCCGCAATCTGGCCGAGAGCTACTACCTCGGCATTCCCATGCTGAGCTGGATGAACATCGTGGTGGGCGATCCGCTGTGCAGTCTCGGAAAGCCGTGAGCAGGCGACTACCAAGCCGCGAGGATTACTGAGCCGCGACTAGGGAGCGGTCTAAGCAAATCACTTGAAGAAACGAGAAACTAGAAGTAGATGATCCAACTTTCCGGCGCCGGCAAGCGCTTCGGCCCCAAGCTGCTATTTGAAGATCTCAACTGGATGATCACGCCCCAGGACCGCGTGGGCCTGGTGGGCGCCAACGGCAGTGGCAAAACGACGCTGCTCAAAGTGCTGGCAGGCATCGAGTCGCTCGATTACGGCAAGCTCAGCGTCACGCGCGGCGTCAGCTCCGGGTACCTGCCTCAAGACGGCCTTTCGCTCTCCGGCCGCAGCGTCTTCGCCGAATGCATGTCGGTGTTCGCTTCGCTCCAACAGATGGAGGTGGAGATGGAAGAGCTCACGCACAAGATGGGCGAACTGGATCCCGCCGGTCCCGAATACGCGCAAGTGGCCGACCGTTTCCATCACCTGGATAGTGAGTTCCGTAACCGCGACGGCTACGCGATCGAGGCGCAGGTGGGCACGGTGCTCGCCGGCCTTGGGTTCCCGCATGAAGAATGGAACAAGCGCACCGAAGAATTTTCCGGTGGCTGGCAGATGCGTATCGCGCTCGCCAAGCTGCTGCTCGAAAAGCCGAACCTGCTGTTGCTCGACGAGCCCACCAATCACCTGGATCTGGAGGCCCGCAACTGGCTGGAGCAATACCTTGCGGATTACCCGTTCGCATTCGTGCTGATCTCGCATGATCGCTATTTTTTGGATATCACGGTCAACAAGATCGTCGAGATTTGGAATCGCGGCGTGCATTTTTACTCCGGCAATTACGAAAAATATTTGAAGCAGAAGCAGGAGCGCACCGAACAACTGGAAGCCGCGTATCGCAACCAGCGCGATCGCATCGAGCAGCTGGAAGCGTTCATCAATCGCTTCCGTTACCAGGCCACCAAAGCCAAGCAGGTTCAGAGCCGCATTAAGGAGCTCGAAAAGATCGAACGGATCGAGTTGCCGGCCGAAGAGAAAACCATTCATTTCTCGTTTCCGCAGCCCAAGCCGAGCGGCCGCATCGTGGCCGAGTTCCACCAGGTGTCGAAAAGCTACGGCGACAAGTTCGTTTTCGGAGGCGTGAATTTCATCATCGAGCGCGGCGATCGGATCGCGCTGGTGGGCGTCAACGGGGCGGGGAAGTCGACGCTGATCAAGCTGCTCGCCGGCATTGAGCCGCTGTCGAGCGGCGAGTATCGGCTCGGCCATAACGCTGAAGTGGATTACTTCGCGCAGGATCAATACAAGGAGCTCGATCCCAACGCGCGCATGCTCGACGATTTGCAAGGCGAGGCGCCGCGATCGACTAACACGGAGCTGCGCAGTTTGCTGGGTTGTTTTCTATTTTCCGAAGACGATGTTTTCAAGCGCATCGGTGTGCTGTCGGGCGGCGAGCGCAACCGCTATGCGCTGGCCCGCATGCTGCTGCAGCCGTCGAATTTCCTGCTGCTCGACGAGCCCACCAATCACCTCGACATGCGCGCCAAGGACGTGTTGCTGGAATCGCTCGAAAAATACAGCGGCACGGTGGTTTTCGTTTCTCACGACCGTTATTTCATCGACAAACTCGCGACGCGCATTTTCGAAGTGGGCTCGGGCGAGGTCCACGTTTTTCCCGGCAACTATGAAGACTACATTTGGCGGAAAGAGGGAAAGCACATAGACCTCAGTTTAAGCGTGAACGGAGGCAGTTCTTCAAGCCCCGGGCCGCCATTGGCCGTTAGCCAGCTTGGCAAACGCGTAAATCCCATGAAGCTGAAGAAGCAACGGGAGCTAGCGAAGGAACTTGAGGCGCGGATCTCTACCCTTGAAGCCGAAATCGCGAGTGACGAGGAGAGCCTGTCGAATTTCGTCAGCGCCGAAGAAACCGTGCGGGTGGCGGCGCAACTCGAAAAGCGCCGCGCGGCACTGAGCGCGTTGCTCGAGGAATGGGAAGCAGCATCGCAGGAAGCATGACCGACTTCCAGGAGCAACTCGCCCATCTTCGCAAGCGCATCGCCCGTATCGATAGAAAGTACTCCCGGCCGATTCCCAAAAGGCCAATTGCCAACAGCCAACGGCCATCAGCGGCTCCCGAGGAGTGGCTTCACGGCGCCGAAGTCGCGACTTCGCTCGGCGTCCACTACGAAACGGAGCGCCTCTACGAACGCCATCGCCGTCACGGCAGCGTCGGCATCGTGGATCTGGAGAGCCTCTCGCACGATCTGCTCGATCCCATCTCCAATGGCGCAATCCGCGGAGTGCCACCCGAGAAGTGGTGTTTCCTCGATACCGAAACCACCGGATTAATGGGCGGCTCGGGAACTTACGCGTTTCTGATTGGCGTCGGCCGCATTACTCCGCAGGGGTTTCGCGTGCGGCAGTTCTTTATGCGCGACTACGGCGAAGAGGCCAGCCTGCTTGCCGCGCTCACTGAACATTTGAAGCCGTTCGAAGTGCTGATCACCTATAACGGACGCACCTACGATCAGCCGCTGCTGGAAACGCGCTTCCGCATGGTACGCCAGCGTCCGCCCTTCACTTCGCTGGAGCACCTGGATCTATTGCACGGCGCGCGGAGGCTGTGGAACTTGCGATTCGATAGTTGCCGCCTGGTAGAGCTGGAAAATCAGATCCTGGGCGTCGAACGGCAAGGCGATCTGCCCGGCGAGTTGATCCCGTATGTTTATTTCGAATATGTGCGGACGCAGGAAATATTTCGCCTTGTGCCGGTGTTTCACCACAACGCTATCGACATCCTGACGTTGGCCTGCCTTACCGCCATCGTTCCGCGCGCCTTTCATGCCCCCGAACTCGCGGCCGAATTTTCACACGGCGCCGAGATGATTGGTCTTGCGCGCTGGTGGCGTCAAGCCGAGCAGCTTGAAAACGCGCTGGCGCTGTTCCGGCAAGCGATCGAAAAGAATCTTTCCGACGATTTGCTGTTCCGCACCTTGTGGGATATCGCCACACTCGAAAAAAAACTTGGCCGCGAACAGGCGGCGCTTCCAGTGCTCACTGATCTCGCGTCCTCGCCCAACCCCTGGCGCGCGGCGGCGTTCGTCGAACTGGCTAAATATTACGAGCGCCGTGAGCGCAACTACGCGCTGGCCTTGGAAATGACTCGCAGCGCCCTGGAACTCGAACCGTCCGAAGCGCTCGAGCGCCGCGCCGGCCGTCTTGAAAAACGCATGGCCGCTTCCAAAACACCTAGGCTCTTATGAAAACCTTTCTTCCGGTTGTTGTCCTTTTGCTTCTGGCAGGCTGCGCGCGCTCGCCCAAGCTCGACGTTACTCTGAGCGTCGACAAACAAAACGCCGATCTCATCTTCGTCAAAGTGAAGGTGGTGAACACCGAAGATCGCGCCACTGTTCCGATCGCCATCGAAATAACGGGGCAAGCGGAAAGCAACGGCCACTGGGACAAAGCGGGCACGCTGCTGCATCCAGCCGCGTTCGTTCTCAACAAAAAAGAGCAGCGGGAAATCACCAAACTCTGGCGGGTTCCGGCGGACGCCGCCCGAACCACTCTTACCGTCAAAGAACAGGAAAGCGGCAAATTGTTAAAAACAGAACGGGCAGAGAAGGTTTTTCCGCCGGGCGATGTGGCGCCGGGCGCTACAACAAAGCCTTAAGATCGCTCGAAGGCAGGCCCTGCGATTCCGCCACGCCAGAATGCGTGATGTGTCCGGCATACGTGTTCACACCCACGCGAATGGCCGCATTGTCGCGGCAGGCTTGCTCCAATCCCTTGGCGCACAGCTCGGCCAGATAGGGGAAAGTCGCGTTGGTGAGCGCGTATGTAGATGTGTGCGGCACCGCCGCCGGCATGTTCGACACGCAGTAATGCAGCACTCCATCGACGAAATAAACCGGATCGGTGTGCGTGGTGGCGTGCGAGGTCTCAAAGCAGCCGCCCTGGTCGATGGCGACGTCCACCATCACCGCGCCCGGCTTCATGCTTTTGATCATCTCGCGGCGCACCAGCTTGGGCGCCGAGGCGCCGGGAATCAGGACCGCGCCCACCACCAGATCGGCCGTGCGCACCGCCTCGCGCACAGTGTGAACGTTGGATGCGAGCGTGACTACCTTGTTGCTATAGATGTCGTCCAGCGCGCGCAAGCGTTCGAGATTGCGATCGATAATGGTGACATAAGCGCCGAGTCCCACGGCCATCTTCGCTGAATTGTGGCCCACCACGCCGCCGCCCAGGATCACCACGTTAGCAGGTGCGACGCCCGGCACGCCGCCCAGCAAAATGCCGCGGCCTCCGTTGGGACGTTCCAGATACACCGCGCCCGCCTGCACCGCCATGCGCCCGGCCACTTCGCTCATCGGAGTGAGCAATGGTAGGGAGCCGTCGCGTTCTCGAATCGTTTCGTAACCCACCGCGTTGACCTTGGCGTCCACCAGCTTGCCCGTGAGCTCGGGCAGCGGAGCCAGATGAAGATACGTGAACAGGATCAGGCCGGGCCGGAAATGCGCGTATTCGGAAGGCTGCGGTTCCTTGACTTTGATGACGAGATCGGCCTTGCTCCAAACATCGCCTGCAGTGGCGAGAATCTCCGCGCCTGCCTCGACGTATTCGTTGTCCGGGATGGAACTGCCGATGCCGGCCTGCGTCTCGACCAACACACGATGGCCCGCCTCGCGCAACGTCGTTACGCCACTCGGAACCAAGCCGACGCGCGTTTCGTGATCCTTAATCTCTTTGGGGACGCCGACGATCATTGGGGAGGCGCGGTAGGAGTGGTGGTGGCCGGCAACGCCGCCGGTGGCGCTGCCTGAGCTGGAGGTACGGCGTCCGATTTCGCGGCGGTCAGGCGCTTCGGCCCCAGGCCCAGGGCGATGAGGGAGAGCGAATTGATCTTGCCATCGGGCATGAGGCTCTGGTCGGTTTGAAAACGCTTCAGCGCGTCGGCCGACTCCGGGCCCCACTCGCCGTTCGGTTCACCGTGAAAATAGCCCTTGCTCGCGAGCGCTTGTTGGATCTCCCGGTAACGGTCCGGTGAAGGTGCCTGCTGATAAGACCGCGCAACACCGCGCGATTTCTTGCCTTTTCGTCCGGCAGCCGCGGCACGCGTCGCTTTTGATCCGCTAGCGGCGGATGTTTTACCGGCCGTCGTTTTCGAGGCGGCCGCGGAATGTTTCCGCGCATGGGTGGCAGAGGTCGTGGTCGGAGAATGGCGCTTTTTTTTGGACTTGGCCGGGGTGGCGGCAAGCGTAGAACACGCCAGCGCGGTAACCACCAAGCCCGAAAGAATTACTTTGTGCACTTGATTCTATTGTAAAACGGTTGCGAATCGGGATTTGAGGCGCGGAAGCGAGCTAGAGCTTGCGCTTCTCTTCCAGGGTCCGGCGCAGGATGGGAAGCGCGGCGCGGTCCTTCTCGCCTCCAAGCTCTTCCTTTACCGCGATCAGCGTCTCAAGATCCAAAACGCGAATGCGAAGATCTTCACTTATGGCTAAGTCGACGGAGTGAGGAATCAATTCCTGATAGCCGAGACCGCGGCCGATGGTTCCCAAAACGTCCAGAGGCCCGTAGCGCGTGATCAGATTCAGACGACCGGTGGAAGCCAGGTGCGATGCGTTCGGCTTGAGACGTCGCTCGGGTTGAATGCGAAAAACCGCGTCCAGCTCATCCAGCACTTTTAGCAGGCGATCAACGTTAGCGGGTTCGCGGGAGTGAACCACATCGATATCGAAAGTATTCACCGGAGCGCCACTTAACACCGCCGCCAATCCGCCGACCAGGATGAAATCGACGCCGCCATCGCTGAGGGCACCGAGCGTCGCAGCGTATCTAAGCGCGGGCATTTAGCTCGCGGATTGCGAGAATCTCGTTCGCGCTTTGCTCGACGCAGTCCAGGCGCTCAGCAGGCGTCAGCGAGAGCATCCAGCGGATCAGCGTCAGGTCGACGCCGTCGGGGCTGTAGTCCGTCAAACCGCTCGGATCCTCAGTCGGCATGCATTCCGATTATTTGTGCACCGGCTTCGCGTTGTACTCTTGGTCTGTTACTACATCGTCCCACGTAATATCGCCGCGGCTCACGTTGAACTGCGTGCCGCCTTCATGCGGCGCAGCTCCGTGCCAATGCACCACGCCCGGCGGGCAGTAATGCGTTTCGCCAGCTCGCAACTCCACCACCGGCCCACCTTTCTCCTGATACAGTCCGACGCCGTCCTCCACCAAGATGATTTGCCCTCCTGAGTGACTATGCCATTTCGTTCGCGCGCCGGGCGAGAAGTAGAAGTGCGCGGACTTTCCGTCGGAGTTTTCCTTGATCGTCTTCACCTCTCCGCCGGTGAAGTTCGGATTCGGCTTGTCCTGCGAATAAGCGAACACGCAGGCGGCGAGTAGCAGTGCGAGTTTCAATTTCCGTGTCATTTACTGAATCCCTTCTCTTAGCCTCTCAAGTATTTGTTGAAGAAATCGAGCGTGCGTCCCCAAGCCAGTTTGGCCGCGGCTTCGTCATGACGCGGCGTGGTGTCGTTATGAAAGCCGTGGTTCACATTCGGATAAACATACGCCGTGTACGTGATGCCATTCGCTTTCAGGGCTTCCTCATAAGCGGGCCAGCCGTCGTCGATGCGTTTGTCCAGACCCGCGTACTGGAGCAGCAGAGGAGCTTTGATCTTCGCCGTGTCGGCCGCCGTCGGTTGCGCGCCGTAGAACGGAACCGCGGCCGCGAGATCCGATCCCATTCGCACCGCAAGCTGATTGGCGACGCCTCCGCCAAAGCAAAACCCGACTACGCCGATTTTGCCGCTGCAGTCCGGCCGCGACTTCAGCCACTTCGCCGACGCCAGGAAGTCGGCCAGCATCTTGTCGCGGTCTACCTTTCCAAATTCCTGCGCGCCCTTTTCGTCGTCCCCGGGATAGCCGCCGACGCTGGTCAATCCATCGGGCGCGAAGGCGATGAAGTTCGCCGTCCCTAAGCGCCGCGCCACATCTTCGATGTAAGGATTCAAGCCTCGATTTTCATGCACCACCAAAACGCCGGGCTGCTTTCCGCCGCTGGCCGGGCGAACCAAATACCCCTTGATGCTGCCGTTGCCTTCGGGCGATGGCACCGTCACGTATTCGGTCTTGATGCGGCTGTCGTCTTTGGGAACCTGCTCGGCCCACGCGTAGTTGGGGCGCAAGCTCTCAAAGATCGTGGCCACGGTGAGGCCGCCGGTGGCGAATTTCTTGGCGCCATCCAGGAAATCACGGCGTCCAATGTCGCCGTGGACGTAGAGGTCGAAGAGGTTCAGCAGTTCTTGCGGGAAGTCGGACGCTTTCTTGCGTTCCATCGGACGTGACTCCTTTTACACGGCAAAGGATATCACATACGCACCCGCTTGCTTACCGCGCGGCGGCTCAGTTGTGCGCGCGGCTCAGTTGCGATTTAAGACGCCAGGACTTCCGTAAATACTCTGCGGAATTTGTCCATCTCGGCGTCGGTGCCGATGGAGACGCGAATCATCGTAGTGAGAGGTGGGAAACGCCGCCCTATGGCTACGCCTTTTGCGAGCATCGCGGTCTGAACGTCCTTGGCGTCGCGTCCGGTCTCGATCATGACGAAATTCGCCTGTGGAGGAATGAATTTGATGTTCTTCTGGGTCATCCATTCACAAAGCTCGGTGCGAGTTCGAACGATCTTGGCCTTGCGTTCTTCCAGCAGCTTGGGTCCCAAATCGAGAGCTGCCGAAACCGCGCGCACGCTCACGATGCTGATCACGTTGTTGCGATAGGGTTCCATCTTCGCGATCAGATCTGGACGCCCCGCGATATATCCGACGCGTAATCCCGCCATGCCGTAGATTTTCGAAAACGTGCGGGTTACGATGACGTTCTTGCCTTCCTTCACGTATTGAAACGCGCTGGAGACTTCGGGCGAGGTGGCGTAGTGCAAATAGGCCTCGTCCACCAGCACGTAGGTGTTTTTCGGGAGATTCGCCACCAGCCATGCCATGTCGTCGCTGGTAGTGATGGTGGACGTCGGATTGTTGGGATTGACGATGTAAATCAGACCGCCGCCGGCTTTGTCGGCCTCCGCGGCGAGACGGCGCACATCCGGCGCCATTTTCGAATTGAGCGGCGTCTCAATCACGGGGTGGCCTTTGTATTTGGTCAGCTCCGGAGCAGCCTCGTAAGTCGGCATCGGGATGATCAGGGGAATGGTGGGCGACGTGAAAGTCTCCACCGCCGCATGCAGCGGCTCACTCGATCCGGCGCCTACCAGGATCTGATCCGCAGTAAGTCCTTCGTTCGCGGCGAGCTTGGCATAGAAAGCCGGG
>JBKQHJ010000208.1:0-51119 GCA_052148835.1 Bryobacteraceae bacterium
GCCTGACAGGGGCCTGAAGGTCCCGCCACGTCGCTTCAGGCGGCTCCGGCGGACAGAAACTCTGGTTCAAAACACGAAAGCAGGCCGGGCTCGCTTCCCGCAGAGAGTTTTTTCCGCAGCCTGCTAGGCTCGGACGCGCTGGTACTGCAGGATCGCCAGGTGTACCGCGAACTTTTCAATCTGCAGACATCCACGAAGGTGCTGAACGATCCGGCGAAGCGCCGCGCTCTGGTGGAATTTCTAAAGGCATTGCTGGCCGCTTCGGCTAGTCTTCGCGAACGTTCCGAGCAGCTTTGGCCGCTGCTTTCCTCGAAGCTGAACTATAGCCAAGCTGTCATTGCGAAAAGCTGGCCCCAACTCCGCTACGCAGGATCCATTGCCGATGACCTGCTGGACGTGATGGTAGAAGAAGATCGTTGGGTCGCCAAGGAACGAAATCGCGCGCCACGTAGCCGCGAGCAGCTTGCGACTTTCATCGATTACAGCCTGCTCAACGAGGCGAGGCAGGGCGTTACCAAATAATCCTCCTTAACTACCTTCGCGGCAATGCAAATACCAGGTACGAACCCACGCTTGGGGGCGCTGGGGTCCCGGCATCGATATGAAGGTTGGCTTCCGCGGCCGCCGCGCACAGCGCGATATATTCTCGTCCGGCGATTTCGTACACCGCGGGAACGCCCTCGGCTCCGGCCGGCAGGTCCTTTTCCCACAAGACGCGTCCGGAGTCCTGATCGTAGGCGCGAAACTTGCGATCCGAAGCCGTCGCGACGAAAAGCAGTCCGCTGGCCGTGGCCACTATCCCGCCGCGGGGCGCGAGCGCGCCAGTATCGCGGTGACCCTGCCCGGCAAGCGCCGTGACGCTCCCGTCGGGGATTTGCCACTTGATGGCACCGGTGTTGAGATCGTACGCGGTGATCCGCGACCAGGGCGGCCCGATGGACGTCAGCCCGTTGCTCATGACCATGAAGTCGTAGGGCGCGTCGTAGCGCGGGAAATCTCCCTGCTCGGTTACTAGCGGGCCCGGCAGCGGCGGCGGACCCAATCTCTCGCCGCGCGATTTCTCACCGGGCAGATTCAACTTCAGCACCGCCGGCCTTTCCTTGGAAACGATAAACATCAGCCCCCGGTTGGGCTCCACCGCCGAGCTGCCCCAGGTGGCGCCGCCGCTGTTTCCGGGCATCTGAATCGCGCCTTGGCGGGTAGGCGGCGTGAACAACCCCTCATTGCGATAGGTCTTTAGCCGCTCGCGAACCATGGCTTTCTCGGAGTCGCTGATGTAGGGATTGATGTCTCTTTCAGTAAACGACTGGCGCGCGAACGGCGGCGGCTTGGTGGGGTACGGTTGCGTGGGCCAGGTTTGTTCCCCGGGCACATCCGATTGCGGCACCGGCCGCTCCTCCACTGGCCATAAAGGCTCGCCCGTCAAACGATTAAACACGAACAAAAATCCCTGTTTCGTGGGTTGTGCGATCGCATCCACGGTTTTGCCATCGCGTTCGACGGTGAGCAGCTTGGGCGCGGTAGGCAGGTCGTAATCCCACAAATCGTGATGCACGGTTTGGAAATGCCAGAGCCGCTTACCGGTACGCGCGTCCAGCGCGACCAAACTGTTACCGAACAGATTCTGCCCGTGGCGATTTGCTCCGTAAAAGTCATAGCGCCCGGTGCCGAAGGGAATGTAGGCGATGCCGCGTTTTTCATCCACGGTCATCTCACTCCAGTTGTGCACGCCGCCCCCGGTCTTCCAGAAATCCTTGGGCCACGTTTCGTAGCCGAATTCACCCGGATGCGGAACCGAATGAAATACCCACACGAGCTTACCGGTCCGCGTGTCGTAGGCGTGAACGTCGGCCGGAACCGCGGCGTAGTTATCGCCCCGCGCCGGCAGAGGAATGATAAACAGGTTCTCGAAAATGCGGCCCGGGTTGTTCGTCTGGAGCGGCGCGAATGAGTCGATGTCGCGATCGAGCCCTACCCGAATATCTACGCGCCCGTTATCGCCGAATGAGGGAATCGTGTTGCCCGTTCGCGTGTCGATGGCCGTGAGATACCCGGCGTTCAAATACAGCAGGCGGCGGTCGGAGCGGTCTTTGGTCTCCCAATAGTTGATGCCTCTCTGGGTCACCGCCCCGGTGTTGGGATGAGTCCACCGTTCCTTCCCGGTTACGGCGTCCAGCGCCACGATGGAGTTGTTTTTGGCTAGCACGTACATGGTGCCGTCGACGATCAGCGGGTTAAAGAGGTAATTGCCCCGTTCCCCCGTCGCATATGTCCACGCGACCTCGAGCTGATTCACATTGCTTTTGTTGATTTGGGTAAGCGAGGAGTACTGCTCAGAACCCGGGCCGCCCAAGTAAGCTGTCCAGGAGCCGTCCGCTGCCAGCGCCCACTGCGCAGTCCATGCCAACACGAATAGCAGAGGTGCACGCATGCAGCACAATCTATCACGCGCCGCTCCCTGCCGCACGTTGTACGATTTCGTCGACGATGGGGAAGGCGGGAATAAAATCGACGAGCCGCGGCGTGACTCGCCGGTAGCCCGTCGCGTATCCGGAGCGAAGATGGGAAAAATGGCGGGAGAAACGCCGCCCCGCGCTTTTATCTAAGTTGTTGATTTTCTTGGTGCGGATGAGAGGACTTGAACCTCCACTCCCTTGCGAGAACTAGAACCTGAATCTCAGCCGCGGCGTCATCCGTTTCCCTCTCCGTCGCTATCTATCGCGATTCGCTCGTCCTTAGCGATTCAGCGCGAAGTTAACTTCCCAGCGTTTCACCGGCTTTCCCGATCAATCCGCACACAATCCGGCACACAGCTTTCCCAGGCCGTCTTAAGGTGGGCGTCTCGCTGTGATGTTTGCACGACGTTTGCAGGCCGGCGAAATCAATCCGATCGCTTGAGAAGATCGTTGAGAATACAAATGGCCCCTTCATCTGGCGAGATCCGTTTGCCCTTCAGCACCAAATAAGCTTCTCCCTCGCGAGGAGCCACTACATCGAATTGAAATTTCACCGGCCCCCCTTGTGCAACCCAAACGTGCTGTTCGTCAAGATTAAAGGTGAAGTATGAGACCGGCCTGGATGTTCTATTTCCCTCTCCTGACCACTCCGATAGCTGGACTTCGCGTCTTGCTCCGTCATTCCAGGAAAGCCTGTGGCCGTTCGGGTCCTCTTCCTTGATACGGTCTTTGAGCCTGTCCCACAGTTCGTTGTACAGAGAAACGACGTGTTCGGAAATCAATTCGATATCCTCCTTTAGGCTTCGCGCTTGGGCCGGTTTTCGCGCCGCTGTTCGAGCATCGCGAGACGATCGCGTAGGTATGAGACGCAATCCTCCCAATCGATGGCGGGACTGTGGACCATTCCGCATCGTAGACACATGCGCGCGGGGATCGCGTCGCTGTCGCGCGGCGGCGGCTGGCTCAGCTTTGCTTTCCGAAGTACGTTGGGCGCGTGCATGGCGCGATTGTATCGCGTCACGGTCTGCGGAAAAAAGCGGGCGCCTACAAGCCGGGGGAGGATGATGCATGCGAGGCGCCCATTAAGTCACGCGCGGCGGCAGCAACTCCGGCGCACGCGCTTGCGCGATGAAAGGCGGGCGCGCAAGATCAATACGTGTTTTGGAGCAGTCCGAATGGGAACACGGTGCCCGTTCCGCCGAAAGCTGGCGAGGAATCGTAGCGAGCAAATCCGAGCCAGGCCACTTGACCATAGTCGCTGAAACGCTCGCGAAGTTCCATCAGCGTCATTTGCCGCACACGGCGAACGATAAAGCGCTTGAAATCGCCGAAAACGACGCTATTTACCGTCACCGGCGGCGAAGACTGCGACGATTGCAAGATGGGCATATTGTTGTTGATCCTCAACGGGTAGCCCATGAACGTATTGGGCGCCGCGGCCTGTAAGTTCGGATCGAGGATGGGCCGGCCGAATTTGTCCTTCACTTTCAGGATGGCTTTCAGCGTCGAATCGTGGAGCATGAAGCTGGCGTTTGGACGATAAAGGGGATCGATGCTATGGATCAAGTTGGTGAGGTCGTCTGAGCCGATCGTGTTCGCGCCTGCGGTGGTCCCATCGTTAGGCGAAGAGCCCACGGCGGTGACCAGGTTGCCGTTTGCTAGCGTCGAGGTCAAGATTCCCATCGGTTGGGAAAATGACGGACCAGTTCCTAACGTGAAGTCGTAATTCAACGCGCGGCCGATTCGGATCGCGAGTTTGCGAGTCAGATACGCTTCTAGGTTGAAGGCAGAATCCTGTAGCAATTCGATCGATACCTTGACCATCTTGGATGAATATTTCCAGGCGCCGAGCATGATTTGACCGATCGCCACATCTTGCGAGGTAACCTGCTGGCCTTCGCCGATTCTCTCGCCTGTGATGTTGACGTCGTCATCGGTTGGAAAGGGCAACTGCTGGCCGGTTTCCGTATCCATGAGGTCCACCACGTCGGCATCGAGCAAGGGGCCGTAAAATTTGAGCGCTTCGATGATCGCGTTGACGAAACCCACTGGCACGAAGAACCCTGAGGTCGCGCCAGGGTACGCGCCGCCTTGATTCCCAACGCCCATATCGCGGTGTTCAATTAAAAGTTCTCGCTGCTCGGGGGGCATATGAAGCGCGCCGAGCCGAAGGAAGCTCATGAAAGCGGCGTGATGGTCGCGCTCTTCGCGCGATTTGAACTGATGTTGGCGCTGGGGCATGCCGCGAAAGTCTCGCGGATCGATGCCATCGTCGTCGCCGCCACCATCGAAGCCACCAAACGCGCCCAGGACGCCGGCCGTCATGGCACGCTCGGCGCGGTCGATCTCTTCTTTGAGGGCCCGCGCGCGGCTCATGAGATTGTCGAATTGTGAACGCTCGGCGGGCGAAAGTCGCCCCTTCGCGCTAAGTTTTTTGGCTTCTTTTAAGACGGCTCCGCGCTCTTCGCGGAGGGCGAGGTTATCGCGCATAATGTATCAATCCTTTTGGGTTCGAAATTGTGCGCGCGCATCAGCGGCGACGAAGGCCGCGATCGCGAACTTGGTCCGCACTGGCTTGTCAGTCAAGACGGCGGCATCCCGCGCCAGGTGGATCACTTCCTACTTTTGCTTGAGCACGGCCCGCGCGAAGGCGGCTGTCGCCTCAAAGCATGCGCTGGGTGGCCTCGCCATTCGAGGCAGTGGCATCCCACGGCCACCACGCGCACTGAATACCGCTGTTTGATTATAACATCGGCGGCCCGAAATGTTTTTAATCTTCCATGGCGAGCTCGAAGTCAACAGCGCGCGCGCGTTCGGCATCCTCGTTGTCGATGTCGATGCCGTATTTCTCGGCCAGCGCTTCCAGTTCTTTCCATGCTCGCGCTTTTTCGTCTTCGCTCACGTCCTTTAGGGTCGAAAACAGATCGATCGCGAGGCGCACGTGTTTCTCGCTCTTGGCGAGCGTGCTGAATCGCACGGGCAGTTTCCATGTGGTCTTGTCAGCCGGGTCCCCGTGGATCAGAAACGCTGATTGCGGCAGTTCCTCGCCATCCACTTTTTTGGTATCCTTCCCGCCGTCGTCATCGTCGTTCTGCGCGGCGCGCATGGACTGCTCGCAGCGGCAATTCTTATCTTCGCAATCACCGTTGCTACAATCGTCGCAGTTGCCGTCCTGGCACTCGCGGCAATCGCACTCGCACTCGTCGAGATCGTCATCGATGTTGATGTCATCATCGGAAGCGCGCTGGAGAATGCGCGCGCGCAGCTCGGCGGGCATGCTCGTGGGTAGCGAGCGATCGCTGATGCCGGCCGCGGTCTGCGGGTATGCACCAGAAGCAACGGTGGCGACGTCGAAGAGTTTGGCAATGCGGCTTATGGTGCGCAAGGCGCAACGCTGTCCCGGATTGTCAGGGTCGTCCGTGTCCGTCGTCCAGTCCTCGTCATCGGGATCGACTTGAAAAGCAAAACTCGACTGGCACAGGTCCCCACGCTTGCATAGCTCCGCAGCGTCGCGGGCGTAGGACACGTCAGGGAGCAACGTTCGATAATTCAGGCCGCGCGCGTCCGAAGTGAGCGTGGTCGTCCCCGAAAGCGTGCGTCCCAGTATTTTCGAGGCATCGTGGTTAAGGTTGTGGATTACGTCGAGATGAGGATCCGACAGCGCGTCATCGAAAGCGCCACGCTCGATGATTTCGCGCCAGCCGCCCAAATCGTGGGACATCACGCCGTAGCTGGCGGCGCGGCCGATCAGGTAAGTCTTTCCGGCGGCTTGCTCCGCCCGCAGTTCGGTCCTAAAGGAACGTCTCTCCATGTCAGTTCTCCCCTGCTTTGATTACGGCCTTGATCGCGATGGCGAGGCCTTCGAATTCTTGACAGAGCTCTATCCGCCCGCGCATTCGGTGGAACGCGGCTGCAACGATGCACTGCTTCTCGAGGGCGCGCGCGGCCGCGGGCTCGAGCGATGCGATGTAGCCCGGTGTGGCCAGGACCGCCAATAAATTGCTGGCACGATCTGGATTGAGAATCGCGTATTGCGACTCGTTCCATTCGATCTCGGCAGGTGTGAATTCGCGCGGAATCACTTCCGCGATTGGGTCAGATATTTTCATCGTTTCTCCTTGGATCGGGTTTCTCTTGGTGGTGGCCACTGGAAGACCACTTGCTTGTGCGGCTGGTTGCTCAGTGCGTTGATGATAAGGTGCTCCACCAGACGATCCACGGGCATTGGCCGGGGAAGTTTTGCCCCGTATTCCGCGGCCTTCAGATACAACTCTGCGGAGATCTCCACAGTCGATTTGATCGGCAAACGGAATCGATCATCGCTGTCTGACATTGGCTCTTTCCTCCAGGCGGCGGCGCCGCTCTTCGCGTTCTGCCGCATAGGCGTCATCGAACTCGGTCTCCCCGAACAGAGGCGGCGACGTGGGAAATTTGGTGGCAAGCAGCGCTTCTCGATAGCGAAACCAAGCGATGCGCGCCACCTCCCAGCCGGCTTCGCCGGGCCCGAATGGGTTGTCTTCGACGCCAACGATCGCGATGTCACCATGGCAGAGAAACCATGTTTCGTCCTGGCTCAGCGTGCCGATCGCGGCTCCGGTTTTCGGTTTCAAGCGCGCCATCTTCGCTCCTCGCCGGCCGGCGGCCGGCCCGCTGGACGCCGCTCTTCCTCGCTCTTATCTGCCAATCCTGCGGTGCGCCAACACTTCAGGAATTGCTCACCGAGTTTATGTTCAATGCTGAGCAGTGGGTTTGGCTTCCCCTCGATCAGCAACCCGTCTTTTCGGATCTGGGTCCGCACTTGTTCGAGCCTTCGGGCGGTCGTGAGCATCAAATCGACCAGAGGCCGCGCCCCTTCGATTTCGTAATTCGATTCGAGCCAATTGAGCAGCCTTCGGGCCTCTTTCCCAACAGCTTTGGGCGGCTTTCCTGGCAAGTTCGAAAACTTTTCGGGCATTATTTTCCTCTAAACGGCCCCGCACGGGTCACGGCGGCCGAGCTCGCTTGAAAATAGACCCCCAATATCCCGTGTGGTTTCAAGAGGTTGAGAGTTTTCGTTAGCCGTCTCTCGATTGCGGCAGATTGGGCAGCAATGCTCGCAAGCGATCAGCTTCAGGTGACGCGGGCAGTGCACCATGCTTGCGCGCGCGCGGCAGTTTCCGCACGTACCTGCGATTCGCGCTGATTGGAAACACGCTGTCATGCTGCACCTTCCCGTGCTGGGCCGATCGCGCTACGTCGCGAAAGAAATTCTTTCTTGAGCCTGATGTCCATCTCGGCTAACTGCTGTCTCGATGTCCCCTTGAACTGCTCGTTTTCGAGAGAGTTGATGTAGTATTTCAGGCTGAGAATCTTTTCGTTGCTGGCATTATTGACCATCGCTTTGAAACGCATCCAGGTTCCCCAAAGCATCGCGGCTTGCATGACCTCGATTGGAGTGCCTCTCCGGAACTCCTCCCGGGCGAGCTGTTCATTTGCATGAGTCCAGCGGCCGCACACCATGTCCAGTTCTTCCCAGCGCTTTTTCACGCTTGCGGCGAACGTCGAAGCAGCATCATCGTCATTCCCGTTCGCGTGTAGACAAACACGATTAGCTGACGATGATGTTGTTGTTGCGTGTGGCTCTGGCGGGGCAAGGCCCCGGCTAGGCTCTGGCTCTGGCGGGGCGAGGCTCTGGCGGGGCTCTGGTAGGGCGCACGGATCGTCGTTTTGTGCGCACGGATCAGGATGTTGTGCGCACGGATTTACCGGTGCGGATTCTAGTTTTTGCTCCTGTGCGCACGGATCGCCGTTTTGTGCGCACGAATTGTAGAACTCCTCAGCCGCCTTCCGCTCAATCCCGGCTAACCTCGTCAGTTTGGGCGGCTGGCCGTCCGCGAAGAACTGGCGCGCTCGGGCTAGCTTCATGTGGGTCGCATCATCAGCGTGGTGGGACCAATCGTGAATGACCAGCCGGTGATTGTCGTCCGCATCGACCCATCCAGTCTCGACTAAGGCGCTAATCAGTTCGCTTTCGTCGGCATCGTAGTCGATGGCGAGCGCGATATCCTCATTGCTGAGTTTGCCGATGTTGCCGGCTGGGGTTTCCCGTGCGGTCACGTGCCAGGTGCTCTCCAATAGTCCTACAGCCTGCCAGGTGGGGATGCGCAGGCGCCGGCAGAGGCGTTTCATCTTGGTATGCGAGATGGCTTCGCGCTTCAAAATAGCCTCCGCTGCGGGCCCGCGTCGACGCGGTAGAACCAGGTCCCATTAGCGCGCCGTTCGTGCTCAACTACGAAGCCGCCGTGCTCCGGCCGCCGAAGGTCCCTCAGACGCGCAGAAACACTGCATTCTGAACCGCCGCACTCCGCGCGGATCGCAGCTAACGTTCTCCAACGGCCGTCAAGCATAAGCGTTTTGACACGCTGGAGCAGACTTGCCAGTCGTGGCAGGTCCGCAGGATCGAGAGTACTGGTCGCCGTGTACACTTCGTTCAAGCGGCGGCGCCGCCTCTGGTTGGAGCCTTTCCCCCACTTAAGAATTTTTCGAAGGCCTCGCGCGAGACCAGCCAACGCTTTCCGATCCTGAATGCGCCGGGGATGTCACCACGCTCGGCCGCTTCATAGGTCGCGTTCTTGGAGAGTCCCAATTGCGCGCCAGCCGCGGGCCAAAGGTTGATTGTTCGCCGCTCGTTTGTCGGTTCCTTCATGTTCTCGATTATTCCCTTGACAGCGCGGTGAGTCCAGCTTTAATCTATTTCTTAAATGCTACGGAAGCGGAGCCCCGATTCGGATCTTTCCGCGATCCTCACCGACGAAGGCGAACTGGGGCGGCCCGTAGATGCAACTCTCTGGACACGTCAGCCGGAAATCGAGCTACAGGAAGATCGTTTGTACTACGACCCAAGCCGTGGGCCGGAGGTTGGACCATCCAAGGCGATGTTTCCTGCATTCCTTCGTCTAGCGGACGCGCCCGCCGCGCGGGTTGCGGAGTTCGCTAGAAATTACGGCGTTCTTCGCATCTGTGAGCATAGCTTGCCATGTAGTCATAACCCCTATCCGCATCCGTTCACCGGCGGCCGCGGCTGCGAACCGCTCGGCTGGCATGATAGGCGCAGTATGATGCCGACTTACGATCCACTGCAGGTCTGGCGCGCTTTCGCTCGCGAAGCTTTTGCCCTGACAAAAATCGCCGATCGACTATTGCAAGGCCACACGGGCCATGCAGAAGACTGGGAAATAGCCTTCGGTAGGAGCGGAGCGAAAGCCCCCTGGTGGCGCCAGCACGTCAATGTTGAACGTATCATCATCGCCCGCACCGCGAATGAATGGCTCGCGATTGGAAACGTGCGCCCTGTTGTGGTCTGGCACGGCTCGGAAAAGAAACCCACTGTTAAGCTAGGCGGCGACGGCCTTTTCGGCGCACTCGCCTTGCAGTTGGCTCTCGCGATCGGCCAATCGCGGGGATTTGCCGTGTGTGTGCATTGCCGAAAAGAATATCCGCCCACGGCTCGTCGCCCGAAAGCTGGACAACGCAATTTCTGCCCCGAGTGTAGGGCACAGGGAATTCCCAGCCGGTATTCTCTCACCGACTACCGAGAGAGAGTTCGAAAAGGAGACTGAATGGCAGGCCAAATTATTGCGCGTGGCGAGAAGACCTGGCTCGTGCGCGTCTTCGAAGGGCGCGATCCGCAAACCGGCAAGCGCGTTTACCATAACAAGACGATTCATGGAACAAAGAAAGCCGCTCAGAAGTATCTCAACGCCGCCCTGCGAGAACGCGATCTCGGCACGTTCGCGAGCGCAACCGACACCTCGATGGCCTCGCTACTGGATGCGCTGCTGCTCGATTACGAAACCAACGCAAAGAGCCACGCCTGGGCCGCGTTAGTCGTGCGCGTCCATCTGCGCCCATTCTTTGGTGCGATGAAAGCGGCGCGCGTAGGGACAGACCAGATCCAGACTTATGTCGCGAAGAGGCGTGAACCGACAACGCGGGCTCTACCGAAAGGAAGGACGCGAAAAATCGGGCCAGCTTCAAATGCGACCATCAACCGTGAGCTTTCCCTTCTCCGGCGTGCCTACAGTCTAGGAAAGAAGGCCACGCCGCCGAAGGTGACCTCCGCGCCGGCGATCCCTATGCTGGCCGAGAATAACGTTCGCAAAGGATTCTTCGAAGCCGATGCATTCACAGCGATCAGGCGTGCGCTCCCGGACGAAATTCAACCGGTGGTGACATTCGCATATTACACAGGCTGTCGCAAGGGCGAGGTCCTAAACCTTCGTTGGAACCAGGTTGATCTTTCAGAGCGGCTTGTTAGGCTCGAACCGGGCGAAACAAAGAACGATGAGGCCCGCACCGTCTTCATGGTCCCGGAGCTATATGAAATACTCGCGATCCAGAGGGAAATCCGAGATCGATATTTCCCCGAATGCCCGTGGGTGTTCGCGCGCGCCGGCAAACAGATCCGGGACTTCAAGGGAGCATGGAAAACGGCGTGCAAATCCGCGGGGTTGCTAACCGACGATGGCGAACCTGACAAACTCTTCCACGACTTGCGGCGGACAGGTGTCCGCAACCTAGTACGCGCTGGCGTTCCGGAAGCGGTGGCCATGCGGATATCGGGGCACAAGACGCGCGCCGTGTTCGATCGATACAACATCGTAAATGAAAACGACCTCAAAGATGCCGCCCGCCGACTCAGCGAATACCTCGCCGCTCCCAAGGTCACCCCGGCCGATCGGCACGCTATAGGCACACAACAGAACTCAACGGCAGTTAACTAAGGTCCCTTGCTTCTGCGCCTAAGTGCCTTAGTTTTCTTTTGGTGCGGATGAGAGGACTTGAACCTCCACTCCCTTGCGAGAACTAGAACCTGAATCTAGCGCGTCTGCCAATTCCGCCACATCCGCTCGATGGGTGGGACGCTCTTATTGTCGAGTAGGGCGACGCCGAGTGTCAACCTGAGCGGCGGCGGGTTGCGCGGGCGCGGGCAGCACTTGGGAGGCGACGGGCTTGCGCGAGCGCAGCCGCTCGATGAGTTCCAACACGCGCTGCTCGATCTGGTCGCGAACCTGGCGGAAGACCGCTTCCGATTCCCCGATCGGATCGGAAATGTCCCACAGCTCCACTTGCCCGCCCGCGCGAGCCGGCAAATCGTGCCCCGACATATTGATAGTCAGGTCGATGGGCCCATCGACATGCTCCAGTTGCTTGGGATAATAATCGCCCAGATCGATGTTTTTCTCGAGCATCACGTGATGGGTGAGCGGCGCCACGGCCAGGGCCGGGGCCAATCCCGCGCTTTGCGCGTCCAGCACTTCGGCGCCGTACGCACGAGCGAAGCCTTCCGCCATGGGGCTGCGGCAGGCGTTACCGATACAGACGAACAAAACCTTAATTTTAGACACCCTCGTACCAGTCTACCGGAGCGCAACCTATTCTAACTTATTTAAGGTATTTTCCCAAGGAACATCAGATGAACACGTGAGTCCTCGGTAAGCTCGGGATGAAAAGTTGCCGCCAGATGCCGGCCTTGTTCTACCAGCACCGGATCGCCTTGATAACTTGCGAGTACGCGGGCGCCCTGGCCGACGCGCCGGATGATGGGAGCGCGGATAAACACGGCCTCCAGTTCGCCGTCGATCCCGGAGGGATGTAAACGGGCGATGCGGCTGTCGAGCTGCCGCCCATAGGCGTTGCGCTCCACTTCGATATCCATCAAGCCGAGCGAAGCCTGAGGCGGGTTGGCCACATCGGTGGCCAGCAGGATGGCTCCGGCGCAGGTGCCAAAGATGGGGCGCTCACGGCCAAACTCGCGCAACGGCTCGATCAGTTTTTCTTCTTCCAGCAACTTGATCATGGTGGTGCTCTCGCCGCCGGGAATGACCAGGCCTTGGATGTTTTGCAAGTCCGCGGCGGATCGCACTTCGACGGGTTCGGCGCCGGCTCGAGTAAGCGCGCGTGCGTGGGCTTCAAAATCGCCCTGAAGCGCCAGGACACCGACACGCTTCTTCTTAGAAACAGCCACGTTACCAGCCGCGCGTTTGGAGCAGCTCGGACTCAGGAAGCTTGGCGATGTCGAGACCGAACATGGCCGTACCCAGCTCTTCGCTGGCTTCGAGCAGCTTGGCCGGATCGTTGAAATAGGTGGCCGCTTTTACGATGGCGCGGGCGCGCGCTTCCGGATCGGAGGATTTGAAAATTCCCGAGCCGACGAACACCGCTTCGGCGCCCAGCTGCATAACCAGAGCCGCGTCGGCCGGAGTGGCGATGCCGCCCGCTGAAAAATTAGGAACGGGCAATCTTCCGTGCTCGGCCACATACTCGATCAACTCGAGCGGCGCTTGATGCTTTTTCGATTCCGCCACCAGCTCTTCATGACCGAGCACGGTGAGCTGCTTCATTTCCTTGACGATGGTCCGGATGTGGCGGACGGCCTCGACGATGTTGCCCGACCCGGCCTCGCCCTTGGTACGAATCATGGCGGCGCCTTCGGCAATCCTGCGCAGCGCCTCCCCCAGATTGCGAGCGCCGCAGACAAACGGAACTTTGAAATCGCGCTTGGCGATATGGTGCTCTTCATCGGCGGGCGTGAGGACTTCGCTTTCGTCGATGTAGTCCACTTCCAGCGCCTCTAAAATCCGCGCCTCCATGAAGTGGCCGATGCGCGCCTTGGCCATGACGGGAATGCTGACCTGGTGCATGATCTCGCGGATCTTCGAGATGGGCGCCATACGCGCCACACCGCCTTCTCTGCGGATGTCGGCGGGCACACGTTCCAGCGCCATCACGGCGACGGCGCCGGCCTTCTCGGCAATGACGGCTTGCTCGGCGTTGGTGACATCCATGATCACGCCGCCTTTGAGCATTTCGGCGAGGCCCACCTTTAAACGAAATGATTCATCGATGAACATAGGGGCTCCTTCGGTTTTGAGATTGGTTTGGGGATCGGCTCGCCGCACAGCGGCTCGCTTCCGGGGTTGGCGCGCCAGGCACGGTGGTTTGTCATACCAGTGCTGGAACCTCCCCGAGGGATTGCGGCGAGTAATTGAGGGCGGCGGTGAAGATGCGGCCCAAGATTTCAAGGCCGGAACGGATATCCTGGGGCGTCATGCCGGCGAAACTGATGCGCAGGCCGTTGGGCCGGGGGCGCGACACAGCGAAATAGCGGCCGGGCAAATAGGTTACGCCTTGGCGTTCGGCGCGCGCCAGCAAGTCGGCGGCATCCAGCGGCTCGGGCAGCTCGATCCACAAATTCATTCCACCGCGCGGCCGCGTGTATTTGGCTCCAGGCGGCAAATATTTCTCACAACTTTCGAGCGCGGCTTCTAAACGGGCGCGCCCCGCGATGAGCATACGCTCGCGATGCCGCTCCAACCTACCCGATTCGGCGAAGCGCAAAAGCACGGCTTGGGAGAGCTGGTCGGTGTGCAGATCGCTCCACTGCTTGGCTTCGGTCAGCTTTTCGATGAGCGCGCGGCGCGCGACGATCCAGCCGACGCGCAGTCCGGGGAAGGCGACTTTCGAAAAACTGCGCAACAGGATCGTGTCGCCCGTTTCATCCAACTGCTTGATGGCCGGGATCGGCTCACCTTGGTAGCAGAGCGGACCGTAGATGTCGTTTTCGATCACGGTGACGCCGGCCGTTTGCGTGATTCGAAGCAAAGCCAGACGCGCGGCGAGCGGCATCGTAGCGCCAGTGGGATTTTGAAAATTGGGCGTGAGGCAAAGGAGGCGCGGGCGCTCGCGGGAAAGGATTCGCTCCAGGCTTTCGAGATCGATGCCGTCGTCGCCCATGGGGACGCCGATCAATCGTGCGCCGGCACGTTCGAAGACGCTGCGGACGCCGAGATATACGGGGTCTTCGATGAGGACTGTGGCGCCGTCGGCGATTACGCGCTGCAAAAGATCGAAAGCCTGCTGGCAGCCGCTGGTGATTAAGATGTCGTCGGATTCGCGCGCGACGCCCTCGGCTCGCGCTTGGTCGAGCAGGTAACGGCGCAGCGGAGGATAACCGGACGGCGAACCCAACTGCAGAATGGAAGCGGCTTCATCGCTCGCGATCACTTCGGCGCAAGTTTGGCGAAATTCGGCGAGGGGAAACAAAAGCTCGGATGGCCGCGAACGCGAGAAGCTGGCGGACGTAGACGAATCCATCACGGCTTTTGCGCGACCGGTGACGAAGCTTCCGCGGCCGACGTGGCCGGCGATCAGGCCTTCGGATTCAAGCAGCGCGTAGGCGGCGGAGATGGTGGTGCGGTTCAGTCCAAGTTGGCCAGCCAATTCGCGAGTGGCGGGGAGGCGGTCACCTCGGCGCCAGGTACCGCATTCTATCTTTTCCCTCATCTGCTCATACAGCTGGCGGAAAAGAGGGACGCCCGAGCCGGCATCTAATGGACTGATCGGAAGCATGCCAATGAATCCCAAGGATAGCACATTGGATGGTGAGAAGGCTGATTAGGTGGGTGCCGGCGTGAATTCCGGCAACCGCTCGATCACGCGCGCGCTTCAGAAGGGAGAGCGCGGTAATAGGCGATCAGGTCGAGCGGAGGCGGCGTGCGGTCCATGGCGCGCAGAAAGCCCGACACCTGGCCGCGGTGATGTGTTCCGTGATTCACCAGGTGCAAAACGATCTGCCACACGGGCTGAGAATAGGGACGTCCCTTCATGTCCTGGTAGGCGATCACGCGTGTGACGTCGTCATCGCCAAAATCGCGCAGCCACAGTTTCCAGCGCTGTTGCAAAGCCGGCCATTCGGATTGAAGCACGGACAAGTCGCGATCGGTGGGATCGATGAAGGTGGAGCGCGGCTCGGCGAGCACTCGGGCCAGCCAAATACGGTCGGCCGCATAGACGTGGACCAGGGTGTCGAGGACGGTTTTATCGGCGGTCTTGAAATCGCGCGTGAGTTCTTCGGAGGAAAGTTGGGCGGCAGCGTCCAAGAGGCGCTGACTGGCCCAAGCGGAGTAATCGAGTTGCATTAGAAGAGTGTCGGCGGAGACAGGCATCTCTACGATTGTATTATCGAACGGGCTAAGGCAAACACCTCGGTTCCTGAGCACCGGCGCGATCACCGAATGCGGTATTACACAACTCTTACAAACGACGTGAGACTTCCCTGATAGGTTGGAACTTAAGATACGATTCAGGAGATTTCGTGAGCAGCGACATCGAACCAATTTATAGCAGCAGGCACCTGAACTGGGCCATTTTGACAGTGCTGGTCGTTTTACACGCCGGAGCCATCGCGGCTCTTTTTATGTTTAACTGGCACGCGCTCATCGTGGGCGTGCTTCTTTACTGGGTCAGCGTTGGCCTTGGCATCAGCATGGGATACCACAGGCTGCACACCCATCGTTCTTATAAACTTCCGCGGGCGCTGGAATATTTCCTGGCCTTTTGCGGCACGCTTGCGCTCGAAGGCGGACCGATCTTCTGGGTGGCGACGCATCGCATCCATCATCAGTTTTCGGACAAACCAGGAGATCCGCATTCGCCGCGCGAGGGGGCCTGGTGGTCGCACATCGGCTGGCTGCTGGTGGGTGAATCCAAGCACAACAATACCAAGCTGATGGCGAAATACGCGCCGGATCTGGCGCGCAACCCGTTCTACGCCACGTTGAATACCTATCACTGGATACCGATTGTCGTGGTCTCCGCGCTGCTGTTGATCTTCGGCGGGCTTCCGATGCTGCTGTGGGCCACATGCATGCGGCTGACCTTCGGGTTGCACGCCACCTGGACCGTCAATTCCATCACGCACATGTGGGGCGGGCGCCGTTTCAACACACGCGACGATTCGCGCAACAACGTGCTGGTGGCGCTGATCACTTTCGGGGAAGGCTGGCACAACAACCATCATGCGCATCCTACCTCGGCGCGGCATGGGCTGGCGTGGTATGAGATCGATTTCTCGTGGATCCAGATCTCGATCCTGAAATACCTCGGCATCGCGCGAGCGGTGCGGGTGGCGAAGGTACACACGGCGATTCCGGAGCGCGAAGCGGCGTAGGGTAAGAAGAGTCGGCTGCGAGGGCTCGCCTCGCGGGATTAGCCGGAGGTCGGGCTCACGCCCTCCCGGGATTGGCGAAGCGGGTCGCGATTTAGTTGAGGACGCGTACGAACTCGGCCAGGATGCGGTACTTTTCTTCGTCCGGATCGAGATCCCAGGAAGGATATTCGGGATTGAGCGATTCCAGCCAGATTCTTCCGTGGCGCCATTGATCGCCGGATACCTCTTTTTGGCTGCGGTATCGCTTTACCGTGTATTGGTCGTTGCCGCCGGAAGCGCGATTCTCTATCAACACCAAGCGCCCGTCGCGCGATCCAGTAACGCTATAACGAAACACGCACAGCGCTGCATCCGGAATGAGCGGCTCCATGGAGTGGCCTGCAATCTGTGCCACAAACATATCGGGGGCCAGGCGCAAGTCCTCAGGCGCCTCGATCCAGCCGTCTTCCGCGATTTCCTGGTTCTCGAGAAACTTTCCGGCCGCTGCCCGCAGCGAATATTTCGGCAGATGGGTCCGGAATTGGAGCACGTTGCTTTGCACGTTCTTCAAATACAGGCGGTTCAGCGCGCGGGGAAAGTCCTCCACCAGGACTTCCGCGCGGTCCGTCACTCGAATGGCGCCCGAGAGATTGGACTCGAGGTAGTCGAACAGTTTCTCCGCGCCCAGCTCGCGCGCTTTTCGAGCGAGATCGCCGCCCAGGGCTAAGAGGACCTCCCGGTCTTCGGGATCGTCGACGACCGATTCCAGATCGCGGCGAAAACGGAGCATGAGGGAATCGGTTTCCGGATCCTGCAACAGAATCCCGATATTGACCAAGCCTTGCTCGGGCGTCTCGGCCTGGACCAGGCAGAACCTGCAGGTTCGAGTATCCGAGAGGGTGGGCATGGGCTTTGGTGAGCTTATCGGGAATTAGGGGGCGAAGGGATAATAGCCCTTTCTGGCGCGAACCTTCACGTTCCCCAGATTGACTTTGACGTCGATGTTGCGGAACTGCTTCTTTTCATCGCTCGAATTGGGGATGTAGCGAATAATGTACTGCGTGGTCACTTCGCCGACTACGTTCTCGACCGCGTGGTACATTCCGTTGGCGAGCTCGGCGGCATATTGACCGGTGCCGACCTTCAGCGCGTAATTGCCTTCATCGGAGGGGGTGGAAAGAAAGCCCGCCACGTCGTTGTACACGCCTTCCAGCGGATATTCCACGCGGCCGCCGGTTTCCTCCGCCAGCCGGACCAGGTTCTTCGAGTCGACGTTGGCGAATCCGAACGCGACGGTGCTGACGCCATAGATGGTCACCAGATTCCGTTGCGCGATTTCGAGCGCCTCATCCAGGGTTTTCTTGCTGGCGTTATCGTGACCGTCGCCGACGATTACTAAGATGCGCCGCGGCTCGATGGGCTCGCCCTGGATCAGCTTACGGCTGGTGCAAGCCATATAGATGGCGTCATAGAGAGCCGAGCCGCCGCTGGGCTTGAGCTTTTCGAGCTTCTGGACCATGGGCTCGGGATCGCTGCCAGTGTCGACCAGCAGGTCGGCGGTGTTGGAATAACCGATCAGGTAGCCGCTGAACTTCGGATTGTCGCCGGGGATGAGGTTTTGCACCATCTCGACGGCGGCGTCCTGATAGTTTTTCCAGTGCAGCCGGCTGGAGTTGCTCAGATCGATGAGGAATCCAACCACAACGGGCTGGCTGCGCTCACGGGTGAAAAACTGGATCTGCTGCTCCTGGCCCTCGTCGTAAATGGTGAAGTCCTTCTGATCGAGGTCCGATACGAAGCGGCCTTTTTCGTCGGTGACCGTGATGGGGACGATGACTTCGTTGACCTGGACCTGGATGGGAGCTGGGGCCGGGGCTGAGGCGGGGGCCGAAGTTGGGGGTTGGGAATTGGGGGCGACGTCCGCAGTTTGTGTCCGGGAGGGTTGCGATTGCCCGAGCAAGGAAAGTCCGACAACAAGAAGGAGCGCGAACCGCAGGTACATTGTTTTTCGCCTTGATCCGATTATAAGGCAGAAGCGGCGAGGGGTGCGGGATGAAAAGGGACGCCCGGCGCTCGCCGCAGCGGTCTAGGAAACCTATAACTCGCTTGTAACGCTAGTAATATTCGATTAGACTGGAAGCGTTTGAACAAAACCCGCACCGGGTCCCGGCTGGTGAGGACTCGTCGAAGCCGCCGGTTCCGGTGCGGACAGGATCTAGCGCCGGCACGTCTGACCGGATACTAAATTTCAGTTCCTTCTCCAAGCGAGGCCCGCGTCCTGCTATCCTCGCCCAAGAATGCCAAACGCCGCCGAAACCATTCCAAGATGTGGTTGGATCGGTTTCGTTCGACGAAGCGGCCCAAAAAAATCCCTCTGTTGCAACTCGCCGGTTCGCAAGTCAAAGCGGTTGCAAATCTCAAAAAGCACCGGTTCCCGCAAGCACGCCGTTCACCAGTCCGCTCATGACCCCGTCCCGCTCATTGCAAGCAGAGGGCAGGTTTCAAAGGTCACTTCATCAATTCGGTTTCTTCTAATTGCACGCCGTGCGCCACCGGTTTTTCCTTTGTTTTGATGAGCCTCCGACGGCTTTCTGCGGCGGCGGGCGGCTAGGCGTGTGTCAGTGTGACACAATTGGCTTTTGGCAATTAGGGATTGGGTCGCAGGCTTTGTCGTGGTTACTTGCGCCGTTGCGGCGTGCCCGGACCTTTGGGCTCAAGAAGACGAGTTTCGGGTCTATACGGAGCATCCGCGGCTGATTCTGACGGCGCAGCGGCTCCGTCTTCTGAAGCGGGAGCGGGAACGGGATTCGGCGCGCTGGCGGCAGTTGGATGCGCTGGTAAAAGGCGGGGCCAATCTTCCGGAACCGGGCTTCGCTCTCGCTCTTTACTATGCGGTTTCGGGCGACACTGCAATCGGCAAGCGAGCGGTCGATTGGGCGCTGGGGCCGGCCAACGATTTGAGGCAACTCGCGCTGGTGTACGACTGGTGCCAGCCAATTTTGACGACGCAGCAGTCGGCGGCACTGGCGGCGAAGATTCGTCAGCTGGAGCAAAGAAGCGTAGGAGACGGCTTGGCGGCACGGCGCGATAGCGTCCTGGCACTGATCGCTACGGCCGACGATTCGAAGCACTCAGAAGAAGCGCCGCTTCAAGACTTAGTTCGGAATTGGTGGCGCGCCGGGTTTGCCCGGACGTTGGCCGACGGCCGCACGGCGCTACCGCTTTGGGACTGCTACGCGCTGCTCGAAATGATGCATGCGGTCCGGGACAATCTGAAGATCGACCTGCGCGAGGATGCGCCCGAATATTTCGCTCATGTGCCGGCCTATCTGATCACGGCCAACTATCCGGCCCCCTACCGAGCGCCCGAGAACGAATTCCGCATCCCGATGTACAGCGGCGGCTCCGTTCAAAACGGCTCTGTTCAGAACAACGCCCAACCGGATCTGAATCGCGCGGCTCTGGCACGCGCCGCCGGGCTCGCCATGGTGGCCTTTGACAACAACGCGCTCGAAAATCAGTATCTGCAAGGCTGGCTCATCCAAGACCGTTTCTCGATGCTGACTCCGCTGGGCGCGCCTTATGAGTTTCTGTGGGCCAATCCCTACCAGCCGGGGCTCAGCTATTACCAGCTACCCGAGGTTTTCCACGACTCGCATTCGGGGGCGCTTTTCGTCCGATCCAGTTGGGACGAGGATGCCGACTGGTTTGGCTTATCGGGCGGCGAAGCGCAGTTATTTCACGCGGGCCACGTCACGGTGGTGAACCAGGCCGCGTCCGGTTCTGCGAAACCCGAACCGCTGCATCTGGGTGACGCCATGATCGTCTTCGGGCGCACTCCATTTCAATTTTCGATAGACGGAGGAACGATCCTCGCGATCGGGCTGAAGCCGAGTGAGAAATATCTGGTTGAGACCGACGATGAAGAGATGCGCGAGGTGTCGACCGACCGGGCCGGGACTTTCCTGCTCCAGTACTCCGGCGACCGGGCGGCGGGCGTGCGGGTCCACGAGTAGATGGTCCGCCAAATTAATTTCAGCCGCAGATGAACGCGGATGAACACAGATGGCCCTCGGCCACGTTTACTTAATTTCTAGAACTTCTTTTTCCTTGGTTTTCACGGCCTGATCGAGCTTCTGGATGTAATTGTCAGTCAGCTTCTGAGTTTCATCCAGAGCGCGGCGCTCTTCATCTTCGCTGATGAGCTTGTCTTTCAGCAGCTTCTTGATGTGCTCATTGCTGTCGCGGCGGACGTTGCGCAGGGCCACGCGATGATCCTCGGCGATATGGTGGACCTTCTTCACCAGATCCTTGCGCCGCTCTTCGGTGAGCGCGGGGATGGGAACGCGAATCAGCTTGCCGTCGTTGGAGGGGTTCAGTCCGAGGTCGGCGGAACGGATGGCTTTCTCGATGATGCCGATCTGCGAGACGTCCCAGGGCTGCACGGTGATCATGCCGGGGTCGGGCACATGCAGCGTGGCCATTTGGCTGAGGGGCGTGGCTGTCCCGTAATAGTCGGCCCGCACGTTATCGAGCAGGTTGACCGAAGCGCGGCCGGTGCGGACGCCGGCCATTTCGTGTTGCAGGCCGGTCAGCACTTTGTCCATGCGGGATCTGGCTTGTGCGTCGACTTCCTTGGCGTTCTGAAAGCTGTGAGCGGTTGGGGTTGCGGTTTGGGGTTCGTTTTTCATTTTCGTCGGCCTAGTGAATCCGTGTGGCGATGGGGTTGGCCATCGACATTCGCATTATACTCTAGGTTTTTTGAAAGCTTAGCCCGCTGGCGCTCTTTTAGATGGCGCCACTTCAGCCCGGATTTGCGAGCTCCGCAATTCTCCCGAAATTCTCTCAATCAGATTGCGGGCTTTGGGGTGGTCGTCGTCTTGGTTCGCGCGAGAAAGCCATTTAACTGCTCGGGCGTTGGATTGTTTCACGCCACGCCCCTCGTGAAAAGCGGTGCCAAGGTGGAACATTGCGTCCTCACGCCCCGCTTGCGAGATGTTTTTGCTTGTGATCGCCTTACGAAAGTAGCGCACCGCTTGCTCCGCGTCGCGCCTGACACCGACGCCCGAGTAGTATCTCCACCCCACTTCAACCAGTGCGTCCCCGTCACCGCTGGCGACCGCACGCTGATACCAGAAGATCGCACGCCGGTTGTTTCCCCGATCCGCGTAAACGCTTGCGATATTGTTCGGCGCGACGGGATAACTTTGGAGTAGCGCACGCTTGAACCATCGAATGGCTTCCGCGTCATCGCGACGTACGCCGCGTCCGGCACAGACGCAGACACCAAAGTGATTCTGGCCAGTGGGGTTGCCAGCAGTCGCACTCCGGAAGAACCAGCGTGCAGCAGCGCGCGCGTCGGGATGAACGAGAATCAAACCATTTGGATCAGCTAGGCCGTCTTCGAACCAAGAACCCACTTCCCACTGTGCTTCTGAATCGCCGGCCTCGGCTCGGGCCTTGAGCCGGGCCCACCGCTTTCGTGTCATTTTTTGCATTGTGCCGAGTCCACCCAACGCGCAGAGCGGTCCATCTCACACTGTCTTGGCGACGACGAGTCTAGTGAATCAACGTTCCGATGGGTTCGCCCATGCTCATGCGCATGATATTGCCAAATACGTTCAAATTGAAAACCAGGATGGGCAGCTGGTTGTCGCGGCACATGGCCACGGCGGAGGCGTCCAGTATCTTGAGCGCTTTGGCCAGCACGTCGTGATAGCTGATTTCCGGATAGAGGACGGCGTCGTCGTGGCGCAGCGGGTCCTTATCGTAGACGCCGTTGACGCGCGTGCCCTTGGCGATGACGTCGGCGTGGATCTCGAGCGCGCGCAGGGTGGCAGCGGTGTCGGTGGAAAAATAGGGATTCGAAGTTCCGGCCGCGAAGATCACGATGCGGCCTTTTTCGAGATGCCGAATGGCCCGCCGGCGAATGTAAGGTTCGGCCACCTGATGGATCTGGATGGCCGTCATGACGCGGGTGGGAGTGCCGGTCTTCTCGAGCGCATCCTGCAAGGCCAGGGCGTTGATGACGGTGGCCAGCATGCCCATGTGGTCCGCCGCGACGCGATCCATGTTCATGGCCGCCGCCGAGACGCCCCGAAAAAAATTACCGCCACCGACTACCAGCCCGATCTGCACGCCGGTACGGGCCACTTCGGCGATCTCGCCAGCCAGGCTCTTGACCCGCTCGGGATCGATGCCGAAGGAAGCGCTTCCGCCGGCCATAACCTCACCGCTCAGTTTGAGGACGATGCGTTGGTATTTAGGCATGGCCGCGGCGTTTTCTTAAGCCTGGGGCGGTGTTTGCTCGGCGGTCTCTTCGATGAGGGCGGCTTCGCCCACTTTGAACCGGACGAAGCGGGAGACGGAAATGTTTTCGCCCACTTTGGCAATTACGGATTTGATCAGGTCGCCCACCGTAGTGGCGTTATCGCGAATGAATGGCTGCTCGTAGAGGCAGATCTCCTCGTAGAACTTGGCCAAGCGTCCTTCGACGATTTTGTCCGCCATCTTCTCGGGTTTGCCTTCCTGCAGGGCCCGCGCGCGCTGGATGTCGCGCTCTTTGTCCAGTGCGTCTTTGGTGACGTCTTCCTTGCGAATGAATTGCGGGTCGGCCGCGGCCACCTGCATGGCCAGGTCCTTGACCAGATTTTGAAAATCGTCGGTGCGGGCGACGAAATCCGATTCACAATTGACTTCCACCAGCACGCCCAACTGCGAACCGGGATGAATATAGTTGCCGATGATGCCTTGCCGGGTGGTGCGCGTCGCCTTGCTGGACGCTTTGGTGATGCCGGCCTTGCGCAGATAAATCTCGGCTTCGGCCAGATTGCCGTTGGTTTGCATCAAGGCTTTCTTGCACTCCATCATGCCCGCGCCGGTGCGGTCGCGGAGTTCCTTCACTAATTTCGCACTGATTTCCATGGCTTCCTGTCGATTCGTAAATTCAGCTCCGCTTCCTCACGGTCGCGGCTCAGTCACTTTGCGGCTCAGTCACAGTGGGCAAGCCGCGAGCGCGTTCCTGAGCTTACGCCCGCTGCTTGCCGCTAATTATTTCACCGCCGGCTACTCCACCGTCTGTGGAGTGCTGGCGACCGTTTCTCCGGCTTCCGTTCCCGGACCCTTGCGAGGCAGGGACATGGAAGGGAGGTCTTCGTCGGAAAGACCTTCCGACATGAGCTGATCCAATTGTTGCGGATCGAACTGCGTGTATTCGAGAAGCTCCTCGGTGGGAGTTTCGTCGGTGATGATTTTCTCGGCCGCGAAATCCTGTTCGGTGGCGAGCGCCCGGCCCTCGATCACCGCGTCGGCGACCTTGGTGGTAAACAACCGGATCGCGCGCAGGGCGTCGTCGTTGCCGGGAATCACGTGATCCACTTCATCGGGATCGCAATTGGTGTCCACGACGGCCACCACTGGAATTCCCAGGCGGCGTGCTTCCTTCACCGCGATGGCTTCCTTATTGGAATCGACCACGAACAGCACGTCGGGCAGTCCCGACATATCCTTGATGCCGGCCAGATTCTGCTGGAGGTGTTTGCGCTCGCGCTCCAGGCGGCTGGCTTCTTTCTTGACGCGGCCCTCGTAGCCGGCGCCTTCGGCCGCCATGGTATCCAGCTCCTTGAGCCGCTTGATGGACTTTTGCACCGTCAGCATGTTGGTGAGCAGACCGCCCAGCCAGCGCTGATTGACATAATATTGGCCGCAGCGAGTGGCCTCTTCCGAGATCGCCTCCTGCGCCTGGCGCTTGGTTCCTACGAACAGAACGGTTTTGCCTTGCGCGGCCGCCTCGGCGACGTAACGCATAGCGTCTTTGAACAGCTTCAGGGTCTTTTGGAGATCGATGATGTAGATTCCGTTACGTTCGCCAAAGATGTACTCCTTCATCTTTGGATTCCAGCGCTTGGTCTGGTGCCCGAAGTGAACGCCGGCTTCGAGCAATTCCTTCATGGAAATTGATGGCAAAATGCCTCCTTTGTTGCTGTGCTACTGGTTTCGCCCGATCGCGATCGACGCACACGGCCCAAAGCGGAATTTGTGTGCGCTCTCGAAAGTCGAACGTGATGTTCTAGCTTGCGCCGCCGCGCTCGTAGCGCCTAACGCTTGGAGAACTGGAATCGCTTGCGGGCGCCCTTCTGACCGTACTTCTTGCGCTCGTGAGCGCGCGGATCGCGCCGCAGCAATCCCATCTGTTTCAGTTTCGGCCGCAGCTCGGAATTGAATTCGAGCAGGGCGCGAGCAATGCCCAACCGCGCGGCGCCGGCTTGTCCCGACGGTCCGCCGCCCGCGGCGAGAATGAGAATATCGAACTTGTCGGCCACCTCGGCCGCAAGCAGCGGCTGCCGCACGATGGCGCGCGCCGCTTCATTCGCGAAATAATTCTCGAAGGTCCGCCCGTTGACCGTAATCTGGCCTTTGCCCGATCGCAGGAAAATCCGAGCGACCGAGGTTTTGCGGCGGCCGGTTCCCAAATACTGAACTAATCCTGCCACTCAGAACCCTTTCTTAATGCTTGGCCCAAAACCGATAGCGCGGCTTGGGCGCCTCAGATGGGATTCGATTGTTGTTGTGGAAGTTGACGGACAGGCGGGGAAAGACATTCCGAGCACTACGAAACCGACATTTCCACCGGCTTTTGGGCCTGGTGGGGATGCTTGTCGCCTGCATAAACCTTCAACTTGCGATACATTTGTTTGCCGAGCTTGTTCTTCGGGAGCATTCCCGCGATTGCGTGCTCGACCATCTTTGCCGGGCGCGTGGCGCGCATCTGAGCGGCGCCGGTTTCGGTGAGGCCGCCGGGATACCCGGAGTGGCGGCGATAAACTTTTTGGCTTTCCTTGCGGCCGGTGAGCCGGACTTTGGCGGCGTTAATCACGATCACGTGATCGCCCGTGTCGAGGAAAGTGGTGTAAGTGGGCTTGTGCTTGCCCATCAGGACCAGGGCCGCGGCGCTGGCAACCCGGCCGAGCACTTGATCGGCGGCGTCCACCACATGCCACTGGCGCACAATTTCCCTCTCGGACGGAATTACAGTTTTCATAAAGACAGACCTTCTCCCCAGGAGACTTGCGGTCAATTCAGATTACCGAATTGGGCGGGAGGGTGTCAAACGGGGGCTAAGGAGCTCGTCCCAAAGCGTTTCTGGGTGCGGATCGAAGACCTCGCCGCCATTGGCGGACAAGAGAGTCCACAGGCCACGCGCGACCTCATTCTGCAACTGCCGGGCCGTCCAGCCGACATAGCCGGCGTAAATCCGAAAGGAATTGGACGGCGCTCCGCTTGCAATTCGCTTGAGCAGTTCCGGCTTGTTCGTAATCACAGAAAAAAACGGCGCTGATTTCGTCCGGAGCAGACCGCGAACCCCGATGGCCAGCGGACCGCCGGCATAAACGACAACCTGTCTGCCCTTCGCTTCCGGCAAAAAGTCTGAAATCGGCAGGTCGGTTGGTTTGTTGAGCATGAGTCCGATGGCTGATTGGGAATCGTAGTGGATCAGAACAATCACGCTGTGGGCGAAATCGGGATCGTGGGATTTCGTAGTCGCGACGAGCAGCGCTCCGGTGGCGAGATCGGCGGCGTGGGCCGTAACCGCGAGCGCGAGGAGCCACGCCAGTTTCATGCGTCAGGCGCGGCGACGAAGCGGTAACCGACGCCCCGCACGGTCTGCAAATGGCGCGGGTGCGTGGGATCGTCCTCAATATAGCGGCGCAGGCGCACGATGAAGTTGTCGATGGCGCGCGTGTCGGTGTCCTCGTGCAGCCCCCAAACGTTGGCCAGCAGCGCCTTGCGCGAAACGCGCTGGCCTTCGTTGTCGATCAGGTAGCGGAGGACGTTGGCCTCCATCAGAGTGAGGGGGAACACCTGCTCGCGAACGCGCAGCTCCAGCCGGTCGAAGTCCACTGATTTTTCGCCGAAGGTGAAGGCGTGTTCGGAATTGGCGGGCGCCCCGGACGGAGCGCCTTGGGCAATCACCGCCGCCGATTTTGCCGCTGTGCGCAACCACTCGCGACGCCGCAGCAGTCCGCGAATGCGAGCGATCAAGATCGACAACTCGAAGGGCTTGGTCAGGTAGTCGTCGGCGCCGGCGGCGAAGCCTTGCAGCACATCGTCGGCGTGGCCGCGCGCGGTCAGCATCAGGGTAGGCACGAATTGGCCGGACTCGCGCATCTTCGAGATGACGCCAAATCCGTCGATACCGGGCAGCATCACATCCAGAATCACGACATCGAACGGCGCCGCTTCCGCCGTCAATGTTTCGAGCGCGGCTTCGCCGGTATCCACCAATTGCACCTGGTAGCCCTCGGCTTCCAGATTGAATCGCAGCCCTTCGGCGAGATGCTGCTCGTCTTCTACCACTAAAACCCTGCTCATTAGCGACGACTCATTTGCCCATCTTTACTATCGGTAATTGCAGAATAAACGTGCTGCCACGGCCGGGGCCTTCGCTTTCAGCCCACGCGCGCCCACCGTGGCGTTTGGCGACGGATCGAACGATGTAGAGTCCGAGGCCGGTCCCTTTGACGCGGGTGGCCAGCGGTCCGGGAACGCGGTAGAAGCGCTTGAAAATTTGTTTCAACTCCATTTTGGGGATGCCGGGACCTTGATCGCGGACTCGAACGGAAACGAATTTGTCGTCCACTGGTTCGGTTTCGACCAGCACCTGCACCGTGCTGCCGGAATATTTGACGGCGTTATCGATCAGGTTCGACACCGCGGCGCGTACTTCGTCGGGATCGCCCATTACGGTGGCGGGCGGACCCGGCCGATACTGGAGCGCGTCCGCAGTAAGCCGGTGGAGCGTTCGCGTGCGCCCCAGGCATTCCTCGATGACGCCGTTGAGATCGATGCGGGTGAGGTTGGGCTTGTGATGGCCAGTGGACCCGAGGCGGCCGGTGCGCAGCACCTGCTCGATGGTGGCGAGCAAACGGTCGCTATCTTCCACCATGGTGCGATAGAATTCCTGGCGCTTGGCGTCCTCGACCGACCGGGTTTGAAGCGTCTCCAGGTAAAGACGAATAGAGGCGACCGGAGTCTTCAGCTCATGCGTGACGGCGTTGATAAAGGCGTCCTTCTGCTCGTTGCGTCGGATCTCGCGAACTAGGAATGTGGTGTTCAGGACCGCTCCGACGATGATGGTCAAAACCAGCAGGGACCCGAGGAATCGTAGGATACCGGTGTGCCAGCCGAGCAGCACCCAGCCGATATACAGCAGAACGATGACCGAGATGAGCCCGATGCCAAGCGCGATGAAGAACGCGATGGATCGGCGGCGGCCGGCGACAACCATGATTTCAGATTATGATAATCCACTTGCTCACGCGCGTGGCTCAGAAAGGGCGCGGTTCGGACGAGCGCCCGGTCAATTTTTCGCGGCGAGTTGCCGCACGACATAGGGCAAGATGCCGCCGTTGCGATAGTATTCGGCTTCCTGCGGCGTGTCGATGCGGACTTGAACCTCGAACGTTTTCTCGCCGCCGTCATCGGACTTGGCCCACACGCGCGCCTTGGCGCCCGCAGCGACAGCCTCCGGAATGCCCGTGATGGTGTATTTTTCGAAGCCCGTCAATCCGAGCGACTCGCGATTTTCGCCCGGCAAAAACTGCATCGGCAGCACACCCATCCCGACCAGGTTGGAGCGATGGATGCGCTCGAAACTTTCGGCGATGACGGCGCGGACGCCCAGCAGCAGCGTACCCTTGGCGGCCCAATCGCGCGAAGAACCCGATCCGTACTCTTTGCCCGCGATGATCAATAGCGGCGTGCCTTCTTTCTGATATTTGACGGAAGCATCGTAGATGAACATCTTTTCGCCCGAAGGCACGTGCGTGGTCCAGCCGCCTTCGGTGCCGGGCGCGAGCTGATTGCGCAGCCGGATATTGGCGAGGGTTCCGCGCACCATCACTTCGTGGTTGCCGCGGCGCGCGCCGTAGGAATTGAAATCGGCGGGCTTCACGCCTTGCGCGATCAGGAATTTTCCGGCTGGGCTGTCGGCGGGGATGTTGCCGGCAGGCGAGATGTGATCGGTGGTGACCGAATCGCCGAGCATGGCGAGGACGCGGAGATGGATCAGGTCCTTGACAGAAGTTTCGGGATCCACCATGTTGTCGAAGTAGGGCGGCTTGCGAACGTAAGTGGACTTTTCGGACCACTCGTAAAGATCGCCGGTTGGGACTTTCACCGAGTTCCAGCGTTCATCGCCCTGAAAAACTTCCGAATATTCTTTGTGGAACATTTCGGCGCGCACGGATTTGCCGACCGCGGCTTGCACTTCTTCGGCCGACGGCCAGATGTCTTTGAGGTAAACGCCTTGGCCATTGGAATCGGAACCGATGGGCTCGTGTACCAGGTCGATGTCGACGCGGCCTGCCAGCGCATAAGCGACCACGAGCGGCGGCGAGGCGAGATAATTCGCGCGCACCAGCGAATTGATGCGGCCTTCGAAGTTGCGATTGCCGCTGAGCACGGCGGCGACGGTGAGCTGCTCCTTTTGGACGGCGTCGGCGACGGGCTCGGGCAGCGGTCCGCTATTTCCGATGCAGGTGGTGCAGCCGTAACCGACCAGGTTGAATTGCAGCTTCTCTAGATAAGGCGTAAGGCCGGCGTCGTTCAGATAGTCGGTGACAACTTTGGAGCCGGGCGCGAGGCTCGACTTTACCCAGGGCTTGGTTCTTAGTCCCTTCTCGACGGCCTTCTTCGCGAGCAGACCAGCCGCGATCATGACCGAGGGGTTCGAGGTGTTGGTGCAACTGGTGATGGCGGCGATAACGACGGAGCCATCTTTAATAGTGGATTTCGATCCGTTGGTCGCAATCTCGGCCGACTTTTGAACGGCGTTGAGCGTGTCGAGAAAATTCTTCTTTACATCGGGAAGATTGATGCGATCCTGAGGCCGCTTGGGACCGGCCATGGACGGAACGACTGTGCCGAGATCGAGCTCGATCGCATCGGAATAGTCAGGATCGGCGGATTCGGGCGTCAGGAACAGGCCTTGCGCCTTGGCGTAGGCTTCGACCAGCGCGATCTGTTCCGGCGAGCGATTGGTTAGCCGCAGATAATCGAGCGTCTGATGATCGATGGGAAAGAAGCCGATGGTGGCGCCATATTCGGGCGCCATGTTGCCGATGGTGGCGCGATCGGCGAGCGGGAGTGCGGCCACGCCGGGTCCATAGAACTCGACGAACTTGCCGACCACGCCCTTCTTGCGCAGCATCTGCGTGACGGTAAGGACGAGGTCGGTGGCGGTGCAGCCTTCGGCGAGCCGGCCTTTTAGTTTGAACCCGACCACTTCGGGTAGCAGCATCGAGATGGGCTGGCCGAGCATGCACGCTTCGGCTTCGATTCCGCCGACACCCCAGCCGACCACGCCGAGGCCGTTGATCATGGTGGTGTGCGAATCGGTGCCGACCAGCGTGTCTGGGTACGCGAGCACGGGCGACTGCTTGCGATCGGTGAAGACCACGGGCGCGAGATATTCGAGATTCACCTGGTGCACGATGCCGGTGTCGGGCGGAACGACGCGAAAATCCTGAAATGCTTTTTGGCCCCAGCGGAGGAACGCGTAGCGCTCCTGATTACGCTGAAATTCGAGCAGCGCGTTGACGCCGAATGCACGGTCGGTGCCGAACTCATCGACTTGCACGGAGTGATCGATCACCAAGTCGGCGGGGATGAGCGGGTTGGCGCGCTTGGGATCGGAACCCATGTCGCGGAGGGCGTCGCGCATGGCGGCGAGGTCGACCACGCAAGGGACGCCGGTGAAATCCTGCAGCAGCACGCGCGCCGGACTGAAGTTGATTTCCTTAGCGGGCGCGCCGATTTTCCAGGCGGTGACGTACTCGATGTCGGACGCCTTCGCGGTGGCGCCGTTTTCGGTGCGCAGCAGGTTTTCAATCAGGATCTTGATGGAATAGGGGATACGCGAGATGTTGGCGCCGCGCTTTTCGAGGGCTTCGAGGGCGTAGTAGCGGTACTGATTGCCGCCGGCAGTCAACGTGGAAGCGGCGCCAAAGCTGTTCGATTGTGGCATTTAATTTCATTGTAGACGCTCATACGCCGACTCGAATAGAACAAGTAGGAGTCAGTTGAGTCCGTTGTCAGACCAATTGCGGACAACCGACTCGAGGCAGCAATTCGCCATTCGACGTCCGGTTGAATCAAGTAATGTTAGTTTCAAGTTGAGCGCGGGCAATGGAACCCACACTGAAAGACACGAATATCGGGCGGATGGCGGCCATCGCAAAGGAACTGAACCGCAGCTTGAGCATGTCCATACGCCCGCTTTTCTTTATCGATGGGCAGAAGCAGGCGCTGAGGCCGTTATCGTCTAGCGTGATGGTACGGGTTAACGCACAAAAACTTATGTTCACGGCCGCTCACGTGATGCGAAAAGACAGCTTTCGCAACGAGCTTAGCCATGCAGCCGTGGGAGTGGCAACTCCCGGAGGCCAACTTGCCTCGTTCAAGAACTCAGAGGCTCTTTGTTCAGCGTTGCAGAAACAGGGCCAGGACCTAGACGTTGGAATCGTACGTCTTCAAGACGAGACGTGTGGTTCGCTTGAGGACTGCCATTTTCTCGACGAGGATGAATGGGAGCTGAAGCACAAAGATAACCGAACCGGCGATTCTTTTTATATGCTCCTTGGTTACCCGAGTTCCCGCAAGTTAACGAAGATTTGCAAATATCAGATAACCCAACACTCGTTATGCATCTGCACCTATCCGGCGTCCGCCGAATGGCACGGGAAGCTGCACCTGCCCGCGACGAACCACATGCTACTTCAATGGAACGAAAGGAACGTTACTCACAGTGGCGAACCTCGCAATATCTGGGATGTTAAAGGTATGAGCGGCGGAGGTGTCTTCCATGTAAGCAAGGAGACGGGTAGGGCTCGGCTCGTCGGAATTATCGCGGAGCACCATAGGCAATCGAGGCTTATCGTAGCGACACGAATAGATTCTTTTGTATTGCTCGCCGCTGCATACAGCCAACCTGCGGTCCGGGCACTGCTCAGAACGAAACCAGGAAACAGCTCGGGGCATGAGACTTAAGCTTCCGGCGGGCGCTGCGCCTTTAAGGTGACTTCTGAGCCACAAAGAGCTGCACTTCACATATATTCCGGCACCGCGATGCCAGCACGGCAAGCGTGCGCTCGAGTTGGGGGCGGAAGTACGTCATCCAGACCTGTTTTACCAGCTGGTGAGCAGACTTTTCAAGATTTGAGCAGCCGCTTGAGATCGCGCATGCCGTGCAAGACACGTAGAATCGCGAGCGGTCTGGCATGGGGATTATAAACAATCATGTAGTTCGGATACTTGGGAAGGGTCCAAAAGCGAACAGGCAGCTTTGTCAAGTCCACGGCGCAGATGACCTTGAAGGGGACCCTCAGCGAGCAACGCGCAAGCCGACCGAATTTCATCCTCCACGGCGTCCGCGGCTCTTGGATTTGTCTTTGTAGATATGCAGCCAGATAGAATCGAGATCGTCAATCGCGTCCCGGGTGAGCCGGAAAGAGGCCATCAGCGTTGCATGCGGAGCTGGTCATGCCGCTGGCGCAGTTGGCGAAATGCTTCCTCGCCATCCACCATTTCACCCCGTTCCGCCTGTCCGAAGCCATGCTCAATTTTCGCGGCAATGTCGGCGCGATTGTCAGCCAGCCATTGTTCGTGTTGATGCAGCATCTGAACCGCCTGGGCGACGAATTCATCGGCGGACTGGTAGGGACCGCGTTCCACGTCTTCTTGGATAAGCGCTTCCAACTCAGGTTTCAGATGAATCGTCATACCTGTAAGCTACCTGCGAAGCAGCGGGCTGTCAACTTGCGCGACGCGGTCAAACACCTACATGTATTCCGGCACCGCGATCCCAAGCACGGCGAGCGTTTTTTCGAGCTGCGCGCGAAAGTACGTGGTCATCCAGAGCAGGAACACGCGCTTCTCGCGATTCTCTTCGCTCAGGACCTGGTAGCCGTGATAGAAATTGTTGAACGCTTGCGCGAGTTGGAACGCATATTTCGCCACATGCGCGGGTTCACCCGACGCGATGGCGCGTTCGATGGCGGAGTCTGACTTGGACGCCATCAGCAGCAATTGCCAGAAGTCCTCGGAGAGAAGTTGGCGCGCGAGGGCGTCCTTGTTAAGTTCTCTGGCGAAATCCGGCAACGCTTCGCCGCGTTCGGCCAGCTTGCGCAGGATGTTGCCCGCGCGGACGGCCGTGTACTCCACGTAGGGTCCGGTGTCGCCCTCGAAGCTGAGCGCTTCGTGCAGATCGAAAGCGATCACGGAATTGCGCGTGAATTTCAGCATGAAATAGCGCAGCGCGCCGACGGCGATTTGGGTCGCGATCTTTCTACGCTCGTTTTCGGGTGCCTCGGGATGCCGCGAGTCCACTTCTTCGAGCGCCTTTTCGATCAGCTTGTCGATCAGATCATCAGCTTTGACGCCGAGTCCTTTGCGGCCCGACACTTCGACATACGCGCGCTTTTTGTCTTCTTCAGACAGCTCGATGCCGAGTTCGACGCAAGTCCCCGGCGTCAGCGCGACCATTTCGTAGGAGAAATGTATCGACCGGTCGGCTTGTTGGTTGTAGCCGAGGGCGCGGAGTCCGGCGACGACGACGTCCTGCAAATACGATTGGCGCGAGTCGATGACGTTGTAGACCGAATCGCCGTGGCCGAACTGGTGCGGAGGCGGGGGCTGCGGTTCTCCAGTGGTTACGTACACTTCTTTGCCGGGCCAGAACTTGTAGTAAAAATCCTTGCCCAATAATCCGAACTTCCAAAGCTGATACGCGATGTCCTTGCCGACGTAGGTGACGGTGTTGTTCGATCGCACGATCACTTTACTGTCGTCGGTGTCTTCGCCGGTCTGCTCCTTGAACGCGCTGGCGGGCATCACCCAGCAGCCTTTGTTCTTGCCTTCGGTCTCGAAGTAGATGGCCTTGCGTTCCTTCAACTGTTCGAACGCCGTCTCCCAGAACTTCAGCCAGAGAACCTCGCTTTCGCGGGGCAGCAGGTCGTAGCCGACCCCAAGCCGAGCCATGGTGTCGAGGTGATACCCGACGATCACCTCGCTGACCCTCGACGCAAGGTGCACCAGTTCGCCTTCGCGATGCTCGATAGCGTGCAAAGTTTCCTGGCGCCAGTCTTTCAAACTTGGGTTCGACGACACTTCGGCATAAAGGTCCCAGCAGTAGTAGTCGAAGCGCACGTTGGGATCCTCAATGAGCTTTTCGACATCGTCGTAGCTCATCTTGCGCAAGAAATGAAAGCCCGCTACCACGTCGGCCACTTGGACGCCGGTGTTGTCGATGTAGTTCTGCACTTCAACAGTCCGGCCGGCGGTACGCAGCATCCGCACGAACGTGTCGCCCAAAACCGCATTGCGCAGGTGTCCGATGTGGGCGGCCTTGTTGGGATTGATATTTGTGTGCTCGACGATGATTTTTCCGGGAGCCGACTGGCCGGCGGTATCGATCCCGTGCAGAACACCGTAGGCGTAGGCGCCGCGATCCAGACGCACGTTGATGTAGCCATTGCCCGCGACTTCGAGCGCGGCCACGCCTTCGATGGGTCCCATCTCGTTAACAATCTCTCTCGCAATGCTGACCGGCGCGCGCTTGAGTTGCCGCGCCAAATGGAAAGGCGCTGTTATCGATAGTTCGCCAAATGAAGATTGTTTGGGCTCCTCCAAGGTCGCTGGGACCGAGAGGCCGTATTGACCGCCCACAAACGAAACTACGCGGGCAAAGATGCTTTTCTCAATGAAATGGAACACTTGGTTTTAGTATGCAGCAAGGGCTCAAAACTTCGCACACGATATAATAGGGTGTGCCCAAGGTAACCATTGACGGCAAGACGGTAGAGTTCGAGTCGGGAAACCTGCCCTACCAAGAGCACGGTAAGCCCGAATCTCTCCTGGACGTCTGCCTGAACGCCGGAATCCACCTGGAGCACGCCTGCGGCGGCAACTGCGCCTGCACTACGTGCCACGTAATTGTTCGCGAGGGCATGGAGAATCTTTCCGAGATGGACGACGACGAAGCGGATCGCCTGCAAATGGCGCCCGGACTTACACTGCGGTCGCGACTGGGTTGTCAATGCATCGTTGAAGGCGACGTCAAGGTGGAGATCCCGACGTGGAACATCAACTACGTCAGCGAAGGCGGCGGATCGATGAACCTGGGCGACGCGATTCCCGCGCCGGTAGGCAAGAAGTAGCTGAAGTCATTTCTTAAGCCATAAATCCAGAAATTTGTCGGTTAGAGCCTGAGGCACGTCGGCGGTTGCCTTGGTCTGAGCCTGCTGCTGGGTCACCTGAATCGCATCGTAGAGCTTGAGCAGGTCGGGCTGATTATCGGGCGTGTTGAGGCGGCCGAATCCGATCAGGCCACGCAGCAGGTCGTGGATGAACTTCGCATCGCGCTCGGTACTGCAATTCACCACGGCGATCGCGTCCATTCCGTTGGCCAGGTTCATGCCGAGCGTGGCGCTGTCGACCGACCGGAGAGCTTGCATTACATTGCCGAGGTTTCCTCCGCGCGGCAGGGGCAGGTTCAGATTTTCGATTCCGCCGGTAAGGGCGGCATAAACGTGATCGCCCGCGGGCAAGGTGCGCAGCAAGTCGCGCAGGGCAACAGGAAGGCCGCGCGCGGCGTTGGGCTGATCGAGCAGGGCGTGGATCGCGGGCGTAGTTCCGCCGGCCGCGGTGGAATCGTCCAGAAAAACGACGGAGGCGCGCTCGTCGCCGAATACGGGGTGTCCTTTATAGCTCGACGCGCTGCCGCCGTTCGATTTGATGCGCGCTTCAAGATCGGGGACGCGAAACTGGCCGCGCACCAGCAGCAGAGCGTCCTTACCGTTAGAGCAAAGCAGAACCTCGGAAAGGTCCTTGCGTGGGTCCAGGCCGGTTTGCTGCGCGAACCGATCGAGCTGAGGCAGCGGGACGCGGGTGATCAACTTTTGATAGACGCTGGTATTGCGGATTGCGGCCAGGTTCAAACCCAGGACGACCACGGTGTCGGCTGGGACCAATGCTTCGAGCGCGGGGCTGACATGGAGGGAAGCCGATTGCTTGGGTTGGCAGGCGGTAAGGGCCAGAAGGCAGAGCAACGGCGCGAGCGTGCGGTGCACTAAAAATCTCTCCGCGCGAAGATGGCCAGCGCGGCGCCCAGCATTGCCGCTCCGAACAGCGCCGAGGTCCAGATGGGCATGAAGCCGGCGAAGGTCCGGCTTTGGATGGCGTCCAAGGTCATCTTGCCCAACTCGTAGACTTTGGGGAGCGAATAATAGAGCACGCGCCAGAGGTTGCGCGACCATTCCGAAGATAGCAGGCGCATCATCAGGCTGGTCTGCGCCAATATGGGGCTGATGATCATCAGAGCCACCGTGATCATGGTGGCGGCCGCGGCGCTTTCCAGCCACACGCCAATCAATACCACCACCGCGAGCAACACAGCGAACACGAACGTCGTGGTGGCGATGGCAATCAAGAACTCGGGCGACCAGATGCCCGTCTTCACGCCCAGAATGATCCACACGCCGAGCACCAGAAAAGCGCTGTTCAGCGCGACCACCAGGACGTTACCGGCGAAACGGCCGAGCAGAATATGGGTTCGCGAGAGCGGTTTGGAAAGCAGCAGCTCAATGCGGCCGGGTTCGAGGACGCTTGGCACCAGACCCGACGATGCGAAGACCGCGAGAAACATGCCCCAGGTATAAAGGAACGTCGCGATGCCGCCGTAGACGCCGCGCACCACGCGGTCCACGTCCGGATTGGCGCCGGTCTGGCGGCCGAACATCGAAATCCGTGCCGCGTTTGCGCCCGCCACGATATCGATGCGCAACAGGAACAGGAAGAACAGGATCAGCAGAGTGGAGAGGCCAAACAGCACCCAGAAGATTTTGCGCGCCAGCGCCTCGCGGAAGGTGTCGCGGATGAGGGCAATGGTGACCATTACTCGTCCATCATCCCTTCTCCACGGTCCGGACGAAGACTTCTTCGAGCGTGCTGGTGGTAGGCGCGAGAGCCTCGATTTCACAGTGCTCGGAGCGCAGCAGATCTAGGGCGCCATTGGCCGATTCGCGGCTAGGAAATTGGAAGTCGACCAAGCCATCGCGCACGGCCATGGAACTCGCGCTGCCGCGCAGTTGTTCAGCCAGCGCCTCGGGCAGTTGCGCCACGGTGAGCCGGTAGCCTTTGCCGGCCGTGAGATCCTGCATCTTTCCCGACAGCGCGACTTTCCCTTTATGGAGGATGGCAACTTCGCGGCATAATGTCTCGACTTCGGCAAGCAGATGAGAGTTGACGAAGATGGTGACGCCGCGCTGTTCACAGCGCCCCAGAATGTCGCGAATGTGGCGGCGGCCGACCGGATCGACGCCGTCGGTGGGCTCGTCCAGAATCAGAATGGAGGGCGAATGAATGAGCGCTTGAGCGAGGCCCAGGCGTTGCAGCATGCCTTTGGAGTATTTGCCGATGCGCACCGTGGCCCACTGACCCAGGCCCACCAGCTCCAGTTGTTCGGGGATCAGCTTCTTTCTGCTCGCTGCGTCGACGCCCGAGAGTGCCGCGTAAAAATCGAGCATGCCGGCGCCGGTGAAGTAAGTGGGAAAACGGTGATTCTCCGGCAGGTACCCGATGGGATGGCGTGCGCCGGGATCGCTCGCGTGCCGGCCGAATATGAGGGCGGTGCCGTTCGTCGGCCGGACGGCGGAGAGCAACGTTTTGACGAAGGTGGTCTTCCCTGCCCCGTTCGGACCCAGGAGCCCGAAAATGGTGCCACGGCGGACCCGCAGCGAAACGCCGTCAATGGCCCGCACCTCGCGCCGCTTCCACTGGGAGGTGTACACTTTGGTCAGGTCCTGAGTTTCGATGGCGAATTCGGGGTCCACTCACCTTAGGATACGCACGAAGAGCGGTGGTTTGTTCCCGGCGGTTTCAGACCGCTCCCTAGGGGCGAGGCTCGGTTTGCTCGATTGAAAAAGAAACGACATTTTGGAATCTCTAATTCCGTGAAATTCGGCATGAAGATGGCATAGGATATAAAGATATAAATTCTAATGACGCCCACCACTACCGGCAACCCACTGCTTCAAATTCAATTCCAAATTCCGTTCGATCAAATTCGCGCCGAGAACGTGCAGCCTGCCGTGGAAGAGCTGCTGCAGGGAGCGCGCGCGGAGTTGGATCGGCTGACTTCGGACCCTGGTGCGCGGACTTTTGCAAATACCTTGCAGAGGCTGGATCAACTGACCGAAGGCCTGGACTACGCCATGCAGATTGTCCGACATCTGGAGGCCGTGGTCACTACGCCGGAATTGCGCGCGGCTTACAACGCGGTGCAGCCCAAGGTGAGCGAATTTTACTCCGCGCTCCTGCTCAACGAGGCGTTGTGGCAAGCGGTGTTGAGCTATTCGCGAACCGAGGAGGCGCGGAATCTAACCGGGGCGCGGAAAAGGTTCCTCGAAAGAACGCTGGACAATTTCCGGCGTCACGGGGCGGAATTGAATGCGGAAGGAAAAAAACGCATCGCCGAGATCGATGTGGAGCTCACCAAACAGACCATTCGATTCTCGGAAAACGTGCTGGACTCGACCAATCAATACGAATGGGTGATCACCGACGAGCGCCAACTGGCCGGGCTGCCTGAGAGCGCTCGCGCCATGGCCAGGGCTAGCGCGGCGTCCAAGGGGTTGGCGGAACCTTCCTGGCGTTTTACCCTGCAAGCGCCGAGTTACGTGGCTGTGTTGACGTATCTGGACGATGAGCCGATGCGCCGAAAATTGTACGAGGCTTTCGTCCATCGCGCCACTGAAGACAAGTACGACAACCGGCCCATTATGCGGAGCATTTTGGAGCTGCGGCGCGAGAAGGCGCGCCTGCTGGGCTATCGCGATTTCGCCGATCTGGTGCTGGAGGACCGGATGGCGCACGCCGGAGACCGCGCCCGGCAGTTCCTGGAGGATCTAAAAAACAAAACGGAATCTACTTTCCGGAAAGAGAACGCGGATTTGCTGGCGTTCTCTGGAAAAAAGGAGTTGCAGCCCTGGGATATCGCTTATTATGCGGAAAAGGAGCGCGCCGCCCTCTACGATTTCGACGAGGAGGCTCTGCGGCCCTACTTTCCTCTGGAAAGCGTTGTTCAAGGGATGTTCGAGATCGTGCACCGGCTGTACGGAATTGCGGTGGTGGAAAAGCCTGGAGTGCCGGTATGGGATCCGCATGTGAAGTATTACGAAATCCGCGACGTTAGCCGAACCGCGGACGGAAGCCGGTCCGGGGGCGATCTGGTGGGGGCTTTTTACGCCGACTGGTTCCCGCGCGAAAACAAACGCGGGGGCGCGTGGATGGATCATCTCATCACCGGCGAGCTGCACACCGACCATCAAGATCCGCATCTAGGGCTGATCTGCGGCAACCTGACGCCGCCGGGCCAGGATCGCCCATCGCTGCTGACGCACCGCGAGGTTCAGACCATTTTTCACGAGTTCGGCCATCTCTTGCATCATTGTCTGACCCGCGTGGAACTGCGCGGCTTCGCCGGAGTGAACGTGGCGTGGGATTTCGTGGAGCTGCCCTCGCAGATCATGGAGAACTGGACGTGGGAACGCGACGCTCTGGATCTGTTTGCGAGACACTATCAAACCGGAGCGCCGATTCCGCCCGAGTTGTTGGAAAAAATGCGCCGCGCTCGCAATTTCCGCGCCGCCAATGCCCAGATGCGCCAGCTCGGATTCGGCTTGGTCGACCTGGCGCTGCATCGGGACATTGCGCCGGGTTCGGATGTCGACCTGCTGTCGTTTGCGCGCGACATCCTGCAGCATTTTTCGCCGGCTAAACTGCCCGAGGATTACGCGATGATCGTCAGCTTTACGCACCTGTTCGCGAGTCCGGTAGGTTACGGCGCGGGTTACTATTCCTACAAATGGGCCGAGGTCTTGGATGCGGACGCTTTCACCCGCTTCCAAAAGGGCGGCATCTTCAGCCGTGAAGTAGGGGGGCGTTTCCGCGATAGAATCCTTTCGCGCGGCGACAGCGAAGATCCGGCGGAGTTGTACCGGAGCTTCATGGGCCGCGATCCGGATCCGAATGCGCTGCTGGAGCGCTCCGGGCTTTTGATACAGCAATAATGCCGACAGTAACGTCCAACAGCAACGCCCGCCTTCTGCCTCAGCTTTGGTTCTAAACGTGCTCAAGCAGGAAAGGTGACGCATGAAATCCTCCATTCGGCTTGGCAAACTCTTCGGCGTTGAAATCGGCCTTCATTACAGTTGGTTCTTGATCGCGTTTTTGATCACTATGTCCTTGGGCGGACAGTTCCAGGCGAGCCACGGGGAGTGGGGCTCAGGCGTGATTTGGGCGCTGGCGGTACTGACGGCCATTCTGTTCTTCATCACGCTGCTGGCTCACGAGTTGTCGCACGCGCTGGTGGCCCGGGCGCGAGGGCTGAAGACTAGCGCAATCACGCTGTTTGCCTTGGGCGGAGTGGCTCAAATCGAGAAGGAGCCTGAAGATGCGAAGACGGAGTTTCTGGTGGGAATCGTGGGTCCGCTTTCGAGCGCCGTCATCGGCCTGATCTCGCTCGGAATCGCCTGGGGGCTGGGATGGCCCATTGGAGCGACGCCCTCCACGCCCTTGCGCGCGATGTTTGTTTGGCTCGGATACATCAACCTCACCGTCGCCGCCTTCAACATGGTTCCCGGCTATCCGTTGGATGGCGGGCGAATCCTGCGCTCCATCTTATGGCTGACGTCGCGCGACGCAGTGCGGGCCACCGAACGGGCCGCCGCCGTTGGCAAGATCATCGCAGTGCTATTCATCGCCCTGGGGATTTTCCTGTTTTTCGAGGGCGCCGGGTTCGGCGGATTGTGGATCGCCTTTATTGGATGGTTTTTGCTCCAGGCGGCCACCGCCAGCGCCAATTCGGTGGCGCTCACGGCAGGTTTGAAGGACGTAAAGGTAAGCGACGTGATGACGGCGGATTGCGTCACCCTGGACGGGAACATGAACGTGGAGCAGTTTGTCGAGAACTATCTGCTTCGATCCGGCCGGCGCTGTTTCGTGGTGCAGCAGAATGGACAGGTGGCCGGGTTAGTGACATCGCATGAGATCAAAGCGCTGGAACGGCCGCGTTGGCCCTACACCACGCTTGCCGACATCATGCGGCCGCTGGATGAACTGCACACCGTCGCGCCCACGGCCCCTGTGATGGAAGCGCTAGAAACCATGGGCCGCGATGACGTCAATCAGCTTCCGGTGGTCAGCGGCAATCATTTAGATGGCATCATCACTCGTGCCAACGTTATACAGTTCCTGCAAACGCGAGCGGAGCTGGGGCGCTGACATTTCACATGGCCGGGCACGCGTAAACTTTGGTAAAGTAAGCGCAGTGCGATCTGTATTCGTCGCAGCCCTGGCTCTTAGCTGCTTCGGCGCCTCCATAGACGATCAGGACTTCAACGGCCGGTGGGACATCACCGTAACCGGTGGTTCGTCGAACGCGCCGACGTCGCAGCGCGGATGGTGGCTGGAAGTGGCGGGCGCGGGCACGGAGAATCTCCGTGGCCGATTCCTGGGCGCTCCCGTGGGATTGTTGGACGAAATCCCCAAGCTGTCCATTTCCGAGGGCGAACTCCGCTTTGCGCTCGAAGCTAAGTTTCGGAAGGATCATAGTCCGGAAAAAGGACTGTATTGGGCTCGGTTGGAGGAAGGCAAGCTCAGAGGAACTTTTGAAATCGAAGGCGATCCTTCCACCTATCTGGAATGGACCGGGGTGCATGCCCCGGCGCTGGCTGAAAAAGACGACGGCTCCTGGAAGCGCGGCGAGCCGGTAGTTTTGTTCAACGGGCGCGACCTGGCGGGCTGGCAGGCCGTACCGCCCGGCCATTTGACGGGCTGGGTGGTTAAAGAAGGAGCGCTCACTGCTCTTGCGGGAGCGGTGGACCTGATGTCGGAGAAGAAATTCGTCAACTTCGTAGTGGACGCCGAGTACAGGATTGAGCCGCATGCCAACAGCGGAGTCGCTCTCCGCGGGCGCTACGAAGTTCAAATCGCCGACGATCCCGATCGTCCTCCGTCGAATCGCTCCACCGGCGCCATTTTGGGCCGGATCGCGCCCAGCCTCAACGCCGAAAAGCAGGCCGGAGAATGGCAGATGCTGGCGATTCGCCTGGTGGGCCGCGAAGTCACAGTGGTGTTAAACGGCATTCGCGTGATTAACCGGCAGAGCATCGATGGACCGACCAGTATTGCGTTGGACGCCAACGAATCCGAACCGGGGCCGATCCTGCTGCAGGGCAATCGCGGGACCGTGGAGTTTCGGCGCATCGTGGTGTACCCGCTCGTCAAGAAACTTTGAACGAACAGAAAGTCGCCAAATTGTACCGGGTGCGAGGCCGCGTGCAGGGCGTCGGATTCCGGTATTTTGTCGAGCACTCGGCGACAACGCTGGATATCCGCGGGTGGGTGCGCAACCACGATGACGGCTGTGTAGAAGTGTACGCGGTCGGAACCTCGGCGCAGCTTTCCGATCTGGCAGGCCTGTTGTGGAAGGGGCCGCGCTGGGCCGAAGTTCGGGGCGTGGATGAAAGCGAAGCGCCCATGGAAAATCACTCAGGATTTTCGGTGCGGCAATAGTGGCTAGGCCAACAGGCGGGCGGCGTCCTTCGCGAAATACGTGAGCATGAAATCGGCGCCGGCGCGGCGAATAGCGGTGAGCGATTCAAGAATAGTGCGGTCGCGGTCGAGCCAGCCGTTTTGAATCGCGGCCATCAGCGAGCTGAACTCGCCGCTCACTTGATAGGCGCCGAGCGGCAGCGGAAAACGATCGCGAGCCTGGCGAATTATGTCGAGATACGGCATGGCCGGCTTCACCATGATCATGTCGGCGCCTTCTTCGATGTCCAACTCGATTTCGCGCATCGCTTCGCGCGCGTTGGCCGGATCCATCTGATAGCTGCGGCGGTCGCCAAACCGCGGCGTAGATTCGGCGGCCTCGCGGAAGGGTCCATAGAAGACCGAGGCGTATTTCGCGGCGTAGGAGACGATGGGTGTGTTGGTGAAACCGGCAGCGTCCAGGGCCCTGCGAATCGCGGCCACGCGGCCGTCCATCATGTCGCTGGGAGCAACGATATCGGCGCCGGCGCGGGCGTGAGAGACCGCGGATTTGGCCAGCCACTCGAGCGTGGGATCGTTTTGCACTTCGCCATCCACCACCAACCCGCAGTGGCCGTGGCTGGTGTACTCGCAGTTGCAAACGTCGGTCATTACCAGGAGCTTCGGGACTTCGCGCTTAAGCGCCCGCACGGCCTGTTGCACGATACCGTCGTCGGCGTAGGCGCCCGATGCGATTTCGTCCTTGGTCTCCGGAATCCCGAACAGAATGACGCCGCCGATGCCGAGCGAGTGAGCTTCCGCGCACTCTGTCACCAGCCGGTCCACCGAAAGCTGCGCGTGCCCGGGCATGGAGCCGATCTCGCGGCGCACGTTTTCACCCGGGCAGATGAACAGCGGAAGAATGAAATCGGCCGGATCGAGCAGGGTTTCGCGAACCAGGTTCCGCAACGCCTGCGTGGCGCGCAGGCGGCGCATTCTGTGAATGGGAAACGCCACTTAGGTTAGCCTTCCTGAACTGTCACGGACTTCAATTGATCGCCCTGTTGCACTTTGTCGACGACGTCCTGGCCGCTAGTAACTTGGCCAAAGATGGTGTGCTTGCCGTCCAGCCAATCGGTGGCGATATGAGTGATAAAGAATTGGCTGCCATTGGTGTTCGGGCCGGCATTGGCCATAGAGAGCGAACCAACCTTGTGCTTGTTGGGACTGCCTTTCGTTTCGTCTTCGAACTTGTAGCCGGGGCCGCCGCGGCCGCTGGCCGTCGGGTCGCCGCCTTGAATCATGAAATCGTTGATGACGCGGTGAAATGTCGTGCCATCGTAAAAACCCTCGCGGGCGAGGAATACAAAATTGTTCACCGTCTTGGGCGCGTCTTTGGCGAAAAGCTCGCAGACAATTTTGCCCTTCGATGTTTCGAACGTGGCCGTGTACTTGGCGGCGGGATCGATCGACATGGACGGCGGTGCTGCATATTGTTTGGGCATATAGTCTTAGTGTAACTGCCAAGCGTCGGCAGGAGTGCCGACGCGGCACGCACGAGTGCGTGCGCCACCATACGTCAGAGGCGCAGGTCGCGGCCGGTCATTTCCTTGGGCTGCTTTTCGTCCAGGAAACCGAGGACGGTCGGTGAAATGTCCTGCAGCGCTCCGCTCGATCGCAGCATGACGCGCGAATCGCTCACCAGGATGAACGGCACGGGATTCGTCGTGTGATACGTGTGAGGAGCCTTAGTGACCGGATCGATCATGGTCTCGGCATTGCCGTGATCGGCGGTGATCATCCACGTTCCACCGGATCGCTGGAGCGCGGCATAGATCTGGCCGAGGCCCGCGTCCACGGCTTCGACGGCCAGCACGGTTGGCGCCATCTTTCCCGAGTGGCCTACCATGTCGGCGTTGGCGTAGTTCATGATGATCATGTCGAATTCGCGCCTTTCGATGGCGCTCACCACCACGTCGGTGATGCCTTGCGCGCTCATCTCGGGCTTCAGATCGTACGTCGCCACCTTCGGTGACGGCACCAGCTCGCGGCTCTCGCCGGGATAAGGCTTCTCATTGCCGCCGTTGAAGAAGTAGGTGACGTGCGCGTATTTCTCGGTCTCCGCGACGCGCAGATTCTTCCAGTTCAACTGCGACATCACGTCGGCCAGAATATTATTGGGATGTTCGCGGGGGAGCACGAAAGGAAGCTTGAAGCTGCCGTCGTACTCGGTCATGGTAGTGAAGTGCAGATTCTTGGGCGCGACGGAGCGGGACGGCTTTTCGAGCGCGGAATCGGTCAACGCCATGGTCATCTCGCGTCCGCGATCGGCGCGGAAGTTGAAAAAGATGCAGGCGTCGTCGTCGCGGATCAGGCCAACGGGCTGGTTATGCGCATCGACGATGGTGATGGGTTCGATGAATTCGTCGGTGATGCCGCGCTCGTAGGATCGTTTAACGGCCGCGATGGGATCCTGGGATTTTTCGCCTTTGCCGAGCACCATGGCGGCGAACGCGCGTTCCACGCGGTCCCAACGTTTGTCGCGATCCATGGCGTAGTAGCGGCCGGAAACCGTCGCGATTTTGCCGATACCGATTTGCCGGGTCTCTTTTTGAATTTGTTCGATAAAGCCTGCGCCGCTCTCGGGCGGCGTGTCGCGGCCGTCCATGAAGCAATGCAAAAACACCTCCTCCACGTTTTGCTTTTTGGCCATTTCCAGTAACGCGTAGAGGTGCGTCAGCAGCGAATGCACGCCGCCGTCGCTACAGAGACCCATCAGGTGCAGGCGATGTGTTTTGGCGTGCTTCATGGAATCCAGCAGGACTGGATTGTTGAAGAACTCGCGCGTGGCGATCATCCGATCGATGCGGGTCACGTCCATGTAAATGACGCGGCCGGCGCCGATATTCAAATGGCCAACTTCGCTGTTTCCCATCTGGCCTTCCGGCAAACCAACCGCGGGACCGGAGGTGCGCACCAGCGTGTTGGGGTATTTGCGCAACAGCAAATCATAAGTGGGCTTGCGCGCGGCGGCGATGGCATTGCCCTCCGTCGCCGACGAGTAGCCCCATCCATCCAGGATGGTGAGAACGAGTGGCTTCTTTTGGCCTTGCATTATTGGTGGCCCGGCCTACTGGTGGAAAGCTTTCCGGCCCGCGAACTTGGCATCGGCGCCCAGTTCCTCTTCGATGCGCAGAAGCTGATTGTATTTCGCGATTCGATCGGTGCGGCTGGCCGAACCGGTCTTGATCTGACCGGCGCGCGTGGCCACCACGAAATCGGCGATGAAGGCGTCTTCGGTTTCCCCGGACCGGTGCGAGACGACGTTGGTATAGTTGGCGGCCGTGGCCATTTGCATGGCCTCCAGCGTTTCGGAGACGCTTCCGATCTGGTTCACCTTGATAAGAATCGAATTGGCGATTCCTTTTTCGATGCCTTTCGCCAACAGTTCGGTGTTGGTGACGAAGATGTCGTCGCCGACCAGTTGGATCTTCGATCCCAGAGCTGAGGTGAGCGCGCGCCAGCCGTCCCAGTCATCCTCCGCCATGCCGTCTTCGAGCGAGATGATCGGATATTGCTCCACCCACTTGGACCAGAAGCTCACCATTTGATCCGAGGTGTGTTCGCTTTTGTCGGACTTCTTGAAGACGTACTTGCGTTTTTCGGTGTCATAGAACTCGCTGGCGGCGGGATCGAGCGCAATGCTGATTTGCTCGCCGGGCTTATAGCCGGCCTTGGTAATGGCTTCCAGCACGACCTCGAGCGCTTCTTCGTTCGACTTGAGATTTGGCGCGAATCCGCCTTCATCGCCGACCGCAGTGGAGTAGCCGCGCTTCTTCAGAACGCCCTTGAGCGTGTGAAACGTTTCGACGCCCATGCGAAGCGCTTCCGAGAATTTAGGCGCGCCGTGAGGGACGATCATGAACTCCTGCGGGTCCACCGAGTTGTCGGCGTGCGCGCCGCCGTTGAGAATGTTCATCTGGGGAACCGGGAGCAGGTTGGCACTGACGCCACCCAAGTAGCGATAGAGCGGAGTTTGCTGGGATTGCGCGGCGGCGCGCGCGGCGGCCATGGAGACGGCGAGAATCGCATTGGCGCCGAGTTTGCTCTTATTCGGCGTGCCGTCGAGTTCGATCATTTTGCGATCGAGCGCGCCCTGGTCCTCGGCCGGCATGCCGGTGACCTCCGGAGCGATTTTCTTGAGGATGTTCTTGACGGCCTTCTGAGTACCTTTGCCCAAGTAGCGATCGGCATCGCCGTCGCGCAGCTCAACCGCTTCGTGCTCACCCGTGGAAGCGCCGGAAGGAACAGCGCCTCGCCCGATGGAACCATCCGCCAGAAGCACGTCGGCTTCGACGGTGGGATTGCCTCGCGAGTCGAGGATCTCGCGGCCAACAACCTTGACGATTTCCATATCTATCCATCATGGGGGAGCGGCGCGTGGATTGTCCAATGGCGGGGCCAGCGCAGGGGTTGGGGATTGGGGGACAGCGAACGAATCGGCGATTATAGCCGCACGAGAAATTTTCGAGTCATATTCGCGAGTACCAAGCCCAACTGCTGCACAAAAAGAAGCTGAAGCCAAACACGGTGGTTGGGCAGGTTGCCGCCCTGCGATTTCTTTTTCGTGCGCACGCTCAAAACTTCCGCTGACATTTACCGAACTGCGAAAGAGCAGTCATGGATTTGTGATGTTTCGGTGCTAGGGTTAACTCGCTGTACGTGTCGAGCACACGTCTCAGTTCCATCCCAAACTTCCGAGGAGAGATGATCAATGAAAGCGAACATCGCAAGAAGGCGACCATCGAGAGCGAACGTCTTGAGAAAACGAAGCCGTCGGTTCGCGGCCGCAACGTTACTAGCCGCCGTTTCGATCTTTACTTTGCTGGGCGTCCAGACCGCCCGTGCGGACGACGACGACGGATTCTTCCTGTTTTTGCCTTTTAACCTGGCGGTCACCCGCAGCGTCTACGTGAACACGGGCAGCATTACAGCCGGGAAGACCGTTCTGCCGCCGAATTGCTCGCCTGCTAACTGCCCCACGCCTGTAACCGCGGTAACGAGCAGCGCCTATCCGTACGTTTTCAACAACGATACCGTTGATGGCAGCTTCGGCATCACTTCCAAGATCTTTGTCGACCAGGTTACCCCGTTCGGCTGGGTTTTGTCGTCGCTCGAGGTGCCTAACAGCTCCCAGCACGGGGTCGGACCTAACAGCGATCAAATGGTCACCAGCTTCTCCTCAAAATCGGAATTGGCGGTGAACCTGTCAACCGACGGCAAGGCCCTCACCTTCATGGGCTATTTCGCGCCGATCGGGGCAATTGACGTTTCGAACTCCAACACGCCCGGAGAAATCGATCCCACTGTTGCACCCGGAAACAGCTACTATCGCTCGGTGGCGGAAGTGGATCAATTCGGTGAACTTCACTTCACGAAAACTAACTCTTTTACCGGCGACAACGGCCGCGCGGCGATCCTGAACGATTCTCGCGGCGAGAACCTGGTCTACATGGCCGGCAACGCGGGCAACGGGACACAAACTCCCCAGCCGGTCGGCGTCATTATCAGCACCGGCGCGCAGATGCTCACGCCCACGACGGCGCCGGAATCCACCCAAAATCCCGGAACACCCACGGCCGTGGGGAGCTTCAACATTGCGCAGTTGGGCGACAAGCTGGACAAGATCGGGAAGGATACCAACTTCCGAGGCTTGACGATTTTCAACAATGTGCTCTATTACACGAAGGGAAGCGGAAGCAACGGCATTAACACCGTCTACTTCGTCGACACCACCGGAACGGTGTGCACCGATACCACCGGCGTGGGCCTTCCCGCCTCCGGAGCCAGGCTTCCGACGTCGCCCCTGGCTTACGACACCAACCCCACTGTCATTCAAAGCGATGGCCTGCAGCCTTACAATATGTGCGTCCTGAAGGGCCTTCCCACGACCCTCGCCAAAGCGAAACCCCCTGCCGTTATAAACTTCCCCTTCGGCATCTGGTTTGCAAATGCCACCACTCTTTACGTCGCCGATGAAGGCAGCGGCAATGCGGGCTCAACCGTCGCTGATTTCTACACCCCCGCCACGCCCGCGCAAAACCCCACAGCTGGCCTCCAGAAGTGGATATTTAACTCAAGCGCCGGCGAATGGCAGCTCGCATATACTTTGACTAACGGCTTGGCCCTCGGCGTCCCGTACAACGTGCCTGGTTATCCCACCGGGAACAACTCCGGACCTGGCGGGTCGAATCTTCCGTGGGCGCCGGCCACCGACGGCCTTCGCAATATCACGGGCAATGTGAATTGGGACGGGACCGCGACCATTTACGCGACCACCTCCACCATCAGCGGGAGCGGCGACCAGGGCGCCGATCCGAACAAGCTGGTCGTAATTACGGATCAACTGAGCGCCACCGCTCTTCCGACGGAGGAGCGCTTCTCCACATTGAGAACAGCCGGTTTCGGCGAGGTCCTGCGGGGCGTCGCTTGGACGCCCGGTACGGTCTGGTTCTAGAGCCGCGCGAGCGCAATCCGGGGGCGGACCCGTAGTCCATCACGCCTGTCGTTCAAACGGCGCAGCGTTTACGGGGGCGGGGCGTCAAGGGATCGGCCCCCCGACGAGTTCGATGGCAGAACGTATAGTGTTTCGAATAGGCGGCGACATTGCTTCCGTGACGAAACTGGCATGAGCTTTGGCATGTGACGCCAGAAAGCGCGGCTGCTCGATTCGATCCGGCTGCTTGCGGAGGGTAAGTCGGTCACCGATACGGCTCTGGACTGCGGGTACTCCAGCGTGAGCGCTTGTAGGCGGAATCGGCTACTCCAGCGTACGGCCACTCACGACCTATGTCTTCGCTTTTTTGACTTCTTCGATCAACGCGGGAACCACTTCGAACAGATCGCCGACGATGCCGTAATCGGCTACTTCGAAGATGGGAGCGTTGGCATCCTTGTTGATGGCGACGATGGTTTTTGCGCCCTTCATTCCAACCAGATGTTGGATGGCGCCGGAGATTCCAACGGCGAGATACATCTTGGGCGAAACCGTTTGACCGGAGCTGCCTACTTGGCGCTCCATGGGAAGCCATCCGTTGTCGCAGATGGGACGTGAAGCTGCCAGTTCCGCGCCGAGAGCTTTGGCGAGTTCTTCGACGATCGGGATGTTGTCCTTTTCCTTGATGCCGCGGCCGACGGAGACGATGATGTCGGCCGAGGTTAGATCGACGGCGCGGGCGGACTCGCGGAACGGCTCCTGCGGTTTGGCTCGAATGATGTCCGCGCTCAGCTCGGGCGCGAAGGTTTCCACTTGCGATGTGCCGTCCTGCACTTGGTCGGCTCGAAAGGCGCCGGCCTGGATGGAGGCAAAATGCGGTTCCGCGCCGCCGAGCCTGACATCCGCGTTCAACCTGCCTTGAAAAAGCTGGCGAACGAAGATGGGCGCGCCCGATTCGACGCGGAAGCCGACGGAGTCACTAACTAAGACTTGGCCGAAGCGAGTGGCGAGTTTGGGCGCGAAGTCGCGGACTTGATAGGTGTGAGGGAACAGTACAATCGACGGGCTGTGCTTTCGGATCAACTGTTCCAGAGCCGCGGTGAAGCCATCGGCGGTATAGGTGGAAAGCAAAGCGTGCTCAACCGCGTGAACGTGATCGAGCTTCTTGCTGGATAGTTCTCCGGCGAGCGCCGCGACACGGTGGCCGAGGACGGTCGCATAGGCTTTCTTGCCCATCTGTGCAGCGAGCTGCTGGCCGGCGGCAAGCGTCTCCCAGGACATCCGATGCCAGCCGCTGCCTGACTGCTGCATCACCACCAGGACGCCACTCATGTCGTTGATCTCATATGACCCGAACCTCGAACCGGAGCTTCTCGACCAGCTTCGCGGCGGCTTCCTTCGGGCTGCCTTCGATCAATTGAGTCTGCTTGGTACGCTCGGGAAGATATACGCGCTCGATGACGGCCGTCGGCGCGGCGCTCACGCCCAATTCGGCCGCGGTGATCCGCTTCACCTCTTTGGTCTTGGCTTTCTTGATACCCATCAGGGTCGCGTAGCGCAGCTTGTTTATGCCGGATTGAATGGTGAGGACCGCCGGAAGCGGCATCTCGACGTTTTGAAACCAACCGTCTTCGAGCTCGCGCTTGACGCGAATGCCGGAATCGATTTTGTCATCCATCTTTTCGACGGCCATGATGATGGTGCCGTGCGGGAGACCAAGAAGCTCGGCCATCACGACGCCGGTTTGGCCGTAACCCAGGTCGTCGGATTGCAGGCCGGTGAGGATCAAATCGGGATGCTCGGCTTCGGCGGCTTTGGCCAGCAGCCTGGCCACACCCAGGGTGTCGAACGACGCGAGATTCTCTTCTTCGATGTGAATGGCGCGGTCGGCACCTTTGGCGAGCGCTTCGCGAATGGTCTGCGAGGCGCGCGCGGGTCCGGCGAGGAGGGCGACCACTTCGCCGCCGTGCTTTTCCTTCAGCCGCAGCGCTTCTTCGAGAGCGAAGGCATCGGGCTCGTTGACCTCGAAGCTGAGGTCGTTCTCCTGAATCCAACGGCCGCTCGAATCGATGCGGAGCTGCGAGTCGCGCGAGGGGACTTGCTTGATGGAGACCAGGATTTTCATGGACGCGTCTGGGGATCACCCGGCATATCGCTTGAAAATCAGGCAGCCGTTGGTGCCGCCAAATCCAAACGAATTCGACAGCGCGTAGTCGATCTTCATCCGACGGGCTTTGTGCGGGACATAATCGAGGTCGCACTCAGGATCGGGAGCGTCGAGATTCACAGTAGGGGGCGCGATCTGATCGCGCAGGGCCAGCACCGTAATACCGGCCTCCAGGCCGCCCGCGCCGCCCAGCAGATGGCCGGTCATGGATTTGGTGGAACTGACCGGAACTTTTTTCCCAAATAAATTTCGAATGGCGTGCGCTTCTAGCGTGTCGCCGATGGGCGTTGAGGTGCCGTGAGCGTTGAGGTATCCGACTACGCTGGCGTCGAGTTTCGCGTCGCGCAACGCGTTGCGCATCACGCGGAAACCGCCTTCGTGCTCGGGGGCGGGTTGGGTCATGTGAAATGCGTCGGCGGACATGCCGTAGCCAACGATTTC
>JBKQHJ010000209.1:0-2831 GCA_052148835.1 Bryobacteraceae bacterium
GCCTGGAACTGACCGTCGACGTCGGCGCCGGCCATCGTCACAACGGCATTCACCTGGCGACGCCGCGCACCAACTTCCGCCAGCGCGTCGGAATCGCCACCAGCGACGACGGCAGCCGCTGGACGCGGGTCCGCGACGACGGCTATGTCTTCGATTTTTCAGCGGATGACCGGCAGGTTTCCGTGCTCTATGTCGGCTATCCGGTATCCACGCGCAGATATGTTCGCGTGACCATTTACGGATGGAAGGATCCCAAAGCCGTGACCGAATGCCGCGTCACCATCGAAGAGGACAAGCCTCCCGTGCGCGACACCATGGCGTCGCTCACGCCCGAACCGGTCAATGATTCGAAAACCCAGAGCACGGTATACACCTGGGACCTGGGCGCGCGCGGCATTCCGCACGACCAGCTTCTGCTGGACGTGGACACGCCAGCGTTTCAGCGCGCCGCCGCAGTGGAGTCGAGCGCGGATGGTAAAGATTGGTCGCGGTTAGGCCAGGGTGTGCTGTCGAAATTGCCAGGCGAGCAATCGCTCAAAATCGATTTCCCGGAGAATCATCAACGGTACCTGCGCCTGCGCATCTACAATCGCGACGATCGGCCGCTCGCCGTGAAATCCGCCACGCTCAGCGTCATCCGGACGCGGGTAAAGTTCAAACCCGCCGGCGGCGCGTATGCCGTCTATTACGGCAATCCCGAAGCGCACGCGCCTTCTTATGACCTGCGCGATCTGCTGGCGCGCGAGGCGCCCGCCCCAGAGACCACCATCACTGCGGGGGCCGAAGAATCGAACGTCTCTTATCGCGAAAAACCCGCGCCGGCCAAGCCCTGGAGCGAACAGCATCCCGGAATTTTATACGTGACCCTGGCGCTGGCCGTAGCCGGGATGGGAACCGTCACCGTCCGGTTTTTGAAGAAGGCCAACGCGGCACGCGAATAATTAGTGCTTGGTCGTTTGCGTTTCCGCTTTGCGGGCCCCGCCCAGGATGTCTTCCATGGCGTAGTTGCCCTCATGACACGCATATTCGTAAATCGGACCCTTCGTCGCCACGAATGGATATTCCATGGTCCACGGCTTGGTCCAGGTAGTCGGATCGTCGATGGTCACGCGGTACAGAATCGTGCTCGGGTCCACGCGCTGGAACCGTTCGATGGTGTGCAGGTTTTGATCCGACCCGTAAAATCTCGCCTGGCCGTTGAAATTCGTGGTATCAACCACCAGCGTGTCGCCTTCCCAGTGCCCGATCGAATCGCCCAGCCATTGCCGGATTTCCGGAGGCTTGTGCGTCCCGTTGATCCGGACCACACGCACGTCGTGAATCATCTCCACCATGATCATGAACGTGTCGGCAGTCTGCACGAACTGATAGTTGTTGTTGTACAGCACCGGCATCATGGGCGGACCAGATGTCGATCCGAATCCCAGCAGGCAGCGCTCTGAAATGGGATGGTTCTTCACGTTGTCGGATTCGCGAAATGCGCCCCCGCCTCCGCGTCCCCGGCCAAACATGCCGCCGGAGCCGGCCACGCGCGGCGGAACCTTTCCATCCGGCGGATCGATGATCAGCGAGCTGCGCTTTTTTCCGTCCACGCGCGCCAGCTGATTGCCGCGGTCGATGAACAGCTCGTTATACCCCGCGTTGGCGCCCGAAAACTTCACGCCTCCCAGGATCACGCCGTCCTTGCCGGGCTCTTCTTCGGAATCCTGGTGGTCCTTGGCCTCGAACGCTTTGGCTTCCGCATCGCTCAAGTCGAGTTTGCCGTTGAACTCCGGCAACCGCTCCATGCGGGTGATGGTCGCGTTGGTCCAGATGCCCTCCAGTTCCGGATGACCGTCGGGAGTGCGCGGCGTGGTCCACGCTTTCTTCGCCGCCCGTTTCGGGGATGTTTGCGCATTCAGAAAGATCGGCGTTGCGAGCATCGCCGCAGCGCTCAGCAGGAATGAAAATCGCGGCTTCATAGCGACATTATAATCCCTCATCACTTCGCGGCCAATGAAAGCGATCCCACGCCACCCGACCGATCGTCTAGCGCCACCACTCGAACGCGACATGCTGATTCCGGAAACGGTTGCGACTCAGGGGAGTCTCCTTCAACAGGGCGGACTTTCATCCGCTCGCATGGAGAGGCAATCTTATGAAAATCGAAAACATGCACGATCTTTTTGTGGCGCAGATTGAGGATCTTTATGACGCCGAACAGCGCCTGGTGAAAGCTTTACCGAAAATGGCGGAAGCCAGCTCAGGGCCGTTGCGCCAGGCGATTGAAGCGCACCTCCAGGAGACCCGCGGCCAGGTGCAGCGTCTGGAGCGCATCTTCACGCTGATCGGCGCCAAGGCCAAAGGCGAGACCTGCGAAGGGATGAAAGGGCTCATCGCGGAAGGTGAGGATGCCATCTCGGAAACCGAACGATCCCCGCTGCGCGACGCCGCCATTATCGCGGCTGCCAATCGCGTGGAGCATTACGAAATCGCCGCCTACGGCTCGACGCGAGCCTTCGCGGAGAATCTGGGATTGAAGGACGCCGTTCAGTTGCTGCAGCAGACGCTCGAAGAGGAAAAGCGCGCCGACCAGAAGCTGACCTCGCTTGCGACCTCGATCAACCAGCAGGCCGCGCACATCGCCGCTACGCGTTAAAAACGCTGCAATCGACGTTGTTTACGCCGCGAGTTGCAGTTGGCGGAATCTCAATTGCAACTCGCCATGGCTGGAGGTCATCATGCCGGAAAAGAGAATCATCGAGCGGGCGCGCAAGGACGCTCGCGAGGGGAAATCGCCCAGCACGCAAGCCGGGGAATTTGTTCACGAGGAAATCGAGCACGTCAAAGAG
>JBKQHJ010000210.1:0-3326 GCA_052148835.1 Bryobacteraceae bacterium
CCATCACGCGGGGAAGCTGAGCTGACCTTCGTAGGCGGGCAGTTCGGATCGGAAGGAACTCGCGTATTCGCGCGGCAGGACCACTCGTTCCACGTCTGTGAGATTGAATCGACTGTAACGTGCCGTGATTGTCGGCCTCTTGTCGGGCCATTTTTCTCAGATTGAGTCCGCTTGGAGCGGAAAGATATGCGGCAGAGTGGAGGCCGTCAGCGTGAGAGAACTTGAGCCCGATTCAGCTGCCAGGCACTCAAGCGCCGCAGCATTTCTTGAATTTCTTGCCGCTCCCGCAAGGGCATGGCTCGTTCCTGCCGGCCTTTTGCCTGGTGATGGGAGTAATAGTCTCGCGCATCGCGGCCGCCACGTTCGACATCTCGCTGAGCGGCAGTCCTGCCCCGCCGATGGTGACCTGGGTCTTCTGGCGTAAAACTTTGCCGACCGAAGTGACGCTCTGCGACACCTCGACAGTTGCGGCGCTTCGTTTCGCCTGCCGCCGAAGCTCCGCCGCCTCCGCGTTACGTCCCTGCTCCTGGCACGCATCGGCGAGCCGGTCGGCGATATCCGCGCGGTCCCGGACGCCCGCAATCGAAAGTCCTTCTCGCAGGATCTGTTCGCACTGATTCCAGTCGCGCCGCTCGGTGCGCGTGAATCGGCAGCAATCCGACCAACCGATCCATCCCCAACCCCAGCGTGGGTCCAAATGCAGCCATCCGCGATAGAGAGCCTCTGCTTTGTCCGTCTCGCCCAGTTCGTAGTAGGACTCCGCCAAGGCGCGACGCCGGTTCTCGGTCATCAAGTCGTCGTCAGTGCGAAAGCGCCGTAACCCCTCTTCGCACAGCGCGATCCTAGCAGTGAGAAACTGCCGATCCTCCAGCCCCGCATTCCACAACTCGCTTTCCAGATCCTGAATCCAGTTAAATAGCGATTGGCTCCCTCCGAACCGATCATCGAACTCCTGAATCGACCGCATGGCGGCCTTGTCCAAGATGCGCAGCACATCGTTCCACGCCTCCAGCCACACACGGCAAACCGCCACGGCGCCGGACTCCCGCAGTTCATAGCCGGCCTGCATCTTGTCGTCCAGCGCCTCGAAAGAAGGTTTGTCAGGAAACCAGCGCTGCCATAGAGCCGACAAGCAAATCCAGATCCAGTCGCTTTCCATCTGCTCGTGCTTGCCGTGGAAGGTGCGCTGGTCGAGCAGCGGCTGGGCGATCTCTTCCGCTGACAGCGCGTGGTCGCAAAGCCGCTCCAGCGAGAGCCGGTCCAACTCGATGCCGAAAGAGCACAACTTGGCCAGCAACTCACCATCGGTGAGCCGCTTGGCATCCGAGCGCAGCACCTTCCCCGCGGCTTGCTTGCGGTAGGCGGCATGGGCGGCGCGCTTTCTTTCCACAATGCGGTCCATCGCTACCCAAGAGATCATGTTTTATCCGTTCTTGAGGGAGTTCTTGTGCAAATCTTACATCCCTTCGCGGGCTCCGTCCAACAGTATGCCGAAGAGATTGCCGATCCGGATCGCTATCGGCCCACTCAGTGTCCGCAGTGTCAGGCTCAGCACTCGCTCACCGCGCACGGCTTCTACAGCCGCACGCTAGTGGACGCCGGGTTCGACGGCTCCATCCGCGTGCGCCGTTACCTGTGCCGGTCCTGTAAACGCACCGTTTCCATGTTGCCGGAGTTTGCGTTGCCCTATCTCCGCTTCGGTATCACTGTCATCTCGTTCTTTCTGGTTGCCCGCCTGCTTCAGGGCTCCACTCTCGCCGCAGCGTCAGCCAAAGCTGCGCAGGGCGCCATGCCTTATCAGCGGGGACAGTTCTGGGTTCGCCGCTTCCAACGGCAGTGTGAGTCTCTTTGTGCGGTTTTGGCGGCGTTGGTTGCGCCACCGGCGGCTCCGACCTTCGCCCGCCGTGCCCTCGACATGTTGCAATCCACCGGCTGGGTCACCGCCCACCGTTTCCTGTTCGCCGATCTGCGATTCCACCTGTTAGGCTGGCCGGCGTTTCTCGCTCCGGACGGGCGTTGTGCCGCGCTCGGCCCGGCGGCACCTCCCGCCTGAGTGCCCCACACAGCTTTTGCATGGAGCCGGCGATGCCCTTGGCCTTATGCTTCTGGCTCAGGAGATTTTCTTCATGGATGCCAAAGCCGAAAAAGTCGCCCTGTTCCGGTACGGGTTGATCGCGCCGCTGGTCCTGGAATCTCTGCCCCGCGGCGAACTCACCCGCCGCGCGCAAGAGATCGCCGCCCGCCACTACGAGATTCCGCATTCCGATCGCACCTCGGTTTCGGTGGATACCCTGCTGGAGTGGGCGCTCCGTTACCGCAATGGCGGCTTCGAAGCTTTGGCGCCGCAAGCCCGGCAAGATCGCGGACAGTCGCGCACCATCACGCCGCAACTCGCCGATCTGATCGAACGCCTCAAGCGCGAAAATCCGCATCGCACCGGCGCCACGTTGTTGCGTGAGCTGGCTCTGTCGTCCGGCCAAAACGAACCCGCGCTTTCCGCCTCGACTCTGTATCGCTTCCTCAAACAACGCGGCCTCTCGGAAAAGCAGCTGCTCGCTCCGCCACCGCACAAGAAGTTCGAAGCCGAACACAGCAACCAGATCTGGCAGTCCGACATGCTCTTCGGCCCCTACGTGCAACGCCCCAGCGGCGGCAAGATACAGGCCTATTTGCACGCCACTCTCGATGATGCCAGCCGCTTGATCCCGCATGCTCAGTTCTACACCAGCCAGGGACTGGATGCCTGCCTAGACTGTCTGCGCCAGGCCATCGCCGCCCGCGGCTTGCCGGTGCGGCTCTACATGGATAACGCCAAGATCTATCGCGGACAGCAACTGGCGCGCATCGCCGCTTCCATCGGCATCCTGGTGGTGCACACGCCGCCGTATCAGCCCGAGGGGCGCGGCAAAATCGAACGCTACTTCCGTTCCGTCCGCGAACAGTTCCTGGCCAACCTGGACCGCAAGCAAACGCTCTCGCTGGAGGATCTCAACGAGCGCCTGTGGGCCTGGATCGACAATGCCTATCACCGCACCGAACACAGCGCGTTGGGGACCACCCCGCTGCTGCGCTGGCAGCGCGACATCGAGCATATCCGGCAACTGCCGCCGGCTACCGATCTGCGCCGTCTCTTTTTTCATCGCCTGAATCGCCTGGTGCGCCGCGACTGCACTTTCCTGCTGCAGAACCGCTACTACGAAGCCCCGCCGCAACTGGCCGGCGAAACCGTCGAAGTGCGCTTCGATCCGCTCGACTCGGTCTCCGTCGAGATCTATTTCCAGGGGAAACCGCAGGGCATAGCTCGGCTGGTGGATCCCGTCGTCAAC